>NZ_JBIAPW010000001.1:0-545179 GCF_042888505.1 Streptomyces sp. NPDC002870
CACGAGATCCGCTCCCAGGCGTCGTCCGGAGCACCGGTCAGAACATGGTCGATGCGCCAACTCCCCGCAGTCGACTTGACCTGCTGCGACTTGGGAACCGCCAGGACATAGCCCACACCGGCCTCCTCCAGCATCCGCCGGAAGCCCCGTTCCTGCCCGTAGGCCGCATCAGCGGTCACCCAGGCGATCGGCAGCGCGGAGCCGAGCGCCCTCAACACCATCGCACGCGCCAGTTCGGGCTTCGTCGCAAAGGACCTGTCCTCAGGAATTCTCGCCGTGCGGCACCGATCCGGGTCATCGGTCCAGGACTTGGGCAGATACAGCTCCCGGTCCACCAGTGCCCGCCCCTTCGCCGAGGTATAGGCGGCGAACACGCCGATCTGGCAGTTCTCGGTGCGTCCGGCCGTCCCCGAGTATTGGCGCTGCACCCCGGCTGAGACGGTGCCTTTCTTCAGGAAGCCGGTGTCGTCCACGATCAGCACACCGTCCGGTCGGCCGAGCCGCTCGGCCACGTAGTCCTGCAGGTCGTCACGGATCTCGTCTGGATCCCACTGGCACCACGACAGCAGCCGCTGCAGGCCGTACGGGGTGGCATGGCCTGCGTGCTCGGCGAGCTGCCAGCTGTTCTTCCGGCCCACCGGGCCGAGCAGCCCGCGCACGTAGTCCTGCATCCGACGTCGTGGCTCGATGCGCCCGAACCGCTGACCCACCCGCAGCAGCAACGACTCCAACTCGGTGGCCCACAGCCCTGCTTCGATATCCGGCTCCATAGCAGGCTCAACGCACCCCGATCGGGTGGGTCACGAACCACCACCGCCCTGATGCAGCGTCAGCCCACTAGACTCGAAACAGGCACGCTGACCAGGACAAATGGAGAAGCACAACTGGAGTACTAGGAGGTGTCAGAGGTCCAGGTAGGGGCCCAGCGTGGCGGCGGTGGCCGCGCAGGAGAGGTAGTTCTTGGCGTGGTGGAACCCGTACGTGGCGTGGATCGAGTCGGTCAGGTCCAGCGCGATGCCGGTGAAGGCGCGGGCGAGGCGGGGCGGGATGGCCACCGGGTCGCCGGGGTCCGCGATGTTCACCCAGCGGGCGACACCGGGCGGGCGGATGCCGAACGGGGGCTGTGAGCCGTCGGCGGGGCCACCGGGGCGCGGAACGAGCCGGTGGAATACGGCGTGCGGGAGGGCGAGCGGGGAGCCCAGGGTGAGCAGCAATTCCACCTGCAGCTCGGGGTGGGCGTGGAGGGCCTCGTAGGTGACGACCGTGCCCAGGGAGTGGGCGATGACTACCCGAGGCCGGTGACGGGCGATGCGCGCGGCGACCTCCTCGCGGGCTGACAGCCGCACAGGGCCGTCGTCGGTGCGTAGATACGTGGCTACTTCGCGGAAGAACAGTCGGATGAAGAGCTGGGTCAGCCGGCCGTCGAGGCTGAATCTCTCGGCCACCCACGCGGCCGTGTGACGGAGAGGTGAGGTCAGCGTGCCCATGGCGACAGGCTCGGGGGCTCCCAACTCCTTTAGCCATGCCGTCAGCAGCTCCCGGGCGAGCGGGTCGTCCAAGGTGTCGGGGTCGGCCGACCCTTGGGTAGTGGGACCCGTGTTGAGGAAGGGCGCGTAATAGGCGAAGTCGAGGTCGAGGCGGTTCGGCTCAAGCCCGAGCCCGTCGGTGATGTGGCGTGTCCAGTACAGGATCTGCGTGGCGCGTACATCGTCGGTCGAGGCGCGGGGGACGTGGTACCCCACGCCATGGACGGCGACCACGGGCAGAGGCGGGGACGCAGGGTGGGTCAACGGAGTCTCCTGAGGAGCGGTTCCAAGGTGAGGACGACGACCTCGTGGTCCATGCCGAGGACGACGGTGCCGTCGGGGGGGAACTCCGCGCAGTGGGGACTGGCGGGCAGGTCGATCACGGTCAGACAGGACGCTGTGGTGAGGTCCCAGACGCGTGCAGCGTCGTCGATGCTGGTGGTGATGGCGACGGGGCGGTTGCCGAGGTGAGCGGTGGCGACCGTCAGTACGGGGCCGGTGTGCCCGGTGAGGGTGGCGGTGGTGCGGCCGGTGGTGAGGTCCCAGACGCGTGCGGTGCCGTCGCCGCTGCCAGTGATGGCGACGGGCCGGTTACGTATGCGGTGGTGACGACCGCGTGTACGCCGTAGGTGTGCCCGGTGAGGGTGGCGGTGGTGCGGCCGGTGGTGAGGTCCCACACGCGGGCCGCTTCGTCGTAGTTTCCGGTGATGGCGACGGGCCGCTGGTTGATAACGGTGGTGGCGACCGCCCGCGGACGTCCAGCTGCGTATGGCGGTTGATATTCGCCTGAGCCCATTTCTGGGGCCAGGCGGCTCGGCACCAGGCTCTCGGGCTGTCCCTCGCACGCGTGGCTCTGTCCATGAGAAGGGACTGCACTTCGACAGTGGTCCGGGAGGTGTCTGGCCGTCGGCGCCGACGCGGAATGTTCACGGGTTCGGGCAGCACCGGGCCTTCCTCGCGGGCCGCGTGTGGCGGGGTCTCAGCGCCAGTCGTCGATCACGTAGGCGTCGGGGTGGCTGTAGCCGGGTTCGTTGGGCCTGTGCATGGTCACGCCCTGCAACCAGGTGCGGAAACCGCGGTCGACCATTCGACGGTAGGCATCCGGGCGGCCCAGGTTCATCCCGGCGTCGAGTTGACCCAGTCCGCGCTCGGCGGCCAGCTGCTCGCACGCGCCAAGCAGTCGTTCGAACCGGTTGGCGGCCTCCGGGCCAGGGCGTACGGCTCCGAACTTGACGAAGCACACGTCCTCGCCGGCCTCCGACCCGGCTCCGCAATGGCAGACGGCCAAGCCATCGAGCTCTGAGCCGGCGCCCTGGAGCAGAATGGTGTCACCGAGCCCCTGCGCGCGCGTGGCCACGATCTCGCGTTCCAGGCTCAGGCCCTCGTACACGGCCCCCGTCAGTGCGCGACAGAGGGTCAGGGCGTCGGGCTGCTCGGCGGCGGGCAGCTGGCCGTACAGCACTCGGCCGGGGACTGCGGCACTGCCTGCGACCTGCTTCTTCATGATGGCTGTGAGGAATCGGGGCCAGAAACCGTAACGGCGGTAGAGCTCAAGGTGCTTGGGACTGTGCGAGAAGGTGAACAGGCCCAGGTGGCGGTTCTCCCAGGTGTCGAAGCAGTCCATGACCGGCTCCATGAGGCGCCTGCCGACGCCCTGGTCCCACAGGTCCGGACGCACGGTCAGCGGACCGAAGTACCCGACGCTGCCCCAGTTGACGGCGAAGTTCGATCCGGCGACTTCGCCCTCGACCGTCGCTGCGAAGGCCGCCTGTGGATCGGCCGCCCAGCGAGTGCGGACGTAGTCGGCGGTCCCAAAGAACGTCTTCGGCTCGGGAGCTCCGAGGAACGTCCCGAAGGCGACCCTGAAGATCTCGTCGGCCCGATCCAGGTCCGCCTCACCCAGCGGGCGGACCGACACAGGGCCCGTGCCACTCTTGCGCTCCCCTGCCGGTGGGATCATCGTTCTCTCCTTCCCGACCCCCTGTTTCATCGCACCACGTGCGTGCGTCGCAGGCGAGGCGAAAGGTCCACCGATACTCAGGGACCGAGGACCCGGCCGGTCTGCCTTGCGTGTCCGCCGGGAACTGCAGCTGTCACCAGGCCGAATACCGACCGGTCGAACAACGGCTACTACGGGTACCGAGGCCCAGGAAGGCCCGGGCGGGGAGTCATTGGACGGGTGCTGTCCGTTCTCGTGAACATCGACCTCGGCCCCGGGCGGGCGCCTCCCAGAGTGCTGAACAATCGCCGTCGTGATCCGTAAACGAAACCACACGCGTGATCTCGATGCGGGTCGGGTAGCAATGCGGTGCTTCGCTGCCGGCGAGGTGAGGGGGACAGCAGGGTGTCGGACGAGAGCCCGCCAGACGGCTGGGAGGTGCACGAGCGACGGATGTGGGAGGCGTACCGGCGCGGCGAGTCGTGCGAGGACGTGCCGGTGGTCCGCGCTGAGGTCTTGCGGTGGCTGCTCGTCGCCGCGCCTCGCCCTGTGCGGGGGAGGCTGGCCCGGCTCAGGCTGCGCGGCGCGCACATTACCGGCGTGCTGGATCTGTCTGAGGTGGTCGTCCAGGGCGCGATACGCCTACGTGCCTGCCGCTTCGACGAGGCACCTTGCTTCGACGGCGGTCAATTCAGCGTGCTGGAGCTGACGGACTGTGGCCTGCCGGGACTGACCGCGGTGGGGGCGCGGGTCGGCCAGGAGTGCGAAATCGTGGGCTGTGCGCTCGACGGCACACTGGATTTGCGCTCATTGAGCGTCGGCACCTGTCTCTTACTCGACCGCTCGACGGTGGTTGCCCCTGATGATCAGGCCGCTATCGACGCGCAATCACTCGCCGTCGAGGAAGACTTCTCGGCGGCTCAACTGGACTGCAGTGGGCCGATCTATCTCAACAGCTCCCGGGTGCAGGATGCTCTCGGCTTTCGCGGCGCGCGGATCCGCGGCGACCGAGCCTACCTCCAGGCCCCTGAACTCACTGTGGGCGGCGGCCTCTATCTCGACCGTGGCTTCGCGAACGACGGAGGGATCAACCTTTACGGGGCCTCGATCGGCGGATCTCTGCACCTGGAGGACAGCACCCTGACCGGCACGGGCGAGAGGCGAGGCGAACCGGCGCTGCAGTTGCTCTGCGCCACGGTCGGCGGCGACATCCAAGCGGGTCAGGGGCTCGTCGTGCAGGGGTGCGTCGATCTCAGGGACACCACGGTGCGCGGCACCGTCGTGCTGAAGCGGGCCCGGCTGCACCATCCGGCCGGCACGGCGCTGAAGGCCGAACGCGTTCATGACGGCGGAAACTTCAACTGCCGTGACGGCTTCGTGGCGCAGGGCACGGTGGACCTCCGCGATGCCCGGGTCGGCGGATCGGTCCTCTTCGAGGGCGCGGAGTTGACCGGCCTTGCCGCGCCTGCCCTGCGGGCGAACGGCCCACGTGTTCCGGCTGCGAGAACGAATCACCCCGGCAGTGCGGGGCCGCTGGTCCTGGAACTGCCGCTCCCTCTTGCTGGGGCTCGGGACCGCGATCCTCGTCGGCACGGTACTCGACTTCCTCCTCGACCGGGTGGCCGGCGTCAATGTGTGGACACCGGCGGCAACGACACGCCTCAGCCGCGTGTTCCTACGCGGCTTCCTGGCCCTGTCGCTCGTCCGCGCCGTCGTCCTTCGGGGCTCGCTCCAGCCAGCCGGCTACATCGGATGCAGTGACGCGGCCGATCACGAAGCGCACCAAGGTGAGGCGCTGACGCTGATCCTCAGGTACTGCCGCGTGCAGATTCTCGACTCGGACCAGCTGCAAGCTGCCTTCGGTGCAGTGCTCGCGCAGCCACTGCTCTGCGGCAGCCGCCGCCTGCTCGGGGGAGCGCACGGGGGCTCTGATCTCCCCCAGCAGTTCGCCGTCGTGCCGAAGCCGGGCACCTACTGACCAGAGATCGCCGTAGCTCGCCGCATGGGCGTACACGACGGCCAGGCCCATCCCTGAAGGCAGGAGATCACCGGCCGCCTGCTGCACCGCTTGGCGAGGTACTTCAGCCCGAGCAGTGTGGCGAGGGTCCCTGACCAAGCGCAGAGTGGAAAGTGGACCAGAGGTGTTCACGGGCGCGCGCGGACAAGAGCGCGGGTCTTTCCGCCCGTCGGCAACCGAGGAGCGGCGTTATGCCCGTCACGACCGAAGGAACAGACATCTGCCCGTTCCGGATCGAGGTTCCGGAGAACCAGCTCACCGAGCTGCGCCGCCGGGTCGAGGCGACGCGCTGGCCTTCCAAGGAGCTTGTCACCGACCGCTCCCAAGGAGTGCAACTGGCAACGCTTCAGGCGCTCTCCCGCTACTGGATGCTCGAGTACGACTGGCGCAGGTGCGAGGCGAGACTGGACGCACTGCCGCAGTTCACGACCGAGATCGACGGGGTCGAGATCCACTTCATCCACGTCAGGTCGCCGCATGAGAGCGCGTTGCCGCTGATCATGACGCACGGCTGGCCCGGCTCGGTCGTCGAGCTGCTGGAGACCGTCGGCCCGCTGACCGACCCGACCGCTCACGGCGGCTCCGCCGAGGACGCATTCCACCTGGTGCTGCCGTCCCTGCCCGGCTACGGCTTCTCGGGCGAGCCGACCGAGCTCGGCTGGGGGAACGGGCGCATCGCGAGCGCGTGGACGGAGCTGATGAACCGCCTGGAGTACCCGCGCTACGTCGCCCAGGGGGGCGACGTGGGCGCAGCCGTCACCGACGCGATGGGCCGCCAGGCACCCGCGGGGCTGCTCGGCATCCACGTGAACCTGCTCGCCGGGGCGATCGCGATCAAGGACCAACTGCCGATGGAGTCCGAGCAGGAACGCGCGGCGTTCGACGCGCTGAACGCGTTCATGACGGACGGCTTCGGCTACTTCCTGGAGCAGACCACCCGGCCGCAGACGATCGGCTACTCCCTGCTGGATTCACCCGTCGGGCTGGCTGCCTGGATGCTGGACCACGACACGGACAGCTACTACAAGATCTCCCGCGCGTTCGTCGACCGCGAGCCCGTGGGCAATCTGACCCGGGACAACATCATCGACAACATCATGATGTATTGGCTGACGGGCACCGGCGCCTCGGCGGCCCGGTGGTACTGGGAGTTCGGACGCGAGATCGCGGCCGGCCAGGCTCCTCCGCCGGTGTCGGTTCCGGTCGGCTTCACGACGTTCCCCGGCGAGATCTGGGCCGCCCCGCGCAGCTGGGTGGAGAGTGTCTACCCGAGCCCCGCGTACTTCAACGAGGTCGGCAGCGGCGGCCACTTCGCTGCCTGGGAGGAGCCGGAGCTCTTCTCCGCCGAGGTGCGGGCCGCATTCAGGCCCCTGCGCTGACGACGTCCAGTCGTGCCAAGCCGACACCGCACCCCGGCCGGTTCGAAGGCTGGGCCCGGCACGATCGGCCCGCTCCCGGTCCTGCCCGCTTCGATGCGACAGTGCCCAAGTGGAGCAATTGTCGTACGTAGGGGCATGCTGGATATGGGTCTTCAGGACGAGGGAGCCCCCTTGCCCTCAGAGTGTTGCGCTGAGGAAGGTTATGCGCGTATGCCCATCATTTCGCCGGGATTCCACGGCCGGCGGCCCGCCGACGGCAAGAAGCTTCCGCCCGGCCAGTACGAGACGTTCGACTTTCCGGTGCTTTCCGCCGGCCCGACCCCCCATGTGCCGCAGGAGGACTGGGAGCTTGCGGTCGTCACGGAGGACGGGCGGCGCCACAGCTGGGACTGGGCGGCCCTGCAGGCGCTGCCGACGGAGACTCCCACGGTCGACCTGCACTGCGTGACCAAGTGGTCGAAGTACGACACCGAATGGCGGGGCGTGTCCTTGGACGTCCTGCTCGAAGATGTCGAGACGGCGGCGGACTTCGCCCTCGTCCACTCCTACGGCGGCTACACCACCAACATCCCGCTGGAGGACCTCCTCGACGGCAAGGCATGGATCGTGCACGACTACGACGGCCAGGAGTTGGCGCCCGAGCATGGCGGCCCGGCCCGGCTTCTCGTTCCCCATCTGTACCTGTGGAAGTCCGCGAAATGGGTACGCACGATCGAGCTTCGCCTGGACGACGAACCAGGTTTTTGGGAAAGCGCCGGCTACCACAACTACGGAGACCCATGGCAAGAGCAGCGATACCGGGGCGACTAGGTGAACGTCTTCGCTGGAGAACCGCTCAGGTGGCGGACCGGCGTACGGAGTCGGCAACGGCCACCACGCTCGTCCTGAGCGTGCCGGACTGGCCCGGCCACCTGGCCGGCCAGCACGTCGATGTCCGGCTGACGGCGGAGGACGGGTACAGCACGCAGCGCAGCTACTCGATCGCGTCGGTGTCGAACGGCGAGCATGTGGAGCTCACCGTCCAGTGCGTGACCGGTGGGGAGGTCTCGCCCTATCTGGTGGACCATCTCCTGGTCGGGGGCCTCGTAGAGATCCGCGGCCCCGTTGGCGGCTGGTTCGTGTGGCAGCCCGAGCAGCCGGAGCCGGTTCTGCTGGTGGCAGGCGGCTCCGGAATCGTGCCGCTGATGTCCATGGTCCGCACCAGGGAGTCGGCCGGCAGCCGCGTCCCGTTCCGCCTGCTGTACTCCCTACGGGGTCCGGCGGACCTTCTCTACGCCGCCGAGCTGCGTAAGGGGGCGCCCGGGTTGGACACGTCGTACATCTATACCCGGGTGACACCTGACGGATGGCGTCGGCCGGCGGGCCGACTAGCACCGGAGGACCTGGCGAGAAACGGCTGGCCCCCGGAGCTCGAGCCGGCCTGCTACGTCTGCGGCCCCACCGGTTTCGTCGAGAAGGCCGCCGACTACCTGGTACTTCTCGGCCATTCCCCTGATCGCGTCCGTACAGAACGATTCGGCTAGCGGAGGGTGACATGACGGTTCCAGACGGCCACGCATTCAGCGAGCCCACCTATACGGACGGCAACGCGCTCGCAGGGCCCCTCTCCGAGATTTTCGCGGTCGATGTCACCGCCGCGTCCAGCCGGTGTGCGCACTGCAGCCGCACGGGTCCCGTCGGCGGGCTACATGTGTACGACCGCGCCCCCGGCCGCGTCGCCCGCTGCCCGGGATGCGGGGAGGTCATGATCCGCATGGTCCACGGCAATGGAGAGGTCTGGCTCGACATGAGCGGCACCGCGGCGCTTGCCATTCCCCTGGACGACCAGTGAGCAGGAGATGAGAGTGTGCGCCGCGGCGGGAAAGGATCGCCGCCGCTGTCACCGGTAAGTCCCCCGGGATCGGGTCACGTTGATGCGTTCTTCTGCGGTGTCCCGAACAGCCGGGCATAGGCCCCGTAGCTCTCACGCTCCAGGTCGTCGAGGTGAATGAAGCGCAGGGAAGCGGAGTTGATGCAATAGCGCAGTCCGCCCGCAGACCCGGGGCCGTCGGTAAACAGATGGCCGAGATGGCTGTCGGTGACTCAGCCTTCGGCGACACGGATGATCGTCTTGCCGCGGGTGCGCCGGTCAGGGGCGAACGCGTCGGGCGCTTCGGCGAGCGGCCGCACGGCCCCGACGATCGGCTTGAGCCGTCCGTCTCGGAGCCGCCGGGCGAGGTCCATGAGCCGGACGCGATCGGGTTCGACCACGAAGAAGACAGCCCACCCGTCCTTGGGCTGGACCGTGGGTGGCATCGCGACGGCGACGAGCGTGCCACCAGCGCGTACCAGCGGGGCCGACCGGTCGAGGACTTCGCCGCCGATCGCGTCGAACACCACGTCGACCTCGCCGGCGTCCTCCACTCGGTCGGTCTGCAGGTCCAGGAAGACATCCACGCCCAGACCCAGTGCCACGTCTCTGCCGGCGGCACGGCCGGTGCCGATCACCCGGGCTCCCGCATCGCGCGCGAGCTGCACCGCGATCGACCCGACGCCGCCCGCGGCGCCGTGGATCAGGACGGTCCGGCCCGTTGTGAGGCGGCCGTGGTCGAACAGGCCCTGCCACGCAGTCAGCCCGGAGATCGGCAGCGCGGCGGCCATGACGTGGTCGACGTCCGACGGGAGCGGAGCGAGGTTGCGGGCCTCCACCGCCGTGTACTCGGCCAGTGCGCCGTTGCGGGTCCAGTCGGTCAGTCCGAACACCCGCTGGCCGACGGTGAGCCCGGTCGTTCCGTAACCGAGCTCGGCGACGACACCCGACAGTTCATGTCCGGGCACGCTCGGGGTCCGGTCGTTGCCGGCGCGGTCGGTCCACGTCCCCGGCCAGTCGAGCTCCCCGCGGGTGAACCCCGCGGCATGGACCTGCACGACGACGTCGTTCTCGGCGGCGTGGGGGTAGGGCATTTCCATCAGAGAGAGTCCACCGAGGCCGGCGGCACGGTCCCGAACAGTGATGGCTTGCATGGCAGGTCCTCTCTGTGACGGAGATTTCCAGTGGAAGCGCACAGATCATTCGGGCCTGGGTTGACGTCGGAGGATGATCGCCATGCCCTGGGGGGAGAGCACATGCACGCTCGATTTCCCCACAACCGGCGCTCGTGGAAAACCCTTACCGACCGAAAGGAACATTCTGCGGAGGGTTTCGTCGTGACCGATCCCTGATCACGAGGGAGTTTCACATCGGTTGCCGCCCCACGCGCATGTCCACACAAAGACACAATCATTGCGCTGCGACACAGGCAACTTGACCAGTTCTCACAGACCCCCCTGTGGTCGCCGACGCCGAAGGTGGACAGCCGGCGGCCTTGCCGCGCCGTTGGGCTGGTGGTGTGGTCGTCGGTCGCACCCCGTGCCGCAGCCGCCGCAGAAGGCACTTGGCCAGCACCATGGACGGCGTTGCACCGCCGTGACGGCACGGTGGCAGAATCCAGGAGCGCTCCGTGACCGCCCAGCCGCCGACTGCCGATTCGCTGCTCGACCGCTACGACGACCTCCGCGCCCTCGTCGTCAACTGCACCCTCAAGCGATCGCCCGAGGTGAGCAACACCCAAGGACTCATCGACAAGAGCCGGGCGGTGATGGAGGCACAGGGAGTCCAGGTCGACGTCGTACGAGCTGTCGATCACGACATCGCGACCGGCGTATGGCCGGACATGACCGAGCACGGGTGGGAGAGCGACGAGTGGCCGGCCCTGTACGAGCGGGTGATCGCGTCCGACATCCTCGTGCTGGCGGGGCCGATCTGGCTGGGTGACAACAGCTCCGTCATGAAACAGGTCGTCGAGCGGCTGTACGCGTGCTCGGCACTGCTCAACGACCGCGGCCAGTACGCGTACTACGGGCGGGTCGGTGGGTGCCTGATCACGGGCAACGAAGACGGAGTGAAGCACTGCGCCATGAACGTCCTGTACAGCCTCCAGCATCTCGGGTACACCATTCCACCGCAGGCGGACGCGGGCTGGGTCGGTGAGGCCGGGCCCGGACCTTCGTATCTCGACCCCGGATCGGGCGGGCCGGAGAACGATTTCACCAATCGCAACACCACCTTTATGGCCTGGAACTTGATGCATCTCGCCGCCATTCTCAAGCGGGCCGACGGCATCCCCGCTCACGGAAACCAGCGCGCCGAGTGGGACGCGGGAGCCCGCTTCGACTATCCGAATCCCGAACACCGATGAGCGGGTGGGTGGGCGGCCGTGTGACGTGGATGCCGTTGCTGCCCGTCAGGGCGGGTTTGCCGGCGGCTACTCCTTCGGCGCACCGTCGTCTCCACGATCGCCCTCCCGGCGATTCTTTTCTACGTAGCGTGCTTCGTCGCTCACCACGTGTACGGCCTCCTCGAGGACAGCCAGAACCTCCGCCCCCGGGATGATCGCCGCCCCGGCGGCGTCGGCGAACACGTAGTCACCGGGACGCACCGCCACACCCGACACCACCGCGGGCCGGTTCGCCTCGAACGGGGTGACGGCGTCCCCACCCCATCGCACGGCTTCTCCACTGCAATATGCGGCGAACTCGTACTCCGGCAGCTCTGCAAAGTCACGCAGGCGACCGTCCGTCAGGATTCCGGCGAGCCCGTGGACAGCGAGCGGGGACAGCTTGACCTTGCCGCCGAGCGACGCGTCCGGGTACCCGTTGCTCGCCAGAACCAGCACCCGTCCCTGCCCCCCCTCGCGGATGGCCTCGCGGAAGAGTTCGGCGAAGTTGTAGCGCTCGGGCGGCAGAGCCTTCTGGCACGAGGGCAGATAGGAAATGGTGACGGCCGGACCGAAGAGCAGGCGATCCGGCGTGGGGCTCTTCAGATCGGTCAGATGGCATCGGTGCCGATGAAATCGCCCCATCGCGTCGACGACGTCAGCGGTGCGGACACGAACTGCCAGTTCGCGCAGCCGCGACTCTTCCTCCACCATCGGACCTCCTGCTGGCCGGAACCGTCAGGCTCGGACATGGGCCGGAGTTCGTCCCAAGTGTGTGCCGGCAGTCAGGTGCATGCTTGGCACTCTGGCCGCAGGCCGACCTGCGGCGGCGGGAACGGCGCGCAGGCAACGTCGCCGAGCTCTTCAGCAGCACTCTCCATCTTGCGCCGCACACGGAGCGACTGCTACAGGAGAACACTCGCCCGGTGCCGGTGCCGGTGCGCGCGGGCCTCGCCGCCGTCCTCCCATCAGCCCGATGGCCGCCTGCAGGCGTACGTCCGGCTCCCGACGTGTCAGTGCGACGCCGACTGCGCCGTGAGCTCGCTGGGCCGCACGGTCTGCTCGGAGCCTTAAGCTGCTCGGCAGTTGACAGCGCTTCCGTGTATGGGGTTGGCGCGTCACTGACCTGCGCAGACGGGTCGCCCCGTGGGCTCGCGGGGTGTCGGGGCGAGCCCGGGGGTGGCCGACTCCTCGACGGCCGGTTCTTCGGCAGCAGCCACAGCTTCCGCAGCTGCCCCCTGCCTCCGGGTCATCGCCACACCCACCAGCACCACAGTCATCCCCAGCACCACCCGGACGCTGAGGTCCTCGCCCAGGACGACCGCCCCCAGCAGCACGGACACCACCGGCAGCAGATAGCCGACCACGGCGGCGTTGGTCGCGCCCTCGTCGTTGATGATCCGGTAGGTGAGGTGGAAGGTGATCGCGGTGCAGAAGACGCTGAGGACGACGGCCGCGACCAGGACCGTCGGGCCGGGGTCGATCGACTCCAGGCCGCCGATCGGCACCGCGAGGGCGGTCAGTCCGCTCGCGGCGACGAGCTGGGCGGCGGAGAGCGAGATCGTGGGCGTGCCCCTGCGGACCAGGGTGCGGCCCATGTACGTGAACGCGACGGCGTAGCTGGCGGCGGCGCCCAGGATCGCGAGGGCGCCCCAGCCGGTGGCCCCGGTCGTCTGCCAGGGGGCGAAGATGACGATCGTGCCGGTGAAGCCGAGCAGAAGACCCGCCAGCCGTACGGGCCGCAGCCCGCGCTCCGAGCCGAGGGCGAGACCGAGGGTGATCGACCAGAGGGGGGTCGTGGCGTTCAGGACGCCCGCGAGCCCGGAGTCGACGGTCTGCTGGCCCATGCTGAACAGGGCGAACGGCAGGGCGTTGCAGAAGAAGGCCGCGACGACGATGTGCCGCCAGGCGGCGACGCCCCTCGGCAGCCGGTGCCCCGTCGTACAGCAGGCGACGACGAGGACGAGCGCACCGAGGACACAGCGCGCGAGCGTGACCTGGAGCGGGGACAGCCCGCGCAGCGCCAGCTCGGTCCAGAGGAAGGTCGAGCCCCACAACAGGGCGAGCACGGCCACCCGCAATCCACCCCACGGACCCCGCGTACCGCTGTTGTCGCTCATGGCGTCTCCCCCATTCTCGTCGGTGGTTTTCCCGGCGCTGTCCTACGAAGGTGCCTCAGCTAAGCTTTGAGGACAAGCAAATGGTTCTACTCATTCTGTTAAGCTGAGCTACATGCTTGATGTGAGGCGACTGCAGGTCCTGCGCGCGGTGGTCACCAGCGGCACGGTCACCGCCGCCGCGGTCCACTTGGGCTACACCCCGTCCGCCGTCAGCCAGCAGGTGGCGGCGCTGGAGAAGCAGGCCGGTACGGCGCTGCTCGAGCGGGTCGGCCGCGGGGTGCGCCCCACGGCGGCCGGGCTGCTGCTCACCGAGCACGCGGCGCTGATCGGGTCGGCGGTGGCCCAGGCGGAGACCGCGCTCGCCGACCTCCGCGCCGGACGCACCGGCCGGCTGTCGGTCCGCTACTTCGCCACGGCCGGCTCCACGCTGGTGGCGCCCGCCCTGGCCAGACTCCGCGCCGAGCACCCCGGTGTCCGCGTCGACCTCGAACTCACCGACCCGGAGGACCCGTTCCAGGGGGTGGCGCGGGGCCGGGCCGACCTGGCCGTGGTGGTCCAGGCGCAGGACCGCACAGGCGACGGCTTCCGGCTCGTCCACCTCCTCGACGACCCGTACGCGGCTGTACTGCCCCTCGGCCATCCGCTCGCCGGCAAGGAGGTGATCGACCTGCACGAGTTGTCCGGTGAGCAGTGGGTCGGCAGCGAGCCCCCCGGCCCCTGCCTCGAACCCGTCATCGACTCCTGCGCGGCGGCCGGCTTCAGCCCCGACTTCGTCATCCAGAGCGAGGACTACGCCACCGCGCAGGGCTTCGTCGCGGCCGGTCTCGGCGTCGGTCTGATGCCGCGGCTCGGGCTGCGCAACCAGCACCCCGGTGTCGTCGTGCGCCCGGTCCGCAACCCCGAGCCGGTCCGGGTGATCTCGGCCGCCGTCCGGGAGACCACCCTCGAACAGCCGGCCCTGCGCGGCCTGTTGGACGCGCTGCGGGACGCGGCCGCCACCACCGACCCGCCCGATGAGCCCCGGTCGGAATGACCGCGGTCTGCGGGATGCGGGGCCACGAGATCGTGGAGAACGGCGTCGGCGGTCTCCCCGCCCTCCAGGACCGGCTTCAACAGGACCTTGAGTAGTCCGTTCTCCTCGACCAGATTGAGCCCCCGCTGCGAGCCCGGTTCCCCAACTGCTCGGCCAGGTCCGGGTCGGCTCGGTCAGGCTCACCAACTCGGCCCCGTGCGTACGGTGTTGGAACTCTCGCGGGGCGGGTGCGTTGGTGTCCCGAAGGGGGACCGCTGGGCGTCGGATACCTCCGGCCGGCCGGGGAGAGGCCCGAATGGCCGCTCCCCTGGGGCGACACCGACTTATCACTCGTATTGTCCGAAATGAGTGTCCCAGAGAGAGGTAGATGATGAGCAACGGCTACGATGCGGCAGCGATGGCGGATGCAGGTATTGCCAAGCCTCCTGGCCCCGAATACACCGGGCGATATCTCGTCCTCCTCGACCAGGACGACCCCCAGTCCGGGCTCGCCGCCCTCGAGTCAGGTGCGGGAGTTTCTTCGGCGGAGCACATCCCAGGTGGCGACGCCGGAATCCACGCTTTCGAGCAGGGCGGAAGCGTGGTGCTGGATGACCTGGGCGTGGCCATCGTGGCTGCGGATCCCGATCAGCGTTCGGCGTTGGAGATGACCGTCGCGTCGACGCCCAGTCTTCTGGCTGCCGAGCCGGAGCGGGTGCTCCATGCGTACACGGCAAGCCTCGAGTACCTGGACGGGTACAGGCAGGGCGTGATCGACGCCGTCGGCCGCGCCAGCGGCAACGGACAACAGGGAACCGCGCTCACCTCGGCTCCTGCGGCTCCCGTATGGGCCGAGACGCAGGCGACGTGGGGACTGCAAGCCATCCTGGCGACCGAGACGGTGCATACGGGAGCCGGCATCGGCGTCGCGATTCTGGACACCGGGGTCCATCTTTCCCACCCTGATCTCGCAGGCCGGATCGCACAAACAGCATCCTTTGTGCCGGGCGAGACGGTCGAAGACGGTCACGGGCACGGAACCCACTGCGTGGGAACCTCCTGCGGCCCCCAGAGACCTGCCAGTGGGCCGCGTTACGGCGTGGCATGTGGTGCCGACATCTACGTCGGCAAGGTATTGAGCAATCAGGGCCGCGGGAGTGACGGGCAGATCCTCCAAGGAATCAACTGGGCCGTGTCCCAGAAGGCTGTACGCGTCGTATCCATGTCCCTGGGTGGAGCAGTCGCCCTCGGCGCCGGGTATTCGCGCATTTACGAGCGCGCTGCCCGCCGCGCCCTGAAGCGAGGCGTGGTCATCGTGGCCGCCGCGGGCAACGAGAGTATGCGGCCCGGATCTCTGGCGCCTGTGGGGCAACCCGCGAACTGCCCCTCCATTCTTGCGGTGGGTGCCATCGCCAAGGACTACACCATCGCTCCGTTCTCGTGTGCCGGCCTCAATCCCAATGGTGGTGCGATCGACCTGGTGGCACCGGGGGTCGATGTCCTGTCCGCCTGGCGTGGCGGGGGGTACCGTCGTCTCTCGGGTACCAGCATGGCGACTCCCCACGTCGCCGGCGTCACCGCACTGCTCTGTGAGCAGACTCCGGGCGCCACTGCTTCGGAGATCATGAGCCTGCTTCGCACGGGCGTGCGGGACCTGGGTCTCCCGGTACCTGACGGGGGCAAGGGACTGGTGCAGGCACCCTAGGGGTAGGAGAATGGCGAACCAGCTTGGAGGCCGATATGAAGTCCGTGAGCGGCGAATCACGCACCGCGAGCAGCGAGGCGTCGCGAGTCCGCGTCATCGTCGGGCTCGACGTCGACCGCTTCGACGAAGCTGCTGAGGCCGCCCGACGCGCCGGAATGATCATCGAGTCTGAGCAGCCGGAGATCGGCACCGCAGTGGGAACGGTGGCCAGGGATGCGCTAGCGGCACTGGAGGCTGCAGACGGCGTCGAAGATGTGGAGCTGGAGCGCGTCTACCAGCTGCCCGACCCTGAGGCGCCAGTGCAGTAGTTCGGCCGATGGCTCACCGCCCTACCGCAGCGGTAGGGCGGTGAGCGGCATCCGGGGCGAAGCCCGGCTGATGGTAGGCGCGAGGCCGACCAGGTTGGCTCTCGCGGCCGAGTCGCATGCGTACGGAGCGCGGCGTAGCTGACCCGGTCCACCTCACATGATCGCTGGTATCGGGCGCTGACGTCCTGCGGTCGGCCATGGTGTCTAATTACAGTCGCGCGCGGGGTGCTCAGAGACCGGTTCACATCGTCGGCTCCGCCTTGGATTCGCGCCCCCCTCAACTCCGGACGGTTGTGTATGTCTGCTTCTTCTTCCCGTCGCGATGCCGTCCGACCCATTCAGGACTCAGCCGCTTCTCCAACTGCACCACGGCATGACGATCTGTTTCTCGAGCCGCACTTCAGCATCGAGCTACCGCCCTTGGAAGAGGATGGAGACGACCTCACAACACCTCTTCCCACGCCTGCACGGCGGCGGTCGGGGGTAACGGGAGGTCGTTGACCACCGCCCCCAGCCAGGTCATGAACCGCGGTTTGCCCTCTTGGCCCGGCGCGAGGCCATGGTGGGGGCTCTGTGATCCGTGCCCGGAGCGCCCACTGATGGAGGGCCATCCCCGCAGTATGGCGGAGGTCGACCGATCCGCAGGCCGAGGTTCTACGGCACATCGGCAGTAGAACAGACTGCTTTTCCCACGACGTGCCATCTGGAGTCTGCCCGTGGGCAACCCTGAGACCGGAACGGGATGTCCTTCTCCGTTCGCCGGCAGACGTCAGGGGGGAACAGATGGGAACGGCCATCGGTGCGAATGTCGTGGTGGACGCCTTCGACAAACTCGGCGCAGCCCCTTCGATGGCACAGAGAGGAGTCTCTGAGTACGGAACTCTGGCCGGCTGGCGCGCTTCGCAGACCGCACAGGTCGCCGCTGCCGGTGCCGCGGCGATGGCGGTGCCCGGTGCACATCTGCTCGCTCTGACTGCGGACGTGGGGTTCCTGCTGCACAAGATGTCCATCTGCGCGTGGGGCATCGGATTCAAACTCGGAGCCACGGTCGACGGCAAGGACGATCTGGCCGTCATCCTCGGGCTCTGGTCAGGGGCAATGGAGCCCGACGCGCTGAGCGTGGGTTCTGCCACCGCAGGCGCCTCGGCCGGCTGGATTGTCTTCAACGCCGCCTATCCGACGTACGGCACCGCTGTCATGGCCAAGGCGCTTGCGGCCGGGGCCGGTGCGGGGGTGTCCGCAGTCGGCGCGAAGATCGCGGGAAAGAAGAGCGGGAAGCTGGCCGCGAAACTCAGTAAACCCTTCCTCCAGAAGATCGCGCAGAAGGTCGCCGTAAAGTTCTCCGCGCTGCTCGGCTCCAAGGCCGCCACCGGTGCGGTACCGGTTCTTGGGGCTCTGGCGGGTGCCGGAATCAACAGCTATTTCATCAAGAAATTCGCCGATGCCGCTGAGACTTACTACCGCTCAAAGATCCGCGCGGGTGGCTGAAGTAGACGGACTCTCGCCGGCTGGCTCCACCAAGACATCGCGGACACCGCGCACCCGGAAGCTGTGGTCGCGGATCAGGGACGTTCTGCACTGGCCCGTGAAGAACAGCTGATGTCGCCGAGGTCCCGGTGGTGATGCTGCAACGGGACCCCCTACAGCCGGCGGTGGGCCCTTCCCGGCGGCGTTCGGGAGGGGCTTGAAAAGATCAGTAAGGCCGGGTGGGCACGCTGGTGCGGTAGGCGCCCGGGGTCGCACCGGTCCAGCGGCGGAACGCTCGGATGAATGCCGCCGCGTCGGCGTACCCGAGCCGTCTGGCGATCTGGTCGACTCCGAGTCCGAGAGTGGCCAGCATCTCGACAGCGCGAGCGTGCCGCGCTCCGTCGACGAGGCGCCGGTAGGACGTGCCCTCCACCGCCAGGCGCCGGTGCAGTGTGCGTGTGGAGACGTGCAGCGCGGCTGCGGCAGCACCCATGTCGGGGATCCCGTCCGGCCACTGCATGAGCAGTTCCCGTACCCGCGCTGCGAATTCGGTGTGGGCGCGCCGGGCCAGCAGGAGGCCGCACTCGCGTTCGCACACCTGCATGGTGTGCCGGTCCGCCTGCGGCAGTGACTGCTCCAGTACCGCCGCGAGGGTGACGATCGCGTTGCGAGGCGCCCCGAAGGTGATCGGCGCGTCGGCGAACGCCTCGTACGGTGCGGGCCCTTCAGGCCGTGGGAAGCGCAGATCCAGCCGGAGGGGGGTGAAGGGCCGACCCAGGATGGTGTCCAGGATGGTCCGGATGTTGGCCATCTCCCGCTCGACGAAGAAGTGCCGGACCGGCTGGGGCACAAACCCGTCGTCCAGGACGAGGCGGACCTCGTCCCCGTCTTCCTGAAGGTGGATCCCGACCATGGTGAAGGTGAGTTCCAGGTAGCGCAGTCCCACAGCCGCCGCTTCGCGCAGCGTCGGGCTGGCGAGCAGTGCGAAGCCCCACACGCTGTACGTGCGCAGCGGAATCCGGCTGCCGACCTCCAGCCCCAGGCCGGGAGCATCGCCCGTGGCGCGGACCAGGTTCTGCGCCACGACGAGCTCCTGCCAGGCGCGGACGTGTGCGGCATCGTCGGCGAGAGCGTTCTCGTCCACACCGCTGCCGTCCAGGCACGCCAGTACGGGAACCCCGCGCTCGACCCCGACATCCACCATCGCGCGTACGCCGGCGATGCCTCGCGGGAACTGCCGCGGAGGTGTGGAGACTTCGTCGGCCGCCGCCCTGTGTCCGGAACGGCCAACAGCATGGCCGCCATTGCCAAGAACCAGCACTGCCAATCCCCCTAGCATCGGAAGGGATCGATGCGGCGAATCCCGCCGCAGGCTGCCATTCAGCCTAACCGGGATGTGCATGCGGGCCAGGGGGGCGTATGCGGTATCAGCCACGGTCACCAGGGGGACTCGGCGCGCCCCACCATCGCGTGTGCAACCGCTGTACCGGAAAGCGTTCCTGAGCATCCGAATCGCACAGGCGGAGTGATTGATGGACGACTTCAGCTCGTTGGAAGTAATGCTTGTCGACAATGAGGACCTTGTGCGCCGCGGTTTCCGGCATGCACTCGGGGAGGTGCCGGATATCACCGTGGTCGCCGACACGAGGGTCGGCGAGGAGGCATTGCGGATGGTCGAGCTGCGGCGGCCGCAGGTCGTACTCGTCGATGCCGGATACGAATTCATCCGTAAACTCGCCCAGCCTTCGGCGGCGGGAGCATCTGAAATCGAGCCAGGAATGTCTCCCGGAATCGTCGTGCTGACCAGCATCGACCTCGACAGCCATTTATTCGGGGCGCTGAAGGCCGGCGCACGTGGGTTTCTGCTCAAGAGCGCCAGTCAGGAGGAGCTGACCTCAGCCGTCCGTGCGGTCGCCCACGGCGCGGCTTTCATTTGCCCCACGATGACCCGACGGCTGATCGATCGGTTCGAGATCCTTCCGCCGCCACAGGAGCGCTCTCACGCGGTAGCCCTCGCCACCCTGAGCGGCCGGGAGACCCAAGTCCTGTCCGGTATAGCCAGGGGGAGGTCGAATCAAGAGATCGCCCACGAGCTGCATGTGACGCCCGCCACCGTGAAGTCCCATGTATCGCGCATCCTCGCCAAGCTCGAGCTGCCGAACCGGATGCACGCGGCGCTGCTGGCCCAGCGGAGCGGCCTGGTGCACTCGCCCCAGCCCGCCCCCTCTCCTCCGGGCCCGTCCCGCGCCCGTGGTCAGGCGGGTTTGGTGAAGGCGAGGACCACGTTGTGACCGCCGAAACCGAAGGAGTTCGAGATGGCCGCGGTGACCTTCGTACGCCTGGGGCTTCCCGTCACGACCTCCACCTTCACCTCGGGGTCCTTGTCGTCGAGGTTCCTGGTCGCGGGAATCACGTCGTTGAAGATGCTCAGGACCGTGAAGATGGCCTCGATCGCGCCGGCCCCGCCTATGAGATGGCCCGTGATCGACTTGGTCGCCGTCACGAGAGCATGCGGACCGATCGATTCCAGCAGTGCCGACGCCTCGATACGGTCACCGACGGGCGTACCGGGAGCGTGAGCGTTGACGTGAACGATGTCCGGCGGGCCGAGGCCGCCGGAGCGCAAGGCCTGGCGTATCGCACTGATCTGACCGTCCGCTGAAGGAGCTGTCATGGCATGCGCGTCGGAGCTCATGCCCGTACCGGCGAGCGTGGCATACACCCGCGCGCCACGAGCTCTTGCGGATTCGGTCCGTTCCAGTACGACGGCGCCCGCGCCCTCGGCCATGACGAAGCCGTCACGGGCGCTGTCGAACGGCCGCGATGCGCGCTCAGGTTCCTCATGACGGCTGGACAGGGCTCCCATGCGGGCGAAGGCCGCCATGGACAGCCGGCCGATGCACGCCTCGGTGCCGCCGGCGACAACGACATCGGCCCGCCCGGCACGCAGTATGGCGAGCCCCATGGCGATCGCCTCCGCTCCAGAGGCGCAGGCGCTGGTCGGCGCGTGGGCTCCGGCGCGGGCGCCGAGATCCAGACTGACGGCGGCGGCCGGACCGTTGGGCATGAGCATCGTCACCGCGAACGGCGACACGCGTCCCGGTCCCTTCGCCGAGGACACGTCGTGCTGGTCGACCAGCGTCTTCCCGCCGCCGAGGCCGGTGCCCATCACCACGGCCAGCCGCTCCGGCGCCACCGCGGGCGCGCCGGCGTCGGCCCATGCCTGCCGCGCCGCCACCATCGCGATCTGCTGGCAGCGGTCCATCCGTCGGGCCTCGACCCGGTCCAGTGCCTCGGTCGGTTCCTGACTCAGTCGGCCCGCCAGCCGTACGGGCAGGTCGCGGGCCCACGCTTCGTCGAGCACGGTGATCGGGGATTCGCCGGCCAGCAGCGCGGTCCAGGTGGAGTGGACGTCGGCGCCCAGCGGCGTGGTCATTCCCAGACCGGTGACCACCACGCCGGTCGTACGGACTTCCCCGTCCGGGGGGCCTGGGATATCGGGGAGCTTCGGATAACCCAAGAAGTAGTCGTCAGATGCTTCGTAGGACATCACGATTCCCTTTCGGACTCGGCTTGAATACGGGCCATTTGGCGTCCACTGGCCGTCGTCATTACGGTAGCCAGCACGAGGCGCTTTCCGTAACGGCCGGCGGGCGGAACCATGAGGGCGACCCGAGGCCGGTTGTCTTCCGTCCTACGGGTTAGTCGACACCGGCCTTCGGTAGGGGAGTTGACGCCGTCCGGCGGCGGATACCCGATATTTCTCCACCGACTTAGCATCTCTTCGAGTGGAACGACCACGACGCAAGTCCTGGCCGTCAGTGGGTATTGACGGCCAATGGCAATGGCATGGAAATGGCCGAGCCGAACAGGAGGACCACGATGTCAGAGGATGCCATCACAGAATCCCGATTCGAGCCGACGACCTTGGTCGAGCTCTGCAGGTATCGCGCCTCCAGGGAGCCCGACCGGCGGATGTTCGCCTTCCTGGAGAACGGCCTCGAAGAGTCCGACTCGCTCACCCTCGCCCAACTCGACGCCCGCGCATGGGCGATCGCCGTGCTCTTGAGCAGGCATGCACCGCCTGGCGCCCGTGCCGTGCTGAGTTACCCGCCGGGCCTGGACTTCGTCTCGGCCTTCTTCGGCTGCCTGTATGCCGGCCTGATCGCGGTACCGGCTCCTCCGGTGCTGCGCGTCGGCGTCGACGACCGCTATACGCGCTTCCGGGAAATCGTCAACAGCTGCCAGCCGGATCTGCTGCTGTCGAACGGTTCCAGGCTGAGCCGCGTCGACGCTTTGCTGAAGGACATGTCCACACCACGCCGGCCGACCTCTGTGGCGACTGACGAGATCGGTGAGACGGACGTGTACGGCTGGAATGCTCCCGACATCGACCCGGACACGATGGCGTACCTGCAGTACACCTCCGGCACGACAGGTCCGCCCCGGGGCGTTGGGCTCACCCATGGCAACGTCCTGCACAACCTCTCGCTGATCCTGGCCAACGGTTCCCGGGCCACCGACGACTTCGACCGGCAGCCGCCCGCTGTGTCCTGGCTGCCCGTGTTCCACGACATGGGGCTCATCACCGGGGTCCTGCAGCCGCTCTATGTCGGGTACGACGCCGCACTGATGCCGCCGACGGCGTTCGCCCAGCAGCCGGTCAACTGGCTGCGCGCCATATCCGACCGCCGGGCGGGCATCAGTTCGGCACCCGGCTTCGGGTACGAGCTGTGCCTGCGGCGCGTCTCCGAACAGCAGCTGCGTTCCCTCGATTTCAGCGGCTGGAAGATCGCGGTGGTCGGGGACGAGCCGGTGCGCGCGGAGATGATTGACCAGTTCAGCGACATGCTCGCCCCGTTCGGCTTCCGCCGCGAGGCGTTCTTCCCGAGTTACGGCATCGCCGAGTCCACCGTCATGCTCAGTGGCGGCCCGGTGGGGCCCGAACCGGTGATCCGCCGATTCGACGCGGTGGCGCTGGCGAAAGGCAAGGTGCAGCGAGCCGGTCGCGACGACGAGGCCCGCCGGCTGGTCGGCCTGGGCCAGTTGCACCCGTCCATGACCATCGCGGTGGTGGATCCGGTCACCGGCGAACCGTGCGCCCCGGACGAGACAGGGGAGATCCTTGCTTCCGGACCGAGTATCGGTGCCGCGTACTGGAACGCCCCGGAGGAGACGGCGAGTACGTTCAACGCCACCGTGCGCGGCCACAAGGGCCGCCGGTTCCTGCGCACCGGCAGCCTCGGCTTTGTGGACGGCGGTCAGCTCTTCGTCACCTGCCGGGTGGACGACCTCATCGTCGTGGAGGGCATGCAGCACTACCCGTACGACATCGAGGCGACCGCGGGAGGAAGCCACGCGGCCATACGGGAAGGCTGCTGCTGCGCATTCATCGTCGAGGACGGCGGACGCACGCGCCTGGTCGTCCTGGCTGAGATCAACAGCCGGTTCCGCATCGTGGCCTCCGGCCCCGCCCCGGACGCTCCGTCAGGAGCGCGCGCGACCCTCGCGGCGGATGAGGTCGAAGGAGCCGTCCGGGAGGCCGTCTTCGCCGGGCACGGCCTCCGGACCGACGAGGTCCTCCTGGTCAAGGCCGGTTCGCTGCCGTTCACCACCAGCGGCAAGCTGCAGCGCTCGCGGTGCCGCTCCAGGTACCGGGCGCGGGTGTTCGAGACGGTCTGAACCTCGCTCCATGCAGGGAGGGCGCGCGAACTACCCGCCCCCTCCTGCCGCTTTCTCTGCCTCTTCCTCCGTTTGGAGTGGTCTCATGCGAACCAGTCATCAGCACGGTGTCCGCCTGCCCGAGGGAGCGGCCGGCGAGCACGGCGTGCTTACGACGTTGATCGACCTGTGCCGCAGTCGTGCGGCAGCCGAGCCCGACCGGAAGAGTTTTGTGTTCCTGGGCGACGGTGTCGAGGAATCCGGCTCACTGACCCTGTCCGAGCTCGATCGCCGTGCCCGGGCGATCGCCGTGACACTGCTGAAGCAGGCTCCAACCGCGCGCGCACGCGCGCTGCTGAGTTACCCGCCCGGACTGGAGTTCCACGCCGCCTTCCTGGGCTGCATCTATGCGGGTCTGATCCCGGTGCCGGTAGCTCCGCTCGACGGCACGCGAGGCAATGCCAAATGGACTCGGGTGGAGTCGATCGCCGCGAGTTCCGAGTCCCGGCTGTTCCTGTCCACCGGCCCTCTTCTTGCCGCCGCGGAGCCCGTCCTCACCGGCACCGACGGGCTCGCCCGACTCGGCCGGGTGGCGACCGACGAGGTATCCCTGGACCTGGCCTCGCAGTGGACCCCGCCGCTGGCCGCCGCTGAGATGGTCGCCTACCTCCAGTACTCCTCGGGATCGACCGGAGTGCCGAGAGGCGTCGCGATCACCCACAGCAATGTGCTGCACAATCTGTCGTTGATATACGACAACACGCGCCGGCCTGCCGACGACGCCGGGCTGCCCCGCCCGTCGTCGGTGTCGTGGTTGCCGCCGCACCACAACATGGGCCTGATCTGCAACGTCCTCGACCCCCTCTTCTCCGGCCGGGACGTCACACTGCTGCCGACGATGACATTCGTACAGAGTCCGCTCACGTGGCTGCGGGCGATCTCCCGGCTCGGACGCGCGGACAGCTGCGCGCCGAACTTCGCCTACGACCTGTGCGTCCGGCGGGTCACCGACGCCCAGCGCCGTGAACTCGACCTCAGCCGTTGGGAGATGGCTCTGGTCGGAGGTGAGCCCGTCCGCGCCGATACGCTCGACCGCTTCAGCGCGGCGTTCGCAGAGGCCGGCTTCCGGCGCGAGGCGCTGTCCCCCGCGTACGGCCTCGCCGAGGCGACAGTGATGGTCACGGCCGTGCCGGTCGGCCAGGGCCCGGAAGTCCTGCGGGTGGACTCCGAGGCGCTCGCCGCCGGAAAGGTGCGCCCGGCCGCGTCGGCACAGGACAGCCGGGAGCTGGTCGGCTGCGGCCCGATCCACCCGTTGAGCACGGCTGTTGCCGTCGACCGGGAGACAGGCAAGCCCTGCGAGGAGGACGAGGTGGGCGAGATCTTCGTGTCCGGCCCGAGCGTCGCACCGGGCTACCTGAACGCTCCCGCGGAGAATGCCGAGACCTTCATGGGGACCCTTCCCGACCAGCCGGGCGAGCGGTTTCTCCGCACCGGTGACCTCGGATTTCTGCACAGCGGGGAGCTGTTCATCACCGGTCGGGCGAAGGACGTCATCATCATCGCCGGTGCGAACCACTACCCGCAGGACATCGAAGCCACCGTTGAGGCCAGCCACCCGGCAGTCCGCGAGTTCGGTACGTGCGCGGTGTCGGTCGACGATGGCGCACACGAACGGCTCATAGTGCTCGCCGAGACGACGACGGCGGCAGCCGACGGCGAGAGTGACGAGCCGGTGACTGCCCAGGAGATCAAGCGGGAGATCAGGCGCGCCGTCCATGCCGGACACCGCATCCAGGTGCACGACGTCGTGCTTCTCAAGCCGGGGACGCTGCCGCTCACGACGACCGGCAAGCTGCAGCGTCGCGACAGCCGGGACCGGTACCTGGGGGGTTCCTTCGAGGCAGCCCTCATCGAATGAAGGGGGCGGCCGGGCGGCGCCGCCCCCTGTTGAGTTCACTCGGCGGGGGCGGTGGCTGGGCGGGCGTCGGATGGGGGTGTGCGAACGGCGATGAGGGCGACGTCGTCGCTGCTGTCCTGAGCGAGGCCGGTGAGGAGCTCGTCGCAGAGGGCTCCCAGGGGCTCCTGGGCGAGGGCGGCGGCGTGCTGGCGCAGCCGGGCCGCGCCGCGGTCGAGGTCTTCAGTGCGCCGTTCGATGAGGCCGTCGGTATAGAACAGGATCGTGGCGTTCGTCGGCAGGACTTCGGTCGCGTCGGGGCGTCGTTGGCTGGGATCCACACCCAGGAGCATGCTGCGCCCGTCGGTCAGGAAGCGTGTGTCGCCTTCAGCTGTGATCAACAGCGGGGCGGGATGGCCGGCGACGGCGTACTGCAGTGCCCATGGCTGATGCTCGGCGGGCTTCTCGACCAGTGCGTATATGCAGGTCAGGGTCTGGTGTGGGTAGAGGATCCAGTTGGCCGCGTCCATGCGGGCAAGGATCTTGCCGGGCGGCTCTTTGCGGTCGCAGGCGATGCCGCGCAACATGTTGCGCATGTGGCTCATGGTGACGGTCGCCTGCAGGTCGTGGCCGGCGACGTCTCCGATGATGAGGGCCGCGGCGCCGCCGGGCAGGACGAACGCGTCGTACCAGTCGCCGCCGACCTGGGAGGTGGTGATAGCGGGCTGGTAGCGGGCGGCCAGCTCGAGCAGTCCGAGCTCGGGCAGGTCGGGCAGCAAGGAGCGCTGGATGCGCTCCCCCGTTTTCTGGACCTCGGAGTACAGACGTCCGTTGTCGACGGCGAGCGCGACGCGATGCGCCAGGTCCTCCGCCAGCGGAAGAATGTCCTCGTCCAGTGCCCCGGTACCCTCGGTGCGCGCCAGGGTCAGTGCGCCCAGGACCTGGCGGCGGGAGCGCAGGGGCGCGATCACCACCGTGTCCGCTCCCAGGCGGTCGAAGAGTTCCAGTTCCCTGGCATGCAGGGGATCGGCCGCGGCTTCTGGCGCCGAGATCGACGTGACGAGCAGCGGCCCGGCCCCCCGCAGGGCGCGGGCCAGTGAGGCAGCCGAATCCTCGGCCAAGGGTGGCAGTTCACCTTCGTACAGGCCGGGTGAGACCAGGTCGGACTCACGGTGCTCGATCACGTGCCGGCGCAGGCGGCCCTCCTCGTCGAACAGATCCACCGCGCACCAGTCCGCAAGGCCCGGCACCAGCGTGTGGCACAGGCGGCGCAGCCCCGAGTCCAGGTCGAGGGTGCTGGCCAGGGCGTCGGCGGCGTTGGTCAGCACCGTCAGCCGGTCCAGGGCCTGCTGCACCGCCCGGTCCAGCTCATGGGAGTCCGCAGCCGGCCCATCGTGCTCGTCCACATCCGAACCCATCCGGGCACCTCTTCCCCATCCGCCGGCCCGCCACAGCCGGCTCCACGGCGTCACGCTGCGCGGCCGCCGGGTCTGTCCTCATCTCCATGCTGCCGTATGGAGGGGGCTGCGGCTTGTGGCGCCGTTGTGGGTTCCGGGGAGCCCACGCACCCGAGTCCGAGCCAATCAATCGATTGGCTTCATCGACGGTGGCACCCTGCGCGTGCTGCGTTTCGGCAACGGGCCGCGCATCGCCGTGCACCGGCACGACTGGCACCGGGACGCACCTCAACAGCGCCTGACGCAGGGGCAGTCGGCTCGCAGTCAGTCCGTGGCCAGTGAGATCTCGGTCGACTTGATCAGCGCAACGACCGATGACCCGGCGGCCAGGCCCAGGTCGGTGACCGCGTCCTTCGTGATCGCGGCGGTCAGCTCGCCGCCCACCACGCCGACCTTGACGCTCGCCATCGCGCCGCCGGAGGCGACGTCGGTGACGGTGCCGGGAATCTGGTTGCGGATGCTCAGGCCCTCGACCGCGCCGGTGGCCAGCGAGACCTCGGTGGACTTCACCAGGGCGCGTACGGGGGAGCCCGCCGCGAGGCCCAGTTCCCTGACGGCCTCCAGAGTGATCGCGGCGGTGATCTCCTGGCCGCCCTCCAGCCGGACCTTGACGGCGGCCATCACCTCGCCGGGAGTGACGGCGACGACCATGCCGGGGATCTGATTGCGGATGCTCAGGCTCATGTGGCCACCGTAGCCACGGGCCCGGGCAGCGGCCGGGCAGCGCGCTTGGGGCTTCCTCCAAGGGGCCTGGCATTTGCTATGAAGCAGTTCTCTATTGCTTGTATATGCTGGCTGATACCGCCTACCTTGTCGCATATGCAGTCCTACACAATCGGCCAGGCGGCGCGTCTTCTGGGCGTCAGCCCCGACACCGCGCGCCGCTGGGCGGACGCCGGCAAGGTCGCGACCCACCGCGACGAGAGCGGCCGCCGCCTCATCGACGGCCGTGACCTGGCGGCCTTCTCGATCGAGGTCGCCCAGAGCGGCACCGGCGAGGAAGACGCCTCGTACACCTCGGCCCGCAACGCCTTCCCCGGCATTGTCACCGCGGTCAAGCTCGGCGATGTCGCCGCGCAGGTCGAGATCCAGGCCGGCCCGCACCGGCTGGTCTCCCTGCTGACCCGGGAGGCCGTCGAGGAGCTGGGGCTGGAAGTCGGCATGCAGGCCACCGCCCGCGTGAAGTCGACCAGCGTGCACATCGACCGCGTCTGACGTGTCCGAGAACCGCCCCTGCGAACCCCGTTCCCGAGGCGGACTGTTCGCACCGCGCAGCACCGCTTCACCAAGGAGTCCTCGTGTCCTACGCCTTTTCCCGGCGCCGTACCGCCGCCGCCGTCCTGACCGCGGCACTGCTCGTGCCGCTGGCCGCCTGCGGCAGTGACGACAGCAAGAAGGACAGCGCCGCGAAGGCCACCGGGGCCGCCGCCGGCGTACCGATGGCCGAGCTGACCGTGCTGGCCGCCTCCTCGCTGACCGATGTCTTCAAGACAGCCGGTGCCGCGTACGAGAAGTCCCACCCCGGCACCACGGTGAAGTTCTCCTTCGCCGGGTCCCAGGAACTGGCCGCCCAGGTCAGGCAGGGCGCCCCCGCCGACGCCCTGGTCAGCGCCGACACCAAGACCATGGACGGGCTGAAGTCCGACACCGGCGCCCCGACCGTCATCGCCAGGAACCGGCTCGTCATCGCGACCGGCAAGGGCAACCCGGAGAAGGTCGGCTCGCTGGCAGACCTCGCGGACACGAAGCTGAAGGTCGTGCTCGCCGCCCCCGAGGTGCCGGCCGGCCGCTACAGCAAGAAGATCCTGGACGCCCAGAAGATCGTCGTGAAGCCGGTCTCGCAGGAGCCCAACGTCCGCGCCGTCCTCAGCAAGGTCGAGCTCGGCGAGGCCGACGCCGGACTCGTCTACAAGACGGACGCCACGAGCGCGAAGGGCAAGATCGAGGCCGTCGAGATTCCCGACGACCAGAACGCGGTCGCCTCCTACCCGGCGGCGACGCTGAAGACGTCCAGGAACGCGGAGGCAGCTGCCGCGTTCGTGAAGTGGCTGAGCACGCCCGAGGCGCAGAAGATCCTCCGGGACGCGGGCTTCCAGCAGCCGTAACCGCCGGCAGCCGTAACAGCGGTGCGTGGGCTGCCCGGTACAGGGGGGCCGGGCAGCCCACGACCGTAACCCGACCCCAACCAGGTCCAGAGGAACACCCGAGGAACAACCCGAGGAACACCCGAGGAACAACCCGAGGAACCCCCGATGAGAGGCCCAAGCAGCCGCATGAGACGCCTACGCAGCCGCGGCACCCGCACCCCCGTCGCGCTCGCCGTACCCGCGCTGCTCGCCATCGCGCTGCTGCTGATCCCGCTCATCGGCATCCTCGTCCGCACCTCCTGGGGCGATCTCGGTACGCATCTGACCAGCCCGGGCGTCACCGAGGCGCTGAAGCTGTCGCTGCTCGTCTCGTTCTGGGCGCTCGGTCTCTCCCTGCTGCTCGGGGTGCCGCTGGCCTGGCTGCTGGCCCGCGTCGACTTCCCGGGCAAGGCGCTCGTACGTTCTCTCGTGCTGCTGCCGATGGTGCTGCCGCCCACTGTCGGTGGCGTCGCGCTCCTCCTCGGATTCGGCCGCCGGGGACTGCTCGGTCCCTGGCTGGAGGGCACCTTCGGCGTCACCCTGCCCTTCCACACCTCGGGCGCCGTCGTCGCCGCGACGTTCGTCGCCATGCCGTTTCTCGTCATCAGTCTCGAAGGCGCCCTGGCGGGGCTGCGACCGAGCTACGAGGAGACCGCGGCCTCTCTCGGAGCCTCGCCGCTGCGGGTCTTCTTCACCGTCACCCTCCCCATGGTGGCCCCCGGTCTCGTCGCCGGAGCGGCTCTCACCTGGGCACGGGCCCTGGGTGAGTTCGGCGCGACCATCACCTTCGCGGGCAATCTGCCCGGCACCACGCAGACGCTGCCCCTCCAGGTGTATCTGCTGCTCCAGGACCAGCCGGAAGCGGCAACCTCCCTGTCCCTGCTGCTGCTTGTCATCGCCATGGCGGTGCTCATCGCACTGCGCGGCCGATGGACCGGCGGGGCCCCCGGCCAGGCGGCCGGCAGGCAGCGCCCGGCGGAAGCGTCTGCCGAGCCGCCCCGCGCCGAGCCGCCCCGCGCCGAGCCGGTCAAGGCGCACAACCTCCCCGAAATGCGGGGGAGTTGGCCACTGCACGCCGAGGTCACCGGCTTCAACGAGCTCACCCTGGATGCCGAACCCGGCACCACCATCGCCGTCGTCGGTCCCAACGGCGCGGGCAAGACCACCCTGCTGCGCGCCCTCCTCGGCCTGACCCCGCGCGCCCACGCCGCACTCCGCCTCGGCGACGCCGATGTGACCGGCCTGCCCCCGCACCGCCGCGGCGTGGCCTGGGTGCCCCAGGACGGCGCGCTCTTCCCGCACTTGAGCGCGCTGGGCAACACGGCGTACGGGCTGCGCGCCCACGGCGTCCCGCGCGCCGAGGCCCGCCGTACCGCCCAGGGCTGGCTCGACCGGCTCGGCGTCGGCCACCTCGCGCACCGCAGGCCCGCCCAGCTCTCCGGCGGCCAGGCCCAGCGCGTCGCGCTGGCCCGCGCGCTGGCCGCCCGCCCCCGGCTGCTGCTCCTCGACGAACCCCTCGCCGCACTCGATCAGACCACCCGCGCCCATGTACGCCACACCCTGCGCACCCACCTCGACGGCTTCGGCGGCGTCTGCCTGATCGTCACCCACGACCCGGTGGAGGCCGTATCGCTCGCCGACCGGGTGCTCGTACTGGACGAGGGCCGCGCCCTGCAGGACGCCCCGCCCGCGGAGGTCACCCGCCACCCCCGCTCCCCGTGGGTCGCCCGGATGCTCGGCCGCAACGCCTGGCCCGGCACCGCGACGGCGGACGGCCTCGCGCTCCCCGGCGGCGGGCACCTCGTCGTCGCCGATCCGCTGCCCGTCGGCACCGAGGCCCTCGCGATCATCGCGCCGGAAGCGGTCGCCGTACACCGCGACAGGCCCGGCGGCAGTCCGCGCAATGTGTGGCCGGGCACCGTACGGGAGATCACCGCCACCGGCAGCCGCCTGCGCATCCTGATCGCTTCGCCGCAGGCGCCCGACCTCGTCGCCGAGATCACCCCGCAGGCGGCTGCCGAACTGGGCCTCGCCGACGGTACTTCCGTATGGACCAGCGTCAAGGCGACCGAGGCCGTCATCGTGACGCTGTGAGTGCTGTGCCCGCCGCACGTTCCTGAGCCCTCTGGTTGACGTACGCACTCCTGCTTCACCGCGGAAACCAGTCAATACTGAACAAAAGTCGAGTCGTTCTTTCCTTTTCTCGACAGCGTCCGGGAATGGTCGCGGTTCCGGAACTCTTGTTCCACACCTGTGGGTTGTGTAAGGGTGAGCTTCCTCATGCTTCCAGCAGGCTGATTCTGTTCAGCCGTTCGAATTCCACGGCGGTATAGACCAAGCAGGCGCGCTCCCTTTCAACTGACAGAAATGTTCCCGCTCGTTAACCCGGGCCGGACCGGAACCATGTTCAACCCCCCACCGCAATGCCCTGGATGGAAAGACGTCTATGCAGAATCCCCGTACTCCGGGTCCCGTCCCTCCTCCCCGCACCGGTCTCAGTTCCGGGGACTCCGACGAAGGTCTCGTGGCGACACTGCGGGCCGGCGGGGGGAACGACGAGGCCCGTGCCGTAGCAGCGCTGCTGGCGAGGCACTGGCAACCGGCGTTCGACTACACGTCGATCTGCACCCCTTCGGCCCAGGCGGCGTCCATGCTCGCCACGGCAGCCTCCCACAAGGTGTTGGAGAATCTGCGGCAGGCCCGGACGAGCGCGGCACTTCGTCCCCTGCTTTTGGTGACAGCCCGTCAAATCGGCAAGATGTGGGCGGCGGACGCGCGCATCACCGCGCTGCCCGAACTCCAGAATCCGGACACCGGACGCACCGTGCCTGTCGACATGTTCACTGTCCCGGAGAATCGCGGACTGATCGCGCGGGCTTTCCGGGCAATTCCGGCCCCCGCCCAATGTCTGCTCTGGCATGCCGAGGTCGAGGGCGAGGGTATATCCGTACCGGCCGGATTGCTGGCGGTCGATCCCCGTAGCGCGACGGCCCAGCTCGAAGAGGCGCGCGAAATCCTGCGGGCGGGCTGCCTGCGGGCCCATCTGGAACTCGCCCCGGACAACGAATGCCGCCACTACAACCGGCTGCTGGACGTATCCCTGCGCCGCGGCGGCCCGCTGATCCCCGACATTCAGGCGCATCTGGCGAGGTGTCAGCACTGCCGCTACGGCGCCGAACAGCTCAACCACGTCGACGGCCGGCTCGCGCTCCTGCTGGCCGAAGGCGTACTCGGCCCGGCCGCCCAGCCGTACCTCGACTCGCGGCCCGCCCGCAACAACGCCCGCTCCCGGGCGGCCAGGGAGGGCGCCGGGCACAGCGCGGTCCGCGGCGCGGTCCGCGGCGCCGGCCGTCACTCGCGGGGCGGTCGTCCCCGCTCGCTGCCCCGCGTCACCTTCCAGGGCCGCCCACTGTCGCTGTCCCAGCGCGGACAGGGGGCCGTCATCACCGGCCTCGGGATCGTCACCGGCCTGCTCGTCGTGGCGGCCGTCGTCACCGAGCTCTGGCCGGACGACGACAGTCATGCGGGACCGGCCGTCCCGAGCGGCTCCGTCACCGCGGTCCCCGCCCCCGGATCACAGCTGCCCTCCAGCCCGGCGCCGCAGCCCTCGCAGCCGTCGACGACCTCTGCCGCACTCCCCACGGGCCCGCTCAACACCCGACTGCGCAACATCGCCGCCGCCCTGTGCCTCGACATCCGCGACCGCAGGGCGCAGCTCGACGCCGAGGCGACGATGGCGCCCTGCTCCAGCGCCGTGACCCAGCAGTGGGTGTACGAGAACGACGGACTGCTGCGCAGTGCTGCCGCCCCCGAACTGTGCCTCAACTCCCATGAGCTGGACGGCGTGGCGGTCCTCGGCGCGTGCGCGGACCGGTCGGCGGACAACGCGGCTGACGTCCGCTACGACCTCACGATCCAGGGCGATGTGATTCCCCGCTGGAACGACGGACTGGCCGTCGTCCCCGCCGCGGCGGAGGCCGGAGCGCCGGTGGTGGTCAAGATACGGGACGGCTCCGAGGCGCAGCGCTGGGCCCCTGACAACGTTGCCGCCGGCTCGCCCAAGATCCGGCCGACCGCTGATTCGGGAAATCCGCCCGCAGAGGAGGTCAACACCTCCCCGTCGGGCGGCAGAATCCCGCCGTCCGGGGGCAGGGGCCCGTCGCCGGATCCGGAGACCACGGCTCCGCACGGGGACGTGCCCCATTCGAACGTCCGCCGCGCCAGCGACGGCGAGGCCGGGACCGGCCCGGACACCGCCCCGGCCGGGCCCCGGCCCGCGGCTCCGGGACAGCTGCCTGACGCGGCGGGCCGGGACCCGCAGAGTCCGATGCCCTCACTTCCCCGCCCGCGGGAGGCCGGCCACGCGGACGGGGGTGACGGGCGCGTCAGCTCATCTCGGGCATCTCTCCCTGCGTCGTCTGCAGGTCGATGACCGAGAACGCCGCGCCCTGCTGGTCAGCGACCGCCGCGAACCGGCCGAACGGACTGTCCATCGGGCCGAAGTGCAGCTGTCCGCCGCGCTCGGTGACGGTGGCCACCGCGGCGTCGCAGTCCGGCACCGCGAAGTACACATTGATGTACGGCGGAACGTCGGGCGGGAAGTCCTCGGTCATCTTCATCCGGCCCGCCACCGGATGGCCGTTGATGTTCCACACACGGAAGTCGATGTGCTCGTCGGCCATCCGCTGCACCTCGAAGGGGAAGACGGCCGGGTAGAAGGCGTCCGCCTTCGCGGTGTCGCGGGTGGTGACCTCCGCCCACGCGAACGAGCCGGCCTCGCCCGTCTTCTCGAAGCCTTCGTGGCTGCCGGCCTGCCAGGCGCTGAAGTACGCGCCGCTGGGGTCCTGGGCCGTCACCATGGTGCCGAACTCGCCGACCTCCATCGGCTCCATCGTCAGCGCACCGCCGTTGTCACGGATCTTCGCGGTCGTCGCGGCGATGTCCGGGGTGGCGAAGTAGAGATTCCAGGCGGCCGGGGTGTTTTCCATGCCCGGCATCTGCGGGGAGAGGGCGGCCACGGCCTTGCCGTCGGAGTACGCCTGTGTGTAGTAGCCGAATTCCTCCAAGCCTTCGCCGAACGTCCAGCCCAGCAGTTCGCCGTAGAAACTCTTCGCGGCTTCCAGGTCGGGGAACATCGCGTCGGCCCAGCAGGGGGTGCCTTCGGGTTGCGCGGCCATGGGAACCAAGCCTCCCGGTCGAGGAAATTCCGTCCCTCTCACGCTATTCGCGAGTACGCCCAGCCGCGCGCCGAACGGATGCACGCGGGCCCGGCGCGCGCGGGGCCGGGCTGCGGGTCGGGGCTGCGGGTCCGGGGTGGCGGGTCCGGGGTGCGAGGGGCCTCCCGGCGCGGGTCCGGGGAGCGTTCGGGCGGAGCTCTGGGGGAGGGCGGGGCGGGGGACGAGCAACCCGCACCCCGAACGCCCGCACCCCCGACGCGCAGGCCTGCCGGACGTGCTCTACGGCAACGGCAACGGGAGCGCCACCTTGACCGCGTACACCGCGACCAGTCCGTACCCGATCCGGAACGTCCACGCGCGGGCAGTGTCCGAGATCCGCCTGCCCGCCAACCCGCTGACCGCGACCAGCAGTTGTTGCCATGCCAGCGAGGCGACGAAGACCCCGCCGACGAACACCGCGCCGGCCCCGCCTCCGCTCAGGGCCGCGCCCTGAGCCGTGGTCAGGGCGGCGAAGTAAAGGGCGGTGGTGGGGTTGATGAGGGTGAGCGCGGCGAACCGGGTGAACGTCCGCACCGGTCCGGCGCCCGCGTCCGATACCGCGTCCGATCCCGCGCCCGATCTCGCATCCGACCCCGCGCCCGATCCCGCGCTCCTGCCCTCGGACCGCGTCTGCCGCAAGGCGAGCAGACCGCGACCCGCGATCACCGCCAGCACGGTGGCCGACACCAGCCGGACCCAGGCCTCCACGCCGGAGAGCGCGGAGGCGACGAGCGGCCCGAGTGCGGTCGCCACGGCGGCGTACGCGAGGTCGACGACGGCGACCGCGGCCGCCGCGGCCACCGCCCCGCGGCGGTCGCGCATGCCCTCCTGGACGAGGAGCACGCCCATCGCCCCCACGGGCATCGCCACACCCAGACCCGCCGCCGCGCCCGCCATCGCCGTCGTCCACATGCTCATGGCGTACAGCGTTGGACCCCGGCCACGGCCGGCGCGACTGATTTATGCGATCGGCGGGGGTGCCTGCCGGCTGTCTCAGCTGGCTTCGGTGAGCGGGGCGAGGGCCATCGGCTGGATCTTGCCCTCCAGCATCGCGCCGAGGCCCAGTACGGCGCAGATGTCGGGCCGGTCGGCGATGTGCACCGGCATTCCGGTGGCGTCGCGCAGCATCTGGTCCAGGCCGGGCAGCAGCGCGCTCCCGCCGACCATCATGATCCCGCGGTCGGCGAGATCGGCGACCAGGTCCGGCGGGCAGTCCCGCAGCACCTTGCCGATGCCGTCGAGCACGGAGGTGAGCGGGGTGTGGATGGCGTGCCGTACGGCGGCGGTGTCCACGCGCACCGAGCGGGCGAGGCCGGTCGCCACGTCCCGGCCGTGGATCTCGGTGGACGCCGGACCGTGGGTGTTGAGTCCGTTGCCGCTCAGCGCCAGCTGGAGGGGGCGTACGGACTGGCTGGGCAGCATCAGTTCGTGCTGGTGGCGCAGGTGCTGGATCACCGCGTGGTCGATGGCGTTGCCGCCCACCGGGATCCGCTCTGCAGTGACGATCGCCCCGAGGGAGAGCACGGCGACCTGTGTGGTCGCCGCGCCGCACACCATGATCATGGTCGCTGTGGGCTGCTCCACGGGCAGCCCGCAGCCGACGGCCGCGGCGATCAGGGTGTCGACGAGCTCGACCCTGCGGGCGCCGAGGCCGACGAGGGTCTCGACCGCGGCGCGCTCGGCGAGCGGATCGCTGTCGTGCGGGGTGCAGGCGGCGGCGCGCAGCCGCGGCTTGCGGCGCAGCTGGCGGCGGAGCTTTTCGCCGAGGAGGAGACGGAGCATCCGCTGGGCCATCTCGATGTCGACGATGGTGCCACCGGCGATGGGACGGGCGACGCGGATGTAGTCGGGCGTACGGCCCGTCATCTTCTCTGCGAGCTCGCCCACCGCGATCAGCGCGCCGGTGCGGGTGTTCACGGCGGCGACGCTCGGCTCGTCGACGACGAGCCCGGCCCCCCTCACGAAGACCCTGGTCCTCGCGGCTCCCAGGTCGACGGCGACATGGCAACGGCGCAACTGCTCAAGGCTGACGGTCACGGCAAGATCCTCCCGAGTGCGGTACTTGATGGCATCGTGCGATCGCCACGGGAGGTCCGCGCGCTGGGTGAGCCGGTCGGGGGTACGGAGCTGACGATCCGCCAGATTCGTTCGGCCGATCCGGTGAAATGCCGGCTACAGCCGCCTCTGCAGCAGTCCCCAGCAGAACTCCGCGACGCCCTGCTCGCCGTCGCGGAGGGTGAACGCCAGCTGCCATCGCGTCGGCGCCGAGCCCTCCATCGGTCTGGCCGGCGCAAACGCTCTTGCCACCTCGTCCACCGTGCACGACCACGGCACCAGGTCATCGGCCGTACGCAACTGGGGTCCCGCCGCCCCCGGGGCGCGGACCAGCCATTCGTTCCACACCGCCCCGTCGTCCGCCGCCAGCACCTCGAAGCGCAGATCCGGCCAGAGCGGTACGGGCCACAGCAGCGCGTCGCACTCGAGGTCGCCGATCCGCCGTCGTACGACCTGCTCCGGCTTCCCTAGAACCGAGCGGTAGCGGGCGAGCGCGCCGCGGCCCCTCGGCGAGCGGACCATCGCCTGCCAGCGGCGGTTGGCCTCGCGCATCTCGGCGAGGGACACGCCCAGTTCGTGGCGGGCGTCCTCGACCAGACCGGGTTGATGGTCAGCCATCCGGCGCAGCAGTACCAGTTGGAAATCGCGGGGCCCGAACGGTGCGGCAGGGGTCATGTCCGACATCCTGCCCCGCGGCCGACGGCGAACGCGCCGTCAGGCGAAGAAGCCGACTCGCAGCGGAGATGAGGATTCCACACAACATCCTCACAGAGTCATACACCTCTGGTCCCTTCGCGCCGCATAATCTGCGGGCGCCATGGATTACTGCAACCAGTGCCGTCGGCACCTCAACGGCGCTCTGGCCTGTGCCGGCTGCGGTACACCCGTTGAGGAGCTCCGGTATCAGAGCCCCATTGCGCCGCCGGCGGCGGAACACGTCCTCGAACTGGACGAGGTGTCCGAGCCGGCGGGCCATCGGCGTGCCCGCCGCCAGCCCCCTCCCCGGCGCAAGGCCGCGTCCGGCCGCAAGGCCGCGTCCGGGCGCCGGGCCCGCAAACGGCGTGGCCGCAAGGTGCTGCTCGGCACGTTCGGTCTGGTGCTCGCCGCGGGTGCGCTGAGCCTGGCCGAGCTGGCCCTGGAGAATCCGGGCGACGACGGCGCGGCCACCGCTGTCAAGGAAGAACCGGACGTCGAGACGGAGCCCGCTCCGGAGCCCACGGATGTCGATGTCACCCCCGAGGGCCCCGACCCGGTGACGGAATCGCCCGTCTCGGCGTCGAGTTCCGCACGCCCGACGGGAACCGGCACCGGCGGCCCGGGCGGCGACGGCACCGGGAAGCCGACCGCCACGAGCCGGGGCGCGGGCAGGCCTTCCGCCGCGCCCTCCGTCGGACAGCCGTCCGGCAGTACGGAGCCGTCGAACTCGGGGCAGCCGAGCACATCGGCCTCGGCCCAGCCCTCGGGACCCCCGGGACCCACGCCGACCCCGACACCCAGTGAGTCCTGCAACCAGTTCCTCTTTTGGTGCATCTAGTAGGCGACCTTCTCCGCCGCTGCCGATGACCCGGGATGCGCCATGCAGCTCGGCGGGTCAGCCGAGATCTGGCACGGCCGGAGTCTCTTCGCCCAGCATCCGCTTGAGCAGGTCCCGCAGCATCGTCCGCTCCTCGTCCGACAGTTCGGCCAGCGGCTCGCGCGCGAAGTCCAGCGATCCCCGCAGCCGGCGCGCGGTGTCGACCCCCTCCTTCGTCGGCGCGGCCAGCTTCACCCTGCGGTCGTTCGGGTCGGGCCGTCGCTCCACCAGCCCGCGGCTCTCCAGCCGGTCCACGATGCCGGTGATGTTCGACGGCTCGCACCTCAGCTTCTGTGCGACGCGGCGCATGGGCATCGGCTCCAGGGTGAGCAGTCCCAGCACTCGCGCCTGTGCGCCGGTGAGTGAGTGCTTGGCCGCGGCCTGCTCGTACTCCGCGTAGTAGCGGGCCACGACGCTGCCGATGAGCTCGACGACTTCGAGGGTCAGGGGGTCTTTGCGTGGTGTGGCCATGGCAAGCAGGATACCCGGTTACTTGACAACATGAAATATCCAGGGGCATGGTTGTTTCACATAGTGAAGCTTTTCTAGGAGGAACGAGCATGTCCGCACTCCCCGCGTCCGGCCGTGAATGGCACCTGGTCGCCCGTCCGCACGGCTGGCCCAAGGCTGAGGACTTCGCTCTGCGTGAGGCGCCGGTGACCGAGCCGGGCGAGGGTCGCATCCTCGTACGCAATCTGTACTTCTCGGTCGACCCGTACATGCGTGGCCGGATGAACGACGTGAAGTCGTACACTCCGCCCTTCAAGCTCGACCACCCCATGGAGGGCGGCGCCGTCGGTGAGGTCATCGCCTCGGAAGCCGAGGGCTTCGCGGTCGGTGACCACGTCCTGCACGGGCTCGGCTGGCGGGAGTACGCCGAGGTGCCCGCGAAGCACGCCACCAAGGTCGACCCCTCACTCGCCCCGCTCTCCGCCTACCTCGGCGTGCTGGGCATGACCGGTCTGACGGCCTACGCCGGGCTCTTCGACGTCGCCTCCTTCAAGGAGGGCGACGCGGTCTTCGTCTCCGGCGCGGCCGGCGCGGTGGGCAGCCAGGTCGGCCAGATGGCAAGGATCAAGGGCGCCTCTCGCGTCATCGGCTCGGCCGGCTCGGACGAGAAGGTCAAGCTTCTGGTCGAGGAGTACGGCTTCGACGCGGCGTTCAACTACAAGAACGGCCCCGTCGCGCAGCAGCTGAAGGAGGCGGCCCCCGACGGCATCGACGTCTACTTCGACAACGTCGGCGGGGAACACCTGGAGGCCGCGATCTCCTCGCTCAACCTGCACGGCCGCGCGACCATCTGCGGCATGATCGCCCAGTACAACGACACCGAGCCGACCCCGGGACCGCGCAATCTCGCCCTGCTCATCGGCAAGCGGCTGCGCCTGCAGGGCATGCTCGTGGGCGATCATGCCGCGCTCCAGCCGGAGTTCGTCCGTGAGGTCGCGGGCTGGATCGCCTCCGGTGAGCTCAAGTACAACGAGACCGTGGTCGAGGGCATCGAGAACGGCTTCGACGCGTTCCTCGGTCTGCTGCGCGGGGAGAACACCGGAAAGATGGTCGTTTCGCTGGCCCGCTAGGATCGGCCTCAGCCACCGCGGTCGTGGGCGCGAGCCGGGGTGAACCATCAGAGAGCTTTTTCATGGCCATTCAGCAGTCCGACGTCCTGTACACCGCTGCCGCCACCGCGGAGAACGGCCGTGACGGCCGTGTCGCCACCCACGACGGCAGGCTCGACCTGGTCGTCAACCCGCCGAAGGAGATGGGCGGTTCAGGCGCGGGCACCAATCCGGAGCAGCTCTTCGCCGTCGGCTACAGCGCCTGCTTCCAGGGGGCGCTGAGTGTCGTCGCCCGCAAGGAGAACGCCGACCTTTCCGGCTCGACGGTCACCGCCGAGGTCGGCATAGGCAAGAACGACGAGGGCTTCGGGATCATCGTCAAGATCTCCGCGAACATCCCGAACTTGGACGCCGCCACCGCCAAGGACCTGCTCGAGAAGGCCCACCAGGTCTGCCCGTACTCCAAGGCGACCCGCGGCAACATCACGGTCGACCTCGCCGTCTGACCGGCACGGCGTCCATACGGCGTCCATACGGCGTACACGAGGGCCGCACCCCCGCCCGGGGGTGCGGCTCTCGCTGCGTACTCAGCGGGTGACCAGCGTCGGCGTCCGCCGGGCTAGGACCCCACGCCGGCGCTCCGGCACCCCGATAAGCTGTATCCATGCGTGATCTTGGGGTGGGCTTCGGCTACTTGATGAAAGGCCAGCGCTGGGTCGGCGGGCACGGCAAGTGGTTCGGCTTCGGGCTGCTGCCGGGGCTGGTGACCCTGGTGCTGTACGCTGCCGCGCTGGTCGGTCTCGGCTACGGCGCCGACGACTTCACCGCCTGGTCGACTCCCTTCGCCGACGACTGGTCCTCGCCCTGGCAGGGCCTGTTCCGCGGCTTCCTGACCGCGCTGGTCTTCTCCTTCGGGCTGTTCCTGGCGGTGATCACCTTCACCGCGGTGACGCTGCTGGTCGGCCAGCCCTTCTACGAGTCTCTGTCCGAGCAGGTCGACCGCACCGAGGGCGGCCACGTCCCCGAGTCCGGCCTGCCGCTCTGGCGGGAGCTGTGGATCTCCGCGCGCGACTCGCTGCGGGTCCTGGCGCGGGTCGTGCTCTACGGCGTACTGCTCTTCGCACTCGGCTTCATTCCGGTCATCGGCCAGACTGTCGTCCCCGTCATAGGTTTCTGCGTCTCGGGCTTCTTCCTCGCGGAGGAGCTCACCGCGGTCGCCCTCCAGCGGCGCGGCGTCGAGCTCAAGGAGCGTCTTGGGCTGCTGCGGGGCCGTCGCTTGCTGACCCTCGGCTTCGGCGTGCCGCTCACGCTGGCGTTCCTCGTCCCGTTCGTGGCCGTGTTCCTGATGCCGGGGGCGGTGGCCGGGGCGACGCTGATGGTGCGGGACCTGGTGGCGCCCGACCCGGAGCCCGAGCCGGCGAGTCCGGCGCGGTACACCATGCACAAGGACTAGGTCCGGAAGTCGGGCTCCGCCAGGGCGAGGCCGGGAGCCGCGCCGCCCACCGGTGCGGCAGCGGCCGCCTCCACGTCAAAGGGCGGCGGGTGGGGGTACGCCCCGCCGCGGGCGGCCCCCCGGGGCTCTCAGCCCGACGTCTCCGCCGCCACGCGGATGATCGCCCGCACCTGCCCGATGATGTCCACCCGGTTCCGCACGAACTCCGGGTCCGTGATCTCCGTCGTGTTCCCCGCCCCGAACTGCAGCACCGGCGTATGCACATGACCCCCCGGAATCTCCAGCCCCAACCGGTCCCGCAGCAGCGTCGCCCGGTACGCGATCTCGTTCGAGAGGTAGTTGCCGCCGCCGCCCGCGCGCGCCGTCGATCCGGGCGTCGGGCCCCCGGGGCTGACCACCGGCGTGGTGGCGCCCGGCGGGATCTCCGTCACCGTCGTGTTGTCGTACACCGGGAAGCGCCCCGTCTGCGCCGCCACAATCGCCTCGTACGGAAGCGTCGTCGTCGTCCACTGCGGCTGCGACGCCGGATCGGTCACCGGCACCGTCTCCGTACGCGAGAGGTTCTCGTTGTCCCCGAACCCGCCCCGCCACGCGCCGTTGAAGCGCTCGATGTCGACACGGCCCACCCGCCCCTGGCTCACCGTGGTGAACAGGTCGGCTTTCGGCAGCTGCGTACGCAGCGTCCGCTCCACCGTGCCGTCCGCGAAGTCCTGCCAGCGCACGGGGAAGACGGCCGTCTCGACCCTGGCGGGCCCTTCCGCCGTGCGGATCCAGGTGCCGTCCAGCGCCAGCGCAGTCGCCCCGGACGGGTTGCTTATTCGGATGTCGCGGTCCAGCGTGAAGGGGTCGAAGCCCGTCATCACGATCCGCTTGAAGCCTCGTCCCGCGGGGAGGTCCATCGAGTCCTGGCCGCGCGAGGAGCGCTCGAGGCGGTCGAGGAGCCGCGCACGTTCCGCGTCCGTGAGGCCGAACTCCGGCTGCCACTGGCGCAGTTCGCGGGTCATCCCGAGCCGGGCCCAGTACAGCGGCCGGTCGTCGTCCCGGCTCAGATCGCCCCGCGCAGGGCCGCGGCCCTGCGCCCGGTCCACCGCCCGGTCCCACAGCTGCGCGCCCTGCCGTGCGGCAGCCTGCTCGGCCTGCCGGAAGGACCGCGCCGACTTCAGCGCCTGCCCGAACCGCGGTGCCACGGTGTCGAATCCGCTGCGCCGCAGGATCTCCTGGGGCACCGCCTTGTCGAACCGCTGCTCCTCGACAGTGAACTCGGCGGCCATCGGCGAAGCAGGCGCAGGCGCTGGCGCTGGCGCAGGCGCTGGAGCGGCCGTGGCGAGCGGGGAGCCGGTGAGGGCGAGTGCGACGAGGGCGACGCCAACTACGTCCAGGCGGACGCGTATTCGGGACACGGTAATCCTTCCGTCGGGTGGCGGAAGTATCGCGTCCTGGCCGCGCCCCTGGCTACGGCGTCACACACGCCGCTCCGGCCCCAACAGCCACCGTCCGGCAGCCGAGGGCAGCACAGGACGCGGGGATCCGGGGCGCAAAGCCCCGGTTCACGCCCGCGGTGGCTTCGCCGCCGTCACGTTGCGGTACGCGATCTCCGCCAGCCGCTGCTGCCCGTTCTTGCTCGGGTGGAACCAGTCCCAGCGGCTCAACTGCTCGCCTTCGAACCGGTACTCGAAGACCGCCCCGCCGTCGTACCGGCAGCGCAGATCCTTCCCGCAGACGTCCTTGAGCACCTCGTTGTACGCCACGACCCGCTCATGCACCCGGTCCCGCCGCGTTTGCGCCTTCGCGCTCCCGTCCTCCGCGTTGCCCAGCATGGAGGCGCAGATGCCCAGCTTCCAGATCTGCCGGCCCAGTGGATTGCCGCGCCCGGTCGACCAGAGCCGCTTGAGATCCGGCACGCTCGACACGTACATCTGAGCCTTCGGCGCGCTGCGCCGTAACTGCCGCACCGCCGCCGCGAAGGAACTCCGGAACTCCTCGACCGGAGTCATCCGCTCCGCCGTGTCTGCGCAGGCGTCGTTCGCGCCGACCATCACCGTCACCAGCTCGGGCCTCTTGGCCGCCGCCTGCGTCATCTGCTCGGCCAGGTCCGCCACATCGGCCCCCGAGCGGGCGAAGTTCCAACTGCGCTCCGTAACCGCGGGCTCCCCGATCAGCCGCAGCGCCAGGCTCCGCACCGTCGCGTCCGTGCCGGTCGCCCAGGACACCTCCGGACAGTCGGAGAACACCACACAGGCGTCGAAGCCGCGGGTGATGGAGTCGCCGACGGCGGCGATGGAGTCGGGGCTGCGGTCCCAGACGGGGGTGGGGCTGGGGGACGGCCGCGGCTTGGCGGGGGAGCCGTTGCCCCGCGTGTCCGACGCGGAGTCACATCCCGTCAGGGCGCCGGTCGCGAGGAGGACCACTGCCGTCAGCGCTGCCGCCGCGCTGCGCGAGAAGCGGCGCTTCCGGCTCGTTTCCCCCATGCCCAGATCCCCTCCGTATCACCTGTACGTGACGTCCTGCCGAGTGAAAGCTTGGTGCGTACGGGCTCCCGGACCGACATTACGTCACCCCTCGGCCACCTACTCACGGTAGCTTTTCCCCGTCGACCCAGAGGCGTCGTGCCCATCGGCTCCGGTAAATTACATCACGTCACATACTGTCCCTTTTGTGGAGTTTGACTCCCGATGCTGTTTACTGAGGCCGCTGGGAAGGCGATCCTCGTCCCACACTGGAGGTCCCGGTGACGACACGTGGCGTTCTGTACGTTCACTCCGCGCCGCGCGCGCTGTGCCCGCACGTCGAATGGGCGGTGGCGGGTGTTCTTGGTGTGCGGGTCCAGCTCGACTGGATCCGCCAGCCCGCATCGCCCGGCACCTGGAGAGCCGAGTTCTCCTGGCAGGGCGAGGTGGGCACGGCCTCCAAACTCGCCTCGGCGCTGCGCGGCTGGCAGATGCTGCGCTTCGAGGTGACCGCAGAGCCCTGCCCCACGGCGGAGGGCGAGCGCTACAGCGCCACGCCCGGCCTCGGCATCTTTCACGCCGTCACCGGGATCCACGGCGACATCCTGATCCCGGAGGACCGGCTGCGCGCCGCGCTGGCGCGCTCGGCGCAGGGTGAGACGGACCTCGAGGCGGAGATCTCGAAGCTGCTGGGCAAGCCGTGGGACGACGAACTGGAGCCGTTCCGGTACGCAGGGGAGGGCGCGCCGGTCCGCTGGCTCCACCAGGTCGTCTGACGTACGCGAGAGGCACACCCGAAAGGGCCCCCACCGCGCGGTGGGGGCCCTTTCGCGTACGAACAGAAACTCAGCCGGATCAGCCGGATCAGACGGTCCGGAACGCCAGGACCACGTTGTGGCCGCCGAAGCCGAACGAGTTGTTGATCGCCGCGATCGTGCCCTGCGGCAGCTCGCGGGGCTCGCCGCGCACGACGTCCGCGTCGACCTCCTCGTCGAGGTCGTCGACGTTGATGGTCGGCGGGGCCGTGCGGTGGTACAGCGCCAGCACCGTCGCGACCGTCTCGATGCCGCCCGCGCCGCCCAGCAGATGGCCCGTCATCGACTTCGTGGCGGAGACCGCGACATGGTCGAGCTCGTCGCCCAGGACCTTGCGCAGGGCCTTGATCTCGGCGACGTCACCCTGTGGGGTGGACGTCGCGTGCGCGTTGAGGTGCACCACTTCGGACGGCTTGAGGTCCGTCGAGTCGAGCAGGTTCTGCAGCGCGGACGCGATGCCGCGGCCGCTCGGCTCGGGCTGCGCGATGTGGTGGCTGTCCGCGGACAGGCCCTGGCCCAGCACCTCGCAGTAGACCTTCGCGCCGCGCCGCGCGGCGTGCTCGGCCGACTCGAGGATGACGACGCCCGCGCCCTCGCCGAGCACAAAGCCGTCACGGGCCTTGTCGTACGGGCGAGAGGCCTTCTCGGGCTCGTCGTTGTTCTTCGACATGGCCATCATGTTGGCGAACGCCGCGACGGGCAGGGGGTGGATCGCCGCCTCGGTGCCGCCCGCGACGACCACATCGGCACGGCCGGTGCGGATCATCTCGACGGCGTAGCCGATGGCCTCGGCGCCGGACGCGCACGCGGAGACCGGAGTGTGCACGCCCGCCTGGGCGTTCACCTCGAGGCCGACGTTGGCGGACGGGCCGTTCGGCATCAGCATCGGAACGGTGTGCGGGGAGACGCGGCGTCCGCCCTTCTCCTTGAGCACGTCGTACTGGTCGAGCAGAGTCGTTACGCCACCGATGCCGGAGGCGATGACCGTGCCCAGACGCTCGGGCAGGATCTTCTCGTCCTCGCCCGCAGGAGCGGTGTAGCCGGCGTCGGCCCAGGCCTCGCGCGCGGCGATCAGTGCGAACTGCGCCGAGCGGTCCAGCTTGCGGGCCAGCGGGCGCGGCAGGACCTCGCTCGGGTCGACCGCCGCGGGCGCGGCGATCCGGACCGGGAGGTCGGCGAAGCGCTCGCTGTCGAGGGGCTTCACCCCGGAGCGCCCGGCGAGCAGACCCTCCCAGGTCGATGCGCTGTCGCCACCCAACGGTGTGGTTGCGCCGATACCGGTGACGACCACGGTGCGATTGGTCGAGCTCACAGGAATTCTTTCTCCACGTGTAGGGGGGTGCTGAATTGTCACGGCGCCACCGTCAGGTGGCGACAAACGCGTTCAGGCTCAGGCCTGGTGCTTCGCGATGTAGTCCGCGGCGTCGCCGACGGTCTTCAGGTTCTTGACGTCGTCGTCCGGGATCTTGACGTCGAAGCGCTCTTCGGCGGCGACGACGACCTCGACCATGGACAGCGAGTCGACGTCCAGGTCGTCGGTGAAGGACTTGTCCAGCTGGACGTCCTCGACCGGGATGCCGGCGATCTCGTTGACGATCTCCGCGAGACCGGTGACGATCTCTTCCTGAGTGGCGGCCATGTGGCGCTCCTTCGATTTTCTATCAGAGGGTGTGGCGTCCGGAAGATCCGGTTGCTTAGGGGAGGGTAACGACCGTCGCGGCGTAGACGAGACCCGCCCCGAAGCCGATGACGAGCGCGGTGTCACCGCTCTTCGCCTGTCCGGTCGCCAGGAGCCGCTCCATGGCGAGCGGGATCGAGGCGGCCGAAGTGTTGCCGGTGGTCTCCACGTCACGAGCGACCACGACGTGCTCCGGCAGCTTCAGAGTCTTCACCATCGAATCGATGATCCGCATATTGGCCTGGTGCGGAATGAAGACGTCCAGGTCGTCCGAGCTGATTCCGGCCGCGTCCAGCGCCTGCTGGGCGACCTTCGCCATCTCGAACACGGCCCAGCGGAAGACCGCCTGGCCCTCCTGCGTGATCGCCGGAAACTTATCGACCTTGCCCTCGCGGTAGTCGTCCCACGGCACGGTCTGCTTGATGGTGTCGGACTTGTCGCCCTCGGAACCCCACACGGTCGGGCCGATCTGCGGCTCGTTGGCGGGGCCCACGACGACCGCGCCCGCGCCGTCGCCGAACAGGAAGGCCGTCGCACGGTCCTCGAGGTCGGTCAGATCGCTCAGCCGCTCGACGCCGATGACGAGCACGTACTCGGCGGAGCCCTCGACGACCATGCCCTTGGCGAGGGTCAGTCCGTAGCCGAAGCCCGCGCAGCCCGCGGAGATGTCGAACGCGGCCGGCTTGACCGCGCCGATCTTGTCCGCGATCTCGGTGGCGATGGCCGGGGTCTGCTTGAAGTGCGAGACGGTGGAGACGATCACGCCGCTGATCTGCTGCGGGCTGATCCCGGCGTCGGCGATCGCCTTGCCGGCCGCCTCGACGGACATCGCGCTCACGGTCTCCTCGGGGGAGGCCCAATGGCGGGTGGCGATGCCCGAACGGGAGCGGATCCACTCGTCGGAGGAGTCGATCGTCTCGAGGATCACCTCGTTCGGCACGATCCGGGTCGGGCGGTAGCCGCCGACACCCATGATGCGTGCGTACGGGGCGCCCTGGCTGGGCTTGATCTTCGACATGCTCTACGGCTCCTTGTCAGGAAGAGTGCTCGGCGACGAGCGTGCGGGCCGCGTCGAGGTCGTCGGGGGTCTTGAGCGCGAGGGTCTGCACGCCCGGCAGAGCGCGCTTGGCGAGGCCGGTGAGCGTGCCGCCGGGGCAGACCTCGATCAGACCGGTGACGCCCCGCTCCTTGAAGGTCTCCATGCACAGGTCCCAGCGGACCGGGTTGGCGACCTGGCCGACCAGCCGGGCGATGACCTCGTCACCGGTGGAGACGACGCGGCCGTCCTTGTTCGAGATGTACGACACGACCGGGTCGGAGACCGTGAGTTCCGCGGCGGCTTCCTGGAGGGTCGCGACCGCGGGCGCCATGTGGTGCGTGTGGAACGCGCCGGCCACCTTCAGAGCGATCACGCGTGCCTTCTCCGGCTTCTCCTCGGCCAGCACGGCGAGTTGCTCGGCGGTGCCCGCGGCGACGATCTGGCCGGCGCCGTTGACATTGGCCGGGGTCAGGCCGAGCTTTTCGAGGTGGGCGAGAACCTGCTCGGGGTCGCCGCCGAGAACGGCCGCCATGCCGGTCTCGGTGACCGCGGCGGCCTCGGCCATCGCCAGTCCGCGCGTTCGTACGAAACCGAGCGCGGCGGCGTCGTCGACGACGCCCGCGAACGCGGCCGCGGTGATCTCACCGACGCTGTGGCCCGCGACGGCGCCGGGCTGCACAGCACCGAGCGCGTCGGCCGACAGCAGGCCGGCGGCGACCAGCAGCGGCTGTGCCACAGCGGTGTCGCGGATCTCGTCCGCGTCGGCCTTCGTGCCGTAGTGGGCAAGGTCGAGCCCGATGGCGTCGGACCAGGCCGCGATGCGGTCGGAGGCGCCGGGGAGGTCGAGCCATGGAGTCAGGAAGCCGGGCGTCTGAGCGCCTTGGCCGGGAGCGACGAGTACGAGCACCCTCACACTCTCTCTTGTGGACGGCTCAAACCGCCCGTGAGGACAGGGACCAAGAACCGTCAGGGGAATTGTTAGTCTTCGACAAAAGTCTAGGACTGCGAATCCCCGTCGGCCAGACGCCCCAGGATCAGCGCGATTCGCAGAGTGAACGCGGAGCGCACATCGGAGGGTGACCAGCCGGTGACGTCGGTCACACGTCGCAGCCGGTAGCGCACGGTGTTGGGGTGCACGAACAGCATCCGTGCGGCGCCCTCGAGACTGCTTGCCTGCTCCAGATAGACGCTCAGAGTTTCCAGTAGCGCCGACCCCGCTTCTTCCAGCGGTCTGTAGATCTCCTCCACCAACTGCTCACGCGCGGCAGGGTCCGAGGCGATCGCGCGCTCCGGCAGCAGATCGTCCGCGAGCACCGGGCGTGGCGCGTCCTGCCACGCCGTGCACGCCTTGAGCCCGGCGGCAGCGGCCTGCGCCGACCTGGTCGCGGCGAGCAGGTCGGGGACGATGGGGCCCGCGACCACGGGTCCGGCCGCATAAGGCCCGATCAGCCCCTTGGCGACCTTCAGCGGGTTGTCGCTGCCGCCGGCGATGACGACGAGCCGGTCGCCGAGAACTCCGGTGAGGACCTGGAGCTTGGCGTGTCGGGCGGCACGGCGGATCGCCTCGACGGTCAGTTCGCTGTCGCCGTCGGGCGCGGTGCCGAGGATGACGCAGACATGCTCCGGCGAATTCCAGCCGAGTGCGGCGGCGCGGGAGACCGCGCCCTCGTCGGCCTCGCCGGACAGCACGGCGTTCACGACGAGGGATTCCAGGCGGGCGTCCCAGGCGCCGCGTGCCTCTGCGGCCTGCGCGTACACCTGGGCGGTGGCGAAAGCGATCTCGCGCGCGTAGACGAGCAGGGCCTCGCGCAGCACGGACTCGTCGCCGGGGGCGGCCACTTCCTCGATCGCCGACTCCATCACCTCGATGGTGGTCCGCACCATCTCGACGGTCTGGCGCAAGGTGATCGCCCGGGTCAGCTCGCGCGGAGCCGTACCGAAGACATCGGTCGAGATCGCCTGGGGCGTCTCCGGATGCCGGAACCACTCGGTGAAAGCGGCGATGCCGGCCTGGGCGACCAGACCGATCCACGACCGGTTCTCCGGGGGCATCGCCCGGTACCAGGGCAGCGTCTCGTCCATGCGTGCGATGGCGTTCGCGGCGAGCCGGCCGGAGGACTGCTCCAGGCGGCGCAGGGTCGCGGGATGTGGGTGGGGGACGTTCGCTGCAGGTTCGGGCACGGGACAAGACTGCCTTATCAGGACGGGTGCACGGGGTGGCGGGGGGCCTCCTTCCTCATGGTGCCTTCGCATCCCCGGGCCTCGGGGTCGCCAGCTTCGGGGCGCCCGCGCCGGACTCCGCCCGGCGAACGGGCCTGCCGCGGCAGACTCCGCGCGGGTCTACGGTGGACCCGTGATTGACGTACGGCGCTCCGCCGACCGCTTCCGCGGCGGCGACCCCGCCTCGGGCATCGAGTCCCTGCACGCGTTCTCCTTCGGGCGCCACTACGACCCCGACAACCTCCGCTTCGGCGCGATCCTCGCCTGCAACGAGGAACGCCTCGAGCCGGGCGCGGGCTTCGACGAGCATCCGCACAGCCACACCGAGATCGTCACCTGGGTCGTCCAGGGCGAGCTCACCCACCGCGACTCGGCGGGCCACGCGACGGTGGTCCGGCCCGGGGACGTGCAGCGGCTCAGCTCGGCGGGCGGGGTGCGGCATGTGGAGCGCAACGACGGGGAAGCGCCGCTGGTCTTCGTACAGATGTGGCTCGAGCCGCTGTCACCTGGCGGCGACCCTTCGTACGAGATCGTGCGCGGCATCGCGGACTCGACGCCGTACGCGCTGCCCGAGGCGGGCGCGATGCTCCACGTCCGCCGCCTCGCCCCGGGCGAACGCACGGCGGTGCCGGACGCGGCGGCTGTGTACGTCCATGTGGTACGGGGCGAAGTGCGGCTGGCAGACGCGGAGTTGGGGCCGGGCGACTCGGTACGGATCGTGGACGCGGAGGGCCTGGAGCTGGCGGCGTCGGAGGCTGCCGAGGTCCTGCTCTGGGAGCTGAACGAGGCGAATTCACGCCCCGCCGGCGTTTGAGGCGCAAGGGAGGGTCGGGGCGGAGCCCCGGTTCACCCTCGGCGCAGCTCGGCGAGCACCGCGTCCGTGAACGGCGGCCACGCCTCGATGGCCCACTGACCGAAGGCCCGGTCCGTGAGTGCCACGCACGCGGCCCGCGCGTCGGGGTCGATCCACAGGAACGTGCCCGACTGGCCGAAGTGGCCGAAGGTGCGCGGCGAGGACGAACTGCCCGTCCAGTGCGGGGACTTGGCGTCCCGGATCTCGAAGCCGAGTCCCCAGTCGTTGGGCTTCTGGTGCCCGTAGCCCGGGAGGATCCCGGACAGGCCGGGGTGCACGACCGTCATCGCCTCCAGCACCGTGCGGGCGTCAAGGAGACGCGGGGCCTGCACCTCCGCGGCGAAGCGCACCAGGTCGTCGACCGACGAGACGCCGTCTTTCGCCGGCGAGCCGTCCAGCGTGGTCGCCGTCATGCCCAGCGGCTCGAGCACCGCCTGGTGCAGATACTCCGCGAAAGGGATCTCCGTCGCCTTGGCGATGTGGTCGGCGAGCACTTCGAAGCCCGCGTTGGAGTACAGCCGGCGGGTGCCGGGCGGGGCCGTCACACGGTGCTCGTCGAAGGCCAGGCCCGAGGTGTGGGCGAGCAGATGACGGACCGTCGAGCCCTCGGGGCCCGCCGGCTCGTCTAGTTCGACCGCCCCCTCCTCGTACGCCACGAGCGCCGCGTACGCCGCGAGCGGCTTGGTGACGGAGGCGAGCGGGAAGCGGTGCGAGGTGGGGCCGTACGAACCGGCGACCGTGCCGTCCGCTCGTACGACGGCGGCCGCCGCGGTCGGTACCGGCCAGTTCTCGATCATCGCCAGGCTCTGCATGCGTACGAGCCTAAAGGGTCAGTCTCATCGCGGGATCGGGGGTGCGGACGAAGCCGAGCGAGGTGTACAGCGGCTCGCCGTCCAAGGAGGCGCGCAGGTCGATCCTGGGTACGCCGCGCTCGCGGAACCAGGCCAGCAGCGCCTCCAGGCAGGCGCGGGAGTAGCCGCGCCGGCGCATATCCGGGTCGGTGGCCACGCTCAACACGTATCCGGACGTGCCGTGCGGATTGCCCGGGCCGCCCAGCCGGTGATCGATCGTGCCGACGGCGCAGGCCGCCAGGCCGCCGGGGCGCTCGACGACGAACGCCGTCAGGTCGCCGACCGGCTCGGCGAGCTTCTTGCGCAGGGTTTCTGCGGCGGCGGACTGCCAGCTGACGTCGGGATTCGGACCGTGACACGAGTCCAGCATGACCTTGCGGAGGCGTACCAGCTCTTCGGCGTCCTGTGGGGTGGCGCGGCGGGCGAGGCTCATGCCACCGCAGGCTATTGGGGGGCGTACGAAAACTGCCATCGGTTTCTGCTTGCTTGGAGTGCACTCCAGGGTTCTAGCGTTGAGGGCATGACGCTGATCGAGACCAAGGCGGACCGGACGGGCATCTGCGCCACGGCGCCCCGCGCGCATCCCCGCCCCGAGGGGCAGGACCGCTACACGATCAGCGAGGTCGTCGCCTTCACCGGCCTCACCGCGCACACCCTGCGCTGGTACGAGCGGATCGGGCTGATGCCGCACGTCGACCGGTCGCACACCGGACAGCGGCGCTTCACCAACCGTGACCTGGACTGGCTCGCCTTCGTCGGCAAGCTGCGGCTGACCGGGATGCCGGTCGCTGACATGGTCCGCTACGCAGAGCTGGTGCGGGAGGGCGAGCACACCTTCGAGGCACGGCAGGAGCTGCTGGAGCAGACGCGGCGCGACGTCAGGTCGCGTATCGCGGAGCTCCAGGACACGCTCGCCGTGCTCGACCACAAGATCGGCTTTTATGCGGACGCCCGGCGGGCGTCGGAGAGGCTCTGAACCTGATGGCTGAATCCTTTACGAGTGGTAGCAAGATCGCACAGGTGCGGCTCGGGAGCGGCGGACCGCTGGTCGGCGTGCAGGGCCTTGGCTGCATGGGCATGAGCGAGTTCTACGGTGAGACCGACCTGGCGGCTGCACGGGACACCCTGGAGGCGGCGCTGGAGGCGGGCGTCACGCTCTTCGACACCGCGGACGTGTACGGACGCGGGGCGAACGAGGAGTTCCTCGCGCCGTTCGTCGGAGCGCACCGCGACGAGATCACGCTGGCGACGAAGTTCGCCATAGAGCGGAACGACGACCCGCACTACCGGGGCATCCGCAACGACCGCGCGTACATCCGGCAGGCCGTCGAGGACAGTCTGCGGCGGCTGAAGACCGATGTCATCGACCTGTACTACATGCACCGCCGCGACCCGGCCGTGCCGTTCGCCGAATCCGTCGGCGCGATGGCCGAGCTGGTCGAGCAGGGCAAGGTCAGGCACCTCGGGCTGAGCGAGGTCACCGGCGCGGAACTGCGCGAGGCGCACGCGGTGCACCCCATCGCCGCGCTGCAGTCGGAGTGGTCGCTGTTCAGCCGGGACGTGGAACGCAGCGCGGTGGGCGCGGCGGCGGAGCTCGGTGTCGCCTTCGTGCCGTACTCGCCGCTCGGCCGGGGCTTTCTGACCGGCGCGTTCACGGACGCCGCCAAGGAGCTGTCGCAGGACGACTTCCGCCAGTACCAGCCGCGCTTCACCGGTGACAACGCCAAGGCGAACGCGGCGCTGCTGGAACCGCTCCACAAGATCGCGGCGGCGCACGGGGCGACGGCCGCGCAGGTCGCCCTCGCCTGGGTGCACCAGCAGGCCGATGTGCACTCGCTCGCCGTGGTCCCGATCCCCGGCACCCGCAAGACCAGCCGACTGCTGGAGAACGTCGGCGCGACCAGGCTGACGCTGACCGCCGACGAGCTGGCGGCGCTGGAGCCGATCGCCGGGCTGGTGGCGGGGGACAGGTACCCGGACATGTCGTCGACCTCGGCGGCCCGCGAGTAGCCGGTACGCAGAGAACGGGCCGGCGAAGGCGGACAACGCCCCGCCGGCCCGGCCGGCTCTGCCTACCGGTCCTCCCCGGAAGCCCGGCCGCGGGTGGCTCTCCCCGCGGTCTCGCCCGGGTGGTCCGCCCGGAAGGCCCGCCCCGCAGGCCCTCACAGCTCCGAGAGCAGCTCCGCCTTCTTCGTGCTGAACTCCTCGTCCGTCACCAGACCCGCCTGGTGCAGCTCCCCGAGGTGCCGAATCCGTTCCGCGATGTCGGCCGGGTCGCGCCGCCCCGCCCGCAGCGCCGGTACGGGCGCCGGACCGGTGTTCCGTACGGATTCGAGCACCGCGGCCGCGAACGGCAGCGACTCGTGCACCGGCCCGTACCTCAGCCCGAACAGCACCGCGGCCGGGTCCTGGTCCACCTGCGCGGGCCCGGCGCCCTCTTCGCCGGGTTCGTCGCCGTGCCGCAGCAGCCGCAGATACCCGTCGAACGCCTCCGGCGAGCGCCACTCGACCCCGCTCAGCTCCCCGACCGGGAAACTCTGGTCGCCCGCCTTCCACTTGGCGGACGACGCGCCCGTCCAGGACCAGCGGAAGGCGACGTGCGAGCCGTCGAAGGAGGCCTTCCCGTCGTACGCCTTGAAGCCCAGCGGCGCCTCGGGCGCGGCCACGGCGTACCGCTCGGCGGGCTTGTCCGCGTCCGCGGGGAGCAGGCCCCGCAGTTCGTCGGCGTAGTACTCGGCGAGCGTCTCCCGTTCCGCGGGCAGCACAAGACGGTACGGGTCGCAGCCCTCCTTCAACTGCCCGGCCGCGGCCTCCATCAGCGGGTCCGCGCCGGGTCTGGGCACGGCGTGCAGCACCACCGTGCCGCGCTTGCCCGGGGAGAGTGTCACCGACTCCAACGCCTCGTGGGGGATACGGCGTTCGCGAAGCGTCTGGAACAGCTTCGGCGTGCGGAGCCCCCGTTCGAAGCGGATGAGCACGGAGTCGGTCTCGAACTCCCAGGTGGCTTGAATTCCGGCCAGCACATCACCCATACGCCTCATCGTAGGCGGCGTGCGCCCGCGCGTCTGCATCGGTGCGAGGCCCGATCCACGACGCTCTACGCGCGTCAGGCCGCCTCGTTGCCGTAAATACCACTGCGGCATGTGTCATCTTCGCTCGCGCAGCTCACGCTGCGGTACGAACCGACCCCTATCTCCGCGAAGTTGCTGATGCTCTCCGTACCCGGCTCGAAATAGCCGGCGTGGCCGACCGCGCCTGCCGCGGAGAGCACCCGCGCCCCGAACTGCGGTGTCACCGGGTCCTCGCCGTGCCCGAGACCGCCGACTTCGAGATGCGGTACCCCCTGGATCCAGTCGTCGCTGTCCCGCATCGCCCAGACCCGGGCGCGTGCTTGGAGTCCGGCGACGTTCTGGGCGCGCATGCCGGGGCTGCCGGCCACCGCTATGTCGTCGACCCGGTCGGGCAGTTGGCGGGCCGCGACTCCGCAGACGACGGAGCCGTAACTGTGGCAGAACAGCGCGACCCTGGAGTCGCCGGGCAGCGCGTTCGTGAGCGCGGTCAGCCGGACCGCGCCGCTCTCGGCGAGGCGGCCGATGGCCGAGTCCATGCCGACGCCGACGGGCGCGGTGTAGTCGGCCCAGGCGATGACGGCGGTACGCGTACCAGGGGATGCGGCCCGCTCTGCGGCGTACAGCGACTGCGCCATGCCGAGGGGCGCGGTGTACTTGCGGGCGGTCCTCTGGAAGGTGAGCAGATTGGTGTCGACGCCGGGGACGATCACCGAGACGCGCTGGGCGCGGCCGAGGTCGCCGAGCACCTCGGCGACCTTGCCGGACCCGGACGGGTCGAAGGCGAGGATCTGCCGGTCGGCGCTCATCAGCGCCTTGAAGCGGTGCATACGGCGGACGGCCTCGCGTTGGCCGTCCGCGGTGAGGTTGGGGTCGGTCACGCGCTTGCGCTCGAGCTCGAGTGAGTGTGCGAGGGCCGTGCGGTTGGCGCGGTAGCGCAGGGTGACCGGGGCGCCGTTGAGATTGCCGACGACGAGCGGGTAGCGGTCGGCGAGCCGGGCCCGCTGGGCACTGCCGAGCGAGCCGAAGAAGGCGGCCAGCCGATGCGGCGCGGAATCGGTCCCCGGTAGCGCCCGCGCCCCTATCCGGGCCTTGGTCCAGCCGGCCAGCTCCGCCTCGAGAGCGTTACGGGGACCGCCCTGATGTCGTACGGCGGTCCAGCCGGTGGTCGCCAGCATGATGAACACGACCGCGAGGGCGAGCAGGGTGCGCCAAGCGGTAAGGGTGGGGGAGGAGTCGAAGGAAGTCACTGCGGGACACCCTAGGAGACGCGCGAGGGGGCTCGCGAAGACCGTGAGAGAGATCACGTGTTCCCGGGGGGATGGGGGGAAGACCGTCACATTCCGTGCGCGAGGGGGGTACGCTCCGGCGCGAAGACGCGGTGTCGTCCAGGACGGCTCGGCCGCAATCGCCGGGTCCGCCGACGTGTTGATCGCCGGGTCCGCCTACGCGCTGTCCGAACGGGGCAGCCCGCTCGTCGCCCTGCTGACCAAGCGCGGCGCGAACGCCGAGCCGGGTGCGGGCGCGGCCCACATCTGACGCCCGTACGTCACGCGCTGACGTCAACCGCGCGCGTACAACAGCCCCGCCGGGCCCGCCCGGCGGGGCTGTCACCTATCCGGGTGATCTGCGCCGTACCCCCTTCCCCGACCCGTCCGCCGCAGGTCAGGGTGCGGTCAACTGATCAGCAAGTGACCAGTGCGACACGGGGGTTGACCGATATGCGCAAGATCGTCACGGCCGCATTCCTGGCCGCAGCAGTACTGGCTCCGCAGACGGCGACCGCCGCGCAGCCCCGTCTCGGGGAGTGCGCGGCGGGCGAGCTCTGTCTCTGGGAGAAGGGGAACTTCCAGGGCGTCCGCCAGGCCCATGAACTGTCCGGCACCGACATCGAGAGCTGTGTGCCGCTGCCGCCGGGCACCACCGCACAGTCGCTGGCCAACCGGACCGGGCGGCCCGTCACCACGTACCAGTCGGCGGAGTGCGAGGAGACGGGTGAGTTCGACACCTACCCGGGCGGCGGCACCTGGGTGCCCCAATCGCCGTACGGAGTAAGGGCGTTCAAGATCTGGGAGAGCTAGGGGGAGAGCCGGGAGGACGACCCGGGCGGAGAGAGTTAGCCGACGGGCTGCTCGGGCACAGGACCCGGCGCCGGTACGGGAGCGGTGGCCCCGGCGACCGCTCCCGACAGCCGCCCGACCTCCGCCCGCAGGTCCTTGATCTCCTGCGTGAGCGCTTCGAGGAGCGCCGTCTGCCGGCGCTCCTCCGCGTCGTCGCGCTCGAAGCGGGAGATGAACCACGCCGCGATATTGGCGGTGACGACACCGAGCAGCGCGATTCCCGACAGCATCAGCCCGACCGCGAGCACCCGCCCGAGTCCCGTCGTCGGCGCGTGATCGCCGTATCCGACCGTCGTCATCGTCGTGAACGACCACCACACCGCGTCGCCCAGCGTCTTGATGTTCCCCCCGGGCGCGTCCCGCTCCACATGCAGCACGGCCAGCGAGCCGAACATCATCAGCCCCACCACCGCGCCCCCGACATACGTCGTCAGCGTGACCTGCGGCGCCATCCTGGCCCGCCGGCCCACCAGCAGCAGCGTGGAGACGACCCGCAGCAGCCGCAGCGGCTGCACCAGCGGCAGCACCACCGCGACCAGGTCCAGCGGATGGCTGCGTACGAACAGCCGCTTGCCCGGCGCCAGCGCCAGCCGTACGAGGTAGTCGAAGGCGAACGCGCCCCACACCGTCCATTCGGTGACCGTGCACAGGGTGTGCACCCACGGGTCCGCGCCGGGCGCGACGATGGGCACGGCGTACCCGACGGCGAACGCCACGGCGAGCGCCAGCAGGGGTTTCTGCATGCGCTGTTCCCACCGGACCTGCGCTGTTCGCTGCTTCATGCCACCCATCGTCATGCCACGCATCGTAAAGAAGCCGAAGGGCGGCGGAACCCGCCCGGGTCCCGCCGCCCTTCACCGCGTTGCGGAAACTACGCGTCGCCCCCGGCAGGGCCCGGGTCCGCCGCGGCCACGTCCAGCAGCTGGTAGCGGTCCACCGCCTGCTTCAGCACCGAGCGGTCGACCTTGCCCTCCCGCGCCAGCTCCGTGAGCACCGCGAGCACGATCGACTGCGCGTCGATGTGGAAGTAGCGACGGGCGGCGCCACGCGTGTCGGCGAAGCCGAAGCCGTCCGCGCCCAGCGAGGTGTACGTGCCCGGCACCCAGCGCGAGATCTGGTCCGGTACCGAGCGCATCCAGTCGGAGACGGCCACGAACGGCCCCTCGGAGCTGGACAGCTTCTGCGTCACATACGGCACGCGCTGCTCCTCCTCCGGGTGGAGCAGGTTGTACCGGTCGACGTCGACGGCCTCGCGCCGCAGCTCGTTCCAGGACGTCGCCGACCACACATCGGCGCGCACATTCCACTCCTCGGCGAGGATCCGCTGCGCCTCGAGCGCCCACGGCACGGCCACACCGGACGCCATGATCTGCGCGGGGATCGCGCCGGCCTCGCCCGCCTTGTAGCGGTAGATGCCCTTGAGGATGCCCTCGGCGTCCACGCCCTCCGGCTCTGCCGGGTGCTGGATCGGCTCGTTGTAGACGGTGAGGTAGTAGAAGACGTCCTCGGCGTCAGGGCCGTACATCCTGCGCAGACCGTCCTGGACGATGTGCGCGATCTCGAAGCCGAAGGCCGGGTCGTACGCGACACAGCCCGGGTTCGTCGAGGCGAGCAGCTGCGAGTGGCCGTCCGCGTGCTGCAGCCCCTCACCGGTCAGGGTCGTGCGTCCCGCGGTCGCACCCAGCACAAAGCCGCGTGCGAGCTGGTCGGCCATCTGCCAGAACTGGTCGCCGGTGCGCTGGAAACCGAACATCGAGTAGAAGACGTACACCGGGATCAGCGGCTCGCCGTGCGTGGCGTACGAAGAACCCGCAGCGATCAGCGAGGCCGTGCAGCCCGCCTCGGAGATGCCGTCGTGCAGCATCTGCCCGGTCGGCGACTCCTTGTACGCGAGCAGCAGGTCGCGGTCCACCGCTTCGTACTGCTGCCCCAGCGGGTTGTAGATCTTGGCGGTCGGGAAGAACGAGTCCATTCCGAAGGTGCGGTACTCGTCCGGCGCGATCAGCACGAAGCGCTTGCCGATCTCCTTGTCCCGCATCAGGTCCTTGAGCAGCCGTACGAACGCCATGGTGGTGGCGATCGACTGCTGCCCCGAGCCCTTCTTGACCGCGGCGTACGTCTTGTCCTCTGGCAGGACCAGCGGCTTGGACCGCACGACACGGGTCGGGACATACCCGCCCAGCGCATTGCGGCGGTCGTGCATGTACTGGATCTCCTCCGAGTCGCGGCCCGGGTGGTAGTACGGCGGCGGGCCGTCCTCGAGCTGCTTGTCGGAGATGGGGATGTGCAGCCGGTCCCGGAAGCGCTTGAGGTCGTCGACCGTCAGCTTCTTCATCTGGTGGGTCGCGTTGCGGCCCTCGAAGTTCGGGCCGAGCGTCCAGCCCTTGACCGTCTGGGCGAGGATCACGGTCGGCTGGCCCTTGTGGGCCTTGGCCGCCGCGTACGCCGCGTAGACCTTCTTGTGGTCGTGGCCACCGCGGCCCAGGTGCAGGATCTGGTCGTCGGTCATGTTCTCGACCATGGCGCGCAGCCGGTGGTCGTCGCCGAAGAAGTGCTCACGGATGTACGCGCCGGTCTCGGTGGCGTACGTCTGGAACTGGCCGTCGGGCGTGGTGTTCAGCTTGTTGACCAGCACGCCATCGCGGTCCTGCGCGAGCAGCGGGTCCCAGGAGCGGTCCCAGACCAGCTTGATGACGTTCCAGCCGGCGCCGCGGAACTGCGACTCGAGCTCCTGGATGATCTTGCCGTTGCCGCGTACCGGGCCGTCGAGGCGCTGCAGGTTGCAGTTGACGACGAAGGTCAGGTTGTCCAGGCCCTCGCGGGCGGCGATGGAGAGCTGTCCGAGCGACTCGGGCTCGTCCATCTCGCCGTCGCCGAGGTAGGCCCACACATGCGACTTGGAGGTGTCGGCGATGCCGCGCGCCTCCAGATAGCGGTTCATCCGGGCCTGGTAGATCGCGCCGAGGGGGCCGAGGCCCATCGAGACGGTCGGGAACTCCCAGAAGTCCGGCATCAGCCGCGGGTGCGGGTAGCTGGACAGACCGTCGGGGGCCTTGGACTTCTCCTGGCGGAAGGCGTCGAGCCGGGCCTCGCTGAGGCGGTCGAGCAGGAAGGCGCGGGCGTAGATGCCGGGGGAGGCGTGGCCCTGGAAGAAGATCTGGTCGCCGCCGTCGCCCTGGTCCTTGCCGCGGAAGAAGTGGTTGAAGCCCACGTCGTAGAGGGAGGCGGAGGAGGCGAACGTGGCGATGTGGCCGCCGACACCGATGCCCGGGCGCTGCGCGCGGGAGACCATCACCGCGGCGTTCCAGCGGGTCGCGTTGAGGACCTTGCGCTCGATCTCCTCGTTGCCGGGGAAGAACGGCTCGTCCTTGGTGGCGATAGTGTTGATGTAGTCGGTGCTGCGCATCTCGGGCACGGCCACGCGCTTCTCGCGGGCCCGCTCGATGAGTCGGAGCATCAGGTAGCGGGCGCGCTCCCGGCCCCGCTCGTCGACGGCGGCGTCGAGGGAGTCCAGCCACTCCTGGGTCTCTTCAGGATCGAAGTCCGGGACCTGGCTGGGAAGGCCGCCAATGATGATCGGGTTGCGATCGGATCCGGAAGCCACGCTATTCCTTCGCTGTTCGATGGGTTCTGCGTCTACGGGACGTAGGGGGGATGTCTACTCGGTGTCGCACCGCCTCCCATCGTGTACCGCGGGGAGGCAAACGTCATCTCTACCGAGGGGTAACCCTCGATCTCCTAGACATACGGCCCGAACCGCTGTTCCGGGGCAGGCCAAATCGCAACCTTACGCCCAACCCGTCAATGCGTTTCGTTTCGCTGTTCGGTTCCGATTGGCACACTGAAGGGGAAGAATGCCGCAAGGACGGCCGAATGGTGTCCCATGAATCAGGAGAGGGCGCCGAGCGTGCCTGGAGTTGCGTCGAGACGGCCGTAAACGTCACCGTTTCGGCGGTCTGGACGGCCGGGTACTTGCGCGATCCGTCCCGCCCGTGTGGACTACGGCCAATGCCACGCGTACGCGCGAGGCCGCAGCATTTTCCGAAAACGATCAGGAGGCAAGCCGTGAGCGCGACCGCGGACCACGCGGAGGAGCGGACCAACCCAGCCGCAAGGCTGGGGTTCGAGCCCGGACAGGTGGTCCAGGAGATCGGCTACGACGACGACGTCGAGCAGGAGCTCCGTGAGGGCATCGAGGCCGTGACGGGCCAGGAAATCGTCGACGAGGACTACGACGACGTCGCAGACGTCGTGTTGCTGTGGTTCCGGGACGAGGACGGCGACCTTACGGACGCACTGGTTGACGCCATCGGTCTGATCGAGGAGGGCGGAGCCGTCTGGCTGTTGACGCCCAAGACCGGCCGTGACGGGTACGTCGAACCAAGCGACATCAACGAGGCCGCACAGACCGCGGGACTCTCCCAGACCAAGAGCATCAACGCCGGCAAGGACTGGACCGGCAGCAGGCTGGTGACTCCCAAGGCGGCGAAGTCGAAGCGCTGAGCCGCAGCAGCAGGCCCGTGGCCCCCACCGACGCAGGTCGGCGGGGGCCTTCTGCGTAGGGTGAGAAGCCACTGGATCGGACTGTCCGAGTCGAAGGGATGAACGCTATGGCGATCGAGGTCGGGACCGAGGCCCCGGATTTCGAGCTCAAGGACAACCACGGCCGCACGGTGAGCCTCGCCGGGTTCCGCGGTGAGAAGAACGTAGTGCTCCTCTTCTATCCCTTCGCCTTCACCGGCGTATGCACGGGCGAGCTGTGCGCGCTCCGTGACGAGCTGCCGACGTTCGTCAACGACGACACCCAGCTGCTCGCCGTCTCCAACGACTCGATCCACACGCTGCGCGTCTTCGCCGAGCAGGAGGGCCTGGAGTACCCGCTGCTCTCGGACTTCTGGCCGCACGGCGAGACCTCGCGCGCGTACGGCGTCTTCGACGAGGAGAAGGGGTGCGCGGTTCGCGGAACCTTCATCATCGACAAGGAGGGCGTGGTCCGCTGGACGGTCGTCAACGGCCTGCCGGACGCCCGCGACCTGAATGACTACGTCAAGGCGCTGGACGCCCTCTGATTCTTGGGGCAATCCCTGCGCTAAAGGCTGTTTGAGCGGGAACCGGTCACTAGGATCCACTCGTTGATCCGACACCAACGCACGACGGGGGCGGCTGCCCCTTACAACACCTGGAGGGACTCGTGGGAGTCAGCCTCAGCAAGGGCGGCAACGTCTCGCTGACCAAGGCCGCACCCAACCTGACCGCGGTCATCGTGGGCCTGGGCTGGGACGTCAGGACCACCACCGGCACCGACTTCGACCTCGACGCCAGCGCCCTGCTGACCAACGCCGAGGGCAAGGTCGCCACCGACGGCAACTTCGTCTTCTTCAACAACCTCAAGAGCACCGACGGCTCCGTCGAGCACACCGGTGACAACCTCACGGGCGAGGGCGAGGGCGACGACGAGCAGATCAAGGTCAATCTCGCATCGGTCCCGGCCGACGTCGAGAAGATCGTCTTCCCGGTCTCGATCTACGAGGCAGAGGGCCGTCAGCAATCCTTCGGCCAGGTGCGCAACGCGTTCATCCGCGTCGTCAACCAGGCCGACAGCAACGAGCTCGCGCGCTACGACCTGAGCGAGGACGCCTCGACCGAGACCGCGATGGTCTTCGGCGAGCTCTACCGCAATGGCGCGGAGTGGAAGTTCCGTGCCATCGGCCAGGGTTATGCCTCGGGCCTGCGCGGCATCGCGCAGGACTTCGGCGTGAACGTCTGAGCCGGCACCACCAGCAGCACCAGCAGCAGCATCTCCGCTTCCGGCGCCGCACATTCTCCGTGCGGCGCCGGACGTGCCTGTTCCACCATCACCGCCATCCGGGGAGGACCAAGAACATGGGCGTCACGCTCGCCAAGGGAGGCAATGTCTCCCTCTCCAAGGCCGCACCGAACCTCATACAGGCGTTGATCGGACTCGGCTGGGACGCGCGCTCCACCACCGGAGCGCCTTTCGACCTCGACGCCAGCGCGCTGCTGTGCGAATCGGGACGGGTGCTCGGCGACGAGTACTTCGTTTTCTACAACAACCTCAAGAGCCCCGAGGGCTCCGTCGAGCACACCGGCGACAACCTCACGGGCGAGGGCGAGGGCGACGACGAGTCGCTGCTGGTGGACCTGTCCAAGGTGCCGGCCAATGTCGACAAGATCATCTTCCCGGTCTCCATTCATGACGCGGACAACCGTGGCCAGACGTTCGGCCAGGTCAGCAATGCCTTCATCCGGGTGGTGAACCAGGCGGACGGCCAGGAACTCGCGCGCTACGACCTGAGCGAGGACGCCTCGACCGAGACCGCGATGATCTTCGGCGAGCTCTACCGCTACGGCGGCGAATGGAAGTTCCGGGCTGTGGGGCAGGGGTACGCGTCGGGGCTGCGGGGCATCGCTCTAGACTTCGGGGTCAATGTTTCGTAAAGCCGCGTACGGCGCGAAGGGAGACCCTCCCCCAGACTCCGTCCGGGGGGACCTCCATAACACGATTGGGTACCAGTGGTTCTGAAAACCTTCGGCTGGTCGTTCGCGGTCACCGCGCTCGGCCTGGTCGCAGCGGTCTTGTTCGGCGGGTGGACCGCGTTCGGTGTCGTCGCGATCCTGTCCGTCCTCGAGATCTCGCTGTCCTTCGACAATGCGGTGGTCAACGCCGGAATCCTGAAGAAGATGAGTGCCTTCTGGCAGAAGATCTTCCTCACGATCGGCGTGCTCATCGCCGTGTTCGGCATGCGACTGGTCTTCCCCGTCGTGATCGTCGCCATCAGTGCCAAGATCGGCCCCATCGAGGCGGTCGACCTGGCGTTCAACGATGCTGAGCGCTACGAGCAGCTGGTCACCGACGCTCACCCGTCGATCGCCGCGTTCGGTGGCATGTTCCTGCTGATGATCTTCCTCGACTTCATCTTCGAGGACCGTGACATCAAGTGGCTCGGCTGGCTGGAGCGGCCGCTGGCCAAGCTCGGCAAGATCGACATGCTGTCGGTCTGCATCGCTCTGATCGTGCTGCTCGTCAGCGCCATGACCTTCGCGACCCAGGCGCACCAGCACGCCGGACACGCCGACAAGGCGGCGACGGTGCTGCTCTCCGGCGTCGCGGGTCTGATCACGTATCTGGTCGTCGGTGGTCTCTCCGGCTACTTCGAGAACAAGATCGAGGAAGAGGAGGAGCGCGAGCACGAGGCCGAGGAAGAGGCCAAGAGGAGCGGCAAGAAGGTTTCCGCGACCCAGCTGGTCGGCAAGGCCGCGTTCTTCATGTTCCTGTACCTCGAGGTCCTGGACGCCTCGTTCTCCTTCGACGGTGTCATCGGCGCCTTCGCCATCACCAACGACATCGTGCTGATGGCCCTCGGCCTCGGCATCGGTGCCATGTACGTGCGGTCGCTCACGGTCTACCTGGTCCGCCAGGGCACCCTGGACGACTACGTCTACCTGGAGCACGGCGCGCACTACGCGATCGGCGCCCTCGCGATGATCCTCCTCGTCACCATCCAGTACCAGATCAGCGAGATCATCACCGGCCTCGTCGGCGTCGTGCTGATCGCCTGGTCCTTCTTGTCATCGGTGCAGCGCAACAGGGCCATCGCGGCCGAGGCGAAATCGATCGAACCACAGGGCGACTCCGCGAAGGTGTGACCCTGCGGGGATTGCGGAACGCTCTGAGCGGGGGGGGGGGGGGGGGGGGGGGGGGCGGGGGGGGCGGCCCGCCCGGGGGGGGGGGGGGGGGGGGGGCGGCCGGGGGGGCCCCGCCCCCCCCCCCCCGCGCGCGGGGGGGGGGGGGGGGGGGGGGGCGCGGGGGGGGGGGGGGCCGGGCCGGCCCCGCCCCCCCCCCCCCCCCCCCCCCCCCCCCCCCCCCCCCCCCCGCGGGGTTCACTGCGGGGTTCACCGAAGTATCTGGGGGTGGGGCATGGCTTTCTGGGACAGCCTGTGGCGGAGCAGGGCACCGCAGTTCGACTCGGGCAGTGCCGCGACGAATTCCATCGAGCTGACCAAACGGCACCCGACGGTCTCGCTCACCAAACAGGGCGCGGCCACCGGCAATCTGCGCGTCAACCTCTCCTGGCGGATGCGTACGTCCGACATCGAGGGCAGGTCCAAGCAGAGCGGCAGGCTGCTGCGGCACCCCTTCAAGCTCTTCCAGCCCGATGTGGTCCAGGCCCACACCCAGGGTGTGGTCAATGTGGACCTCGACCTCGGCTGCCTCTATGAGCTGATGGACGGCAGCAAGGGTGTGGTGCAGCCGCTGGGCAGCTTCTTCGGCAGCATCAATGAGGCGCCGTATGTGAAGCTCAGCGGCGACGACCGGTTCGGCTCCCCCTCCGGCGAGACGATCTACGTCAATCTCGACCACCGCGAGTCGATAAAGCGGCTGCTGTTCTTCGCCTACATCTACGACCAGACGCCGGCCTTCGACCGTACGCACGCGCATGTGACGCTCTACCCGAGCAACGGCCCGCGGGTCGAGATAGAGCTCGACGAGCGCGCGCCGCAGGCCCGTTCCTGTGCGGTGTTCTCCATGGAGAACGTCAAGGGCGAGCTGGTCGTGCGCCGTGAAGTGAAGTTCGTGTACGGCTTCCAGGCGGAGCTGGACCGGTTGTACGGGTGGGGCCTGCAGTGGGGGCGCGGGTACAAGAACCGGGTCTAGCCGCGCTTACGGCCGGACGAACTGGGGGCCCATCGGGGGCAGCCGGAAGTTCGGGTCGGGGGCGTACGCCGCAGCGGCGGCGGGCTGGGGGTAGCCGTAGGCCGACCCCGCGGCGGGCTGGGTCGCCGCGGGCTGCGGGTATCCGTACCCGGGCTGGGCGGCGGAGGCGGGCGACTGGGGGTATCCGTACCCGGGCTGCGGGCTGTCCGGCGTGCCCTGGGCCGACGGCTCCGCGGCCGCCTCCGCCTCGTCCACCGAGATGCCGAACTCCGTGGCCAGACCCACCAGACCGGTCGGGTAGCCCTGCCCGACTGCGCGGAACTTCCAGCCCTCCCCGCGCCGGTACAGCTCGCCGCAGATGATCGCCGTTTCCTCGCCCGTCTCCGGCTTCACATCGAAGACGGTCAGCGGCTCGCTGTCGGCCAGGGCCGCGTCGTAGAGCAGTATCCGCAGATCCCGTACATGCTGGAAGGTGTCGCCGTCCGAGGACGCGGCGAGCACCACCTGATCGACCGACGCGTCGAGTGAGGAGAGATCCGCCTCGACCGTGTCCGTCAGATGCTCGGCGACACGCTTCTTGGGCAGCCGCCGCACCAGGCCCGACGGGTGGCGCGGCTGGTTGTAGAAGACGAAGTCCTCGTCCGAGCGCACGCGGCCGTCGGGGCCGAGCAACAGGGCGGAGGCGTCCACATCGGGGACCCCGGCGCCCGGGGTCCAGCGCAGCACGGCCCGTACGGCCGTGGCATCGAGAGGGACGTTCGAGCCCTTCAGCATCGCGTGCGTCATGACCGTCATCCTGCCTTCCCGCCGGCCGCGCGGACAACGCGGGGGCCCTTGTTCTCCGGCCGGGACATGGGCATGGTGCAAGCGGGTTACCTGGAATTCATGGACTTGGGGAACTCTTGACACAGAGTCGTACGTACTATTACCGGCCACGTCAGTCGGGCCGCCAAGGCAGTACGGGGGAAACACATGCGTCATTTCGGGCATCTTTCGCCTGCTGTCCGTGACAGTCTGTTCCACCGGGAGCCGTGCGAATTCACCGCCGCGTCTTCCGCCCGCACCCTCGCCACCGCGCTCGGCGCCACTCTCTACAGCCCGGCCACCCGGCCGAAGCTCGCTGACGACGCGCTCAAGCAGGTGGGCCGCGGAGTCGTCTCCATGGTCCTCTGCCTGGAGGATTCCATCGACGACGCGGATGTCGCCGCGGCCGAGGAGAACCTGGTCCGGCAGTTCGCCGACCTCGACGCGCGGGGCACGGAGCTGCCGCTGCTCTTCATCCGGGTCCGTGAGCCCGGGCAGATTCAGAGCCTGGTGGAGCGGCTCGGCCCCTCGGTCCGGCGACTGTCCGGATTCGTACTGCCGAAGTTCACGGAGGAGCGGGGCGTTCCGTTTCTTGAGGCCCTCACCTTCGCGGAAACGGAGAGCGGACAGCGTCTTTTCGCGATGCCCGTGCTGGAGTCTCCGGAGCTGCTCCACCTGGAAACGAGGACGGAGACGCTCGCGGGGATCGCACGCACGCTGAACAAATACCGGGAGCGGGTACTGGCGCTGCGACTCGGCGTCACGGACTTCTGCGCGGCGTACGGGCTGCGCCGGTCGCCCGACATGACCGCGTACGACGTCCAGATCGTCGCCGCCGTCATCGCCGACGTGGTGAACGTCCTGGGACGGGCGGACGGCACCGGGTACACGGTGACCGGCCCCGTATGGGAGTACTTCCGGCTTCAGGAGCGCATGTTCAAGCCGCAGCTGCGCCGAAGCCCCTTCATGGAGGGCCGGGCCGAAGAGCTGCGCACCGCACTCATCGAGCACGACCTGGACGGCCTGCTCCGCGAGATCGGGCTGGACCGGGCGAACGGGCTGCAGGGCAAGACCTGCATCCACCCCTCGCATGTGCTGCCCGTGCACGCACTGTCAGTGGTCAGTCACGAAGAGTTCAGCGACGCGCAGGACATCCTGCGGCCGGAGCGGGACGGCGGAGGCGTGATGCGTTCCGCGTACACGAACAAAATGAACGAAGTGAAGCCGCACCGGGCCTGGGCCGAGCGCACACTGCTGCGTGCGGAGGTCTTCGGGGTGGCCAAGGAGGATGTCGGCTTCGTGGAGCTGCTCACGGCCGGAATTTCGGCTGAATGACGAGGAGAGAGACAGACACCGTGGTGTGGTCGGGAACGTGGGTCGCCGAGCGGCTCGGCGTCGGGCTCGTGGGAGACGAGACGCTGAGCGCCCTGCTGGGGCTGGCTCTGCGCCGCAATCCCAAGCGCGCGCATCTGCTCGTGTCGAACGTGCTGGGCAAGCATGTGCCGCAGTCACCGGCGGTGGTGTACGGCGCGGGGTACGGGCTCGGTGAGCGGGTACGGGAGCTGCTCGGCCCCGAGGACGCGTCACGCGCGGTGGTCCTGGGCTACGCGGAGACGGCGACGGGCCTTGGCCACTCGGTGGCGGACGGGCTGGGCCTCGCGCCGTATCTGCACTCCACACGCCGTCCGGTCCAGGGCGTGGAACGGGCGGGCGGCTTCGAGGAGTCCCACTCGCACGCGACGTCACACCTGCTGCTGCCGGAGGACCCGCGGCTGCTGGCGGGGGACGGCCCGCTGGTGCTGGTGGACGACGAGTTCTCGACGGGCAACACGGTGCTCAACACGATCCGCGACCTGCACGGGCGCCACCCGCGCGACCGGTACGTGATCGTGGCACTGGTCGACATGCGGTCGGACGACGACCGCGACCGTCTGTCGGTCCTCGCGCGGGAGCTGGGCACGCGGGTCGACCTTGTGGCACTGGCGTCGGGGACGCTACGGCTGCCGGAGGGCGTGCTGGAGAAGGGCCAGGCGCTGGTGGCGGAGTATGAGGCGGCCGACGGGGCGGTGGGTGCTGGCTCGCGCCCGGCTGCCGAGCCGCCGGCGGGCAGCGAGGGCCGGGCCGGTCAGGCCGCCGCGCGCGCCACCCCCCGCCGCGCCGTCCGCGTCGAGCTCGGCTGGCCCCGTCAGGTGCCCGACGGGGGACGGCATGGATTTACGCCCCGGCACCGGGAGCTGCTGGAGCCCGCCCTGCCGCGCATGGCCGCGCGCATCGCCGACGCGCTCGGCGACACGGCCACGGGCCGCTCGCGCCGCGTGCTCGTGCTCGGGTTCGAGGAGCTGATGTACGCGCCTCTCCGGCTCGGGACCGCTCTTGAGCAGCTCGTCGACGCCGACGTGCGGTACTCCACCACCACCCGCTCGCCCGTCCTCGCCGTCGACGACCCCGGCTACGCCATACGCAGCCGCCTCGTCTTCCCCGCCCACGACAACCCCGCCGACGGCCCCGGCGAGCGGTACGCCTACAACGTCGCCGGCGCCGGCTTCGACGCCGTCGTGGCCGTAGTCGACTCGGCAGCCGACACCCCCCAACTGCACGCCCCCGACGGCCTGCTGGCCCAGCTCGCCGCACACACCCCGCACGTCGTACTGGCCGTCGTCCCCAGCTACGTGCCCAGTTACGCACCCGAATTCGTATCCGAAAGAGCTGCCATGCTGCCCGAGCCCCTCCGCGGCCCCGAGTTCTCCTCCTACGCGGCGGCCGACGTCGGATGGCTGCTCCAGGATCTGTCCGCGACCGAGCTGGAGGCTCCCACGGAGGAGCGCGAGGAGGCCATACAGGGCGGCGCGCACTACGCCGAGTCGCTCCCCGTCGAGTACCAGCCCAGCGCCCAGTACCAGGAGCTGTTCAAGGCCGCCCTGGAAACGTCCGCGGCCCGTATCGCCCGCGCCGTCGGCACCGTCACCGAGACCGTCATCGCCGAGCTCCCCCAGCGCCGGCGGCCTGGGAGGGACCCCCACGAGCCGCGCCCCGTACTCGTGTCGCTGGCCCGCGCAGGCACCCCCGTCGGCGTGCTGATGCGCCGCTGGGCGCAGCACCGGCACGGCCTGGACCTGCCGCACTACGCCGTGTCCATCGTCCGTGGCCGCGGCATCGACACCAACGCCCTGCGCTGGCTCCAGCAGCACCACGACCCGGCCGACGTCGTGTTCGTCGACGGCTGGACCGGCAAGGGCGCGATCACCCGCGAACTGGCCGACGCGCTCGCCGAGTTCGAGGGCTTCAACCCCGAGATCGCCGTCCTGGCCGACCCCGGCGGCTGTGTCCGCACCTACGGCACCCGCGAGGACTTCCTCATCCCCTCCGCCTGCCTCAACTCCACGGTCTCCGGCCTGATATCGCGTACGGTGCTCCGCGCCGACCTGGTCGGCCCGAACGACTACCACGGCGCGAAGTTCTACCGCGAGCTCGCCGACAGTGATGTCTCGGAACACTTCCTGGACACCGTCGCCGCCCGCTTCGACGAGGTCGCGACCGCCGTCGACGCCGACGTCAAGGAGCTTCTGTCGGCGGACCGCGCACCCACCTGGGAAGGCTGGGCCGCCGTCGAGCGGATCAGCGAGGAGTACGGCATCCACGATGTGAACCTGGTCAAGCCGGGCGTCGGCGAGACCACGCGCGTACTGCTTCGCCGCGTCCCCTGGAAGATCCTCGCCAAGCGCGGCGCGGGCGCCGACCTCGACCATGTACGGCTGCTGGCCGAGCAGCGCGGCGTACCGGTCGAGGAGGTCGACGGACTTCCGTACACCTGCGTCGGATTGATCCACCCCCAGTACACCCGCGGCGCGACCGGCGCCGACGGAAAGGCGGTGTCGGCCCTGTGAGCACCGCAGCGCAGAGGCAGCCGCAGACGCAGACGGGTACGCAGCCGCGTACGCAGTCTCAGTCGAGCGCGCAGAGGAAGCCGCTCGTCGTCAGCGACCTCGACCGCACCCTCATCTACTCCGCCCCCGCCCTCCAGCTCCCCATGCCGGACGCGGACGCACCCCGCCTGCTCTGCGTCGAGGTGTACGAACACAAGCCCCTGTCGTACATCACTGAGACCGCGGCCGGGCTGCTGACCCAGCTCGCCGCCGACACCGTCTTCGTACCGACCACCACCCGCACTCGCGAGCAGTACCACCGCATCCATCTCCCGGGCCCCGCCCCAGAGTTCGCGATCTGCGCCAACGGCGGGCACCTTCTCGTCGACGGCGTGTCCGATCCCGAATGGCAGCGGCAGGTCGCCGCCCGCCTCGCCGACGAGTGCGCCTCGCTCGCCGAGGTACGCGACCACCTCCTCGCGGCCGCCGACCCCGCCTGGCTGCTCAAGGAGCGGATCGCCGAAGGCCTCTTCGCGTATCTGGTCGTGGAGCGGAGCCTGCTGCCCGAGGGCTGGGTCAAGGAGCTCGCCGAATGGGCGGAGGGCCGCGGCTGGACCGTCTCGCTCCAGGGCCGCAAGATCTACGCCGTGCCCCAGCCGCTCACCAAGAGCGCGGCGGTCCGCGAAGTCGCCCGCCGTACGGATGCCACGCAGATCCTCGCGGCCGGGGACTCCGTCCTCGACGCCGATCTGCTGCTCGCCGCGGACCGCGCCTGGCGGCCGGGCCACGGAGAGCTCGCCGACAGCGGCTGGATCGCCCCGAACGTCGAGGTGCTCCGCGAGACGGGCGTCGTTGCGGGCGAGGAGATCCTGCGCCGGTTCAGCCTCGCCGCGACCCCGCTGCTGGGCTGACCGGACGGCGGGATGGCGGCGGGGCGGCCGGGCGGTAGGGCGCGGTCTGGGCGAGTCGCCTCAGCCGCAGCAGCCGCCTCCGCAGCAACCCCCGCCCCCGCCCCCGCCACCGCTTGCGCCGCCGGGCGCGGGCGCGGACTTCGTACCGCCGACGGCGACGGCCGAGAGCAGCTTGACGGTGTCGTCGTGGCCGGCCGGGCAGCTCGCCGGGTCGGAGGACTGGGCCATCGGCCGGTTCACTTCGAAGGTGTCGCCGCAGCTGCGGCAGCGATATTCGTAACGAGGCATGGCCTCAGGTTATCGGCAGCGCGACGGTTGTCCGGGTCGCGCTCCACAGGTGGCGGTGTACCGGCGCTCGTGCTACGGATGCTCGCGCATCGCGAGGTCGAGCAGTTCGAGCGTGGCCATGTACGCGCCGTCCATGTCCCCTTCCCGCACCCGCTCCACGACAGCCGCGTGCACGCCGACCGGATCCTCCGGCGTCCCCGCCAGGTGCACGCGCCGGTCGCGCTCGATGAGCACGGGGATGATCACCCGGCGCATCTGCGCGAAGAACCGGTTGCGTGAGGCGGCCAGCAGGGCGGTGTGGAACGACGCGTCCGAGCGCACGCCGAGCACCGGATCGTCCCCGGCCGCCCTCATCGCGTCGAGCGCCGCGTCGAGCGCCGCGAGGTCCTGTTCGCTGCGGTGCCCGGCGGCGAGCGATGCGGCTGCCGGTTCGATGGAGCGGCGCAGCTCCAGCATGTCCGCGAAGAAATCGGTCGGCGCACCGGCGGCGAGCGTCCAGCGCAGCACGTCGGAGTCCAGGAGGTTCCAGTCGTCCCGGGGCCGTACGAACGTGCCGCGCCGCCGACGGGCGTCGATCAGACCCTTCGTCGTCAGCACCTTGATCGCTTCGCGCAGCACGACCTGGCTGACGTCGAGCTCGTCCATCAGCTCCGGCAGATCGAGCGGGTCGCCCTCGCCGTAGGTGCCGTCGAAGATCCGGCGGGCGAGATCCTCCACGGCGGACCCGTGCACCCCGCGGCCCGCGTAGCCGGCGTAGCCGGTGTTGCTCGTGCCGGCCTCTATTCGCTTGTTCCCTTTCGTAGCACCTCACCCCGTTCGCGCCGCCGGGCGCGCTGCTCCTGGTCCGCCTCGTCGGGGTGGCGGGCCTTCCAGTACGGGTTGTCGTGCGGCAGCGTCGCGCTGACCCGGCCGTACATCCCGAAGAACATCAGCATCACGCCCACCACAAAGCTGAACAACACGTTCTGGATGTGGAAGGCGAGGAAGTTGAAGTCGGTGTCCAGCAGGGCGAGATTGAGGAAGCCGCTGAGGATGAAGGCGACGCCGAGGACCATGTTCACGGTCGAGGCGAAGTTGCCGCCGATGATCATCCCGATGAAGAGCAGCGCCCCTACGCAGATGGACAGGACGCTCAGGGCGCCGTTGGTGTTGAGCCCCGCGACGGTGTCACCGCTGGTGTCGAAGAAGCCGACCTTGTCGATCAGCCCGAGAATGCCGAAGGCGAGCAGCACGAGCCCCATCAGACCGGCGCCCACACGGTAGACCTGGCTGAGGCGATGGTCGACGGGGAGGTGTTCGTCGAGCCGGATGCGTCGGGTGGTTTCGGGGTGCGGTACGTGTGTTGCCATGTCTGGGCTCCCTTTGTACGTACTCGTACCCCCCAGGATCCGCCCGAGACCGCGGCCGGACAACCAGGGGGCGCGCCCGGGTGACCAGCGGCGGGAGCTCAGGCGCGGGCGGGAGGGCATGCCGTGAGCGGGGTGGCGGGGCGGGGCCCTGCCCCGGGAGCAGGGGGCCGACGGGGCGGGGCCTCAGACGCCGGCCGTGCCGCCCGCGCCGCGCTCCTCGCGGATCTGCTCGACCACGCGCGCTACCGCGCGCCGTACCGCCTCGGTCTCCATCAGGAAGTGCCAGTAGTCGGGGTGCCGGCTCTCGAGCCCGGCGACGGCCCGCTCCAGCCGGGCCACCGAGTCGTCCAGCGGCCGCGCATGACGCGGATCCGGGGTGTTGCGCCCGGCCATGGCAAGGCGCTGCGCGTCGCGGATGGCGAAGCGGGTCCGGTCGATCTCCTGCTGCGGGTCCTTGGCCACGGCATTGAGCCGCCGCAGCCGGTCGCCGGCCGCGGAGACTGCCTCATCGGTGGCGTTCAGCAGCGCCCGTACCGTACTGAGCAGGGCCGTCGCATCCGCCCACCGCTGCTCGTCGCGCGCTTTCGCCGCCTCCCGGAGCTTCTCCTCGGCCTGGCGGACGCTGATCGCCGCCTGTTCGGGGACGGGCTGCAGATCCTGCCAGCAGGCGGCGGAGAAGCGCCGCCGCAGCTCGCTCAGGACGGGTTCGACGGATCCGGCGCGGTTGGTGAGGGCCTCCGCGCGCGTACGGAGAGACACCAGGCGCTTTTCGGTCTCGGCGGCGCGCTCGGGCAGCCGCTCGGCCTCGACCCGTACGGCTTCGGCGTCGCGCAGCACGCGATCGGCGCGCTGGAGAGTCTCGGCCACGCCGTGCCGCCCGGCGCCCTGGTTGAGCATGGTCAGCTCGGGAGCGAGCGCGGCGAGGCGAGCCGCGAGATCGTCCGCTCGCAAACCCGAGCCCCGCGCCGAATCGAGAGCATTGCTCGCGGAAAGGAGCGCCCCCCTCGCCCGCTCCACGGCGGGAGCGAGCCGGGCGAGCTGCGTCTCCGCCTTGTCGAGCAGCGGCCCGAGCCCCTGCGTAAACCGGTCGAGGTCCCCCTTGACCCGTACGAGCTCGTCCTTGGCGCTGGTGAGTTCACCGCGCGCGTGCGCTGCTACGGAGGCTTCGAGGTCGTCCCGGTCGAGGTCGTGCGCGTCGACGGCGGTGATGTACCGATGGCTCACCTCGTCGATCCGCTGCCCCAGCGCGGCGAAGTCGTCCACGGCCCGGCGCGCCCCCGGCGAACTGTCCACCGCCGAGATCGTCTCGATCGAGATCCGCAGATCGCGCTGGGCGGTGTCCAGCTCGTAGAAGGCAGCGGCGGCGGCGTCCTTCGCGGCCTGCGCATCGGCCCGCTGACTCTCCCCGCGCCCGCCGAACCAGCGCCGCGTCCCCCCGCCGGCGAACGCGCCCGGCAGCGCAGCGACGATCAAAGGCACAGGCAGCAGCATCAACGCGAGGACATCCCGGACGGCACTCGCCTGCCCTCTTGCATGAGGCCGCGCGTGTGTCGCCGTCACATCCCTCTCCCGTGCCGTGTCGCCCTGCCCGGTTCATTCTCCCACCAGGTAATGACGAACACACGGGTCTGTTAGTTCGCGCTTCGCACAGTGACTTTGCCGTTGTCGCTGCGGGCCTTGACGACGTGAGAGCTGCTGTCGTCGGTCGGCACGTCGATGTCCACACCGCCGTTGTCGCTCTTGGCCGTCACGGCGTACGGAGCCCCCGCACCCGGCAGCTCGATGGTGATCCCGCCGTTGTCACTCACGGTCTCCACGCGATCGGGCACCGCGACGAGCCCGAGCCGCACGGATCCGTTGTCCGCCCGGACGCTCACGGTCTTGGCGCTGACGCGCTCGGTGACGACGGCCCCGTTGTCGCTGTCGACCCGGAGCGGCCCGCTGGAGTCCCGGACGGTCACCGCGCCATTGTCGGACCGGATCTTCAGCGCCGTGTCGAACCCACTGGCGGTGACGCTCCCGTTGTCGTCCTCCACGGTCACGGCAACCCCGCGCGGCACCTTGACGGTGTGCCGCGCCTCGCAGTCGCTGGCCACGGCATCACACCTCACCCGGAGGGTCAGCTTCCCGTCCTTCATCTTCCAGGACGGCTCGGGCCCGTTCCCCATGAACACCCACCCGTCGACCTGCCGGGTCACCTGCACGTCTTTGACGTCGGCGGCGACGAGCTCGATGGCGGAGTCGTCGGAGTCGATGGTGAGGGCCTTCCCGGCGAGAGGGAACGACTTGCTCTCGACGGGCGCTTCTCCGGCGTCGGCACTACCGCACCCGGCAAGGGCGCCCGCGGCAAGGACGACCCCGGCGGCGACGACGAGCGCGCGAGTGCGGGTGCGGGTGGCGTGGTTGTCGCGGATTGAGGCCACGGTGATCGTTCCCCCAGGTAGTTCGGCAGAGTGGTTCTGCCGATGTGCCCTCAAGGTAGGAGTTCGCAGGTGGGAGAACGATCCGGGCGACCACCGTCTCGGGGTGGGGGTAGCCCCCGTACCCAGGCGGCGGGGGAGAACGGGTTTGCAGGGCGGCCCCCTGCGCCATGTACGCTGTTCCCTCATCCACGGGTGCGTAGCTCAGGGGTAGAGCGCTGCTCTTACAAAGCAGATGTCGGCGGTTCGAAACCGTCCGCGCCCACCAGCCAAAACGCTCCCGCAGCGAGCCGCTGCGGGAGCGGTGACGGCAAGGATTGACGGCGGTTGGTCAGCGTGACCTAACGTCTCACTGTCTGCTGGGGAAGTCGCCCCACATCACAAGAGCACCCCGGCCGCGGCAGGGGTGCAGGGTCTGGCGATTCAGGCCGTGCTCCTGTTATCCCCCCGTCTGGCTGGCCGTCAGCCACACACCGAACGGCGAAGGGCTGATGAGAGCCCCCCTGAGCGGTCGGTTCCGCGACCCTCTGATCATGCGTTACGCCTGGCCAGTCAGGCCGGTGGATAAGCCGCTCCGCCGCCCCCGCAGACGTCGACCCAGGATTGCCCGGAGCGCGCGAACACGGGCCATTTCGACTCGCACATGTGAGTATCCGTCCTCTTCGGACATTCACCTCCCTCGAATCTTCTCCACCGCTCTCGGCATTTCGTCATGCGATGCGAACCAAATCACCGCGAGACCCAGCTCCGCCAGCACGTCCTCTTGTAGCTTATGGTGGAGATCTAGAAATGCCTTTGCTGACACGGAGGACACTTTGGGTTTTCCTCTAGCGTCTTGTGGTGAGTGTGCGATCAATTCTTCCAGCGATGTCCTCTTCATGAACGCAAAGTGGCGCGGGGCACCATGGCCGGTCCTGCCGAACTCGAGCAAGCGCCTCAGATTCGGATCGGTTAGTGACAGCCCCACCAGAAGGCAACTGCTCTGCTGGAACGATTGCAACTGCGTCGTATTCGCCCAGTGGTAGGGATCCCTAAACACTCTGTGGTATGCCTCCTCTGAGAAGGTCAACGTGGATTCTTCCAGTCGTTGATATCTGTGTGCATCCTTTGGTAGAAATCCGTGAGGGTGATAGACGGCGAGTTCATCGTCCTGTGCCTGCTGCCCACCCAAGTAGATGCTCCGATAGTAGATACCTTCCGCTTCCAGAACTGATTCAAATAGATCATCGAAGTTGTATGTGATTACTGAACGAACTTTGGGTCCGGTGCGCCACGGCATGCAAAGCTTTGCCAACTCCTTGAGCAGAGGCGATGCTTTCCTCCCATTAGTAGCATGCTCATATAGCGCCTTTGAGAGAACGCTTTGAAAAGTGCGAGGATCGCCAAAGCCCGTCCTAAGGTACCGAGCCGACAGGAGGGGGGATTCCCCCTCGCCAATTTTGCGTGCCGCCTCGGCAAGAGGGTGAATCTGTTCATTGCCGATCGAAGGAAATATCTTTTTCTCGTCGACAATCTTGCCAAGCTGCTGGGTGATGAGCGCGACATGCAAGTTGCTGAGCAGCTGCTCCCAGTTCGGAATGTCCATGCCGGAAGACACTCCCGCCCCGAGGACGAGAACAATTCCTTCCCTTCGGTAAATGTCCCCAAGTTGTTTCAATCGTTCATCTGTGAGGCTCTTCCAGTCGATGTTCGGTGTTTTTAGGCCAGCCCTGATGGACATCTGAGCGAGGTGCGGAAACTCCGACTCAAGCGCATCCCACTGACCATCGAAAAGGTTTCGGATGTCGTCGGGGCTCCACAGGTGGACCTCGCGAGGAGACCGGGCGGCCATTTCCTCCAGTTGCTTCTTCTCCGCCTCGCCCAACTCTGCGGTATAGGCGAAGAGGAGGCTTCTGACGTCCTGGTTGGCGTCAAGTTGGGGTAGAATTCGATCGAGTTCTGCAGGGACAGCCGAGCCAGAAGCCGTCACGCACAGCCAGACAGCCATAACGCCAGGAATGTCCCCCATCCCTTTAGGCAATTTGGCGTCGAATTCGCCGGGCGGGGTCAAGCCGGCCGTCTCTCCAGGATATTTAATCGATCCATTTTGAGATTTGGCGTCGAGCTCCACAGCGGTCAAGATGAGCGCTTTATGGAACTGTTCCCTAATTTGCGGACTTGCCAAATCGAAAATTAGTGGAGCGGCCGCGAAAAGGCTCTTCTCTGCCAAGGTCCGGATTGTGTCCCTAATGGATTTTGCGCCCATCCATCACTCCCAAGGGTCAAATCGATATGCGATACCGCCTTCAGTAACGTTACGACCCATATGATTGGACTTCGAGTTGGGGTGGGCTATTTGGGTTACTGACGCAATGGCAGGGGCCAGCCTGATATGCAGGCTGGCCCCTGCCTGGTGTCAGGTCACCTGTCGAGGCCGACGCAAGAGGCGATCCATATGTCCCATCGCTTCACGACGATTGGCGTCGGACACATGCGTGTAGATGTTCATGGTGACGGCGATCTGTGAGTGCCCAAGGATCTCCATCACTACCCGCGCCGGCACCCCGGCGGCGAACAGCAGCGTGGCGCATCCGTGCCGGGCGTCGTGCAGCCGGATGCGGGGGAGCCCCGTGTCATCTGCGATGCGCTCGAAGGACCGGCTGAGGTTCCTCGGCTCCACTGGGCGTCCCGTGCGAGTCGTGAACACGTAGTCACTGTCGTGCCAGCTCTGCCCGGCCGCGAGGCGTTGCGCGGACTGCCGCAGACGTTGCCAGCGCAGCGGGCCCACACACATCAGCGGGATCGGGATGACGCGGGTCCGGCGGTTCTTCGTCGTGTCCGCGTACAGCTCCTTCTGCACGCGCTGGAGCTGGTTCCGCACGGTGAGCGTGCGGCGGTCCAGGTCGATGTCCGACCAGCGCAAGCCAAGGATCTCCCCTCGGCGCAGCCCAAGAGCCACGGCGAGAACGAACGCCGTGTACAGCGGATCCTTCCTCGCGGCCTCCAGGAAGGTCGTCGTCTGCTCCAGGTCCCACGGCTTGAGCTCCCGCGGCTGCACCCGCGGCGCGGGGACCAGCTTGACCACGTTCCTACTGATCAATTCCTCTCGGCAGGCGGCCGTCAACGCGCTGCGCAGGACCCGGTGTGACTCCTTGGCCGTCGCCGCCGACGCCTGCGCAGCTATGGCCGTGAGCATGCGGCGCACGTCCGCTGCCCCCAGGGTCTCCAGACGCTTGGAGCCGATGTGCGGGATGAGGTAACGCCGGACGTGCGTCTCATACTTGGCGTACGTCGTCTTCTTACGGTCGTTCCTGACGAACTCCTCCAGCCAGTACGGCAGCCACTCGGAGAGCTTGGCGGAGCGCGTAGGTGTAGGCACACCTTGGCGGTCCCGCAGCACCAGCTCTTGTCGCTTGGCGTCACACTCCTCCCAGGTAGCCCCATAGACCGTCTTACGCTTGCGGGTCCCGTCAGGCTGAGGGACGTACACCCGTGCCTCGTATCGCCCGTCCTTGCGCTGCCAGATGCTGCCAGCGCCGTTCGGATTTTTCTTGCGTGCCATCAGGCAGCTTCCTTCAACTGGTCATCGATAAAGGTGCGGAGCGAGTCGGCGGGCACCCGGCGGCACCGGCCGATCTTGATGCTCTTGAGTTGGCGCGAGCGGATGAGGTCGTAGACCTTGAAGCGGCTGAGGCCCAGAGCCTCCATGACCTCCGGGACTTTGAGCGCTTTATGGGTGGTGGGCAGGCCGGAACTCACTGCGACCTCCAAGGCGGTAGCGCGGTCGTCTGTGCCTTCTGGGGGATCCGCAACATCCGCCACGCCGCAACATTGCTGGTCAGCGGCCTAGATTTGTGGCGGATAGCTGCTCTGTTGCGGATAGGTGCCGCCACACGCGGTGTGCGGCGGCACCTGTCGCCGGGTGATTCAGCCCGCGACGGAGAAGAGCGGTGTGGCGGCTTCCTGCGGCGTGTGGCGGATGTCTGTGGCGCTATCCGCCACAGATTCACCCCTGCTGACCTGCGGTGTGGCGGACGTTGCGGATGTTGCGGACCTGGGAGGGGGCGGGGGGCAGTAGCGGGTCCAGGCGTCCGTGAGGTCTTCCGCGTAGTAGCCCTTCGGGGTGCCCGAGGAAGTGCGGATCCCTCGCGGCTTGATGGGCTTGTTGCCGGGGGTGACGTACTGTCCGAGCAGTTTGGACAGGGTGCGCGAGTTGAGTGGCTTGTCGTCCAGGTCACCCCACGGTGCGTCGTCCATCGCCAGGAGGCATTCGAGGATGACGGCGGTGGGCATGCGGTCCGCTCCGCAGAACACCACGTCGCGCAGGTCGGTCAGCAGCCGGACCCCGAGGGATGCTTCGTCGTTGTCCTGCGCGGCGGCGACCAGTTCCAGGCAGGCGGCGCGGGCACGGGCGGGCCAGTCGCCCCCAGCCGCGTCCGCGACGGACAGCAGCGGCTCCCACACATCGGCGGGCCGGTCGGTCACTCCGTCGGGCATGGCCGGCCACGCTCCGGCGACCTTGTCGCGGACGCTGTCGGCCCAGGCGGCGAGCTTGTCGCGCAAAGCGTTGCCCTGCAGCTCGTGGAGGCGCTGGCGGTACGGCTCGACCTTCTCGTTGGGCGCCCGCTTACGCATGCGGATGATGACCGAGCGGGACAGGATCGTGTCCGGCAGCGAGCCGAGACCGGCCATGGCGACCGCGCAATAGGTGGGGAACTCCTGCACCGTCTGGTTCGCTCCGTCGCCGACGCAGCGCCACATGCCAACGCCCTTGCGGTGCCCGGCGTTCAGGAAGCCCCGCAGCGGCTCGTTCTCTCCGGCTTTGGGGCCGAACACGGTGTCGATCTCGTCGTAGAGGATCGTGGGCCGCTTCTCCACGGTGGACACCGAGCGGAACATGGCCGATACGGATGCCTGCGCGGCGACCATGCGGTTAGGCACGAGCGTTTCGACGATCTCCAGTGCGCGGGACTTCCCGCTGCCCGGTTCGGGGGACAGGAAGGCGATGCGCGGGGTGGAGTCGAAGGAGTCGAGCAGGTGGGCGTGTGCGTCCCACAGGACGACCGCCACGTAGGCGGCCTCGCGCGGGAAGATGTTGAAGCGCCGGTGGAAGGCTTCGATCTCATCGAGCAGGGCCGCTCCGTCGATGGACGGCGCGGGCGGGGTGGTGCTGGTCATGCGGCGGTCCTCCCTTCCTGGGAAGTGTGGAGTGGGCAGAGATCGCGGTAGGCGATGAGGTCGTGCACCTTGCGGTGGCCGATCGCGCTGCGGTCGCGGCCGCACGCGCACTTCGAGGTGGCGGTGGGGATCGCGCCTCGTCCGGGTGCGGTGATGTGCAGCCACGCGACCGGGTACGGGCTGTCTCCGACGTGCTGGTCAGCGCGAACAGCAGAAAGGACGCCTTCGGCGACGCCCTTCGGCGCCCCACCCTCGGATGGAGTGGCGTGCGGTTCGGCGGCCGCCGGGACGGTGGGGTGACTGGTGAGGCTTTTCAGGGGGGCGTTGGTCGGGGTGGTCATGCCGTCTCCCGCGGTCGGGCGGTGCGGATGGACCAGTTCAGGGCGCTGCGGATGGTCACGCGGCACTCGTGCGGCTTGAGGCCGGCCGTCTCGCCAGCCCCCTGAAAAGCCTCCTCAACTTCGTGCCGGGGAAGGTCGCCCCATGCGACGAAGCGGCCCACGGCGCGTGCGCTGGTCAGGAGTTGGGTGTTGCGCCCGCCTTCCTGGGCGGCGGCCACGGCAGCGGTCTCGCGCTCGAATACGGCGTCCGCGAGCCGGTTGCCGCAGCGCGGCACCGTGAGCCGTACCGGCTGCGCGGCCGGTGCAGGGGTGAGGGCATCGAGCAGCCATGCGGGCAGCGGTGCCACGGGCGCGTCGGTGGTGACTTCGTAGGTGCCGTCCGGGGTGTTGCTGCCGGGGGCGACGACGTATCCGCCCCACGCGCGGGTGTCGATGTTCGGCCCCAACGCGTTCTGCGTGTTGTGCAGCCGGATGCCGACCGGGGCGAGGAAGTACAGGTGCTGCCCGCCGCCCGCGGTCCGGATCGTGCGGGTGGTGGGGACGGGCTGCCCGGCGCGCTCGCAGAGCGCTGCAAAGGTCGTCATGCCGCTAGGCGTGTCCGCACTGCTCTTGTCTTTGGGCATGTCGAGGTCGATGACGACCAGCCCGGCCGGGCCGGTGGCGATGCCGACATTGAACGCGCCGGTGGCCCAGCAGTGTTCGATCCGAGCGGGGTCGGTGGTGGCGCGCTGCTCCCACTTCACATGCCCGGCCGCGCAATCGCCGCGGCCGGTGCACGCGTTTTCGCCGTGCAGGGCGGGGCGCTTGCCGTTCACTCGCAGCGGGTGGACGGGCCACCCTCGTCGGGCGGCATCCAGCGCTGCCGGCAGCAGCGCGGGGCGGGGGGTATGGGTCATGCTGGATGTCTCCAGTTCTGTAGAGAGTGCTGGCAGGCGAGGGCGGCCCCGGTCATTGGCGTGAGGGGGCCGCCTTCGGCATTGCTAGCGCTTGGCACCGTGCCGGGCGTGATCGGCCGCCACGGCGGTGAGTTGGGCGACTTCGTCCGGCGCGACGGCGCGGAAGCGGATCCGTACGGTGCAGCCGGGGGCCGGGCCGCGGAGGGTTTGCATCTCTGCCAGCCGGGCGGCCGCATCGCTGATCTGGTGGGGCAGTCGGTCGTTCACGTGCCTTCTCCTCAGCGGTGGTTGATGGTGCCGTTGGCGCGGCCGAAGAGGCCGGTGGCGGTGATGTTCTGCGTGATCTGTGTGGGTGCCGTCCGGCCGCCTCGGCTGCGGCCGATGCCGAGCAGCAAGGGGAGGGCGATGGCTCCGGCGGCGATGAGGGCGACGGCGGCCCACAGGGCTTGGCTCATGGCGATCAGTCCCGGTGCTGCGTAGGAGAGGCCGATACCGGCGGCCGCGATGCCGCCGCCGATCGTCGGCGTCAGGAGCGCGGTCGTCTTGGCCCACGTCGGAATCGGGGCCATGACGGGCACCGGCTGCGACGCGGCCGGGGCGGGCGGCTGGGTGTAGCGGAGGGTGCGGATGCCGCCGGGCAGGGTGACGAGTTGGACGCCGGGCGGGATCTCGTGCGGCAGCATCGCGCCGTGTATCCCGGTGGGCAGGGTGCTCAGGCTGGTGATCTCGTACGCGGTCTGATCGTGCACAACGGGGTCCCTTCAACGACGGCGGGCAGCACCCGTGATGCGGGGTGCTGCCCGGTGCCCGGCTTGTCGTGTCGCTTGTCGTCTGACTTGTCGTGCGCCTTGTCGCTTGTCTTGTCTTGTCGCTTGTCGCCTTCCAGGTCACAAGCCGTTTCCGGCCCCCCGAGGGCCTCCTGTGGCCTTTCTCGGGCGGGTGTCGGCGACGCATGCCAGTGCCAGCTCGATACGTCGCTACGTGATCACCAGACGAGAGACGTCGGTACCCTCACCGACGCTCGTCTCTCCCCCGCCGTGGCCCGCAGGGCGGCCCGGCATGCGAGGTATGCCAGGACACGCGCACGATGGAGGTATGAGCAAGATTCGAGGCAACCCTGGAACTCGTGAAGGAGATCGGATTCGACGCAGGGGCTGGCTGCTCAGCGCCGTGGGACTGATCGTCTCGCTTGGCATAGCCATTGCCGTGCTCGTTCTCTACGGGAACGAGACGGACACACCGGAAGGGTCCCGGGCGGCGCCCACCCCAGGCTGCGCAGCAACCCCGCTCATGACCCTGCCTGACGGCAGGGTCGTGCCTGCACCACCGCAGGCGATCACGGTGCAGTCGGCGGCGGGATTCTCATGGACCGACCCGAGTGCCATGGTCGCGCTTATCGCGGCGGTGATCGGGGCGGGAGTCGGGGTCAGTGGTCAAGTTCTCCTGTGGCAGGAGCGTCACCGGGACCGCACGAGCGCTGGTGCTGGCCAAGCAAGTGAGTAGGTGGGCTACTCAGACACGTTGCTGCGTACCACGCTGCGCAGGGTCAGGGCTCTGGCAAGATTTTCGTAGGCGTAGATCATCTGGGGGTGAGGGTCGGCCGGTCCGCATCGCGGGCAGGATCTGACTGTGCCCTGTTGAACTGTCTTGTCTGTTACCGCACTTGACGAAGGTGCTGGTGATTTCGGTCGATGTCTCCGGGCCGGTAGTGGTGGTCCGTGCCCGAACGAGAGGTCGTGCTCCCGCAGCCTGTACGGGGTGCGGGATGGCGAGTGCGTGGGTTCACAGCCGCTACGAGCGGCATCTCGCGGATGCTGCTGTGGGTGGCCGTCCGGTCCGGATTGATCTGAGCGTGCGCCGTCTGTACTGCGAGAACCCGGCCTGTCCGAAGCGGACGTTCGCCGAGCAGGTGGAGGGTCTGACCGTGCGCTATCAGCGGCGCACGCCGCTGCTGCAGGTCGTCGAGGCGGTCGGTGTCCTGCTGGCGGGCCGCGGCGGTGCACGGATGCTGCGCGTCATCGACGTCGCGCTCTCGCGGTGCACGGTGCTCTCCCAGCTGATGCGGGTGCCGCTGCCACCGCTGATCACACCCCGGGTGCTGGGGGTGGACGACTTCGCGCTCTACGGCGACACTTACGGCACGCTTCTGGTCGACGCCACCACCCGCCTCCCGCTCACCCTGTGGGAGGGACGGGACGCCGAACAACTGGCCCGGTGGCTGCGCCATCATCCCGGCGTCGCGGTCGCCTGCCGCGACGGCTCCCTCGTCTACCGGCAGGGCATCACCTCCGGCGCCCCCGACGCCCTGCAGGTCAGCGACCGCTTCCACCTCTGGCAGGGACTCTCCCGGCAAGTCCAGAAGATCGCTGCCGCCCACCACAGCTGCCTGCCCGCAGCCCTCCCAGAACCCGAACCACCACCCGCCAAGGTGCCAACAGCACCGGACCCGGCAGAGACTCGCGCGGGCCGGCACGCCCGGCGGCTGTTCGAGGCCGTGCACACCCTCACCGACACAGGCCGCTCCTACAGCAGCATGTCCCGCGAACTCGGCCTGGACCGCCGCACCGTACGCAAATACGCCCGCGCCCGCACCTGGCAGGACGTCATGCGACGCACTCCCCGCAAGCCCTCCGGCCTGGACCCCTACCTCGACTACCTGCAACAACGCTGGGACGAGGGCCAGCACAGCGCCAAGATCCTCCACCAGGAACTTCAGACCAAGGGCTACCTCGGGCACTACCAACGGGTCAAGATGGCCGTCGCACCCCTGCGCCGCGGCCTGCCCCTGGACACGCCGCGCGAACGGCCGCCCTCCCCGCGCGAGGCCACCCGCTGGATCATCACCACCCCCGACCGGCACACCCCACACACCACCCAGCGGCTGCACCGGCTCCTCGACCACTGCCCCCAACTCAAGCAAACCCACCACTTGGTCCGTCAGTTCGCCGCCATGCTCGATACCCGCGACGCCGCCCCACTGCCCCAGTGGCTCGACCAGCTCACCACCAGCGAGCTGCCGCCCCTCGTCGGCATGGCGAAAGCCCTGCGCGAGGACCAGCACGCAGTCGAACTCGGGATCACCACCCACTACAACTCCGGCGTCAACGAAGGCCGCATCACCGACGTCAAACTCCAGAAACGCCTCATGGCCGGACGCGCCGGTATCCCGCTCCTCCGCCACCGCGTCGTACTGATCGCCCACCTACGCCGCCGCGATGCCGACCGGCCGACCCTGACCCCGAGATGATCTCCGGCTACGAAAATCTTGCCAGAGCCACGTAGCTGTGTACGCCGACACCTTCGTCTACGCCGGCATCGACGTCACCACCACACCCCTGTTCACCGGCGTGAGAGGCGCCCAACTCGCCGCGAGAGCCACCCTCATCCACGCCGGGCCCCTGCCCGCCCGCCACGGCCAGAACTATCCCTTCCGCGACCTGGTCACCGGCCTGGAAAACGCCCTCGACCTCCAGGCCCACCGGCCCGGCACCCTCCCCCGCCTCACCCCCTACCTCCACCAGCGCACCGCAGGCCGCATCGGCGCCCTCACCAGACTCATCCGCCAAGCCGCGATCACCGCCATCCACGAGGGCACCGAGAAAATCACCAAAAACACGCTCGCGGCCATCACCCTCGGCCACCACACCGAACAACAACGACGCCCCACCCGCTAACCCACCCCCACCTCCTTTCCACAACTACCTGAACAGGCAAAACGCCTCTCAGCAGCAAAAAACGCCCGGGCCATTAGACCCAGACGCTCCGTACAACACCCCCCACACCACCCACAAAAACTGACACAACCCCAGACCAGACCCCCCAACCCCACCCCCACACCCCTTCTCACCCAACCCCCAACACCCCAGCCCACACCCCACCCCCCACACCAACTAACCACCCACTCAATGTCACTTCAACAACTTCCCCAACTCGCCCAGGCCCTGGAGAAGGAAGACTTCGAGACGATCGCCCACAAGGGCGAGCGCCTGGCCCACTGGTCGACTGCCTGTGGCGCGATGCGCGGGCCGCCGACCGCGCGCCGGCCCCGGACGACGGCGCGGTGTTCGGCGCGGTCGATCCCGACGCACTCGACTCGTCGCTGGGCCGGGCCCTGCACCCGGACCGCAGCCCCCGCGACTGAGCCGAGACAACACAGGACCCCGGTGATTACCTCATCGCCGGGGTCCGCTGCTGTGATCCAGTCTCCGAGCTGGCACGTAGCCCCTTAGCGTTGCTTTTCCGCGAGAACTACCGGGACCCTGCCTAGCCGCGGGCTTCTTCCAGCAGACCTGCCGCATGTGCGGTCCGCTGGTACAGCACATAGCGCCCGTCTCTGACCTTGGTGACGAGGCGTGCGCGGTGCAGTGCGCTGAGGTGGTAGGAGACGGTGCTCGGGGTGTATCCGATCCGGGCGGCGAGTTCCGCGGTGGACCGGGCGGTTTCGAGGTCCGCCAGCAAGGCCGCTCGGGCGTTGCCGACCACTGGCGCGATCCTTCCGGACCTGCGATCCCGGCCGGCTCCGATCCGCTGGGCGGGGTAGTAGAGGACGGCCTGCCCGGGGGTGTCGACCTGGATGATGACGTAGTCGTCGGGCCAGTTGAGCACGCCGGGGGCGAGGACCAAGTCCCGGCCGGTGACATCGATTTCGCCGTCCCACGGCTTGGCGAGGGTGACCGCGTCGCCTGCCCAAGCCATGTCGGGGTGAAGTGCTCCGAGCGCCCGGCCGACGCCATGGGTGGCGATGGCCGTGGCGCGGTGGGCGATGTCCTGGTCGATGACCGAGAGCAGTTCGGGCCAGCCCTCGGAGAGGGCATCCCGCCAGAACCGGGCGAGACCGTTGGCGAGATGTCGCTGCATCCGCCCCGACTCCGCGATCCGGCGGGTCGCGGCTGGCAGCGGCCTGTTCCAGTGGGTCCGGGTGTAGGTGAAGACCTGGGTCTCGAGGTCGTCCTGCGCTGCGGCCTCGATCTGCGCGATCTGCTCATCGATCAGGTCACGACGCTGCGCGTCCGTCCCTGGCTGAGGGGTGAGCAGATCAGGTCTGTAGGTGTCGCCGTTTTGCGGCAACAGGTCCGCGAGCAGCGCAACGTCCGGATGGGCAAGTGACGCGCGGGCGAGCGGTCCGGGATCGCCGAACACCGGGTGCCGCCCCGACGCGGCGGTGAGTTTCAGCCACGCTATCGACTCCGACGCAGGGGAAGGGGCCAACCGCATCCTGGACACTGTGTCGGCATCTACCCGCAGAGTGAGCACCGCCCCGACGGTAGCAGTCGTCGCGCTGGATTTGAACTGGCTCGAATGCTTTCCGACGCGAGGTCCACGCGTGATTGAGTCCTGTTACCGGACAACGGCAGCAACGTTCACTGCCCGATCTGAGGCGGTCGCCTCCGCACGACGGTGAGGGCAGTCTGGTCTTCGTCACACCCCGACCGAGAGGGACCCATGAAACTGAAACGCCTTGTCGCCACAGCAGGAGCAGCCCTGCTGACCGCGTTGGTATTGCCGGCGGACGCCCACGCCGCTGCTGTTGCCTGCGGAGGCGGCGTCTCGACGCAGAACATCGGCGCCCGGGGCTGTATCTCCGCCGAACGATGGAACGACGGGCGGATCTACTGGCGCGACATCACCGCCCACGCCCAGATCACCAACTCCCGCTCCCACGCCTCATGGGTCGAGTACGAGGCGTACTCCCAGGCGGGCAGCGGCGACTGGGTGAAAATGGGCAGCGGCCGGACCATCGTGCAGCGGCGTTCCACGGTCGGCCCGATCGCCATCGCCACCAAGACCCGCGTCTGTGACACGGTCAAAGTCACGATCCGCGTCCACGTGAGGCCGGCGGGGGGAGCCTGGTCGAACTGGTCCAGCGCGGCCACCTCGCAGTGCCAGACCTGACACTGCCAGACCTCGCACACCGCAGCGCCCCCGCCTCCCGGAATTGGAGGACGGGGGCGTCCGTATCGCTAGGACTCGGCAACTCCGTAGCCGGCCAACTCCATGAAGCACGCGATACCCACCACCGTCACCAAGCCCTTCGTCCCAGCGTTGTTGCAGGTAGCTGAGGTAGGGATCCAGAGTGGAGGGCTTGCGGGGCAAGCGGCGCACCACGTTCTGCCAGGTGTGGGCCCGGGCGTACTTGCTGACGGTGCGGCGGTTCAGGCCGAGCTCCCGGGCCGCGGAGCTGTGGCTGCGACCCGGTTGGGTCAGGGCCTGCACGGCCTCGAAGAGCCTTCGGGCGTGTCGCTCGGCTCGCGTGTCCGCGGCGGTGTTCTCGATGGGCTCCCGGGCCGGTGCGGGACCGGTCTCGCCGTTCGGTGGGAGCGCTGCGGGCAGGCATGCTCGGTGGGCGGAGGCGATGTCCTGAACTCTGCGGGAGAGGCCCTGCCAAAGGTGAAAGCGGTCGCTGACCTGCACGGCGTCCGGGGCGCCGGCGGTGATGCCCTGTCGGTAGGCCAGGGCCCCGTCGCGGCAGGCGACCTCGACGCCAGGGTGCTCATTGAGCCACCGGCCGAGTCGTTCCGCGTCGCGTCCTTCCCAGAGGGTGAGCGGGAGCCGGGTGGTGGCGTCGACCAGGAGAGTTCCGTAGGTGTCGCCGTAGAGCGCGAAGTCGTCCACCCCCAGCACCCGGGGTGTGACCAGGTCCGGAAGCGGCACGCGCATCAGCTGGGCCAAAACGCTGCACCGCGAGAGCCTGATGTTCAAGATCCGCAGCATCCGGGAACCGCCCCAGCCGGCCAGCACCACGCCGATATCCTGCACCAGGCTCTGCAGACGGGGTGTGCGCCGCTGGTAGCGCGCAGCCAGCCCCGGCACTTGCTCGGCGAACGTCACCTTCGGGCACATCGGGTTTTCGCAGTACAAGCGGCGTACGGACAACTCGATACGCAGGGGCCGGCCTGCGAGCGTGACATCGGCAAGTCGGCGCACATAACGGCTGTGACACCACCCGCTGAGATGGCCGCATCCCGTACATTCCGCCGGATCGTCGGATCTCGTGCGGGCGCAGACTGCCACACCGGCATCGGAGACATCGGCCGATTCCACCAGCACACCGGACAACTGCGGTAACAGACTTGCCAGTTCAACAGGGCACAGTCAAAGACTGCCCCGATACGGACCGGCCTGACCGTGTCTCCGAGATGATCTCTGCCTACGAAAATCTTGCCAGAGCCAGGGTCAGATGTACGCCGACAGCGAGGTGACAAGCGACAGAGTCAGCTCTCGGGTGGGGTGTCGGGTGCGTGTTGGCGGTGGACGTAGCGGGCTTTGGTGCCGGTGCCGATCCGTACGGCGGTGCCGTCGTCGGTCCAGGTCTTGAGCCAGCCGACGACGGTCTGCCGGGTGGTGCCGTGCGCGTCCGCGAGCGCGCGGGCGATCGCGGACGCGCCGGTGCCCTCGGGCCCGGCCGCGAGCAGCAGCGCGAACGCGGCCTCCTTGGCGGCGTTGTCCTCGTTCCTGAGCGCAGGCAGGTTCAGCCCGGCCGCCGTGGGTGGCTGCTCGGCATCGTCCCCGTCTGGGTCGGGTGCGGTGGCGAACTGTGCATCGATCTGCTCGCGGAACTTGCGTGCCAGCGCGTCCACATCGGACTCAGGGGCGGACGGTGCCTCCTGGCGGAGTGCGGACAGGTTCAGCCCAACCGCATTGCCCGCCTGCCGTGCAGACTTGTCCGCAGGGGTGTGGAGGGAGTCCCGCATCCATGCGGTGCGTTCCGGGTTCCACCGGTTCGCGTAGGCATCCCCCGCGGCTTGCCGGGAGACCTCATCGAGCCGGGGGTGCATGTCGGATGTGGCGGCGACGATGTCTCGGATCTGGTTGGGCAGGATGCGCCAGTTCTTGAACAGTGCCGCAGGGGATTCGGGGGTGCCCATGAATCCGGCGCCCTTGTAGGGGGCTTGGTCGACCTTGAGGCCGCGGGTGCCGGGGAACACCTTGCCGAGGTCCATGCCTTCGACTTCTCCGCCAGTGAGGCAGACGCGGGCTTTGGCCTCGCGGCGGATCATCAGGTTGCCCAGCACGGATCCGGTGGCTCCGAGCGCGGTGAGGACGGTGCGGATGCCCATGGCGCGCAGCATGCGGATCACTTCGAGGATCTTCTTTGCGAGTTCCTTCGTGTTCCGGTCGGTGCTGGTCAGGATCTCGGCGCCCTCGTCGATAACGAGCATGATCTGCGGGATCTTGTTGCTGATGGGGAGCTGGTCGGTGTTTCGCTGGGCCATGAGGTCCTGGTAGGCGACCTTGCGGTGATGGCCGACCGCGAGCGCAGTCTCCAGCATCAGCATCGCTTCCTTGTGTGTGGAGGCGAGCCAGTCCACACCCGGCGTGAGGCCGTCCACGAACCCGCCATCGGCGTCGAGCGCGGGTCGTACCCAGGGCAGGCCGGCCGATCCGGCGTTCAGGTCGATCACCCACGTGAGGACGTCGGTGGTGCGGGCGAATCCGGCGAGGATGACGTGGACCATGTTCGTCTTGCCCGAACCCGTGGGGCCGACGACCAGCGCGCACTGCTCGCGCAGGTAGACGCAGATCTCTTCCGCGTTGGTGCGGTAGCCCCACGGGATGCCCGTGTAGATGGACAGCGGGCCGTAGTCGGACGGGTAGGTCCGCTCCTCCATCAGCACGTTGACCGTGGTCACGTCGATGAGGACGCGCCCCTGGTCGATGCCCTGCGAGGCGACCGCGGTGCAGCCGTGCGGCAGCCGCGCATCGGCGGAGAGCTGCGCGGACTGGCTTGCGATCTTGTCGTAGGTGGTTCCGCCGGGCGGGAGTTCGGCGTCGATGGTAAAGCCGGTGCCGGTGGGCCACATCTCCACGGCGAGGATCCGCAGGGTGATGCCGCACACGCGCTGCACTCGGTCGACCCATTCCGCGGCGATCGCCCGCCGCTCGGCGGACAGTTCGCGGGCCACTTGCCATTCGTTGGCGGCGATGGCCTCCAGCTCGCGCGCCTCTTCGTAGAGGAGGGTGGAGCGGGCGGTCGCGCCCATGCCGACGCCGATGGTGGCGAGGGAGCCGAGGGCGGTCCAGGTGAGGGGGCCGGTGGTCATGGCCCACGTGGTCCACCCGGCGCCGATGAGCCAGGAGGCGGCGCGCATGGCGATAGTGCGGGCGGACAGCCGGTCGCGCAGGCTGCTGGTGGTGTGGCCGATGGCTCCGGCGGCGCCGACGGCGAGTGCCCAGCCGGGGGGCATGCCGGTGGCGGCTCCGGTGGTGGCGACGGCGAGGCATCCGGTGGTGGCAGAAAGAGCGCCGGTCACGGGTCCGTGACCGGCAGCCCAGTCCCACACCGGCCCTGTTGTGGCCTGTGTGTTGGTGGTCATGATCAGACGTTCCATCCCTTCTCGGCCTCGGGACCGTTGCGTGGGTCCTCGTGACGGGCGATGTCCTGCTCGTGCGCGGTGCGGAACAGCTGGCCCATGTCCTCCGCCACGGCGACGGCGGACATGACCGCGCCGAAGATGTCGTTGAAGCCGTCCGCGACTTCCTTCTCCAGCGGGAACTCCGAGTCGGAGCGCTCCGCGAGGACCCGCATCGTGTTCGCCACGCTGGTCAGCGCGGCCGGGAGCCCTTCGACCATGGCGAGGATCTCCATCGCACTGTCCGGCTCGTACTGCTGTGCAGCGGATTCCATCTCTGCCGCGTGCTCTTCGAAGTTGAACCCAGACATCTGAACTCCTTCACTCGTCGAATCGGGTGCTGCCGGAGTCGGCCCGGCCGGGCGCTCCGCCGTATCGCCGATCGCGGCCTGGTCGTGCTGTTCGGCCGCCGCGTCGGCGGCGGCTTCCTCGTCCTGCAGGGCGGCACGGATCTCCTCATCCCGCGCCTGCCGCTCCTCGTTCGCGGTGCGCATCAGGCGGGCATAGAGGCGGCGGCCGGGCTGCTGCAGGAAGCCGATGCGGAGCTTCCTGCCGAGCGGCGTGGTGACCATCCCGACGATGCCGAGGGCCCCGGCCAGTAGCGCGGCGAGCAGGCGACGGCCCTGCATGCGGGCCGCGGACCGCCACAACGCCTTCCGTGCCTTCTTGCGGGGCGGTGCCTTGCGTACCGCTGCGCGCTGCTCCTTGACCTGCCCGGCCGCGCGCTGGTCGCGTGCCGCCCGTGCCTTGTCGACCGCTCGGCTACGGGCCTTGCCTGCTGTGCCGAGCCCTTTCGCGACCGCCCGCCCCACCGGCCCCTTACCGGCCAGCGACCCGGAACGCGCCTGCGACTTGGCGGCTTTGCGGGCATCGGCGACCGCCCGGCGGGAACCGGTCGTCTGCGCACGCTGCGCAGCCCGCGACGGCGATGCCTGTCGCTGGGCTTCCCGCAGTGCCTTGACCTGCCCCGCCCGGCCTGCAGTTTTCCCCGTCCTGTGACCGGCGCTCTTGGGCAGCAGCCCCGCGGTGCGACCAGCAGCCGAGGGCGTGCCCTTTGCCGCTGAACCAGCCCCGCCGCGGCGGGCCTTGGCCTGACCGCCCGGGCCACCGCCCGGCTTCCCGCCCGAGCGGGAGCCGGTGCTCGCCTTGCCGAGCGAGGCGGGCCGGTGCTGGGTCGGCACCCGGCCGGCCAGGGCACTGCGCGCGCTCTTCATGCCGTTGGTTGCCTTGGCGGACGCCCGGCCGCTCCTGTTCCGCCGCTGGTCGCGGCGGTTGCGGGCGGCGGCCGCCGTGCCGAGGACGACCGCCCCGGTGGCGGCGAGCGCCAGAGCAGCGGGGCCGCCGACCAGCGCGGCAGCACCGAGCAGGGAAGCGGTGGTGTTCGTGCCGGTCACCGCGAGCGGGACGACCGGCCACCCGCCGGGCGTGTGGTCCACCTCGGCAGCCGCGGGCTTGCTCTCGGGCGGCTGGGGCGGTGCGGTGTCCGGTGCGGCCTCTGCGGCCGCTACCGAAGTGATGGTGGTGTCCGTCATGCTGAGTGCACTCCTTTGCGGGAGTAGGGGCCCGGCCGGATCTGTGGTGGAGAAGAGCCGGGCCCTGCGGGCTTTCGGGCAGCGCGCTGTTCCTCGGGATAGGCGCAGGTCACGCACATGCCGAGCGATGTCGGGATGACGTATCCGGCGTCCATGCGGCACTGGGGGCAGGTGCGGCGGGCGAGCATCGCCAGCGCGAGCGCGCCCCACTTCCGCGATGTCATCGGCCGCACCGGCACCGCCAGTTCGAGCCGGTACAGGTAGGCGATCTGCACCCCGCCGCGGCGCCGGTTGGCGCGCATGAGCTGCGCGGCGATCGGCTGTCCACCCGGCCGCAGCCCGCGGGCCCGTAACTGCCGGCGGGTTGCATGGCCATCCGGGGCGAGCCGCCACGGGAACGTCGCTATCCCGTAGCGGGCGCCGGACGGGTCGTAGCACTTGCCGAACGCGGGCGACATCAGACGCCCGCCTCAACCGGCACCGACGCGTCGCGCAGTTCCTGATAGCGGGAGGAGACCCAGCCGACCGACCAGCCGCACAAGTCGGCGGCAGCCCGCACCGGCAGTCCCTCGCCGAACGCGGCATGCACGACGGCGCGCGCCCGGTCCTCGGGCAGCTTCTCGTTCACCGGCCCGGAGGCGAGCAGCGTGGCCCGTTCACGGCGGGCGGCTTCCTCGCGCTGCCGCTGCTCCGCCTCGCGATGCTGTGCGGCCTCGCGTTCAAGGCGTTCACGGTCCCGTTCAAGCTGTTCACGCTCGCGTTCACGGCGTTCACGGGCTTCCCACTCGGCACGCTCGCGGGCCTCGGCCCGTTCGGCGTCCTCACGCCGGGCTCGCTCCTCGCGGTCGGTCTGTTCACGGGCCAGCGCTGCTTCGTGCTCGCGCTGTTCACGCGCCAGCATCGCGGCGTGCTCACGTTCCTCGCGGGCATGCCGCTCGGCTGCCTCACGTCGCTCGACAGCCGCCCGCTCCCGCGCCTCCCGCTCCGTACGCTGCTGAGCCTCCAGCGCCGTCACGGCGGCGGTGATAGCACGCCGGTACGCGAGCCCGCTCTCCGCTGTGACGATCAGCAGCAGCGGCGCGACCGCGTGCACAGCCACGCCGACCAGGTCCCTTCGCAGCGCGGAGTCGGCCACGTTGAGCGCGAGGGTCATGCAGCCGGTCATCCACCGCAGCACGATGGGCCACCGGCCACCGTGCCCGCCCAGGCGGGCCAGTACCGCATCGAGGCGGACCACGATGACGACCGCGGCATCGACCACGAGCGGCAGAATCGGCGCGGTCCAGTCCCACTCATCGGGGGTGTGCCGGGCGGCGAGCGGGGTGACCGTGAGGATCGAGTAGAGCATTGCCCCGGCCACGATCATCCACGTCCCGATCGACAGCGCGCGCTCGGCTGAACGGATCTGAACACTGTTCATTCCGACGCCTCCCGGACCTCTGCCGTGGCGAACAGACGGACCGGAGCGTCCGGATAGTCGGGCAGCGGGCAGGTCTCGGCCCACCGCCATTCGGCGCCGTCCGTGAACACGTAGCCGAGCGCGTCCAGCGCCCGTGAACGCGCCTGAACGGTCGGCACCTCAGGGCCGGGATTCAGGTCGAACTCGGGCCACTGCGACACCGGAACCCCGAGCAGCACCACATACAACTGCCACCGGCCCGTGACCGCGCAGAGCGACACCTGCGCTTTGAACGTCGCCGTCATCACGCCACCTCCGGCGAACCCGTGGCCGTGTTGGTGAGCGAGCGCCTGGCGGTGAGCACCCGCCGACGGGCCCGCCGGATCCGGCGCACGTCCAGCGGCGACGGCGTCCGGTCCAAGGTGGTGATCTGTGCGTCCAGCAGCTCAAGCTCCGCCGCGATGAGCGGCATCTCGCGCTCGATCGCATCCAGCTCCGCGGCCGTCGGCTCGCGGTCAAAGCTCGTGGCGGTAACAACCGCCTGAAGTGCAACGATGTGCTTCATGGGTCGTGTCTCCCTAGCAGTAGGTACGGCCCGAAAGCGCCCCCGGAGTAGCCGCTCCGGGGGCGCACGCCGTTATCGGGAATCAGCGACTTCGGATCAGCTCAGCGACTGCCGGCCGCGTGCGGGTGCGGCCGCGGGGGCCGCACCGGAAGCGGCGGGCGCTCGTCCCGCTCGTGCTCGCCGCTCACCGGAGGCCCTGCACATGGGCGTTGTCCGCGCTGCGCTTGTTCGCCTCGGCAGCCTTGCGGGCCAGCTCGGCTCGCTCCGCCTCTGTCAGACTGGTGATCACAGGGACCTCCACACAGGTGCCTGTAAGGCGCCGCCCGGAGCTCCAACTCCGGGCGGCGCATCCATATAGAGCCAGCGGATTCCAGCTCCCCGCTCCTCGCCCGTACGGCGAAAAACACCGGACGGGCAAGGGAGGCAACCGGCCGCAGCACTCGCTGCGCAGGTGGCCTGACTCCGCTGATCACCGGCTGTCCCGGTGCACATCGGCGGCGGATCAGGGAGACGCGTAGGGCCTCACCGCACGTGCCGGTCCAGCACGCGCAGCGCCCACGTACATAAGTCGCTCATCAGGACTCCTCATCTCGCTGGTCGTAATGGGATGTCGCACTGCAAGGGGGACATGTGTCCCCACCCTCCGGCCGTTGCTCGCGGTCACCGGGCCACCTCGCCAGTCGGGCCATAAGCCCTGTCCCCTGGCCTTTAGCGGGATTGCAGCGTCCCCGCCCTCTGCTGGCGAGCAGCCCAAAGAGGGCCCCTCAGAGCACCGTCCGAACCGGAGAAGCCCGCTCATCTGGTGCGCACCAATAGACTGCAACTGGTGCGCACCAGAGTCAAGCGGCATCGCTGATTCGGGTGGCGGTTGCCCGCCTCGGTGCATCTCTAGAAGACCGACTTAGGGGGCACTGCCGGTAGCCAACAGCCCTTAACAGCAGCCCTGTTAACCCCTGTTGACCTGCGACGATGTGAGGCATGCTGGAACGGTCCGTGAACCAATCAACCGCCGGGCGGTGACCTGTGAGCACAGGACTTCGAACTGCGCGAACAGCGCGGGGCTGGTCTCAGGAACGACTGATTCGGGAGATCGAGCAGTACGCCCGAAGGCACGTCACCGACGTCGCATCCACGGCGAGCTTGCGCGTCTACGTGTCCGAATGGGAGAACGGCAAGCGAGCCATCTCGGACCGCTATGCAACGGTCCTCAGGCGGCTCCTCGGCGCCACCGACGCGGAGTTGAGGAGCAGCCCGCCACAGGCCACATCAGCGACGGCGGACGGATACGACGAACTGCTGAGAAGCTGTTGTCTTTCCGGGCTTGAGGACTGCGTTTCCGCTGGTCGGGCATGGGGCGGGCGTTCCCGTGGGAGTGGTGGCGTGTCGTGTCGTCGCTCCGGTGGAGGTCGTGGATGCCGTCGGTCGTGGGGCTGCTGGAACAGCGCGAGGTCGCCGCCCGCCGTCGCGTGGATGGGCTGAGGAAAGAGGCCGACCGCATCCAGGCCGAGTTGGCCGTGGCCGAGCGGGAATGGCGGGAGTGGGCCATCGCCCGCTCCCGGGTCGGCGAGGTGCTGGCCCCCGTAGACGAGCCCGGGCAAGGCCACGCCCAGGCCGATGGGACAGCGCCGGCCATGGGACAGGCCGAGGAGACATCGTCAGCGCCGACCGCGGCGAAGTCGAAGTCGCAGGTGCCGGTGTGGCGTGAGGGGCTGGCCTGGTCGGTGCTGTCGGTGGATTACCAGCGCATTGTGCAGGCGCTCGCGGACCGTCTCCGGCTCCATCAAGGGCCGCTGACCTGCCAGGAGATGGCCGTCTTGTTTGGCCTGGACGTGGTGCCGGCTCGGGTGGAGGCACTGCGGTCGAAGGCGAAACGCCTGGTAGCGCGGGGCTGGCTGGCCGAGCCCGCGCCGGGCCGGTTCACGCTCGCTGCGGGCGTGACCGGGCCAGGCGGCGGGTCATGAGCAGGATCATCGACCAGTAGATCATCGCTTCGGCGCTGGTGGTGCGGCGTTCGTAGTCGCGTGCCAGGCGGCGGGTGCGCATCAGGTGGGCGAAGAGGCGCTCGACGATCCACCGCTTGGGCAGGACCACGAAGCCGCGCATGTCGTGGCTGCGTTTGACGATCGCCAGGACCAGGGCGAGCACGGTGAGGCAGTAGTCGACGAGGCTGCCGGTGTAGCCGCCGTCGGCCCAGACCAGCTCCAACTGGTCGTGTGCGTCGGCGACTTGCCGCAGAAGCACGTGGGCGGCGGTGCGGTCGCCGACATCCGCGGCGGTGACCATCACGCCCAGCAGCAGACCGAGGGTGTCGACCACGACGTGCCGCTTGCGCCCGTTGATCAGCTTGCCACCGTCGAAGCCGCGGCTGTCAGAGCCGACGACGGCGTCCGCCTTGACCGACTGCGAGTCGATCACCCCGGCCGACGGCTCCGCATCCCGCCCCAGCCTCTCGCGGATCCTCGCGCGCAGCCGGTCGTGGAACTCCCTGACCAGCACCTGATCGCGCCAGCGACGGAAGAACGCATAAACCCGGTCCCACGGCGGGAAGTCCCCGGGCATGGCCCGCCACTTGATGCCGTTGTCCACCAGGTAGTGGATCGCGTCCAGCATCGCCCGGTGGCAGTACGCCTCCGGCTGCCCGCCCCGGCCGCGCAACCAGCCCGGCACCGGCAGCAGCGGCCGGATCGCCGCCCACTCCGCGTCCGTCATGTCCGAGGGATACCGCCGAACACGTTCCGGGTGATCGGCCGCATTCCCGAACCGGTGAGCGACACAATCACACGACGGTGCAACCGAGTTGAACTCCACCGGCGCGAGCACGTACAACTGCGGCAACAGGGTCTCCTGGATCTCGGTTGGCTTCGCAACCCCGAGCTACCAAGAGGCCCTGCCTTCATGCCCGCAGCCGGCGGCAACCACCCGATCGGGACTCCCGTTCGACGCGCACCCCTCAAGATCGGAACGACAACAGCTACTGAGCCGGATCGATGCGGCCGGCAGCGTCAGCGAGTCCATGGTGAAGACGTTCAACGACCAGACCGAGTTGTTGCGCACCATGGACCGGCAGATGGGTTCAGCCGGTCTCGTTGACCAAATGGCGGGGCACCTCGCGGCGCTGGAAGAATCTCTGAACTTCGCTGTGCTTCCCACTGCGCGGCGCCCTGTCGCGCTCGCCCTGGCTGGCGCTTCGACCCTCGCGGCATGGCAGGCCATCGACTCCGGCGCGGTCGAACGCGCCTGGCGGCATTACGAACTCGCCAAGCGGGCAGCGCGCGATGCGGAAGCGCCGATGTACCTAACCCACGCGATGGCAGAGCAGGCGTACGTGCTGTGCGCGGCCGGTCGACCGGCCCTCGGTGTCGAGCTCGTCCGCGATGCGCACCGCCTCCTGGCCCAGGCCGGATCGCCTCGGCTGCGAGCGTGGCTTTACGCAGCCGAAGCGGAGCTCTGCGCCCACGCCGGCATGGCTGACGACTGCCGACGAGCCCTGGATGCAGCCGAGGCGATCATCCCGGCAGGTCCGGAGGACCGCGACCCGGAAATGCTGAGCATCTTTCTCAATGGCTCCCACCTTGCCCGATGGCGGGGCAATGTCCTCGCCTTGCTCGGTGACGACGAAGCCGTGACCAGCCTGTACGGCGCTTTGGAAGTGATGGATGCAACCTTCATCCGGGCACAAGCCGGTCTACACAGCGACCTCGTCCAAGCGCACCTCGCTCGCGCCGAATACGACGAAGCCAACTCGCGCTTGCGGCAAGCCCGACTGCTCGCGAACCGCACCGGTTCCGTGCGGCAGCGCCGCCGCATCGACCTTCTCAGCGCTCGCCTGTAGCCCCGTGCTTGCCCCGACTCGCCAGGATGTGGAGCAGGGCAACGAGGGTGCCGGAGCCCATGAGCTCGCCGCGGGTCATCAGGGCCGGGATGTCGGCGAGCGGTACAAACTCGATATGCCCTGCCTCTTCGAGGTCTGTGGGCGGACCAACTTGCTCGGCTCCGTGACCTACGAAGATCTCATGGGGTGAGTCGACCATGCCGACCATGGGCTGATAGGTGACGACGTGCTCCAGTGACTTCGGCCGCCAACCGGTCTCCTCCACAACCTCCCTGAGTGCCGTGGCGCTCGCCTCTTCGCCCTCGTCGACGATGCCGCCAGGAAGCTCCCAGCCCCATTGCTTCGGGACGAAGCGGTACCGCCACATCATCAGCACGCGGTCCTGGTCGTCCAGTACAGCCGTGATCGCAACGTGGTGAAGCTTTACCACGTGATGCTCAAAGCGCTTCACGCCAGGGGGTTCTACGTCCCAGAGCTCCAGCTTGACCCAGCGGTTGTCATAGACGCTCCGCTCGCCGTGGATGCGCCAAGCCTCCAGCCCTTCGGGTGCTTTGACGCTCACGCTGCCGCCGGGGACTCGGTAAGAGCTGCGGTCACGGACCTCCAGCGCTCCCTCTCCGACCAGCCGCGCCAGAACCTGCCGCAGCGCGGTCCGCCCGATGCCGAGTTCTTCTACAAGAGCACGCTCCGACGGCAGCTTGTCGCCGGGGGCGTACTCGCCCGAGGCGAGTCGCGCACGAAGTGTCTCGTAGACCTTCGCTGTCTTCGGTCCCATGCGCGGAGCACTCTCCGTTCTGAGGTGGTGCGTACCAGCGTAGCTGGCCATGGTCATGCTGCCTCCGGTTGGGTATCGGTCGTGATCGTGCTCGCTGTTGGCGGGGGTCAAGATACCCAGGTTTCCAATCCTTGGAAGAAAAGCTGCCGCCCTAGAACGGCCTCTGCATTGGCGTGAGCAACTGCCAGGCCGGTTACTGTGAGTGTGAAACCCCTGAGCCCATTTGCCCGGTCCCAGAGGGATGAAAATTCCTTGAATCCGGGAACCTTATCGGCCATCTCTGCGAAGGCTTCTTCCTCACTCATCGCATTCTCCAGCAACAGTGATGCCAGCTGTCCCGTATCGCTTTCGCGCTCAGTTCCTTTAAGTCGGACGGAAAGGTCATCTGCATTCGAGGAGTTCAACTGAATCAACCCGGGGGTCCGAGGTGAAGGGCCTGCAATGCCTGCTTTGATGTGCCAGTCAAGGTTAGGGATCCTCTCCTCTTTCACGCCTTTGCAGAAGAGCCCGGGGTATCGCTTCATGAACTGAGAAACGGGTGTCGCTTCAAGGACCACATCAGCTTTCACTACGCCAACATCCAACAGGTATCCGATATCGGACGTTGAGGCTCCTAGATTTTGCATGAACGGCGAAATGGTGGCCTTCAGGGCAAGATATAGTTCATCCGGGACTGTAGGCCCTGCAATTACCACCGTCGTCGCGAAGAAGTGGGCAGTGCACAGTTTAAGATGCGCTGCAGACATCCTATCTACTGACGCGATGGCTGCCGAAATGGCGAGTTGTCGAACTCCCCTTTCTGTGCTCTCGGTCCTTCTGGCCAGAAGGTTTACTAGCACTTCACCAAGTCTCGGATCCCCGGACTTGGCATACGCGGATTGCGCATCGAGCAACGACGACTGAACTGCCGGATCTTGAGCATTTTGCAGAGTTTCTGGTGCATCGTCCCTAAGCTTCCGTAGATAATTCACGGTGAGCTCTTCTACGCGATCCCGAGCTTCTGCGAACGCTTTCGCTGAGTATCTCTCAAGCGCGCCATCCACATAGTGTGAGACAACTGAAATGACATCCTCGTACCCAAGCCCGAAATTCGCAACCACCGCCTGAACATTCTGTGAATTGTCCCCAGATCTCTGTTTCTGCCACCAGTTCAATCGTTCCCCCCGAAGCTATTACTGTCGCCGATATTCAAATCTCTAGCGGATTGAATGTTTATTGAGTTGTTTCCGCTTCGCTGAGATTGTGTCATCGAAGGTTGTGGTGAATTACTCTGGACCGCGCGGGAGTCCCTCCTGGCGCTATAGACTGTCCATCCGCCAATGCCAACGCCCGCTACATTTAGGAAGAAGCCGAAGATTCCCGCCCATTGGTTGGCCTCGTTGAGTCCTACGCTTACGAAGCAGATTCCTATCGAAACGCATAGGATTGCCGCGGCGGTGAGCGTAATCCAGAGGAGTCGTCGCTGCGTGGTTGCCATGAGTCCCATTTTGGACCAGTCATGCGCAGTTCGGGGGCGGTTCCAGGAACCGCCGACAGCGGAGAGGCTATGGCGAAGCGTGACGGCAGTTGGTGACGGCAACATCGACGCACACAAGCGGTCGCCGAACCGCTCCCACGTCCATCGGTGCACCTTCATCGGGCTTGGTACGCAGGGAGGCGAGCTTCTCGGTCGAACTTACAAAGCAGATGTCGGCGGTTCGAAACCGTCCGCGCCCACAGCAGTAGCTAGCAGGTGAGAGCCTGCATTCGGCCCCCCGGCCATGATCGGCCGGGGGGCCGTTTTCGTGATCGAGGGCGCATAGGGGCCACTTCGCCGGATGATCACGCCGATTCGGTCACTCGATGGAGGGCCGACGCCGGGACCCATAACGGGGGAGCAGGCAGACCGGGGCGATTGAGCGTTCAGGCCTTGGGCGGGAGAACGAATCCCCTCACGGGCCTGGGCTCCGGGTCGCGGGACTCGGACGCCTGCGCGATCTTCCACGCTGCGACCAGCTCCGCGTACCGCGAGTCAATCCACTCCATGAGCCACCTCCTGCGCTCGGACTACGGGCGGCTGGTGGGGAGTGGGCATGAGGCGGATCGTGCACTCCGGTGCGTGCTGGCATTTTGCCGCCACCGACACGAGCGTCTCTTCCGACGGTGCGCTCGACAGCTCCGGGTCCGCCTAGTAGCCCACCGCCGCAGCTGAACCTTTCCGATTTGACGGCAAGCAGGCTCATCGTCGGGCCATCACCAAATGTCCAGCCAAGAAACCAGTCGAGTCTCCAGCCCGCCTTGGCTATCGCTGAAGCGCGGTGTCCAGGGTCACGCGAAGTTTCCGTACGGGAAGGTGCAAAGGCGGCCGGATTGCGGCCGTGTGCGTAGCTGTTGCTGCATGGACCTGTCATGGCATAGGTTCATCTCTGATCTCTGAGCCATGCGGTGCAGGCCTCAGCGACGAAACCTCCACGACGAGCAACGGGAGAGTCATGTCTGGAACTTGGTGACACAAGGCCACCGTAGGGGCGCTAATTGTGGGTGCACTCGCCCTGGGCGCCGGGCCTGCTTCAGCTGCTCCCAATTGGCAGCCTTGGGTGACCCCTTCGCATTACCAGTGCGGCCCCACCACCACGCACTTTGCGTCCGCCAACGTCAAGATGCAGACTTGCCTCATTAAGAATCCGCTCAATGGCACCTTCCAGGCCGTTGCAATCGTGGCAAACAATGCCCCGACCACGGTTTACCTGGAAGCCACGGTTTACCAAGGGAGCGGGGGGAGCGATCTCGTAAACGACCACTGCACCAATACGCCTGTTCCCGCCCATACTCGAGTCGCTTGCTATGGGCGAACCATTTCCAACCCCGTACCCACCGGAGAAAGTCAAATCATCTTCAACAATAGATACAGCGAGTTCACTGAGATGGTTGTTTACGTGTGACCTGCCGAACCACGAGCGCTGCCAGATGCAGGCGACCTGCGTCAAACAATCAGTCGATTGCGGTGTCACACCGGTAGCTGTACAGCAGCGAAGTACAGCAACTCCAGCAACCGCGCCCGTCCGGTAGCGCCCCTCCAGAGCCGCGTCGGCTGGGCATCGCTACAGGGCCTGACTCGCCCATTGAGACACAGCCGACCTCACTCCGACGGCCCAGGCCGAGTACGCTCCTGGGCGAGGGGAGCCATGGAAACGCTTGGATTGTTGTTCGTTGTTGTCATTTTGGGTGCCTCCCTGGTCACGCCTCTGCTCGTGGTGGTCACCGTCAGAGCGGTCACAGGCTGGCGCGGATCGGCGGCGCGGCCGGGCCATCGGGCCTTGGAGAAGGCCGAGCGCGACGAGCAGGACCGTGCCTTTCCTCTGCCCGATCGGTAGGCGATCAGTGGGGAGCGATGTCGGCGGTTCGAAACCGTCCGCGCCCACTCGAATCACAAACGACGAAGGCCCAGGTCACCGGCAGTAAGCCGGGAGCCTGGGCCTTGATCGTTTCCGCTCCTGGCGGTGGGGGAGGGGCGTCGTGCCACCCGCGTGCCATGTCGAGGCCACAACGAGGCCACATCAATCGTCTCGATCTTGAGCCTTTCTGATCTCACGGTCGACGTGATCGGCGATCGCGTGGTCCCGCCCGTTGGCCAGGTGCCGGCAGACCAGCGCCGCCCGCACCGAGGAGTGCCCCGGCCGGCCCGTGGTCCGGCAGGCGGGAACGACCTTCGGCTGTCCGGATGCGTCCGGGCGGGTCCGGATGGACGCTGGGGTTATGGATGGAGCGCCTGTCGTCGTCCACCCGATGTCGCCGGACGGCGGCAGGCGGGTGACGATCCGCGATGAGTCCGTGGGCACTGCGTACAACCTATTTGACCTACTGGAGTTCTTGCGCCGCGCGGAGCTGCCCGAAGCGGACACGGCGATCGACGATCCGGACCTGATCGAGTGGCGGGGCGGCGGCCTCGAGGCGTGGAACGAGTCGCCGCCCTGATGTCGCTCCGGCGCACAGACACGCGCCGAGCGACAGCCTCGTCATCGAAGGATGCGGCACTCCGTACCGTACGGAGCAACCTTGGTTGCCGATGCGGAGCCCTCAATCGAGTCTGGTTCCATGGAGAACAGGCCCAAGGTGGTTGTAGAGCCTCCAACCAGCCGTGGGTTGCGTGAGGTGAAAATCGGCGGAGAAACAGTGGGGAGCGCCTGGTCGCTTCGGGGGCTGCGAAAGATCCTCAGTCGCCATGGTTACCCGGAAGACATGGATGTGGAGGACCGGACCTCCGTATGTTGGCGAGCCGGAGGTAGCCAGACGTGGCCCGACCGCCCTATGAAGAGGCATGCAACCATCGCGCTCATGGTCGCGGGGTTGCTTGGGTCCATGGCCCTGCTCACTGTTGTCGGAGCTCCTGATGCGTTGGGGGCACTGACCTTCGCGGGCCGGGCTACCGGGTTCCTGTTCATGCTTGCGGGTTCGGTGCAGGGCGTGGCTGCGTTGGCAGCGCTCGATTATTGGGGAAAGCGACGCTTGAAACTCTCCGGCCCCGTAATACTGCTCGGAGTCCTGATCACCCTTGCCACCAGTAGCCTTCTGCTATTTCTCTGGCTCCAGGAAACAGAATACACGGACTACCTACTGGCATACTTTCCGCTCTGGTCCTGGTCGCTGTGGGCTCTCTGGCTACTCGTCCGCGAAAAGGCTTGGAGGGGACTTCCTCACCCTAAGAGTTTCGCAATTGGAGTTACCGCTACAGCCGTCATAGCCAGCGCAAACCTGACGTATTCTGCCGTATATCAACCCGCGGCCAGCCCGCTGCTCTTCCGCTTGGAGGCGAAATTTGGAAAACCGGCAATGGATACCGAGCGCTCCTTTATGCATCTCCCCTTGACTCTACGAGCAAAGAACGTAGGGAAGGTCCCCGCCTACATCATCACAGACTTTTATTCAGTGTACGGACACTTGACCAAATTTTCGAGCACCGACAACGGGCTAAAAGACCTGAGAAAGGCCATGGAAGAAGAGTCCGATGCGGGACTTTACGTAAGCAGGCCGGAATATAAAACCATAAGCACAGGGCGCTTCTATTCGGTTGGCCAATGGATCGAACCTGGCGGGGAGTACACCGCGGAGAGGCTTATCCGCATACCCACGACGGCCAAGTTCGATGCAATAGAAGCCCTTTTCATGCTCGACTTGATGAGAAAAGATCGCGGCAGAATCGACGAGGGAGAATTCTCGACTGCACACTTTTCATGGGACAAGGGAGAAGGTCGCTTCTACCATCCTCCTGGGGAATATGGGGATAACCTCATTTATCACGGGAGGTGAGGCACAACAACAACATGATCAATGTGACGCGTCGACCAAGATATGTAACTTCAGTGTGGTCAGCCGATTCTGAAGGCTCTGTAGCCTATTCATCAATATCTTCGTTCAGTTTCAACCCGGAGGATCGTCCTGACGAGAGAGAGGAAATGCGGGAGCTGGAGAGGTATGGTGTCGTATCCGTTTATGGCGAATCGTTGATACCCTTTGCGGCACTAACGAATGATATCGGTTCTCAGAAGGCGGGGTAGCTGAGCAGGGGCAGTCCGGCGCGCCCGGGCCTACCCGGGAGTGGTGAAGCGGGCCCGCCACAGGTCGCGGAGCAACGCGATCTCGGCCATGTGGTGGATGAATTCGAGGTTGGCCCCCGCCAGCACGGTGATGAATCGGTCGTCAGGGTCGGAGCCGTACGGGTACTGCGAGAAGCCGACCGTGTCGAGCTGCTCGTCGGTGACGGCGGCGACGCTGTCGCGCCAGCGGTCGATCAGCGCCCAGAACCGCTCGAGTGCCAAGGCGGCGGAAGGGGTGAAGTCGACCAGCAGCTTCGGCTCCTGCCGCCGTTCACCGAAGGTCCACTCCCATTGGCCCGCGAAGCAGGAGTGCAGGTGCCCCAGCCGCCACGCGATGGTGGTCATCGGCGTTTCGTCGGGCTCCGGCGCACCGGTGTGGGCGAGGATCTGCTCGACCCGCTCGACGCTCACGCTCCAGTCATCGGCGATCTTGGCGACCGTCATGCCGCCGGCAGCCTGCCGGGCGACCTCGGCGTACTCGTTCGCCGGGATGTCCGGGGCGCCCTTGTCGAGCACCCACTCGCCCGGCCCGTACGCCCTGGGCGTCGCCGCCTCGCCCCGGCGCCGGATCGACCAGCAACCGGCCACCGGCTCCCACAGGTGCTCCTCGTCGCCGAGCCCCGTCAGCCGTACCTGGGCCATCTCCCTGGCCTGGTCGAACTGGTCGATCAGCAAGCCCAAACGGTCGGTCCGCGCGCCCTCGGTCTCCATGTCTGGCTCCTTCACCGTCGCGTCTTGTACCTCACTGCGACGAGGCGGAGGCTAACGGCTCACCTCACGGGGGCGCGACCGATTTTTTTCGCCCACGAAACGGTGCAGCCACCACCACAGCCGCGGCCTGGCTGGTGGTCAGCGAGGGTAGACGCGCGCGGCGGCAATGGGGCGTTCGGCCACGGTGTGGGCCGTGGACGAGTTGACGCCCCATCGGTAGCCGGCGAAGAGCTTGGTGGTCGCATCCGCGTAGAACACGATGTGGCCGTAGCCGGCACCATTGTGCTCGGTCCACTCCGGCGTCGCGCCCATGTGCTCTTCGATCCGGGTGTCCGGGAAGGCGCGGTAGATCGCCTCGGCGGAATCGGAGGCGGCCGGGTTGCCGTGCGGATTGCTGGTGCAGTCGACGATCTCGAAGACGTACGGGACGACATTGCCGCCCACCTGGCTGTCCACGGAGGACGCCCAGGTTCCCTTGCGCTCCTTCACCATCACGATGTGACCGGTGTACGGCTCCGAGGTGTTCTCGGGGTCGTAGTCGAAGGCCACCAGATCGCCCGGGCGCAGGTTGACCGGCTTGGTGACCCCGGTGAAGTGCGGTATGTCCACCGAGTTCGCGAAGCCCGTACGGAACTTCTCCGCGGTCGGGAAGAGCTTGCCGGGCTCGGTGTGGAAGTACTGGCTGAAGTACTCCTTCGTCGCCCATCCGTACGCCGAGTTCTCGCCGTAGGTGCGCTCGAGGACCATCGTGAGGAACGACGAGCACTGCGCGAATACGGAGAACTGCTCGGGGTGCCCGGGCGCGCCCCACTTGGCCGAGGAGTTCTCGTCCGGGAACTCCCCTGCCGTCTTGTAGCGGTTCACGGCCGCCTGCTCGCTCCAGGGGAGGGTCCGCAGGTAGTCCACCAGCATTTCCGCCTCAACCTGGTGCGGCGGTCTGGCCCATTGCGGGTCCGGCGGCGGAACCTCTGCTGCGGCGGCCCGGCTCGTGCCGGCCGTGGCGGTGACGAGCGCCGCTCCGGCCGTACCGGCCAGGAGCCCTCGGCGGCTGAGACGGTGGTTGGACATGACTGATCCCCCAGAGCTATCAAATGGTCGTAGATGGCGGCAGGATCCTACGGTGCCACCTCGGGCCGGCTGCCCGGCGGCCTGGCGGCCGCACCAGACCAACTGCGGTCTGGCCGACGGTATGCCGAATGCGGTCCCCGTCGTTGGGCCAGCAGTCGGATTCGCTCACGCTCCGCCCTGGTGAAGGGAGTCCAGAACGGCCAGTTCGTCCTCGGAGAGGCGCAGTGCGCCCGCGGCCACGTTGGCGGTCAGGTGATCCGGGTTGCCGGTACCGGGGATGGCCAGCACATGCGGCCCGCGGTGCAGGGTCCACGCCAGTCGGACCTGCGCCGCGCTCGCCCCATGTGCGCGCGCTACGGCAAGCACCTCGTCGCTTTCTGCGTCGCTCGCGCCCGCCTCGCGCCCAGCACCGGCGATCGCATAGAACGGCACGAACGCGACGCCCTGCTCACCGCACGTACGCAGGAACTCGTCCTGCTCGGGCCGCGCGCCGAGGCCGTACGGGTTCTGTACGCAGACGACCGGCGCGATGGCCTGGGCCTCAGCGAGGTGTTCGGGGTGGACGTTGGAGATGCCCAGGTGGCGGATGAGCCCGGCGTCGCGTAGTTCGGCCAGAGCGCCGAAACGCTCGGCGATCGAATCGGTTCCGAGGATGCGCAGGTTCACCACGTCGAGGTGGTCACGGCCGAGCTGTCGCAGGTTCTCCTCGACCTGGCCGCGCAGCTGCTCCGGGGTGGCATGGGGCAGCCACTCACCCGACGGGTCTCGGCCCGGCCCGACCTTGGTGGTGATGACGAGGTCATCCGGGTAGGGGGCCAGCGCTTGGTTGATCAGCTCGTTGGCGGAACGCAGCGGCGAGAAGTAGAACGCGGCGGTGTCGATGTGGTTCACACCGAGCTCAACAGCACGGCGCAGCACGCTGATCGCCCGGCCACGATCGCTCGGCGTGGCGTCGGCCCTCAACGCCTCGCCGTTCTGCGTCAGGCGCATCGCGCCGAAACCGATCCGGTTGACAACCAGGTCGCCGAGCTTCCAAGTACCCGATGCCGCCGCGGTGATCGTCTCTGAGGTCATGCCCGCATAATGCACCAGCCCTGGCTCGAGGGGGTACGGCCACGGGTGGCGGCCGCCGGGCTGAAGTTTCTTGAAGCCTGGCTGCTCAGCGAACAAATAATCGGTTGCCTGTTGGCGAAGGTGGTCGATGCAATGTCCGGCATGGTCACCAAGGTGCGTCCGCCATGGCGAGATGAGATGAACGCCTACTACCGGGCCCTGCCACTCTGCGCTCCGGGCCAACTGCACCCGAATCGTCACTCGGGAGACGCCAACGCATGAACGTCCAGATCGGCGCTCTCGTTCCGCTGACTCGGCCTGGCTGGGTCGAGGCGGGCCGACACTTGCTCGCTGGACTCGAGCTGGCCGTTCGCGAAGTCAATGACGCCGGCGGGATCGTCGGAAGACCACTCGAGCTGGTGGTCCGAGACACCGCGGCTGATCCACAGAGGGCCGCGGCGGCCGTAGACGAATTGGCTGGCCTGGGCGTGGCTGCCTTGGCGGGGGAGTATCACAGCGTCGTCGCTCGCGCCGCTGCCGCCAGGGCCGACGCCCTCGGCCTGCCGTTCCTCTGCTCGTCAGCGGTTCTCGACGCGCTCACCGAACAGCCAACGGAATGGGTGGCGCGCCTCGCCCCGGCGCAGTCCCACGGCTGGCAGATCTACGCAGACTTCCTCCTCAGCGCGGGCCACAGTCGAGTCGCCGTAGCAGCCGCGTCGAGTGTCTACTGGGCATCTGGGGCCCGCATTCTGCGGGACTGCCTCGCTCCACGCGGCGGCACCGTCATCGAACTCGACATGGGCGCGCTCGCCCCCACGGCGGTGTGCGACGAACTCGTCGACAATCGCGCGACAGCCCTCCTTCTTCTGGTCGGCCATCCGGAGCCGGCAGTGTCGATCGTCAAGTCTGTCCGCCGCGACCAGCGCCTCGCCGAGATCATGATTGGTGCTCCGGCCGGGCAACCGGAGTTCGCCGAATGGGCGACGTTGCTGGGCGACGACAGCGCCGCGATCCCGTTCTTGCGCTACCTGCCCGAGCGCCTCAGCCCACTCGGTGCACGAGTCGAGACGGCTCTCCGCGAGCGGCTGGCCGAAGCGCCCTCCTTCGTCGCCTTCGAGGGCTACGACACGGTCGCCGTTCTCGCCGATGTGCTGCGTTCTCATGGCGCGGACCGGGCGCGCACTGCCGAATCCTGGCCGCGCGTTGCGATCGAAGGCACCCGCGGGCAGATCCAGTTCTCCCGCACGCCAGGCATCAGCGTCTGGCAATGGGCTTGGACGCCGATCCAAGTCGTTGATCGAGATCCGGCGGATCCCGATCGCTTTCGGATCCTTCACGCCGGCTGAGAGAGCACGGAGGTCCGACTGCGCAGGTCAGCGTGCGGCTCGCCCGTTTCCGACGGCACTGTCACACCCGCGAGGCACACTGAATACATGTGCCGCAGCATTAAGACTCTCCGCCCGCCCGTCCTCCCCGAAGAGGCCACCGAGGACGACATCCATGCCGCCGCCCTGCAGTACGTACGCAAGGTGTCCGGCTTCCGTGCCCCCGCCGCGCACAATCGCGAGGTCTTCGACCAGGCGGTCGACGCGATAGCCGAGGCGACCCGCAAGCTGCTCGACGGGCTCGAAGTGCGCGGGTCCGGTGGGTCAGGTGGGTCCGGCGGGGCCGCTAAGAGGCCGGTTCGGCAGCCGGAGTCCGTCTCGGGCGCCGCATGACGTAGGCCGCCAGCGCGCCCGCCCCGAAGAGCGCGAGGACCGAGACGGCCGCGCCGATCCAGCTTGCGCCCAGCCATGCGCCGCCGAAGTAGCCGAGGCCCACGCTGTAGCCCGCCCAGGCCACGCCCGCCAGGGCCGACCAGGGCAGGAACTCCTTCACCTGGCGGTGTGCCGCGCCCGCGCCCAGGGAGACCACCGAACGGCCCGCCGGGGCGAAGCGTGCGATCACGACAAGCGCGCCGCCGCCGCGGCTGAGGGCCGTGCCAAGACGTTCCTGCGCGTTGGTCAGCTTGCGCGACCGGGCGATCGCCCGGTCCAGGCGGTCACCGCCGCGCCAGGCAAGGCGGTACGCGACGAGGTCGCCGAGCACGGACGCGGTGGCCGCGCACAGAATCAGGACGAGCAGCGAGGGCACTTCCTGCGGGACCCGGCCGGCCGCGGCTTCGACGGACGCGGTGGCCGTGGCGGTGGTCGAGCCCGCCGTGGCCGCGGTCGCCGCCGTGATCACCAGGACTCCGCTGGGCAGCACGGGCAGGAAGACGTCGAGAAGTACGGAAAGGGCCACCACCGCGTAGATCCATGGGCTGCCGGTCAGCGACCCCACACTCTCAAGCACCCGAACTCCCCGGTTTCGTGAAGTACGCCGCGACGTCGCAGGGAAGCGGCAGGGGCGGCAGTACAGCTGTACAGCGTACGCCTGGGGTTCGCGTCGAGATCGCTGGGGGTCGCAGTTGTTGTACGCCTCACTTCCACTCGCTTCCACCTGGCGGACGCGGGGTGCACGAAGCGCCCGGTCCCTCGTACGAGGCCGGGCGCTCTCTGTGCTGATGGGCCGTCAGTCCTGGGGGCTGTCAGTCCTGGGGGTCGTCAGTCCTGGGGCTGTCAGGCCTGGACCGTGGTGGCCTGCTCCTTGTGCTCCTCGCCCTCCGGCCGGCTCTCGCCGCGCGGGGCGAACACCCGGTCCAGCGCGAGTGCGCCCGGTCCGGTGAAGACCAGCAGCAGGAAGGCCCAGCAGAAGAACGCGGGCAACTCGCCGTCGTTCTGCCGCGGGAAGAGGCCCTCGGGCTGGTGGACCGTGAAGTACGCGTACGCCATCGCGCCCGACGCGATGAACGCGGCGGTACGGGTGCCCAGGCCGAGCAGCACCAGGGAGCCGCCGACCAGCTCGATCACCGCGGCGTACCAGTCGGGCCAGGTGCCGGCCGGAACGGCGTCGCCGCCCGACGCGCCGCCGAGCACGCCGAACAGTGAAGCGGCGCCGTGGCAGGCGAAGAGCAAGCCGACGACGATGCGGAACAGGCCGAGGGCGTACGGCTGCGCCTTGTTCAGCCGGCCGGACAGCGAGGCGGTGGGGGAGGGGTTGAGGGACGGGTTGGGCATCGGGGCTCCTTCGGTTTGGGGACGTGAACCGACGAGGGAGGCCCTAAGTTAGGCGGACCTAATCAATACTTGCAAGTTCAACTGTCGGTCGGCGGGCGATTTCCGGCATGGATTCCGCTTCCGTTTTCCTGCGCGACGTTCCGAGGGTGCGCAGGGCGGCGCGCGCCACGGCGTCCGCGTCCGAGAGCGTCACCGAGTCCACGCCCGGCCTGGCCCCGGCCGCGGTCACCCAGTGCACGCCCTCGGTGGGCACTCCGACAGCGAAGCGCCTGGGGTGCGGGCGGCCCTGACGGTTGATCAGACGGTACGGGCGCTGCGTTACGTCCAGCCCTCCGGTTTCGTAACCGTCGATCGTGTGCGGCCGGCAGTGGCCCGTCTTCAGCAGCCGTCCCAGCAGCTCGTCGCAGGTCCGCCTGAGGTCCGGTTCCGGCAGCCGCGCCTCGATCAGCGTCGTCGCCGTGACGAAAGATCCGGGGACGTCCGGCGACTCGGCGGTGAAGGCTCCGTCCAGGACCTCGTCCGACATCCCGATGGTGGTGCGCGGGCCGATCACGTCCAGTACGCCCGCCTCGATGAGGGCCGTCATCTCCTCGATGCGGCGGCGCGGCGGGCCGATGGAGAGGAACGCGTTCAGCGGGGTGTACCAGCGGTCCAGGTGGTCACGGCGGGAGCTGCCGGAGAGGCCGGCGTGGTCCACGATCAGGCGTAGCTCGTTGCGGAGATCGCGCAGTACGTCGAGGGCGGCCTTCAGGGGGCCCGCGACATTGCCGAGCGCGGCCGCGTCGGCGTCCTGCCGCAGATGGGCGAGGAGCCAGTCGCGGTGCTCGGCGGGGGAGTCGAAGCGTTCGTCGGCGTATGGCCGCGAAATCCGGTCCCAGGACCAGCGGTCAGGGTGCGCGATGTTGAACTCGTCGAGTACGTCGGTCTCCTGGGGACTGCCGTGGGGGGCGTCGAGGTAGCGGTCCCGGAAGCCGCGGAGGGCGAGGCGGTCGGGCTCGGGACCGGCCTTGGGACCGGCCTTGGGACCGGCCTTGGGACCGGCCTCGGGCTCGGGTTCGCGAGCCGCGAGGAGCGCCTCGTAGTGGACCGTCTCCACTTCCTTCGCCACGAGCGGCCATATCTCGGTGAGGAAGTCGGGCGGGTCGCCCTCGTCCGCGCGCTTGCGGAAGACAGCGATCACGTCGGCCGTGAGCACCAGCGGCTCGTGCCGCCCGGACGCGCCCTTCGCGTTGTCGCCGCGCGCCTGGTACGGGACGCCGCGGCGCGATCCCGCGTACAGCCGCGGTTCGCGGCCGGAGGGGGTGTAGGTGAGCGCGCCGTCGTCACCGCGTACGAACGCGCCGCCGCGGCCGGTGGTCAACAGCGCCATGTGGTCGAAGAAGTTGAGGCCGAGGCCGCGCAGCAGGACCGATTCTCCAGGAGCGATGGGGGAGAGGTCGAGGTCGGCGGGGTTGGCGGGTCCGAAGTAGCGCAGCCGGGGGTGGCGGGCGGCGTACTCGGCGAGGTGCGCCTGGGCCTGCCGGGAGACGACGGGCAGATGCCCCTGCGCGAGGATCACGGCGGAGAGCCCGGTGATGGTGGTGCCGTCATCGAGGGTGAGGGTCTGGAGCGGCGCGCCGGCCGCGAGTTCGTCGAGCGCGGTGGCTGCGGACGCGTCCGACCCGATCGCCGCCGGTGCGGGCGTGTCCGCCCCTATCGCCGCGCGTGCGGACGTGTCCGGCCTCATGGTCGCCGGTGCGGACCCGTCCGGCCCGATCGCCGCGGGTGCCGGCGCCGGTGCGTCCGGCGTGGTGGCCGCGGATCCGTCCTGCCCCGTCGCCGCGCGTGCCCGCCCGTTCCGTGTCGTGGCGTCGCGTGCCGAAGCGTCGAGTGCGAGGGCGTCACCCGCGGTGCGGGGTTGGGGCACCGTGCCCCGTGCCTCCGGCCAAGTCCGCGCGGCTGCCGCCGACGCGCGGTCCGACGCAGCCCGCTCCCGGTCGTCCTCGAGCCGTACCGCCCGTGCCCGGTGCACCTCCACCCTCACCGACTCCGGCGCCGCCGCCACCGACCTGCTGAACGCCCATTCCAGGTAGCGCCCGTAGCACGCCCGCGTCGGGTAGTCGTCCGGACCGAGCCTCTCCCCGGCGATCTCCGTCGCCCACTCGTACAGGCTCGGGCCCGGGCGGATCGGCCCCTCGCACGCAACGCTGTCGTCCGTGAACAGCGTGACCTGCGACGCCACCGTGTTCATCAGCAGCTCCGCGGACTGGTCCGTGCGCCAGACGCGGCCCGGGCCCGGGGGCGCCGGGTCGACGAGGTGGATCGTCAGCGGCGTGTCCGGGGTCAGTTCGGGGGCCGACGCGCAGAGCCGTTCGAGCACGGAGGTGCCGCGCGGGCCCGCGCCGACGACCGCGATGGCGCGGGCTGCGGCGGGGGCACCGGTGTGCGGAACTGCGGACCATGCGTCTCGTACGTGGGACAAAGCGGTGACTCCCGGGGCATGTGGGGCTGCATGGAAGCTGAGCGTCCGGCTCATCATGCCGGGGGTGCGCCGGGAGTCGAACCCCTGGGGACGAGGATCACCCTCCGCTGTGGGAAGGATCACGGCTCGCTGTCAGCTCCCGCTCGTCCGCCGTCACCAGCCGCGCGCGAGCGTCGGTACCCGCCCCGACCACCTGCGCCTGGTCCAGCCGCAGGTTCGCCGAGCGGCCCCGCAGCATGAGCGTCATCAGCTGATTGCCGAACCACGGACCGCCCGTGCGCCCCCAGTTCACCGCCGACCTGCGCACGCGGCCATGGCGGGCCAGCGCATGGCCGAGCCGCCGGCCCACCCGGCTCCAGCCGAAGGTGAAGCCGAGCTGTATTGAGCGCGGGATGGAGTTGTGCACGGGCGAGCAGGTCAGCTGCAGCACCCGGGAGTCGGGCTGCGCGCCGTGGGGCCACTCGGGCTCGGCGACGTACGCATGGTGCACATCGCCTGACAGCACGCATACCGTCGCGGGCGCGTCCTCGCCGCTGCCGACCTCCGCGATCAAGGCCGCCAGCTTCTCGAAGGAGTCGGGGAAGGCGGCCCAGTGCTCCAAGTCGGCCCGTCTGCGCAGGTCCTCGCCGACCCGCGCCCATCTCTCGCCCCGCTCACCGCGGCACAGCGCGGCGTTCCAGCTCTCCGCGTCGTGGATCAGCGGCGGCAGCAGCCACGGCAGCGAGGTGCCGATGAGCAGGTGGTCGTACGCCCCCCGATCGGCCAGCGCCTGGTCGCGCAGCCAGTGGGCCTCGTCCGGGTCGAGCATCGACCGCCGCTGCTCGTCCAGGACACGGCCCGCGCGCGTGTCTACCATCAGCAGCCGGGTCCGGCCGAAGTCGCGGCGGTAACTCCAGCGCACACAGACCGGGTCGGTGTCGGCCTCCTCGGCGAAGCGCCTGAGCCGGTCGGTCCCGTCGTCAGTCGCCCGTACCGCCGCGTACAACTCGTCCGACTCCAGCGCCTCCGGGGAGAGATTGCCCAGGTGCTGGTAGACCCAGTAGGACATCAGGGCGCTGAGCACCCGTTTCTGCCACCAGGGGGTGGCCCGCATCTCCGCCAGCCAGGACGCGCTGGTGTTCCAGTCGTCGATCACGTCGTGGTCGTCGAAGATCATGCAGCTGGGGACGGTGGAGAGCAGCCAGCGCACCTCGGGGTCCAGCCAGGACTCGTCGTAGAGGCGGGTGTACTCCTCGTAGTCCGCGACCTGCGTTGCGGGAGGCTCGCTCAGATCCCGGCGGGTGGCGAGCCATGCCTGGGTCGCCTTGGACGTCGAGTCCGCGTACACCTGGTCGCCCAGCAGGAGCAGCACATCGGGCCGTACGGCATCGGGCTCGGCGATGAGCTTCGAGGCGAGGGTGTCGAGCGCGTCCGGGCCGATCGGATCGTGCTCGTCGGCGGGCGCGGACGACCAGCGGCACGAGCCGAAGGACACGGTGACGCCGGAGGACGGGACGTCGGGCATACGGATCGTGCTCGCCGGGAACGGGGAGTCTTCGAGCGGCCAGACCCGGTGGCCGTCGAGCAGTACCTCGTACTCCGTCGCCGTGCCGGGCGTCAGCCCGGTGACGGGGACCAGCGCATAGTGGTGGCCCTCGATCTGGAATGTACGGGAAGTCCCCTTTGCGCCATCCGTGCACCGGACCTCGGCCGTGCACGGCCGGTCGGCCTCGACCCAGACGGTCGCGCTCCCGCCGGATTCCCAGTCGACGTACCGCAGCAGTGGTCCCAGGCGCAGCCCGGTCATGTATGCCCTCCTCTGTCGCACCGTACGGTACGGAACGACAGAGGAGGGCGAACAGGTTCCGGCCGGATCGTGGCCGGAGTGTAAGCGGCTGGTCAGCAGCCGTTCAGCACCGACTGCAGCGCGCTCTTCTCGGCCGAGTCCACCGACAGGTTCCAGTGGTGCTTCACGTGCACCCACATCCGGGCGTACGTGCAGCGGTAGGCGGTCCGCGGCGGCAGCCACTCCGCCGGGTCGAGGTCGCTCTTGGCCTGGTTGACGTTGTCGGTCACGGCGATCAGCTGCGGGCGGGTGAGGTCGTTGGCGAAGGACTGCCGCTGGGCCGTGGTCCAGCTGCTCGCGCCGGAGCGCCAGGCTTCGGCGAGCGCCACGACGTGATCGATGTCCAGGTCGGAGGCGAGGGACCAGGTGGCGCCGTCGTACTCGGAGTACCAAGTGCCGCTGACCGCCGCACAGCTGGAGTCCTGCTGAACGTTCTGGCCGTCGCGCTTGAGGACGACCTCACGGGTGTTGCACGCGCCCGACTGGGTGATCCAGTGCGGGAACTTGTCGCGGCTGTAGCCGGTGGAGGAACCTTCCGCCTTCACCGTCAGCTGGCCGAGGTAGGTACGGGCGGTGGAGGCGCTGATCGGGGTGGGCGGGGCGGCCTGCGCGGTGGGGGCGGTGGCGAGCAGACCGGTGGCGGCGAGGGCGGAGGTTGCGGCGAGTACGGCTATACGGCGGAAGCGACGCGCGTAGACACCAGGCATGCGAACTCCTTTGATGTGGGGGGTACTTGGCCGTTCGGGCGTGGCCATGTTGACGGCGCCAGGTTTCCTGGGGGTGGGCGCCAGGTAACAGGGTGGCGACATGGGCACGTCACATCAAGGGTTCCGACGCTCCGACGCCTCTGAATCTCCCCGGATGCCCGGTGCCGCCCGATGCCGCCGCCCCCGGACATCCCTGGACATCCAGGGTCTTGACGCCCCGGCACATGACGTGCGGCGGCGTAGGGTTGCCGGGTGCTGCTGCAGGTCAATGTCACGTTCGGGGTCGTGCTGGCCGTGCTGCTGGTCGTCGCCGCGACGGTGGCAGCCGTCGCTCACCTGGGGCGGGGGCGCGAGATCGCCGTGGCCGGCGTGCGGGCCGCGGTCCAACTCGGGGCCGTCTCACTGGTGATCGGCTGGGTGGTCCGCTCCGTACCGCTGCTGCTTGCGTTTCTGCTGCTGATGTACGCCGTCGCGGTACGCACGGCCGGCCGGCGCATCACCGCGAACAGGACCTGGTGGTGGGCCTGGCTGCCGATCGCCGCGGGCGTCGTGCCCGTCGTCTGTGCCCTGCTGCTCACGGGCCTTGTCCCGCTGAAGGGCATCGCGCTGATCCCGGTGACCGGCATCCTCATCGGCGGCGCGCTCACCGCGACCGTGCTCGGCGGGCGGCGGGCCCTGGACGAGCTGGGGCTGCGGCACGGCGAGGTGGAGGCGGGGATGGCGCTGGGGCTGCCGGACCGGGACGCGCGGATGGAGGTGGCGCGCGAGGCGGCGTCCGACGCGCTGCTGCCGGGGCTCGATCAGACGAGGACCGTCGGCCTGGTCACCCTGCCGGGCGCGTTCGTCGGCATGCTGCTCGGCGGGGCGTCACCGCTGCTGGCGGGCGCGGTGCAGCTGTTTGTGCTGGTCGCGCTGATGGCGGTGCAGGCGGTGGCGGTGTCGCTGGTGCTGGAGCTGGTGGCGCGGGGGCGGCTCTACCGCGATCCGGCTTGACGGGCCGGGCTCATGGGCCGGGCTCACACGCCGGGCTCACGGGCCGGGCTCACGGGCCGGGCTCACGGGCCGGGTGGCATACCCTGGACGGAGCAGAAGGGGAGTAGCTCTTCGCCGGAACGTCGACATACTGCTGGGCCTCGTGCCCGGCCGGCGCCCGGAGGCGGACCTTTTCCGAGACCTCGGTGAGGCCGCCAGCGAGACCTTCGGCCGCAGTTCCATGTATCCATTCATGGTGCTGCCGTGCCGAAGCGACCCCTGAAACGCTCAGGACTCTCGGCAGGGCCGCGCCCGACCGATTGAGGAATCCCAACCGTGATCAGCTTCACCGTCATGGCGGTCACCTTCGGCGTCGTCTTCCTCGCCGAACTCCCCGACAAGACCGCCCTCGCCGGTCTGATGCTCGGCACCCGCTATCGCGCCTCGTACGTCTTCGTGGGTGTCGCCGCCGCGTTCGCCGTGCATGTCACGCTCGCCGTCGCCGCGGGCAGTGTGCTGACCCTGCTGCCGCACCGGCTGGTGCAGGCGGTGGTCGGCCTGTTCTTCCTCGCGGGCGCGCTGATGCTGCTGATGAAGAAGGACGACGGCGACGAGGAGAAGATCAAGGCTCCGGCCGACCAGTCCTTCTGGAAGGTCTCCGGGGCGGGCTTCATGCTGATCCTGGTCGCGGAGTTCGGCGATCTGACCCAGATCATGACCGCGAATCTCGCGGCCCGCTACGACAGCCCGCTCTCGGTGGGGATCGGCGCGGTGCTGGCGCTGTGGGCGGTGGCGGGGATCGGGATCCTGGGTGGGCGGACGCTGATGAAGTACGTGCCGCTGCGGCTGATCACGAGGGTGGCGGCGGGGGTGATGCTCGCGCTGGCGGGGTTCAGCCTTTTTGAGGCGGTGGTGGGGTAGGGGGTGCGGGGGCGCCTGCGGCGGGCGGTGCGGCGGTGCGGGCGGTACGGTGCGGGCGCCTGCGGCGGGCCTGGTCCCCTCCCCGCCCTCCCCCAGAGCTTCGCCTGGGAGGTACCCCCATCCCGAAACCGGGGCTCCGCCCCGGGCCCCGCGCCTCAAACGCCGGCGGGGCTGGATTTGGGGGCTCCGCCCCGGGCCCCGCGCCTCAATCGCCGGCGGGGCTTGGTTCGGGGCTCCGCCCCGGGCCCCGCGCCTCAAACGCCGGCGGGGCTGGATTTGGGGGCTCCGCCCCGGGCCCCGCGCCTCAAACGCCGGCGGGGCTGGATTTGGGGCCCGGTTAAGCCGTGACGTGGAGGTGGATCGCGCCGTCCGGGGCGTGCGTCACCCGGAGGTGTGTCAGGTCCGGGACGTGGACGTCGGGGGACAGTGCCGACGCGCGCGGGCCCACGCCCACCACCCGCATCCCCGCCGACCTCGCCGCCTCGATGCCCGCCTCCGAGTCCTCGAAGGCCACGCAGTCCGCAGGGGCGAAGCCCAGCTCCGCCGCGCCCTTGAGGAAGCCCTCCGGGTCCGGCTTGCTCGCGCCGACGCGTTCGGCTGTGACGCGGGTCCGCGGCATCGGCAGGCCAGCCGCGGTCATCCGGGCCTGGGCGAGCGCCTCGTCCGCCGAGGTCACCAGGGCGTGCGGGAGCGCGGCGATCTCCGCCAGGAAGGCCGGGGCGCCCGCGACGGGGACGACGCCTTCGGTGTCCGCGGTCTCCTGGGCGAGCATCACGCGGTTGTCGGCGTAGTTCTGCTCCATCGGCCGGTCCGGGAGAAGCGCCGCCATGGTCGCGTACCCCTGCCGGCCGTGGACGACCTTCAGCGCCTCGTCCGGGTCCAGGTCGTGCTCGGTCGCCCAGGCGCGCCAGCAGCGCTCCACCACCGCGTCCGAGTTGACGATGGTGCCGTCCATGTCGAGCAGGAGGGCACGGGCGGTCAGGACGGGCGGCGGGACGGTTGCCGGCATCGGCGTACTCCAAGGCGCGGGAGAAGAGAAACAAGGCGGTTCCGCCCGCCGGTCAGGGAGTACGGGCGGAACCACTTTGTTCAACCACGATACAAAAACGGGGCGGCCGACGCCACCCCGTCTCGCAACCCGTACTCAGCACCCCGTTCCGCTCAGCACCCCGACCGCCCGCCCGCTCGGAGTGAGCCGGGACTCACGGCTCGCTCGTCTCCGCCTCCAGCGCCCGGCGCGTCTTCGGTCCGTAGACCCCCTTCGGATCACCCTTGACGTTCCGGCTGTCCTGGTAGGACCGCACCGCGTTCTCGACGGACTGTCCGTACCGTCCGTCCATCGGGCCCACGTACAGCAACAGCTTGGCCAGCCGCTGCTGGAGTTCCACGACCTCCTCCCCGCTGTCCCCGCTTCGCAGCGTGCCCGACCCCGCCGCCTGCGGCGCCTCGGTCACCGCGCCCGTGGCCTGCTCCGTCGAGGGCGCAGCGGCCGACGGGTCGGCAGGTGCGGACGGGTCGGTGGACGCGCCCGCCGACAACCGCCCCGCCGACGCCGTACCGGACGGTGAGGCCGAGGCACTGGCCGAAGCGGACCCGGACGGCGACGACGTGGGTGTGTCCGGCAGTGCGCTCACGGTCGGCGCGCTCGTCCACCTGTCCGGCAGGGCCTTTTCGCGCTCGTCCTCCCCCGAGAAGAGCCCTCCGGCGAACGCGGCCGTCCCGGCCACCGTCACCGCCGCCGCGACCACCATGAGCCCCTTGTGCGGCTGCCGCCGGCGCCGACGGTGCCGCGCCGGGGTGAGGTTGACGGGGTCGAGAGTCGCCGGCTCGTCACGCGGCGCCAGATCCATCGCGTCCGGCAGCGGCAGCGGCACCGTCCCCCCGTCAGGCGCCGGCAGCCGCACCGCCCCGCCGACCGGCGCGGGACCGCTCGGGGCCACGTTCCGCAGCGTCACATAGGGCCGTACGCGCAGCGGATCGAAAACCTCGGCCGCCGCGATCTCCGCCCCCTGCCCTGCCTCCCGCTCCGCCCGTACCGCGTCCGCGGCCCGCTCCGCGCAGGCGCAGCCGGGCCCGGCTCTGCCCTCGGTATCTCGCGGCGTACCGCATTCAGGACACAGGTGTCCGGTCATTGCTGATTCCCTCCCCTTGCGCTGCGAGCGATTATGCAGCCGCCCGCCGCGACGCCCAACGCCGCCCGCCCGCCCGCCGCCCACTCAGCAGGCCGTAACCGGTCACAACGCCCAGGATGGGGAGGAGAGTGATGGAGGGCCGCGTAACCGAGGAGATCGGCATGGCTCAGGAAGTGAGCACTCCGGCCGTGAATCCGGCGCCGGGGGAGGGCCAGAACCGGCGGGCCGTCCTGGTAGCCATCGGCGCACTCCTGCTCGGCATGCTGCTCGCCTCCCTCGACCAGACCATCGTCTCCACCGCCCTGCCGACCATCGTCAGCGAACTCGGCGGCATGGACCATCTGTCCTGGGTCGTCACCGCGTACCTGCTCGCCTCGACGGCGGCCACCCCGCTGTGGGGCAAGCTCGGCGACCAGTACGGCCGCAAAAGACTCTTCCAGGCCGCCATCGTCATCTTCCTGATCGGCTCCGCGCTGTGCGGCATCGCCCAGAACATGCCGCAGCTCATCGGCTTCCGCGCGCTCCAGGGCCTGGGCGGCGGCGGCCTCATGGTGCTGTCCATGGCGATCGTCGGCGACATCGTCTCGCCGCGCGAACGCGGAAAATACCAGGGCCTGTTCGGCGCGGTGTTCGGCGCGACCAGCGTCCTCGGCCCGCTGCTCGGCGGCTTCTTCACCCAACACCTCAGCTGGCGCTGGGTGTTCTACATCAACCTCCCCATCGGCATCGTCGCGCTGCTCGTCATCGCCGCCGTACTGCACATTCCGGCCCGCCGGACCCGCCACACCATCGACTACCTCGGCACCTTCCTCCTCGCCTCCGTCACCACCTGCCTGGTCATCGTCGCCTCCCTCGGCGGCACCACCTGGGCCTGGGGCTCGGCGCAGATCATCGGCCTCGCCGTGCTCGGCGCCGTACTCCTGGTCGTTTTCGTGTCCGTCGAGCGGCGCGCCGCCGAACCGGTGCTGCCGCTGAAACTGTTCCGGATCCGCACCTTCACGCTTGTCGCCGTCATCAGCTTCGTCGTCGGCTTCGCGATGTTCGGCGCGTTGACCTATCTGCCGACGTTCCTGCAGGTCGTACACGGCATCTCACCGACCCTGTCCGGTGTGCACGTGCTGCCGATGGTGCTCGGCCTGCTGCTCACCTCCACCGCGTCGGGGCAGCTCGTCAGCCGCACCGGACGCTGGAAGGTCTTCCCCATCGCGGGCACCGCCGTCACCGCCGTGGGCCTGGTGCTGCTCCACCGGCTCAACGAGTTCAGTTCCACCGCGGAGATGAGCGCGTGCTTCTTCGTCTTCGGCGCCGGTCTGGGCCTGGTCATGCAGGTGCTCGTACTCGTCGTCCAGAACGCCGTCACATACGAGGATCTGGGCGTCGCCACCTCCGGCGCGACCTTCTTCCGTTCCATCGGGGCCTCGTTCGGCGTTGCCGTCTTCGGCACGATCTTCAACAGCCGGCTGGAGGACAAGCTGACCGAGGCGCTCGCCGGACAGACCGTGCCCCCCGGCGCCGGCCCCGGGCAGCTGGCCGCCGACCCGCGCGCGATCGCCGAACTGCCGCCCGCGCTGCGCCCGTCGGTGCTCCACGCGTACTCGTCGTCCATCACCGACGTCTTCCTGTACGCCGTGCCCGTGGCCGTCCTCGCCTTCCTCGTCTCCTGGTTCCTCAAGGAGGACAAGCTGCGCGGCTCGGTCACCGCGCCCGATCCCAGCGAGACCCTGGCGTCCAACCCGGTCCACCGCTCCTCCCATGAGGAGGTGGCGCGGGCCCTGTCGGTCCTCGGCTCGCGCGAGGGCCGGCGCAAGATCTACGAGAAGATCACCGAGCGGGCGGGGTACGACCTGCTGCCCGCGGCCAGCTGGCTGCTGCTGCGCATCCGCCGCCACGGCATGGTCGAGCCCGCGCTGCTCGCCGACAGCACGATCGTGCCGCTGCGTGTCATCACCGAGGCCGCCCGCCAGGTGGAGGTACGCGGCCTCGCCCGCCGCGAGGGACTGGATCTGCTGCTGACCGACCGGGGCCTGGAGGCGGCCGTACGGCTGGCGAAGGCCCGCGAGGACTCGCTCGCGGAGCTGCTCGGCGACTGGTGGGACCCGGAGCGGCCGACCGATCTGGTGAAACTGGTCCAGGAGTTGACCACGGAGCTGTGCGGCTCGGACCATGAGCGGCCGGACGGCCCGCCTCCCAGGCGCGACCACGCGGCCTGAACTCCGCCTGCCTCACAGCTCCTTGCCGTACCAGATTTCCATGTACGGACCCGAGCAGTACGCCGGGATCTCGGCGTAGCCGTTCCGGACGTACAGCGTGCGTGCCTCGATCAGATCGAGCCGCGTATTGAGCACCATGCGCCGAGCGCCGAGCCCGCGCGCCTCGTCCTCCAGGGTCCGCAGCAGCAGCCCGGCGCCCTTCCTGCCGCGGAAGGCGGGCCGCAGATACACCCGCGTGAGCTCGGCGCGCCCGGCGTCCAGCAGCAGGATGCCGCCGCAGGCCGCGGCCTTGCCGCCGTACCGCCCGACGACGAACTGGCCGGTGGGCGGCGTGAGTTGCTCGACGCCGTCCCCGGCGAGCCCCTCGGCGATCTCCTGGGGGGTCGCGGGCCGCTTCCAGTAGCGGCTCGCGACCTCGTCGTAGTACTCACGCCGCAGGGCGCTCGCGTCGGGGGAGTCGAAGGCCTCGGGGGCCAGGGTCCAGGTCGTCATGCCGGTCTCTGTACCGGACAGACAGCCCCCGCGGCCAACGATTTCCCGCGCCCGGCCCGTGCTGGGCAGCTACGCCTTCGGGGCGGCCTGCTGCACGACCTCGAAGGACCACAGCGTCGACCCGGTGGCGGCGGGCTTCGGCCGCTCGCCGCCCTCGCTGCCCGCGCCGCCTCCGCCCCCGTGCGAGGCCCGCATCGAGCCCTCCATCCAGGCCTGGAAGGACGCCTCGTCGGCCCAGCGGGTGTAGACGAGGTACTGGTCAGTGCCTTCGAGCGGGCGCAGCAGCTCGAACCACTCGAAGCCGTCGGAGTTCTCCACCGAGCCCGCGCGGGACGCGAAGCGCTTCTCCAGCACCTCGCGCTGCTCCTCGGGAACGGTCAGGACGTTGATCTTCACGATGCTCATGAGTCCCATCCTGCCGTACGGCACACGCCCGCCCGCGGCCCCTCGGGCCACCACACCGCCCGCCTGCTCAGGCCACCACACGCGCCAGCAGGAACCCGTCGTACCCCTTCGCGCCCACCGTCTGGACCGCGGTCGCGTCCAGCCGTGGTTCGCGCGCCACCTGCTCGTACATCCGCCGTGTGCCGACGATCGCCGGGTCCGTGCTGTCCGCGTCCAGCACCGCCCCGCCCCGGATGGCGTTGTCGACGATGATCACGCTGCCGAGCCGGCTGAGCTTCAGCGCCCACTCCACGTACTGCGGGTTGTTCTGCTTGTCCGCGTCGATGAAGACCAGGTCGAACGGGCCCACGCCCGGCTCCGTCGCCAGCGTCGGCAGTGTCTCGAGCGCCGCGCCCGTCCGGACTTCGGCGACCTTGTCGAGGCCCGCGTTGGCGAGGTTCGTCCGGGCCACGTCCGCGTGGACCGGGTTGTATTCGAGGGAGATCAGCCTGCCGCTCTCCGGTAGCGCTCTGGCCAGCCAGATCGTGCTGTAGCCGCCGAGTGTGCCGATTTCGAGGATCGTGCGCGCGCCCTGCATCTGCGCGAGCAGATACAGCAGCTTGCCCTGGTTCTGCGCGACCTGGATGGGCGGGAGACCGGCCGCTTCGCTCGCCGCGAGGGCTGTGGTCAGAGCTTCGTCGTCGGGCGCGAGGTGGTCGGTGACGTAGCTGTCGACGGCGTTCCACTGGTCCTGGGGCTGCTCCTGGGTCATGTGCCCAACCTATTTCAGGCGACCGGCGACGGCACGGGAATCTGCGAAGGCGACCGCACCTGCCCGCGCCGCCGGCGCTGCGGATCTCGCGGTCCGGTGCAGCCCCGGGAGATGTCCCGAGAGATATTCAGCCAAAACGGGGTGACAGTCAGGCGAAGAGGGGGTTGCCTGAGTCTCCTTCATGGAGCAATGCGAGGCTCTATGAACCAGAAACGCGGAACGTAAACGCGGAACGTAGCGGAACGTAGGGGAGGCGCGGCGCGACGTGGCGAACGCGGAGCACAGCGTGCGGGGGAGTGCGACGACGGACACGAGGACGGGCGCGGCCAGGGCCGCCCTGTGGCTTGTTGCCGCCGTACTCGCGATACGGCAGGCGGCGGCGGTGCTCCGGCAGCCGCCCGGTGAGCGGTTGACCGACCTGGAGACCTGGATCGGCGAGAACGGCGTCCTGCATGTGAAGGGCTCGCTGTACGACGCCGACAAGTTCACCGGTACGCCCTTCGCCGGACTCGTGCTCAAGCCACTGGCCCGCTCCGCCGAGCAGAGCCTCGGTGTCGCCTGGACCTTCGGCACGCTCCTGCTCGTCGTCGGCATAGGCCTGGTCGTCGCCCGCGCCCTGCCCGGCCCGGTCTCACGCCGCAGCGGCCTGCTCGCCGCGCCCATCGCCATCAGCCTGCTGATGCTGTCGCTGCCCGTACGCAACAGCTTCTATCTCGGCCAGACCAGCATCATCCCGGTCCTGCTCGTCCTCCTCGGCTGCTTCGCGGCGCGCGGGGAGAGATCCTCGGGCGTACTGATCGGCCTCGGCGCGGCCCTTCAGCCCACCGTCCTCCTCTTCGCGCCACTGCTCTGGTTCACCGGCCGGAAAAACGCCGCCGTCACCTCGGCCGGCACCTTCGCCGCCCTCTCGGCGCTCGCCTGGGCCGCGCTGCCCAGCGACTCCTGGGCCTACTGGGTGCACCATGTCGCGGGCGCGGGCCTCGGCGCCCGCCCGGACAGTCTCGCCAACCAGTCCCTGCACGGCGCACTGCTCCGCTTCGGTCTCGAGGGCCCGCTCGAGATAGCCCTGTACGTCGCCCTCGCCGCCGCCGTCTGCTGGTTCGGCCTGCGCCGCGCCGTCCGGTACGCCCAGGACGGCCAGCTCCTCCTCGCCGTCGCCCTCACCGGATGCGTCGCCGTCGCCGTCTCGCCCACCGCCTGGCAGCACCAGCTCCTGTGGGTGCTCCTCGCCGTCGTCGGCCGCGTCGGAAAGCGCGCCTCCGACCGCATGCTCTGGCCGGTCCTGATCATCCTGGCGATAACCCTGCCCGGGAAGATGCTGCTGCCCAACATGGCGGTGCTCTACCCGATACGCGAGAATGTCCTGCTGATCGCCGCCGTCGCCGCGGCCTGCGCGGTGCCCTTCCTGCCGCGCACCTCGCCGTACTTCCGCCGGCCCGTCCCCACCGAGTACGCGACGCCCGCCCCGGCCCGCTGGGCCCTGGTTCCGCTGCTGCCCTTCTGGCGGCGCGTCCTCAGCCGCCCCAACCTGCTCCTCGAACTCCTGGTGATCCGGGTCGGCTACTCCGTCTACTCGCACATCCGCGCCGCCGCGACCGGCGGCGTCGCCGCAGCCGAGGAGCACGGCCGCCAGATCGTCTCCGCCGAGCGGGCCCTCGGCCTCGACGTCGAGCACTGGGTCAACCACGCGGTGGTGAACGCGAAGTGGGCCGAAGCCTTCTTCGACTTCTACTACACGTCCTTCCACTTCGTGGTCCCGCTCGCCATCCTCGGCGTCCTGTACGTCCGCCGCCCCGCCGACTACCGCTGGGCACGCTCGTCGCTCGCCTTCGCGACGGTCCTCGCGCTCCTCGGCTTCTGGCTCTACCCACTGGCCCCGCCGCGCCTGATGCCCGGCATGGGCTTCATCGACACCGTCCACGGCCCGCAGGACCTCGCCAACCCGGACTACGGCGCGATGACCGCCGTCACCAACCAGTACGCGGCCATGCCCTCGCTGCACTTCGGCTGGTCCCTCTGGTGCGGCCTGGTCGTCTTCATCCTCGCGCCCAAGCTGTGGATGAAGCTCCTCGGCCTGCTCCACCCGCTCTTCACCGTCTGCGCGATAGTCGCCACCGCGAACCACTGGGTCCTCGACGCGGCAGGCGGAGCGGCGGTGGTGGGCGCGGGCTTCGGCCTGACGTACGTACTGGCAGGCCGCCGCGATCTCCTGGTGCCCCAGGGCGCGGTGCCGCCCGCACGGGCGCACGTCGGAACCCCGGTCCCGGCCGCGCCCAAGTAGCACGCGCGCCCCAGGGAGTACGGGTCAGTGCCCGCACCCCCTGGGGTGGATCGTCGCGTTCAAGCCAGCATCCACCCGCGGGCCCGTTTCCGCCACTCGGGCAAGTGCGGCCCCACCCGAACCCCACAGGACCGGCCGCGGTGGTGGCCGGTGGCTAACGGGCCAGCTCGAACCACACCGTTTTGCCTGGCCCGCGGCTCGTCTCCACGCCCCACTTGTCCACCACGGCATCCAGCAGCGCCAGGCCTCTGCCCGACTCCTCCTCCCCGCCCGCGTCGCGGGCCAGCGGCAGCCCGGGCGCGCGGTCGGAGACCTCGACCCGCAGTCCTTCCGGATGCCGCAGGATCAGCAACCCGCAGTGCCGGTCGGGCACATGGCGTACGACATTGGCGAGCAGCTCGGTCACGGCGAGCTCGGCGGCGTCGGTCAGTTCGGGCATGCCCCACACTCCGAGGTAGCTGCGGACGATCCGCCGGACGTGCCGCGCGGAGTGCTCGCCGACGGTGAAGCGCATGCCGTACTGGGAAAGTTCTTCGTTCACGGTACGAGCGTGGAGCGCGTTGACTACTCTCGGCTACGGGCCGGATACAACGTGCCCCGCCGTTGGCGGAGTTGAACGAGGGGATGCCCGCCATGACCCACATCAACGTTCTCGACCCGAGCGCGTCGCCGCTGGACTACTACGGGTATGAGCTGCGGCGATACCGCGAGGCGGCGGAGCTTACGCAGAAGCAGCTGGGCGCGGTCATCAACTACACGGGGTCGCTGGTCGGCCAGATCGAGACGGCGCGGAAGTTGCCGACGGCGGAGTTCAGCGAGCGGGTGGATGTGGCGCTGGGTACGGGTGGGTTATTGACGCGCCTGCTGGGGCTGGTACTGCGGAGCCAACTCCCGGCGTGGTTCCAGCAGGTGGCGGAGCTTGAGGCGCGGGCCAGTGAGATCTACGTCTTCCAACCGCAGCTGGTGCACGGGCTGCTGCAGACCGAGGGGTACGCGCGGGCTGTGCTCGGCGTCGTGGACCAGAGTGATCTGGACAACCGAACAGCCGCCCGGATGGCGCGGCAGCGCATCTTGGAGAAGGAAAAGCCGCCGGTGCTCTGGGCGGTTCTCGGCGAGACGGTGCTGCGTCAGGAGATTGGAGGCACGGAGGTCATGCGGAACCAACTGGCCCACTTGTTGAGCTTCGAGTCCAACTCCCGGGTGCACATTCAGGTACTGCCCTTCAAGGTCGGGGCGCACGCTGGACTGCCGGGTTCCTTCGACCTCTTCCGATTCGCAAGCGACCCGGCCATCGTCTATAGCGAGGGCTATGAGGCCGGGCATCCAAGCGCTAACCCGGATGAGTTCGGGGCCCGTTCGCTCCGTTACGATCACCTCCAAGCCGCCGCCCTGTCCATCCAGGATTCGGCGGAGCTGATCCGGCGCACGATGGAGGAACGCTATGGGGAGCAGCACGAAGTGGCGTAAGTCCAGCTACAGCACCGACACCGGCGGGTCCTGCGTGGAGTGCGCCCCGCTCGGCGGTGCCGCCTGGCGTAAGTCCAGCTTCAGCGGCAGCACCGGCGGCGAATGCGTCGAGGTCGCCGAGACCCTCCACACCGTCGCCGTACGCGACTCCAAGAACCCCGACGGACCCGCCCTCACCGTTTCCCGCACAGCCTTCGCGGCCTTTGTCGCTGCCGCCCGCCTTCGTTGAACCATGCGACATACGATGGCAGTTGGTGGATAGCGCGGCGGTGAGTCGCGAGTTCTGAGGGGGACGATTGCCGCCGGTTACGACGACGACGTGCTGGTGCTGGTGGCGGCGTTCTACATCGGTTCGGGGCTCTACGAGGGATGGCGGACCTCGTACCGCATTCTGCTGGGCATGGACCATCCCCCGGTGAAGTCGATCCCCTTGCTGCCGTGATCCGTTTCGCTGACGGCTGGGTGCTGGTGCCGGGTCTGGTGGGTGGTCTCGCCGGTCACATCATCGCCGCCCGAATATCCCGGACGGGCGGCACGTCCTCTGCCGGGCCGTTCTCCCGCCGTTCATGGAAGCAGCGGCTGACGCCGCCGCCTGTGCTGCACTGGCTCGGTGACTACTTCCACGGCCAGGACAGCGATGTGCACTTCGTGGAGTGCTTCGTGCGGGTGGCGCACAAGAACGACTGGCTCGTGGCACAGGATCACTGGGAGACGACGGTCACCGAGGTGATGCGGACGGCCGAGTTCTCGGAGCTGGGGCGACTGGAGAACCTGCCGAAGGCCCAGAGTCTCTGCAAGATCGTGCTCCGGATCGTCGCGCTCACGGGGAAGTGTGTTGTTTGCGAGGCCCGCAAATGACGGGCTCGGAAGTGAAGGTGGGGAACCATGCGCCCTCGCAGCGCTGTTGAGATGGCGCGGACCATGCTCGGGGATGTCTTCGTCCGGGCGGATGACCAGGGACTGGACGAGGCCGCTCGCTATCTCGTCCGCTGGGGATCCGAAGGGGTCGGTGACCGGCTTGATGAGCAGTCGACCCTGATGCTGCTGTTTGACCTGATGGGGGTGGTGCGGGACGAGCCGGACGGTGTCGTCGTGGTCCAACCGCGTGGCGAACCCGACCCCGAGACCAGGACCTGGCGGCATCCCGGCGCAACCCGGGGTTGACCCGGGACTGCGGTGATGACAGGGCGGCGGGGACCGGGGCGTGGGTGAGGTGGTCCCCGCCACCCTCGATGGGGGGCGGTCAGCCGTGCGTGACCTGGAGTTCCTTGATGCCGTTCAGCCAGGCCGAGCGCAGCCGGCGCGGGTCGCCCGCGAGGCGCAGGTGGGGCAGGACGTCGGCTATCGCGTTGAAGATCAGGTTGATCTCCATCACGGCAAGGGACTTGCCGAGGCAGAAGTGCGGGCCTCCGCCGCCGAAGCCGAGGTGGGGGTTCGGGTCGCGGGTGACGTCGAACTGCTCGGGCGTGTCGAAGACTTCGGGATCGTTGTTGGCGGATGAGTAGAAGAGGCCGACCCGGTCGCCCTTCTTGATCTGCTGACCGCCCAGCTCCAGGTCCTGGGTTGCCGTGCGCTGGAAGGAGACGACGGGCGTCGCCCAGCGCACGATCTCCTCGGCCGCCGTCTCCGGCCGGTCCCGCTTGTAGATCTCCCACTGCTCGGGGTGCGTGAGAAACGCGTGCATGCCGTGGCTGATGGCGTTTCTCGTCGTCTCATTGCCCGCGACCGCCAGCAGGATCACGAAGAAGCCGAACTCGTCGTTGGAGAGGTTGCCTTCGTCCTCGGCCGCGACCAGCTGGCTGACGATGTCCTTGGCCGGACACTCCTTGCGGGCGGCCGCGAGGTTCATCGAGTACGAGACGATCTCCATGGCCGCCTCGGCGCCGATCTCTTCGGTGATGGCGTACTCGGGGTCGTCGTACGCCGCCATCTTGTTGGACCAGTCGAAGATCTTGGTGCGGTCCTCCTGCGGTACGCCGATGAGTTCGGCGATGGCCTGGAGCGGGAGCTCTACGGCGATGTTGGTGACGAAGTCGAAGCTGCCGTCGTCCTTCGCGCCCGCGAGCGCGGTCTCGACGATGCTGCGGGCGCGGTTGCGGAGGGCGTCCTCCAGGGACCGGACGGCGCGCGGGGTGAAGCCGCGCTGGACGATCTGGCGGACGCGGGTGTGCTCTGGCGGGTCCATGTTGAGCATGATCAGCTTCTGGACCTCGATCTGGTCACGGCTGATGGACTCGTTGAAGCGGATGACCGCGGTGTTGGTGTTGGAGGAGAACAGTTCGGGGTGTGTGGAGACGTGCTTTACGTCGGCATGCCGGGTAACGACCCAGTAGCCCTCGTCCTGGAAGCCGGAGATGCCGACGGGCTGTGCGCACCACCAGACCGGGGCGGTCTGCCGCATCCGGGCGAACTCCGGGTGGGGGATGCGCGCTTGGAGCAGATCGGGATCGGTGAAGTCGAACCCTTCGGGCAGATGGGGGCAGTCCTTCGGCAGCTTCAAGGTCAACTCCAGGTTCTGGCAGGGGTGTCGGTGACAGCGGCTTGTCTGACGACCCATCAGAAGTTGACGGAAAGGTAGTAACGAGTTCTACAAGTGGCAAGGGCCACGGCGGGATCTGTTGCGGGCAAGAGCTGCAGTGGGGGCGTGCAAGGCCCTTGCGTACCGGGGGTAGCACTTATCAGACTGCACAGAGAACTAGAACGCGTACTAGTTCGGCCGTAGGGCGCCGGGACGCCCAGCGGCTGTGTGAGGAGAGGACGAGCTCATGGCCGCGGAACCCGTCATCGTCGAAGCCGTACGCACCCCCATCGGCAAGCGCGGAGGCGCGCTCGCCAATCTGCATCCCGCCTATCTGATGGGCGAGACCTACCGTGAACTCCTCGGCCGCACCGGCATCCACGCCGACTGCGTCGAGCAGGTGGTGGGCGGCACGGTCACCCACGCCGGCGAACAGTCCATGAACCCCGCGCGGAACGCCTGGCTGGCGATGGGGCTGCCGTACGAGACGGCGGCGACGACGGTGGACTGCCAGTGCGGATCGTCGCAGCAGGCGAGTCATATGGTCGCGAACATGATCTCGGCCGGGGTCATCGACGTCGGGATCAGCTGCGGGGTGGAGGCGATGTCGCGGGTGCCGCTGGGGAGCGGGTCCAAGCACGGGCCGGGAAAGCCGTTCCCCGACGAGTGGAATGTGGACCTGCCGAACCAGTTCGAGGCGGCGGAGCGCATCGCGCGCAACCGCGGTCTTTCGCGGGAACGGGTCGACTCGCTGGGGCTCCTGTCGCAGGAGCGGGCGGGGGTGGCGTGGGCGGAGGAGCGCTTCAAGCGCGAGACGTTCGCGGTGCAGGTGCCGACGACGGAGGAGGAGCAGGCGGCGGGGCAGGGCATGTGGCGGCTCGTCGACCGGGACGAAGGGCTGCGGGACACGAGCATGGAGGCGCTGGCGAAGCTGAAGCCGGTCATGCCGACGGCGGTGCACACGGCCGGGAACTCGTCGCAGATCTCGGACGGTTCGGCGGCGATCATGTGGGCGTCGAAGCGGATGGCGCGGGCGCTGAAGCTGAAGCCGCGGGCTCGTATCGTCGCGCAGGCGCTGGTCGGGGCGGACCCGCACTACCACCTGGACGGGCCGATCGACGCGACGCGTGCGGTGCTGGGCAAGGCGGGGATGTCGCTGAAGGACATCGACCTGGTCGAGATCAACGAGGCGTTCGCTTCAGTGGTGCTGAGCTGGGCACAGGTCTTCGAGCAGGACCTGGAGAAGGTCAACGTCAATGGGGGCGCGATCGCGCTCGGGCATCCGGTGGGGGCGACGGGGGCGCGGCTGATCACTACGGCGCTGCATGAACTGGAGCGCAGGGACAGGGAGTTTGGGCTGGTGACGATGTGTGCGGGTGGGGCGCTGGCGACCGGCACGATCATTCAGCGGCTGTAAGCCGTGTGCCGGGGCTCCGCCCCGGACCCCGCGCCTCAAACTCCCCCAGACTCCGTCCGGGGGGACCCCCACGGGGCTGGGTTTCGGGGCTCCGCCCCGGACCCCGCTCCTCAATCGCCGGAGAGGCTTGATTCGGGGCTTGATGTTGCCCGGGGAGTGCGGGGTCCGGGGCGGAGCTCCAGGGTGGGGCGGCTCAGTACCAGCCCTGGGCCTGCCAGGACGCCCACGCGCCGCACGGGCTGCCGTAGCGCTCCTTCATGTAGTCCAGACCCCACTTGATCTGCGTCTCGGGGTTGGTCTTCCAGTCCGCGCCGGCGGAGGCCATCTTGCCGCCCGGCAGCGCCTGGACCAGGCCGTACGCACCGCTGGACGGGTTGGACGCGTTCACGTCCCAGTTGCTCTCGTGCGACACGATCTTGCTGAAGCACTCGAACTGCGCGGCGTCGCCGATCATCTTCTGGGCGATCGCCTTGGGGGTGCCGGACGGCGCGGCGGGAGCCTCAGCGGCGCTGGCCGGGCCGGCGCCGAGCACCATGGCGGCGGAGCTCACCACGAGCGCGGAGCCGACAAGGGCGGTCTTCGGACGGTTGGCGATGCGGCGGATGATCGAGCGAGACACAGGCGAGACCTAACTTCGGGTACAGGGCGTCGCGCGGGCATGCCGAATCTCGTTTGCACGATGGGGAATCCGGCCGCCTCCAGGGCGCGATGGGCTCGGGGTGAGCACTGGCGCCTTGCGACTGGACCATGTTTAGCGAGCCGCTCGCGCCGCCGCAATGACCCTTGTTACTAGCCGAGCTCGCACCCGGGGTGAAACCTGCCGGGGCTTGACAGGTGCTATTCGCGCAGGTCAGGGCGTAGATGGATGGGTTTGTCCGGGTTCCTGACGTCAACTACTCCGCTTCGTACCGGCCAAAGGCGTGTGGGGCGGCTCACCCCGGAGGGACCCTCCCAGGGGTCTGAAATGTGACCTGCGCCTCGAAGTTGGCGCGTCGCGTGGCTCGGCGCAGCGCCTTGAGAAGGGTCGAACCGATGGTGAAGGTCAGTACAACCGTGAGCACCGCCCGGCCCAGGTCCCAGCCGAACGAGGTCGCCGCGCAATAGGCGAGGAAGCGGACCAGGTTCTCGTGGACGGGATCGCCGGGGTGGAAGGAGATGCCGGAGGAGAGGCCGCCGATGTACGTCCAGCCCTGGAGGTTCATCACGGTGCCGTACGCGAACGCGGCGACGGCTCCGTACGCGCCGAGCATCAGCAGCTCCGCGCGGCCGCGCAGCCGGTCCGGGCCGGGCAGGAGCCCCGCGCCCATCGTGAACCAGCCCATCGACAGCATCTGGAACGGCATCCACGGGCCCACACCCCCGGTGAGCAGGGCGGACGCGAACATCGTGACCGAGCCGAGTACGAAGCCGAAACCCGGGCCGAGGACTCTGCCGCTCAGCACCATCAGGAAGAACATGGGCTCCAGTCCCGCGGTGCCCGCGCCGAGGGGGCGCAGGGCAGCCCCGACCGCGGCCAGTACGCCGAGCATCGCCACCGCCTTGGCGTCCATCCCGGTGTCGGCGATCGTCGCGACCACGACGGCCACGAGGAGCGGGAGCAGCGCCGCGAAGAGCCAGGGGGCGTCTGCGGAGTGGGCGAGCCCGGAATCGGAGTCGGCGAGCAGCGGCCAGCCGAAGGCCATGACACCGATCGCGCTGACCAGGGCGAGGGCGGCGATGGAGCGGGGGCCGAGGCGTACGGCGCGGGCCTGGGGCGTGGTCACAGCGCCTCCCTGACCTGGGCGACGGTCAGCCACTGCTGCGGGGCCAGAACCTTGGCGACCTGCGGCGCGAAGGCGGGGGAGGAGACGACGACCTCGCGGGTCGGGCCGTCCGCGAGGACCTCGCCGTCGGCGAGGATCACCACCCGGTGCGCGAGCTCGGCCGCCAGCTCCACGTCGTGGGTGGCCAGGACGATGGCGTGCCCTTCGGCGGCCAGGGCCTTGAGGATGCCGACGAGGCGGGCCTTCGCCGCGTAGTCCAGACCGCGGGTCGGCTCGTCGAGGAGGAGCAGCGGGGGCCGGCCGGTGAGCACGACGGCCAGCGCCAGGGCGAGGCGCTGCCCCTCGGAGAGGTCGCGGGGGTGGGTCGCGTCCGGCACGCCCGGCAGTAGCTCGCTGACCAGTGCCCGGCAGGAGCCGGGGGCGGCGTCCGCGTCGGCGTCCGCGGCCGCGCACTCGGCGGCCACCGTGTCCGCGTACAGCAGATCGCGCGGCTCCTGCGGTACGAGGCCGACCTGGCGGATGAGCTCGCGGGGGTGGGTGCGGTGGGGGGTGCGGCCACCGACGAGGACGGTGCCGGAGGTGGGCTCGACCATGCCGACGAGGGCGGCGAGGAGGGTGGACTTTCCGGCGCCGTTGCGGCCCATGAGGGCGAGGGTCTCGCCGGGGGCGAGGGTGAGGGTGACGCGGCGGAGGGCGTCGATGCGGTCGCGGCGTACGCCGAGCGCGCGGATTTCGGCGAGCGCCCCGCCCGAGCCGGGGCTCCGCCCCGGACCCCGCTCCTCAATCTCCCCCAGACTTCGTCCGGGGGGACCCCCAGAGGCTCCAATGGAGCCCGTCCGGCGATTGAGGACACGCCCGAAGGGCGTACTGGGGTCTGGGGGCTTGCCCCCAGTTACGGGAAAGGGCGGGGTGGGGGAAAGACCCGTCAGGCGGTCCCGCAACGCACCCGCTCGACGCCGCGCATCCCGTACCGACAGCGGCAGCGGCTCCCACCCCGCCAGCCGCCCCAGCGCCACCACCGGCGGATGCACCGGCGAGAGCGCCATGACCTCCGCCGGCGACCCGGTCACCGGCGGCGTCCCGGGCGCGGGCAGCAGAATGACCTGGTCCGCGTACTGCACCACCCGCTCCAGGCGGTGCTCGGCCATCAGGACCGTCGTGCCCAGGTCGTGGACCAGGCGCTGGAGCACCGCCAGCACCTCCTCCGCCGCCGCCGGGTCCAGCGCCGACGTCGGCTCGTCCAGGACCAGCACCTTCGGGTGCGGCGTGAGGACCGAGCCGATCGCGACGCGCTGCTGCTGACCGCCGGAGAGCGTGGCGATCGGGCGGTCGCGCAGCTCGGCCAGGCCGAGCAGGTCGAGGGTCTCCTCGACGCGGCGGCGCATCACCTCGGGGGCGAGGCCCAGCGACTCCATGCCGTACGCCAGCTCTTCCTCGACCGTGTCGGTGACGAAGTGGGCGAGCGGGTCCTGGCCCACCGTGCCGACGAGGTCGGCGAGTTCGCGGGGCTTGTGGGTGCGGGTGTCGCGGCCGTCGACGGTGACGCGGCCGCGGAGAGTGCCGCCGGTGAAGTGCGGGACGAGCCCGGACACGGCGCCCAGCAGCGTCGACTTGCCGACACCGGAAGGTCCTACGAGGAGCACCAACTCGCCTTCGGGGACGGTCAGATCGACGCCGCGGATCACGGGCACGCTGCCGTCGCCGTACGTCACCGATACGTCTTCGAAGCGGATCACGAGGTCTCCTTCGAGGGGAACGGGGCCACGAAGGCGGGGAGCAGTCCGATCAGGATGCTCGCGGCGGGCCACAGCGGCAGCGTCGGCGCGGTCAGCGGTACGACGCCGGGGTGCAGCGCGTCCGGGGCGTATGTACCCGCCCTGATCAGCAGCGCGGCGACGGCCGCGCCGGAGGCCGCGACCAGCCAGGAGCGCGGGCCGAAGCGGTCGGGGCGATAGCGGGTGCGTACGGAGCGGCGGCCGCCGAGCCGCAGGCCCACGAGTGCGGCGAGGAGCCCGGCGACGAGGAGCGGCAGACCGTACGACGCGCCCGCGGCGGCCAGCAGTCCGTACGAACCGACGCAGACGCCGAGGAGCCCGCCGAGGGTGAGGACGGTCGTCGTCCGGCGTACGGCGGGCGGGATCTGGGCGGTACGCCCGTATCCGCGCGCGTCCATCGAGGCGGCGAGCGCGACGGAGCGCTCCAACGCGCCCTCCAGGACGGGCAGTCCGATCTGGGCGATCGCCTTGATGCCGCCGGTGGGGCGGCCGCGCAGACGCCGGGCGGTACGCAGGCGTACGACGTCGGCGACCATGTTCGGCGCGAACGTCATGGCGACGACGACGGCGACGCCGACTTCGTACAGGGCGCCCGGCAGCGACTTGAGCAGCCGCGCCGGATTCGCGAGCGCGTTCGCGGCGCCCACGCAGATCAGCAGGGTCGCCAGCTTCGCACCGTCGTACAGAGCGAAGAACAACTGCTCGGCTGTGACCCGGCCACCGACGCGGACGCCCTTCGCCCAGTCGGGCAGCGGCACTTCGGGCAGCGTGAACAGGGTGTGCGTACCCGGGATCGGGGAGCCGAGGAAGACCGAGAAGAGCAGCCGGATGACGAGTACGGCGAGGCCGAGCTTGACGAAGGCACCGTAGGAGCGGGCCCAGGGGGCATGGGTACGGCGGGCGGCGACGACGTATCCGGCGACGCCGACGAGGAGGCCGAGGAGGAGGGGGTTGGTGGTCCGGGACGCGGCGGTGGCAAGCCCGAGTGCCCACAGCCACCAGGCCCCGGCGTGGACGGCGTTGCTCCGATTCGCCTCGGGCGCGCGGAGCCGAAGCCGGAGGGGGTGGCGGGCGCGGGTCGCCTCCGGCGCGGGGGTACGGGGCGCGGGTTCCGGGGTGGTCTGGACCGGCGGCCGGGTCCGCCCGCGAGGCCACCCACCGGACAGCAACCACCAACTCCCCCTGGCCCACGGCAACCACGGACCCGGCACCGGCCCCGTCCGGCTGGACTCCTCGGGGCCGGCGGCGTACGCGCCGTTTTCCGGTGACCCGCTGATTACCGCCGATCCCCGGGACGGGACGGCCGCGGGCGCGGGCGCGGGCGCGTCGGAGCTTGCCGCCGGGGCCTTCGGGGCTTCCCCGAGAAACCAGCCCCGAACGGCAGCCGCCAACGCCCCCATGCCCACGCTCATCGCGGACCGGGGTACCTGCGGCGGCGGGACTGCCACACGGCCGCCGCGCCGAGCGCGAGGATCGCCGCGAGGCCGGCCAGCAGCCCCACGGACGGGCCGCTGTCGTCGTCGGCGTCTGCCTTGGGCGCGGCGCCGGACGCGGTGCCAGACGCTGCGGCCGAGGCCTTCGGCTCGGTTGCCGCGACCTGCTCGCCGCAGCCCGTTCTCGGGTAGCCCGAGATCGCGCAGAGCAGCGCCTGGCTGTCGTACCGCAGCGGCTTCGCCACCTCAGCCAGCGCCTCCGCGGTCGTCGCGTCCTGCCGCACCTGCGCGCACGCCACCCGTGACGCCGGGGGCGTCTCGCCCGACGGGGCGTCCTCCTGCGTGCCGGAGTCGACGACGAGCGCGATCCGCTTCGCGCCCGGCTTCGGCCGCGTACCGCCGCAGATCGCCTCGAAGTCCGGAGCCGTGCGCGGCTGCGCCGAATCCCCGCTGTCCTCGCTCACCGAGAACCGGAAGCCGTTCACCGAGCCGTCGGCGGGCTTCGCCGTCGCCGGACCCTGTGTCGCGTACGTCCATGTGCCGCCGCTGCTCTGCCAGAACGACCAGTAGCGGTAGCCGGCCGCCTGCGCCGGCCCCGCGCCCAGCACCGTCAGTGCGGTGCCGAGCGCGAGGACCAGGGCGAGCAGTCGCGTACGCATCACAGCTGCCGGTTCTTGCGCCGGCCGCTGAACAGGATGCCCGCGCCGATGCTGGCGACGAAGAACGCGCCGACGATCCACCACATCCCGGTGTCCGAGCCCGAGCCGGAGTCCTTGTTCGCGGAGTCCTTCTTGTCGGCGGACTCGTCAGCCGACGCCGCGGGCTTCTCCGGTGCCGGGCCCGTCGCGTTCAGGGCCGCCACCAGGTCCGTACCGCCGAAGCTCTTCGGGTCCGCGCCGGCCGCGTGCGCCGCCAGGATCAGCTGCGCGTACGCCGCCGGGCCCGACTCCTTCGCCCAGGCGACGGAGTTCTGCTGCAGCCACGCGAGCGGCTTCTTCGCCTGGTCGCCCATGCCCTGCGCGTTGAGCGCGACTACCGCGTCCGCCGTGTTGCCGAAGTCCGGCTTCTCGGCCGGGTCCGTCGCGCCCGGCATGGGCGGGGTGTTGAGATGGCCGGTCTTGGCGAGCGCGGTCGCGAGATACGCCGCGCCGTTGTGCGCCGCACCCTCGACGGTCGTCGACTTCTCGCAGACCGTGCCCTTCGCGTCCTTTGTGCCCTTCGCGCTCGCCGTAACGACAAGACCCTTGCCGTGCGCACCGAGCACCGCGGCCGCGGTGGAGTCGGCGACCATCCCCGGCTGCTTCGGCTGGAAGACGAACGCGCCGCCGTCCTTCCCGCCGCACGGCTGCGCGAACGTCAGCAGCGCGTCGTACGGCGTCTTGCCGCCCTTCGACTTCACTCCGTCCGGCTTCTCGCCGGCCGCCGCGAGCGCGCCGATGACTATGGAGGTGGAGTTCGCGTCGCTGGCCCCGCCCGGGTTGTAGCCCCAGCCGCCGTCGGCGTTCTGGACGGACTTCAGCCAGCCGACCGTCTTCTTCACGGTGGCGTCCTGCCCGCCGAGCGCGGCGAGCGCCTGCACGGCGGCCGCGCTCGCGTTGGAGTCCAGCGGCAGCTTCGCGTCGCACGGCTTGGTCGCGTCGGCGCGGTACGCGGGGAAGGCCCCGCCGTCGCACTGCTGCCCGGTCAGCCAGTCCACGGCCTTCGCGGCGGGCTTGACGCCCACCGTGTCCTGCGCGAGCAGCGCGAGCGACTGCCGCCAGACGCCGTCGTACGTCGGATCGACCGTGCCGTACAGGCCGGAAGGCAGCACGGTGGAGGGCGTCGGGGCCGGCGCTGCGACGGCGGCCGGTGCGGCGGCCGAGGCGATGGCCATGCCGACTACGGCGGAGGCGGCGAGCGTTGCGGCGCTGCGGCGAACGGTGGTCATGGCGGGCTGGGCCTCTCCTGCGGGAGCCGGGCACAGGCACGCTGAGGCACCAGGGCTCAGCTCCGTATGCCTCGACGGTGCCTGCCACCGGCGGTTCCGGTGGCGATGAGCCGGTCACGACCGCGTACGGGGCATTCCGACTCACCGCTTTCGACGGCGGTTCACGGCTGCGGGTCAGTGCCGGAATTGCACCGGCTTCCCCCCGTACGGGCATGATGACGACTCGCCCACTGTACCGGCCGGTCATCGACGCACTGTGGGCGGCCGCCAGGGTCGATATCCAGCCAAGATCACAGGGCTGCGTACGTTGTGGGCGCGCTGCCCGACAGCACCTCCGCGCGCCCCAGCTTCACCAGCCTGCGCAGATGCGCCTCCGCCTCCGAGACCGCGATGTTCCGTGATCCGTACGGAATCTGCTCCCATGGCCGGTTCCACTCCATCCGCTCGGCGACCTGCCAGGGGGTGAGCGGCTCGGCCAGCAGGGCGAGCAGTCCGGCGAGGCGCTCCTCGTGGTGGGTGAGCAACTCCCGCACCCGGCCCGCCGCGTCGGGGAAGGCGTACTGGTGGGCCGGGAGCACCTCGGCGGGGGCGAGGCGGCCGATGCGCTCCAGGGAGTCGAGATAGTCGCCGAGGGGGTCGGTGACGGTGGTGTCGTCCGGGTCCTCGTACAGGCCGATGTGCGGGGTGATCTCGGGCAGGAGGTGGTCGCCGGAGAAGAGCCGGCCGTTGCCGGGCCGGTTTGCCGGGTGGGTCTCCTCCAGGTGGAGGCAGACATGGCCGGGGGTGTGGCCCGGGGTCCAGATGGCGCGGAGCCGCCGGCCCGCCAGGTCGAGGAGCTCGCCGGGGACGATCTCCCGGTCGGGCAGGGCCGCGCGCAGCCCCGGCAGCGTACGCATCCGGCCCGAGGCGCGGGCCGCGCGCAGCGGCTCGATGTGCGCGTCGGGAGCGCCTGCCCTGGCGAGCTTGTCCGCCAAGTAGTCGAGCCAGAGGCCGGGTTCGGCCTCGCGGGTGCGGCGTACCACCGTGCTGTCGGCGGCATGCATCGCGATCCACGCGCCGGACGCGTCACGGACCTGCCCGGACAGGCCGTGGTGGTCGGGGTGGTGGTGGGTGATGACGACGCCGTGGATCTCGGCGACGGAGACACCGAGCGAGCCGAGACCGGCGGTGAGGGTGTCCCAGGACGTCGGGTCGTCCCACCCGGTGTCGATGAGGACGGGGCCGCGGTCGGTGTCGAGCAGGTGGACGAGGGTGTGACCGAGCGGGTTGTCCGGAATGGGCACCTCGATGGACCAGACGCCGCCGCCGTGCTCGGTCACCTGCGTCATGGGGCTCTCATCTCTCTTCGGCGGCCCGGCCATCCATTGCTCACTATAACTAGAACTGGTTCCAATGGTCGCCCAAGTCGACTGGTCTTGCGGGGAGTTGACTGACCTGCGGTGTTCTCTCGCGCGCTGCGGCCGCGGCACCGCTGGTGCGGACAGCCCAGGCCGAAACTAGACTGGCGGTGGTGTGGAAAGTCCTGAAATCAGGGAGATGTGCGCGATGGCCAAGCGAGGGAACAAGCGACGCGCCCGGAAGAAGAAGAACGCCAATCACGGCAAGCGCCCCAACGCCTGAGCCGCTGGTCAGCGGGTTGATCACGCTGTCCGGCTGAAGCACCCGGCAGGCCGGCCCGCGCGGCGTCGACCTCGTGTGTCCGCCTCGCGTGTCCGCAGCTAGTCGGTTGGTCCGTCGGCGTGAACGCCTGTCGCGAATGAGTCCGCCGCCGCCTGGACCGCGGCAACGTACTCCCGCCACCAGGCCTCGTCCCCGATCTCGTCATGATCGGGACCTGCGCGCCCGTCGATGAGCTCGCGGACGACATCTGCGTGGCCGGCATGCTGGGCAGTCTCGGCCACCATCCGGATGAGCAGTACGCCCAAGGTCGTGTCGCGTCTGTCCTGCGGCCAATGTGCCACCCACCCGGGGGCCTGCAGGTCCAGCTCCGCGATGGTCTGATCGCCGTGCGCGCAGGCACGCTTGTAGAGCCCGATCAGGTACTCGCTGGACTCGTCCGGGGTCGCCCACATGTCGGCGCCCTCCCACAGCGAGCCGTCCTCGACCCACGACATGGTCTCAAGCGGCGGCCGCTTGAACGAAGCGCCGAGGTACTCGTACTCGACTCCGGCCAGGTGCTTGACGATGCCGAGCAGGTTGGTGCCGGTCGGTGTCATGGGCCGGCGCAGGTCGAACTCGCTCAAGCCCTCAAGCTTGGACAGGAGCCCTGCCCTGCCGACCTGCAGCTTGCGGTGCAACTCCTCTTTCAGATCGGACATGCTCGCTCCTCTGGCCAACGGATGCCTGTACGTCATATCCAAGCATCCGCGCCGACTTTGGCCGGCCCGAAGCAGCACGCCGCTGTCTCCGGAGCCTGCGCGCACCGAGGGCCGGGCAGCTGGTCCTCGGCCGGGTCGATGCCGACTCATGCCCCTGGCCAGTAGGAAATGCCTGGTCGGGGCTCTTTCGCCATGGCCATTGCCCACCATAACCAGAACGCGTTCCATAGCCCTCCGAGTCGAGATCTCCCACATGGCCGCTCTCGTGATGCCGGCCTCTGGCATAACTCCGACCTCAGCAGTCCCTGCGGAGAGGCCATCGGATAGTAGTAGCGATCTTTAGCCCCCGAAGTGGGCGACGAGGTTACGTACTGCGAGTGCGCGCGATACAGTCAGGTACCGCATCGTCAGAAGCCTGTCGATGAGCGGTAATTGGCCAACTCGGGCGGCAGAATAGATGCGTCCAGCCGCCCCAGACGGGAACAGGAACGATGACCTCCACCAACCTCGCAGAGTTTCGAGCCAAGTTTCGCCTCGACGAGCTCACTATTCACTCGACAGAGCATTGGACATGGTCTGTTCGACCCGTCCACTCCACGCTCGGATCAGGAATCCTGTCTCTCAATCGGTACGCGGACAGTTTTGCCGCCATCACGCCGGAAGAGGGAGCGGACCTGACGGCTATGACTCGGCACATCGAGTCCAAGCTGAAGAGTGTCTTCGGTCCGCAGAAGATGAACTACATCATGCTCATGATGGTGGACAGTCATCTTCACTTTCACGTACTGCCGCGTTACGCGACCGAGCAACAGTTCGCCGGTCTCGGCTGGTCGGATTCTGGTTGGCCGACCCCGCCCGCATTGACCGACAACGCCGACAGGGCCGACTCGCCGGCGCTCGTCGAGGTTCGGGACGCACTCAAGTAGTTCGTAGGAGGCTGACATGAGGTCTCGTGAGATCCTTCCAGGGGATCCGGCGCAAAAGTTTCTCATTCCGCACCTCGAGAAGACCGAGCGAGTACTTAGGTCAGCACTTCGAAAGATGGACCCGGAAGCGGAGTGCAAAATTACTCCTGCTGCCGATCTGTGCGTTCCTCACGACGTGATCAGAATTGCAGGCGGATTTGCAACCGGCTGCCTGGTGGATTGGCAGTGCGCCGTGCCGATCATTCCAGTCGACACAACAGTGAATATCGACACGTCTTCCATCTTCTGGCTCTCGGATCATGCTGCGGATACGTGGACTGCTCAACGCTTCGATGAATTACGGGCGATCATAGATCAGTCAAGCAGCTACGAATGGAACTTTCACAAAGGTAACCATTTCATCGCCGGCGTGGTTCGAGAGTCCGACGGGCAGCCCGGTATTGTGATCCACAGCAATGAGAAAGAGTTCAAATACCAGTACAACGGCTTGATGCCCGTACCTGGTAATTGGTTCATGGACGACGTTGTCGTGCATGAACAGGATGATCATTACGTCCGACTTCTGGTCGGCCCCAAGGCCACGCTGTTTGCACAGATTGCGCTCGACCTCGAACCCTTCAACATCAACCGGCACAGATTCCTCGCGACCTTGCTCACCGAAGGGGGTGCGCACATTCAGGACGAGTACCACAAGCAGCACTACTACATGCCTTCCAGTACGGCAGTGGCGATCGGGTGTTACTTATGCCAGCCGGGTGAAGTGGTCCCGGTTTTCAGCAAGCCCGGCGCAGACATCCACCTGTTTGAATGTCACGATGGCGGCCAGAATCAGATCCTGTGCCTTAACGGCGAACGCTCACTGATTGTCCCCCACGGATGGGGAAAGACGTTTGCGAACGATCTCCTGGTCACCCGCGGGGAAAAAATTTTGAATGTTAATGGTGTCAGCTTCGAGGTCGCTCCGAAGGTGACTCTGGGAGCGCATCCGGATTTGATGGTCCGTGCGTTCTCGGAGGACCCGGGTGATCCACAGAGTCTGTACGCGAAGATGCGTGAACATACCCCAGGAAGAGTTGTAGACAGGTTGCACCAGGTAAGTTCCTACTCCAAGGCTGGATACGTTCGGCATCGTGCGGTGACCGGCTGGTGAACGCGATGAGCGAGGGCCGAACTGTCTTTCTCGTGCGGCATGGGCAAACAACCTCCAATGCCGGCGGAGTCTACCAAGGGGCGTCTGATTCACCCGCCTTGAGCGATCACGGCAAACGTCAAGTGAACCAACTGATGGACTACCTGGCGGATGCACGCATTGGCCAGGTGTTGAGCAGCCCTTTGCTCCGTGCTCGTCAGACCCTTGAGTTGATGCTGCGCAGCCCAAATCTCGCGAGTGTGTCAGCCCACATTCGGGACGACCTCGTCGAAACGTCCATTCCGGAATGGGATGGACGCGTGAAGAGTGAGATCGCAGCAACCGACCACGTACAGCTGAGTACATGGCGTGAGAAGCCACATGATTTCATCGCGATGTCAGGGCGCTCACCTCTGACCGACACCCTGGAAAGGACGCGAGACCTTCTCCACACTCTCCGACAGGGCGGCGAATCGGGACGTCTGGTCATTGCTCACGACCACGTCAACAGATGTCTTCTGACGTCCCTGATGGGTGTGCCAGCCGATATTCATGCGTCACTTCCGCAGAAAAACGCCGCCTTGACAGTGCTGACCGCTGTGGAAGGTGCCAGCGATTTCTCCCTGAAATCCAACAATATTGGCCCCACTTCCTTCGCCTCACTGGCGGAAGATGCCGGAAAGCCAAGGATTCTGCTGGTGAGGCATGGCACAACCGAGGCCAACAGGAACAGAATCTATCAGGGAAGTCTTATTGATTTGCCGCTGGACGCCCGCGGAGGCATGCAGGCCGATTTGCTTGGGAGGACCATCTCGGCTGTCGCGCCCCGTGTAGTCATTTCCAGCCGCTTGCGCAGGGCTCGGCAAACGGTCGCGCGTCTGAAACTGAGCCGCAAAGTCCCGCACGTAACCGACAGTCGCTTGAATGAATTTGACTACGGTCATTGGACTGGGCTCACCGCGTCGGAAGTTCAGAGAAGATTTCCGGTCGAACTTCGTGACTGGGACCGGTTGAGGAACGAGCGACCCATCTCGGGCGCCGAATCTCTGAAGCAACTGGACGAGCGAGTCAGAGGGGCCATGCGGGCTGCCTGGAAGGAGGCCAACAAGGGTGGGACAGTTCTTTTGGTGGCCCATGACGTCGTCATCAGAACAGCTATTTCCCAGTCCCTCGGTCTGAGTATTGAACACTCCTGGAAGTTCCCTATCACGAACGGAGCATTGTCGGAACTGTCCATGGCTTCCAGTGGAAGGGTTCTTTTGAGGCATCACAACATGTTGCCGGGGAGACTGAGCGATCGTCATGATAACGACTTCCTATGAGCGGCAACGCAATCTGAACACCACGATCATGCTGCTCGTGGTGTTCATCGCCGTGCAAGCTCATCAGATATTTCCCCGGCTGGAGAAAAATCTCCTGGTCAACCTTGTCATTGTTGTCACCTCCAAGGGTCTCTACGAGATCCTCATAAAATTGATCTACCGGCTCATCAATTCCAGCGAGATGCTGCTGCGTCTATATTGGGGGCCTCTCTTCCTGCGTGGCTGCTGGTCGTACGAGTACACGCTGAATGGCGCCACCTATTTTGGTGTCTGGGAGTTCGACCAGAACACCTGGGATTTTCAGGTCATCGGAAACGGGTTGAGCCCGGATTTTCATAGCAGGACGATCGTGAGGTCGGTCAGTCCACTGATTCCCGAGCAAGGAGGATATTTTGTCCTCAACCGCAGGAATGAGTTGTCGAACGACAATGCCCTCGTCTTCTCGAAGACCACGCTCCTGCTGAACAAGCCGCGTCGCTCCTGGCATCTGGTGATGACGATGCGGGCTACGACAGAGGTGTACGGCGGACCTTCGGATCGCCAGTTGCACGCGAACGTCGTCTTCCTCCGGCATCCGAAGGCCGCAAGTATCGAAGAGGTCATCGACTACCTGCGGGACAAGTACAGCACCGCGTCCTGAACTCGAGCGGTACGCGCAGACGGCCCTGCCCAGCTCAAGTAGAGCCCTGCCCAGCTCAAGTAGCCCCCTGGCCAGCGGGAAAGCACTGGTCGGGGGCTATTTCGTTCCTGCCGTGGACTCCTTGAACTAGAACTGGTATCAGTTCTGAAACAGTGTCAGAAAGCGCCGGGCAGCGGGAGGCAGCAGCCATGACCGAGCTTGTGGAACACGGAAAGCTGTTCATCGGCGGGGAGTTGACCGATCCCCTCGGTGGCGACGCCATCGAGGTCGTCTCGCCCCACACCGAGCAGGTCATCGGTCGCGTCCCGCACGCCTCCCGCGCGGACGTCGACCGGGCGGTGGCCGCCGCCCGCAAGGCCTTCGACGACGGGCCCTGGCCGCGGGCGACGCTGGAGGAGCGGATCGCGGTGGTGAGCCGGATCAAGGACGCGATCGCCGTACGGCACGAGGAGATCGCCCGCTCCATCAGCTCGCAGAACGGCTCCCCGTACTCCTGGAGCGTTCTCGCCCAGGCGCTCGGCGCGATGATGGTGTGGGACGCGGCGATCACCGTCGCCCGGGACTGTCCGCACGAGGAGCAGCGGGCCGGAGTGCTCGGACCGATCCTCGTACGACGGGAGCCGGTGGGCGTCGTCGCGGCCGTCGTGCCGTGGAACGTCCCGCAGTTCACGGCCGCGGCCAAGCTCGGCCCTGCGCTGCTGGCCGGCTGCACCGTGGTGCTCAAGCCCTCGCCCGAGTCGCCCCTCGACTCGTACATCCTCGGCGAGATCGCCCAGGAGGCCGGGCTCCCGGAGGGTGTCCTGTCGATCCTGCCCGCCGACCGGGAGGTGAGCGAGTACCTGGTCGGGCATCCCGGCGTCGACAAGGTGTCCTTCACCGGGTCGGTCGCCGCGGGCAAGCGGGTCATGGAGGTCGCCTCGCGCAACCTCACCCGGGTCACCCTGGAGTTGGGCGGCAAGTCGGCGGCGGTGATCCTGCCGGACGCGGACCTGGAGTCGGCGGTCGCCGGGATCGTGCCCGCGGCGTGGATGAACAACGGGCAGGCGTGCGTGGCCCAGACCCGTATCCTCGCGCCGCGCAGCCGCTACGACGAGATCGCCGAGGCGTTCGCGGCGGCGGCCTCCGCGCTGGTGGTGGGGGACCCGCTCGACGCGGTGACGCAGGTCGGGCCGCTGGTGGCCAGGCGCCAGCAGCAGCGTTCGCTCGACTTCATCAGGATCGGCCAGGAGGAAGGCGCCAAGATTCTCACCGGCGGTGGGCGTCCGGCCGCTCTGGAGCGGGGCTGGTACGTCGAGCCGACGCTCTTCGGCGGGGTCGACAACTCGATGCGCATCGCCCGAGAAGAGATTTTCGGGCCGGTGATCTGTCTGCTGCCGTACGGGGACGAGAGCGAGGCGGCGAAGATCGCGAACGACTCGGACTACGGGCTCAGCGGCAGCGTCTGGACCGCGGACGTCGAGCGCGGCGTTGATTTCGCTCGGCGAGTCAGAACCGGGACATACAACGTCAATACGTTCAGCCTCGATATGCTCGGGCCGTTCGGGGGCTACAAGAACTCGGGCCTTGGGCGGGAGTTCGGGCCCGAGGGGTACGCCGCGTACCTGGAGCACAAGATGATCCACCTGCCGACCGGGTACGGGAGTGAGTGATGGGTGACCGCTGGCACGTCGAGGTCGACCGGAGCGTGTGCATCGGCTCGGGCATGTGCGTGAGCCACGCCCCGGACGGGTTTGAGCTGGACTCGGCACGGCAGTCGCATCCGCAGACCGCCGACACCGATGCCAATGAGCTGCTCCTGGCGGCGGCGGAGAACTGCCCCGTGGAGGCGATCGCGATCAGGCTGGAGAGCGGGGAGCCGGTCTTTCCCCCGGAGGACTAGGCGCCTGGGGCATCCCGGGCCTGGGGCTTCGCCCCCAGGCCCCCAGGCCTCAAACTCCCCCAGACTTCGTCCGGGGGCCCTCAGGGGCTGGATTTTCCGGCGCGTCCGGGCGGGGCGGCCCGTCCGGGCGGAGCGGGCGGAGTCCCAGTCAGGTCGATCAGGCGGCACACCGTCTCGATGTCGATCTTCACCTGGGCGATCGACGCCCGGCCCGAGAGCCAGGTGATCAGCGCCGAGTGCCAGGTGTGCTCGATCACGCGGACCGCGGACAGCTGCTCCGGCGTCGGGTTCTCCAGGCCCATCGCGTCCAGGATGATCGCCGTCGTCTGCCGGGACACCGTGTCCACCTCGGGGCTCACGCTGCGGTCCGCGAAGGTCAGCGCCCGTACCATCGCGTCCGCGAGATGCGGCTCCCGCTGCAGCGCGCGGAACGCCCGCATCAGCGTCTCGGCCACCCGCTCCGCCGCGGTGTCCCCGGCCGGGGGCCGCTTTCGCAGCGTCGTGTGCATGTGCTGGAGCTGGTCCTGCATGGTGGCGACCAGCAGATGGACCTTGGAGGGGAAGTATCGGTAGAGCGTGCCGAGCGCGACGGACGAGGACTCGGCAACCTCGCGCATCTGCACCGCGTCGAAGCCGCCCCGGCTGGCCAGCTGTGCGCTGGCGTGCAGGATGCGGCGCCGACGCGCCTCCTGGCGTTCTGTCAGGGGCGGCGACGCCGGCCGAGCAGACTTGGCTTCCGCTGTCATATGTCCCGTTCCATGCGCGAGTCCGGATCGCAAAGCATGGCAGCGTGCCCGTCGTGGCGCGAATCACCTGATCCGGCCCTCACAGCGGCGCTACCTGCCGGTAGATTCGAAGCTCCTTGAACGATCAAGTCTGTAACTTGTTCTAGATTAGCGCGAGCGGTTACGCTCCGGCGAAAACGCAGTGAGAAGGGGGCCGTGAGTGACCGCAGAGGCCATAGAGGCCGGCCCTCGTTCGGGCCCGTCCGGGGAGTCGTCCGGGCGCCCGTCCGGCGGTGACGATCCGCTGCGAATCGCGCTCCTCACCTACAAGGGCAACCCCTTCTGCGGCGGTCAGGGCGTCTATGTGCGGCACCTTTCGCGCGAGCTCGCCCGGCTCGGCCACAGCGTCGAGGTGATCGGCGCGCAGCCCTATCCCGTACTGGACGAAGGCGTGCCGCTCACCGAGCTGGGCAGCCTGGACCTTTACCGGAGCCCGGACCCGTTCCGTACGCCGAGGCCCGGCGAGTACCGCGACTGGATCGACGCGGTCGAGGTCGCGACGATGTGGACCGGCGGCTTCCCCGAACCCCTGACCTTCTCGCTGCGGGCCCGGCGTCATCTGTCCGCGCGGCGCGGCCAGTTCGACGTCGTCCACGACAACCAGACGCTCGGATACGGGCTGCTGGCCGACCTCGGTGCGCCGCTGGTCACCACCATCCACCACCCGATCACGGTGGACCGCCAGTTGGAGCTGGACGCCGCGGACGGCTGGCGGCGGCGTGCGTCGGTGCGGCGCTGGTACGGCTTTACCCGGATGCAGAAGCGGGTGGCCCGGCGGCTGCCGTCCGTGCTGACCGTCTCCGGCTCCTCGCAGCAGGAGATCGTGGACCACCTCGGGGTACGGAGCGATCGCGTCCATGTCGTGCACATCGGGGCCGACACGGACCTGTGGTCGCCCGACCCGGCGGTCGCGGAGGTCCCCGGCCGGATCGTCACCACGTCCAGCGCGGACGTCCCGCTGAAGGGCCTCGTGCACCTGGTCGAGGCGCTGGCGAAGCTCCGTACGGAGAACCCCGCCGCGCATCTCGTCGTCGTCGGCAAGCGCGCGGAGGACGGGCCGGTCGCGCAGGTCATAGAGCGGTACGGGCTCGTGGACGCGGTCGAGTTCGTCAAGGGGATCACGGACGCGGAACTGGTCGACCTGGTACGGAGCGCGCAGATCGCGTGTGTGCCGTCGCTGTACGAGGGCTTCTCGCTGCCGGCGGCGGAGGCGATGGCCACGGGGACGCCGCTCGTCGCCACGACCGGAGGTGCGATTCCGGAGGTGGCCGGGCCGGACGGGGAGACGTGCCTGGCGGTGCCGCCGGGTGACGCGGGGGCGCTGGCGGCGGCGCTGGGCCGGCTGCTGGGCGATCCCGAGCTGCGGGTACGGCTGGGGGCGGCGGGCCGGGAGCGGGTGCTGGCCCGGTTCACCTGGCGCCAGGCGGCGATCGGCACGGCGGAGTACTACCGCGAGGCGATCGCGGCACGGCAGCCATCGGCCCGCTCCGCGACCCCGTCTCCCGTCCGGTCCGCGGCCACGGGAGTTGCCCGGTGACGCGTCAGTCGCAGACCGTCCGCCGTTCCGCGGGCCGCGGGGATGCCCCGGTGACGCGGCACGCTCAGGCTGTCGCCCGCGGGGGTGCCCCGGTGACGCGGCAGCCGCAGGCCCCTGCCCGTGCCGCGGGCCAAGGGCGCCGCCGGACCCCGCAGTCGCAGGCCCCTGACCGCTTCGCGGTACCGTCTCCCGGCCGCTCCGCGGCCCCACGTACCTCCTGGGCACGGTGCGTCCAGGGCGCTCGCCGCTCCGCGGCCACAGGAACTGGTTCCTCCGACCTCGAAGGCAGGCCGACCCCGTGCTGACCGTCGACTTCTCCCGCTTTCCGCTTGCCGCAGGCGACCGCGTGCTCGACCTCGGGTGCGGCGCCGGGCGGCACGCGTTCGAGTGCTACCGGCGCGGTGCGCAGGTCGTGGCGCTCGACCAGAACGGCGAGGAGATCCGCGAGGTCGCCAAGTGGTTCGCCGCGATGAAGGACGCGGGCGAGGCGCCCGAGGGCGCGACCGCCACCGCCATGGAAGGCGACGCCCTCAACCTCCCCTTTCCCGACGAGTCGTTCGACGTCGTGATCATCTCCGAGGTGATGGAGCACATCCCGGACGACAAGGGCGTGCTCGCCGAGATGGTGCGGGTCCTCAAGCCCGGCGGGCGCATCGCCGTCACCGTCCCCCGCTACGGCCCGGAGAAGATCTGCTGGGCGCTCAGCGACGCGTACCACGAGGTCGAGGGCGGCCACATCCGCATCTACAAGGCCGACGAGCTGATCGGCAAGATGCGGGAGGCCGGGCTCAAGCCGTACGGCACGCATCACGCGCATGCGCTGCACTCGCCCTACTGGTGGCTCAAGTGCGCCTTCGGCGTGGACAACGACAAGGCCCTGCCGGTCAAGGCGTACCACCGGCTGCTGGTCTGGGACATCATGAAGAAGCCACTGGCCACCCGCCTCGCCGAGCAGGCGCTCAACCCGCTGATCGGCAAGAGTTTCGTGGCGTACGCGACCAAGCCGCACCTGCCTGCGGCGGCCGCCAAGTGACCTCTCCGGGCCGTACTGAGCACCTCGTCCTGCCCGGGGTGCTCACCGCGGAGGAAGCCGCAGAGACGGTCGCGGGGATTCTCGCCGCGCAGTGCGAGGACGGCGCGATTCCGTGGTTCCGCGGGCACCACCTCGACCCGTGGGACCACACCGAAGCCGCCATGGCGCTGGACGCGGCGGGCGAGCACGAGGCCGCGGCCCGTGCGTACGAGTGGCTGGCGCGGCACCAGAACCGGGACGGGTCCTGGTACGCCGCGTACCAGGACGGCGACGCGGACCGCCCCACCGACCGCGGCCGCGAGACCAACTTCTGCGCGTACATCGCCGTCGGCGTCTGGCACCACTACCTCGCCACCGGCGACGAGGCGTTCGTCGACCGGATGTGGCCGGCCGTGTTCGCCGCCATCGAGTTCGTACTGGAGCTGCAGCAGCCCGGTGGCCAGATCGGCTGGAAGCGGGAGGCGGACGGCACCGCGGTGAACGACGCGCTGCTGACCGGCAGTTCGTCGGTCCACCAGGCGCTGCGCTGCGCGCTGGCGATCGCCGAGGCGCGCGAAGAGCCGCAGCCCGACTGGGAGTTGGCGGCGGGCGCGCTCGCGCACGCGATATGCAGGCACCCCGAACGCTTCCTCGACAAGAGCCACTACTCCATGGACTGGTACTACCCGATCCTCGGCGGCGCGCTGACGGGCGTGGAGGCCAAGTCCCGTATCGAGCAGAGCTGGGACGATTTCGTGGTCCCCGGCCTCGGGGTGCGGTGTGTGCTGCCCAACCCCTGGGTGACCGGCGGCGAGAGCTGTGAACTGGCCCTGGCCCTGTGGGTGATGGGCGAGTCCGACCGGGCGCTGGAGATCCTCCAGTCCGTCCAGCATCTGCGGGCCGAGGGCGGCCTGTACTGGACGGGTTACGTCTTCGAGGGCAGCCGGGCCGTCTGGCCGGAGGAGCTCACCACCTGGACGGCGGGATCGCTGCTGCTGGCGGTGGCCGCGCTCGGAGGGGACGAGGCGACGACCGCGGTCTTCGGCGGGGAGCGGTTGCCGCGGGGGCTGGCGCCGGACTGCTGCTAGGGCGGCGCCCGCGGCGGGCCTCTTCCCCACCCCGCCCTTTCCCGTAACCGGGGGCAAGGCTGACCTGGCTACGGTGTTGAGGCTGCGGGAGGGAAGGTTCTTCTCTGTCATGACCTGCCGCAAAACACGTCGTTGACCAGCGAGGATGTGCTGATCGCCTCTACTCAGGGCGCTCAGGACGGCATACTTCCTACCGCATCCCGGGACCTGCGTCATGCTGCAGGTCCCGGGATGCGGTAGGAAGCTCCCAGACCCCCGTACGCGCTTCGCGCGTGTCCTCAAATGCCGGAGGGGCTGAACATTCAGCCCCTCCGGCATTTGAGGAGCGGGGGTCCGGGGCGGAGCCCCGGTTACGGGAAGGGGCGGGGTGGGGGAACTCCCCGGTCACCCCCTAGTGCCTGCGCAGGCGGCCCGCCACCGCGTGGCCGACGAAGAGGTACACCACGGCGGCCAGGCCGTAGCCGGATACGACTCGCGCCCATGCCTCGTCGAAGGTGAACAGGTCGTAGGACCAGCCTGCCAGCCAGCGGGCGGCGTCCTGGACGAAGCCCACCAGGTCGTTGGCGCGGTTGGCGTCCAGCAGATACATCAGGATCCAGAGGCCGAGGATGACGGCCATGACATCGGCAACGATCATGACGACCGTCGCGGCCTGATTCGTTCCCTTGCGTTGACTGAGACTCATACCCTTCGGGTTGCCGCTTGTGAGCCTGTGAAACCCATTCCGGTCTCTGAGGGCCCCTGGGCCTACGAGTTGAGCTCTGCCAGGACCCGGAGGGTGTGCGGGTCCGGGGCGGTCACCAGCAAGTCCGTGACCGGGCCCTTGCGCCACAGCTCCAGGCGTTCGGCGATCCGACGCCGTGGTCCGACGAGTGAGATCTCGTCGGCGAAGGCGTCGGGGACGGCGAGGACGGCCTCCTCGCGGCGGCCGTCGGCGAACAGTTGCTGGATGTGCCGGGCTTCGGACGCGTACCCCATGCGCGCCATCAGGTCGGCGTGGAAGTTACGGGCCGCGTGGCCCATGCCGCCGATGTAGAAGCCGAGCATCGCCTTGACCGGAAGCAGTCCCTCTGCGACGTCGTCGCAGACCTTGGCGCGGGCCATCGGCGCGATCACGAAGCCTTCGGGCAGCTCGGTGAGGGAGGCCTCGTACACATCCGTGCGCAGTGGCGACCAGTACAACGGGAGCCAGCCGTCGGCGATGCGCGTCGTCTGGGAGATGTTTTTCGGCCCTTCCGCGCCCAGCAGGACGGGCAGCGAGGCACGCAGCGGATGCGTGATGGGCTTGAGCGGTTTGCCCAGACCACTGCCGTCCTCACCGGCGTACGGATAGGAGTGGAAGCGGCCCGCCAGCTCAACGGGGGCCTCGCGTCTGAGGACTTGGCGGATCACGTCGACGTATTCGCGGGTCGCCGTCAGCGGGCTCTTCGGGAAGGGGCGGCCGTACCAGCCCTCCACCACCTGCGGTCCCGACAGGCCGAGCCCGAGCATCATCCGGCCGCCGGAGAGGTGGTCCAGGGTGAGCGCGTGCATCGCGGTGGCGGTGGGCGTGCGGGCGGCCATCTGGGCCACCGCTGTGCCGAGCCGGATGCGGGAGGTGTGTGCGGCGATCCAGGTGAGGGGGGTGAAGGCGTCGGAGCCCCAGGCCTCGGCGGTCCACACGGAGTCGTAGCCGAGTTGTTCGGCCTCGCGGGCGAGCTCCAGATGGCCGGGGTCGGGGCCGCGGCCCCAGTAGCCGAGAGCAAGGCCGAGTCGCATACCGGGTTCCCTCCAGCCGTACCTCTCTGACGGGGCGTCAGAGTACGGCAACAGCCCCCCGCCCGGAAGGGCGAGGGGCCGTGAACGGACCGTGCGAGTCAGCCGCCGGCATCAGCCGTGTGTGTCAGCCGCCGACGTCAACCGCTTGCGGCAACCACGTGCCTCAGCCGCGCTGGATGCCCGAGGTGTCCTGCAGGACGCCACGACGGCCGTCCTGCGTCTGGGCGATGAGGCCCGGACCGCGCTGCTCGACCGCGAGGTACCAGGTGCCCGGTGCGAGTTCGGCGATCGGGGTCGGCGAACCGTCCTCGCCGTACAGCGGACGGGCCACCGGAACCGCGAACCAGAACGGCGTGAAGTCGGCGGCGCCGCCGGTCTGCTGCGGCGCGGCCGGGGCGTGCTGCTGACCCGGCTGCTGCGGCTGGGCGCCGTACGGCTGGGGCTGACCCGGCTGCGCGCCGTAGGGCTGCTGCTGGGCGCCCGGGTAGCCGTAGCCGCCGGGGACGCCGGGCTGCGCGCCGTACGGGGTCGCGGCCGGCTTCGGGGCGCCGACGAGCGGGGCCTTGAAGGCGGGCACGATCAGGGAGCAGACGGCGCCGGCCGCGAGGACGAGCGCCGCGATGAAGCCGAGGATCAGGCCGGTGCCGGCGTCGACGCTGTCACCGACGTCAAGGGAGCCCGCCGGGTCGAAGATCGCGCCGAGCGCGCTCCACGCGGTGAAGACCGTCAGGGCGACGCCGAGCTGGCCGAGGTCGAGTCCGATGACCTTGGGCGGCTGCGGCAGCGCGCGGGAGATGACGATCAGCGCCGCACCGATGATGCCGGCCAGGTAGACACCCAGCAGCAGGGAACCGTTGTCCCAGGCGGTCGGCACGTCGTCGCAGTTGCTGCCGGAGCAGTCGAACGTGTCGAGGAACGAGGCGATGAACAGCAACACCGCTGCTCCGATCACCACGCCATCGCCTCGAGTGAGGGAGCGGATGTTCACGTAAAGAATCCTTCGTCGGTCGTCTCATCGGGGCGGTCGTCGCTGCCGCCTGTGTGGCGGTGTGCACGGCGCGGAGCTCGGGGGTGACTCCCCATCGTAGAGGTGAATCTATCGTCTGCCCGATCCCGCCGTCTGCCGGGTATCGCACTGTTACCTCTGGAGGTAACTGCCGATGCCGTCCGCGATTCCCTGCGCCGCTTTCTGCCGCCAGCTCGAACTCTTCAGCAGGGCCGCGTCTTTCGGGTCACGCATATTGCCGCATTCGATGAACACCTTGGGCACGGTGGACAGATTCAGGCCGCCGAGATCCTCGCGCACGTCCAACCCGGTGCCGCCGCCGAGGTAGTTGGAGGGGGCGCTGCCGGTCGCGCGTACGAACTTTCCCGCGATCCGCTCGCCGAGGTCGCGGGACGGGGCGACGATCTTCGCGGTGTCCGCCGCACCGCCCTTGACCAGGGCGGGAAGGATGACGTGGAAGCCGCGGTTGCCGACGCCCGAGCCGTCCGCGTGGACGGAGACGACCGCGTCCGCCTCTGCCTTGTTGCCGATCCGCGCCCGTTCGTCCACGCAGGGACCGAAGGGACGGTCGTTGGTGTGGGTGAATTCGACCGTCGCGCCCTGCTTTTCGAGCAGTGTGCGAAGACGTTGTGAAACATCGAAGGTGAATGCGGCTTCGGTGTAGCCGTCGTTGGTGGCTGTGCCCGTCGTGTCGCATTCCTTGCGATTGGTTCCGATATCCACGAGTTCATTGATTTCGCTCGTGTGCCGGAAATTTCCGGGATTGTGCCCCGGGTCGACGACCACGACCTTGCCGGCCAGCGGCCCCGACGCACTCCCCTTCGGGGGCAAGGACGTGGACGAGGCGGCGGGGGAGGAGGCCGACGGCGAAGGCGACGGGGCAGGTCCCGGCTTGCCCGCGGTGGTCTGCTTGCTCGGCGTCGGCAGCGCTTTCGGCGGCTCGTTGTCCTCCGGGCCGTTCATCGCTTTCCAGACCAGCCACCCGGCCAGGGCGGTCGGCACCAGCGCGGCGATCGCGATGGCCAGATTGCCGCGGCCGGTGCGGTGCGGACGGGTTGGGGGCTGGTTCTCGTCGTACGACACCCTCGCGATGCTAGCGGGGCGGCTCAGATCCCCGGCCCCGTACGTCGCAGGACGCGCAGCGAGTCGGTCACCGAGACCTCGGTGAACGCGCCGGACGCGAGTGCCCGGAGGTAGACGCGGTACGGGGCCTGGCCGGTCCACTCGTCGGCCGGGTCGGGGAAGACATCGTGGATCACCAGCAGGCCGCCGTCGGCGACATGCGGGGCCCAGCCCTCGTAGTCCGCGGCCGCGTGCTCGTCGGTGTGCCCGCCGTCGATGAAGACCAGGCCCAGTGGCGTACCCCACATCTTCGCGACCTGCGGGGACCGGCCCACGACCGCGATGACGTGGTCTTCCAGACCGGCCCTGTGCAGGGTGCGACGGAAGGTGGGAAGCGTGTCCATACGGCCGATCTCGGGGTCCACGGTCTCCGTGTCGTGGTAGTCCCAGCCCGGCTGCTGCTCCTCGCTGCCCCGGTGGTGGTCGACCGTGACGGCGACCGTGCCCGCCTCGCGGGCGGCGTCGGCGAGCAGGATGGTCGAGCGTCCGCAGTACGTGCCGACCTCGAGCAGCGGCAGCCCGAGCTTGCCGGCCTCCGCCGCGGCCGCGTACAGGGCGAGCCCCTCCTGTACGGGCATGAAGCCCTTGGCCGCCTCGAAGGCGGCGAGGGTCTCCGGCTTGGGGGCGGCGGCCATGGGTTCCTCCAGGTCGTACGGGGTGTCCGGCCGCCCATCGTGCCTCACGCGTCGCACTCGAACCACATCGTCTTCCCGCCGGGCCGAGGCCCCCGACGGCGCCGTCCTCGGAGGACGGCGCTCAGCCTCCTTCGAGTTCCCGGCGCACGGTAGCGGCGATGCGGGTGAGTGCGGCCCCGAGGTGGCGGCGCTGAGCGGCGCTGAGCGGATCGAACACGAGCCGCTTCACCTGCGCGACGTGTTCCGGTGCGCTCTCGACGAGCTTCTGCCGGCCGGCGTCGGTCAGGGTGGCGAGGGTGTATCGACCGTCGCTGGGGTCGAGTCGGCGGGCGGCCCAGTCGCGGGCTTCGAAGCGGTCCATCACCTTCGACAGGCGGGGCTGGGTGCTGTCGCAGACCCGGGCCAGGTCGCTGAGCCGCATCGTGGCCTCGTCGGCTATGGAAAGCCGGGCCAGAACCCCGTACTCGAAGTTGGAGATGCCTGCGTCTCGCTGCAGCTGGCGGTCGAGGGCCGCCGGGAGGGCAATGACGACTGTGAGGAGCGCCTGCCACAGGTCCTGCTGCCCGTCGTCGAGCCAGGGTGACTGGTTGTTCATGAGCCCCATCATACTTGCCCGGGCAACTCGCATCACTTGCCTAGGCAACTCTTGGTGAGCTACTTTTCAACTTGCCTTGGCAAGTGAAAACACTTGCCAAGGCAAGTGAAGGAGCTGATTTCGATGACCACCACGAGCAGCCTGGCCTCCCCGAGCGGCCCGACTTCCCCAGTCCCGTCGCGCACACCAGCCGCGGCGTACGACGACCTCCTGGCCCGGGTCCTGCCACAGGCGCGCGAGCAGCGGGTGTGGAAGCCCTCCGACGGTCCCCTGCCCAGCCTCTTCGTCAGTCACGGGGCCCCGTTCACCCTCGACGATGCGCAGTGGCTCAGCGACCTCTTCGACTGGGCCCAGTCGATGCCCAAACCCCGGGCCATCGTCGTCATCTCGGCGCACTGGGAACAGGCACCGGTCGCGATATCCGCAGCCGCGGCCGGCACCCCGCTCTACTACGATTTCAGCGGCTTCCACCCCCGCTACAAGACCCTTCCCTACGCGACCCCGGACGCCACCGACCTGGCTCGGCGACTCACGGGCCTGCTGGGCCGGACGCCGGTGCACGAGTTCGCCGACCGCGGCCTCGACCACGGCGCCTTCATCCCGCTCATGGCCATGCATCCCGCGGCCGACGTCCCGGTCGTGCAGTTGTCGATGCCCAGCCTCGACCCCAGCGCTCTGCTCGAACTCGGGGCACGCCTGCGGCCCCTGCGCGGAGAAGGCATCCTCGTTCTCGGCTCGGGCTTCATGACGCACAGCTTCGCCGTCTTCCGCCAGCCGGAGCTCGCCGCCGACACCACGGCCTTCGACGAATGGGCCGTTGACGCCCTGGCCCGGGGCGACGCCGACGCCCTCACCGACTACCGCAACAAGGCACCCAGCGCCGCGGTCGCCCATCCGACGGCCGACCACTTCGTACCGCTGCTGCTCACCGTCGGCGCCGCCGATGACCCCGGAAGCGCCGTGAGCGCCATCGACCGCATGGTGATGGGCAACTCCACCCGGTCGGTGCAGCTGACCTGAGCGCCTCGACGTGCTTCACCTTCCCGCCTGATCGCCTCATCCCTTGGCGACGACATCAATTCACCCTGGAGGAAAGTGCCATGAAGGCAATTCGTTTCCACGAGTTCGGCAGCAGCGAGGTCCTGCGCTACGAGGACGTCGACCGTCCGGTCCCCGGCACCGGGCAGGTGCTGGTGCGGGTGGCGGCCACGTCGTTCAACCCCGTCGACGACCACATCCGCGCCGGTGTCCTGGCCGAGATGATCCCGATCACTCTCCCGTACGTGCCGGGGATCGACCTGGCGGGTACCGTCGCTGAACTCGGCGCGGACGTGACGGGCCTGGAGGTCGGCGACCGGGTCGTGGCGATGCTGCCCCTCGACTCCGCCGGCGGCGCCGCCGAGTACGTGCTCGCCCCGGCCGAGTCCCTGGCCCCGGCGCCCCGGACGACCGAGCTGGTCGACGCCGCGGCGCTGCCGCTGACCGGCCTGGCGGCCTGGCAGACGGCATTCGAGCTCGCCGAGCTGAAGCCCGGTCAGACCGTCCTGGTCAACGGGGCGGGGGGCGCGGTGGGCAGCCTCGTGGTGCAGCTCGCCGTCGACGCGGGAGCGCACGTGACCGCGGTGGACGCGCCGCAGCACGCCGACCGCCTTCGGGGCTACGGCGCGGACCGGGTCGTCGGCCCCCTCGACCTCGCCGCGGGTCCGGCCGCCGTGGGCGGTCCGTTCCAGGTCGTGGTGAACCACGTGCGCGTCTCCCCGGAGGAACTCGCGCAGCTGACGAATTACGTCGCCGACGGCGGGGTCGCCGCCAGCACAGCCGGCCCGATACCCGAGGGCCCCACCCGGGGGGTGCGCAGCGCAAGCCTGTGGGTCCGCAGCGACGGAGCCCAGCTGGCCGAGCTGGTCGCCAAGGTGGATGCCGGCAAGCTCCGGCTCCACGTCGCCGCCCACCGCCCGGTGGCCGATCTGGCAGCCGTGCATGAGGACGCCGGCGCCGGGCGGCTGCCCGGCAAGACGGTCGTGCTCGCTCCCTGATCACACCCTGACCGCACCCGACTGGGCAGCGGCAGCTGCGGGCGCCACCAGCCTTCCGCCAGATTGGAACGTGTTCTAGTCTGCCGCTCATGGGGATCGGAATCACGCACGAACAGAGGGAGTTGGCCAGGTCCGTACGCGGCTGGCTGACGCGCGCCGTGCCGCCCGGGGAAGTGCGCAAGCTCCTCGATGTGCCCTCCAGCGGGGTCGGGCGGCCCGGCTACTGGGACGGCGCGGCCGGGCAGGGGCTCCTCGGCGTGCATCTCGCCGAGGAGCACGGCGGCGGGGGCGGGACGGTGCTCGACCTGGCCGTCGTCCTGGAGGAGACGGGGCGGGGCGCGCTGCCGGGGCCGTATCTGCCCAGCGTGCTCGCCTCCGCCGTGCTGGCCCGCGCGGGCAGGGGCGATCTGGCGGGCGCACTCGCGGGCGGGGAACGCATCGGGGCCGTTGCCCTCGGCCCCGGGTCGCTCACCGCCGTCGCCGTCGACGGCGGCCTGCTGCTGGACGGGACGGCCCCGCCCGTACTCGCCGGGGCGCAGGCGGATGTGCTGCTGCTCGCCGCCGAGTCCGCGCTGGGCACGCTCTGGGCCGTGGTGGAAGCGAACGCGCTCACCGTTCGCGTGCACGAGAGCGCCGACCCGACCCGGCCCACCGCCGAGGTGAGCGCGCATGGCGTGACAGTGCCCCGGGACCGCGTACTGGACATCGACACCGCTCTCGTACGGGACCTCGCCTGCACGCTGTTCGCGGCAGAAGCGTGCGGCACAGCCGCCTGGGCGCTGCACACCGCCGCCGAGTACGCCAAGGTGCGCGAACAGTTCGGGCGACCCATCGGGCAGTTCCAGGCCGTCAAGCACCTGTGCGCCGACATGCTGGTGCGCGTCGAGCAGGCCCGCGCGCTGGCGTGGGACGCGGCACGCGCGGTGGACGCCAGTGCCGGCGTACGCGGCCTGGTGGCTTCGCTCGCCGCGGCGGCCGCGCTGGACGCCGCGTACACCTGCGCCAAGGACTGCGTCCAGGTGCTCGGCGGGATCGGCTTCACCTGGGAGCACGACGCGCACCTGTATCTGCGCCGGGCCCTGGTCGCACGGCAGTTGCTGGGGTCCGGCGACGGCCACCGGCTGCGGGCGGTCTCACTCGCGGCGGGCGGGGCGCGGCGTGAGCTGCGGCTGGAGCTGCCGGGGGAGGCCGCGTCCTACCGGGGTCCGGCCCGGGCGGCGGCCGAGGGCGTACGAGGACTGGACCCGGCCGCCGTACGCCGCGCCCTCGCTCCCACCGGGTACGCCGCCCCGCATCTGCCGGAGCCGTACGGACTGGGCGCGGGAGCCGTGCAACAGCTCGTCGTGCAGGAGGAGTTGCGAGCCGCCGGGGTGCAGGTGAGCGACCTCGGCATCGCGACGTGGGTGGTGCCTTCACTCATCGCGTACGGGACGCCCGCGCAGCAGGAGCGCTTCCTCGGGCCGACGCTGTGCGGCGATCTGCGCTGGTGCCAGCTGTTCTCCGAGCCGGGGGCCGGATCGGACCTGGCCAGTCTGCGGACCAGGGCCGAGAAGACCCGGGACGGCTGGCTCATCAGCGGCCAGAAGGTGTGGACGAGCTCCGCCCAGCGGGCCGACTACGGCATTCTGCTCGCCCGCACCGATCCCGACGTCCCCAAGCACAAGGGGCTCACCTACTTTGTCGTCGACATGAAGCGGACGGACGGCATCGACATCCGGCCGCTCAAGGAGATCACCGGCGATTCCCTCTTCAACGAGGTGTACTTCGACGGCGCACTGCTGCCCGACGACGCCGTCGTGGGGAAGGTCGGGGAGGGCTGGAAAGTCGCCCGCAACACCCTCGGCAACGAACGCGTCCATATGGCTGACCAGTTGACCTTCGACACGGGACTTGAGGCGCTGCTCGCGCAGGCGTCCGGCCTGGACGGCGCCGACCGCGTACGTATCGGGGCGCTGGCCGCCGAGGCGCACGCCCTCGCCTGCATCGGTCTGCGGACCACGATGCGACAGGTGTCCGGGCTCGAACCGGGCGCGGGTGCGTCCGTACGCAAGCTCGTCCAGACCGTGCACCAGCAGAAGGCCGCCGAGCTCGCCCTCGAACTGCTGGGACCCGAGGGCGCGTTGTGCGAAGGAGCGGGTGCGCGGGCCGTGCACGGCTTTCTCATGTCGCGCTGTCTCACCATCGCGGGTGGCACCACGCAGGTTCAGCTCAATGTCGTCGCCGAGCGCATCCTCGGCCTGCCCAGAGACTGAGAGGAAGCCATGAAGACGTACATCGTCGGGGTCGGGACGACGAAATTCGAGAAGCCCGAGTCGAGGGACTGGCAGTACTGGGACATGGCGAAGGAGGCGGGGACGCGGGCGCTCGCCGATGCGGGAATCTCGTACGACCTTGTCGAGCAGGTGCCTGTCGGGTACTGCTTCCAGGCCTCGACGGCGGGCCAGCGCGCCGCGTACGAACTGGGTCTGACCGGCGTCCCCGTCTACAACGTCAACAACAACTGCGCGACCGGCTCGACGGCGCTGATGATGGCGCGGCAGTTCGTCGAGGGCGGCATCAGCGACTGCGTACTGGCGCTCGGCTTCGAGAAGATGACCCGCGGGGCGCTGGGGGCGGGTGCGGACGGCGGGGACTTCGCCACGTCACCGGTCGCGCGTCATTACGGGGTCATGGCGGCCGCGCACGGCTTCGAGATGACACCCCCCACCGCCCAGATCTTCGGCAATGCCGCCCGTGAGCACATGGAGCGGTACGGCACCACCGAGGCGCAGTTCGCCGCCGTCGGCGCGAAGAACCACCGGCATTCGGCGAACAACCCCGATGCCCAGTTCCAGGACGTGTATTCGGTCGACGAGATCCTCGCGGCGAAGACGATCCACCGGCCGCTGACCAAGCTCCAGTGCTCGCCGACCTCCGACGGGTCGGCCGCCGCCGTGGTCGTGTCCGAGCGCTTCGTCGTCCAGCACGGCCTGCACGACAAGGCCGTGGAGATCGCCGCCCAGGCCATGACCACCGACACCGAGGAGTCCTTCGCCTCCGGATCGTGCATCGACGTCGTCGGCAAGCCGATGTCACGGGCCGCCGGGCGGCAGGTCTTCGCGAACTCCGGGCTCGGCATCGAGGACGTCGACGTCATCGAGCTGCACGACTGCTTCTCCGTCAACGAACTGCTCACCTACGAGGCGCTGGGCATGTGCGCGGACGGCGAGTCGGGCAAGCTCGTGGAGAGCGGGGCGACGACGTACGGCGGCCGTTGGGTGGTCAACCCCTCCGGCGGCCTGATCTCCAAGGGGCATCCGCTCGGCGCGACCGGTCTGGCCCAGGCGGCAGAGCTGGTCCGGCAGTTGAGGGGCGAGGCGGGAACGCGGCAGGTGGCGGGCGCGCGGGTGGGGCTCGCGCACAACATCGGGCTCGGCGGGGCGGCGGTCGTCACGCTGCTGCGAAAGTCCTAGGTACCGATTCGGGATGGGGGGTACCTCCCCACGGCCGCCAGGCCGTGGGGGGAGGGCGGGGTGGGGAACAAGCCCGCCGCGGGCGCCTACAGCCAGCCCTGCTGACGTGCCGCCCGCACCGCCTCCATGCGGTTGCGCGTGCCCGTCTTGCCGATGGCCGACGACAGGTAGTTCCGTACCGTCGACTCGGACAGATGCAGCGCAGCGGCGATGTCGGAGACCGTCGCTCCGTCCACCGCGGCGTTCAGGACATCCCGCTCCCGCGCGGTGAGCGGACTCGGTCCCGCGCTCAGCGCCGCCGCGGCCAGCGCCGGATCGATCACGGTCTCGCCCGTCAACACCCGCCGGATCGCCGCGGCCAGCTCCTCCACCGGCCCGTCCTTGACCAGAAACCCCGCGGCCCCGGCCTCCATCGCCCGCCGCAGATACCCGGGCCGCCCGAAGGTCGTCAGGATCAGCACCCGGCAGTCGGGCACCTCGTTCCGCAGGTCGGCGGCCGCGTCGAGCCCGCTGCGCCCGGGCAGTTCGATGTCCAGCAGCGCGACATCGGGCCGCGCCACGAGCGCGGCGTCCACGATCTCGTCACCCCGGCCGACCTGCGCGACGACCTCGATGTCCTCCTCCAGCCCGAGGAGCATCGCGAGCGCGCCGCGCATCATGCCCTGGTCCTCGGCGAGAAGTACACGTACGGACTTGCCGGGCCGGTGGTCACGGGGCATCTCTTCCACGACGCAAGGGTATGGCGGACAGATCGCCCCGGCACTGCTCAGTCGGGCGCACTCGTTCCGCACCCCGTACCGCGTCCACCGGCAGTTCCGCGCTCACCCGAAAGCCGCCCCGGGGCGACGGGCCTGCATCCGCGCTCGCAACCGGGCCCGCATCTGCGCCCGCACCCGCGCCGGCAACCGGGCCCGCCACCAGTGAGCCGCCGGCCGCCGAGAGGCGCTCGCGCAGACCTTTCAGCCCGCTGCCGGGCGTGCCCGACCCGACGCCCCGGCCGTCATCCGTGATCACCAGACGGGCCCGTTCGGGGGTTCCGGTGACCTCGATCTCGCAGCGCGACGCCTTGGAGTGGCGTACGACATTGGTGACGGACTCGCGGACCACCCAGCTCAGCAGTGCCTCGGACTGGGGCTCCAGCGGCTGCCCCGACTGCCGTACGACCGGCTTGATGCCGACCGTCGCGAGGATGTCGCGGGCCCGGTCGAGCTCCGTCGCCAGGCTGCCTTCGCGGTAGCCGGTCACCGCCTCCCGGATCTCGGTGAGGGCCTGGCGGCCGACCGTCTCGATGTCGGTGATCTGGACGATCGCGGCGTCCATGTCCCGCGGGGCCAGCCGGCGGGCGGCCTCCGACTTGACCACGATGACCGAGAGGGTGTGGCCGAGCAGATCGTGCAGGTCGCGGGAGAAGCGCAGCCGCTCCTTCTCCACCGCCGTACGGGCCAGCTCCTCGCGCGTCGCGCGCAGCTCCTTGACGGTCTCGGACAGGGCGAGGATCGCGGCGGTCACCATGCAGGAGATGAACGTGCCGTACGCGACATTGACCGCGCCCCAGCCGTCCCGCAGCCCGGCGATGACGCCGGCCAGGGCGCTCAGGCCGAGCCCGACCGGGCCGAGCGGCTTTCCCCGTACGACGGATCCGGTGGCCAGGCCGAGCAGCGGGAAGAAGAGCAGCCAGCTGCCGCCGTAGCCGATCGCCAGAGCGCAGGTGATGGCGGCCATCGCGACCAGCAGCCAGGCAGTGGCGGGCGCTTCCCGCTTCTCCTTCACGAAGGCGCGGAAAACCACGCTGATGTAGAGGGAGTTGAAGGCCAGCAGGCCGATGCCGCCGACCCACGGGTTCGGGGTCTTGCCCTGCAGCAGGTTGGCGAAGGCTCCCATGCCCATCAGCAGCCACGGCAGCAGGGCGTAGCCGGGCGGGCCCACCCCCTCCGGCGGCTGTGCGGCCTTCTTCAGCTTCAGCACCACTCCGCTCCTCGGCTCGCCGGTCCTCGCGGACCGACGGTACGAGACCCGCGCTGTCCGCGTCTGCGTCTGCGGCTGTGTATGCGTCATGCGGATCACGCTACGGACGGGGAACAGGGCTCCGGCAGATGCGCATGTACGCACTCGGCAGTGACAAATGTCCCGGGTGCGGTTGGTTCTGACATGGCGTCAGCAGTCTTCACAAGTAATGGGGGCTGCGTTATACATATGGCCACCGACTCCTAGAACGCGTTCTAGAACCGCTCAGGGGGCGGCCCCGTACGACCTCGGTGCGGCCGACGGTGCGGACGGCCGCGCCGAGGTCTTCCACTCATCAGGGAGCAGCATCCTCATGCCCATCGATGCCGCCAAGGCCGTCGCCGCCGAGCCCCGCAGCGCCAGGATCAGCTGGGGCCACAAGGACGTCCAGCTCTACCACCTCGGCCTCGGCGCGGGCGTCCCCGCCACCGACCCCGACGAGCTCCGCTACACCCTCGAGTCGAAGCTCCATGTGCTGCCGAGCTTCGCCACCGTCGCGGGCTCGGGCCTGGGCGTCGTCAGCGGGCTCTTCGGACCCGGCCTCGACGTCGACCTGGCAGCCGTGCTGCACGGCGGGCAGAGCATTCGGCTGCACCGGCCGATCCCGGTCGAGGGCAGCGCCGTATCGACCTCCAAGGTCGCGGCCGTGTACGACAAGGGCAAGGCCGCGATCCTCGTCCTGCGTACCGAAGCGGCCGACGACGAAGGCCCGTTGTGGACGAGCGACGCCCAGATCTTCGTACGCGGAGAAGGCGGCTTCGGCGGCGACCGCGGGCCCTCGCCGCGCATCGAACTCCCCTCCCGAGAACCGGACAAGACCGTGGAGAAGACGGTCCGGGAGGACCAGGCGCTGCTCTACCGGCTCTCCGGCGACTGGAACCCGCTGCACGCCGACCCCGAGTTCGCCGCGCGCGCCGGCTTCCAGCGGCCCATCCTGCACGGGCTCTGCTCGTACGGCATGACGCTCAAGGCGGTCGTCGACACGCTGCTCGGCGGGGACGTCAGCCGTGTCCGCTCGTACGCCACCCGCTTTGCCGGGGTGGTCTTCCCCGGCGAGACCCTGCGTATCCGGATGTGGTCCGGCTCGCCGGAGTCCGACCACGTCCAGGTGGCGGTGAGCGCCGTCGAGAGGGACGACGCCCCGGTCCTCGCCGACACCGTCGTCGAACGCGCCTAGAAACAAGCCGCGAGCACGCCGAGAGCACGCGGAGAGCACGCGGAGAGCACGTCGAAGGCACGCCTGGGGCACGCCCAGTGCACGCCTGGAACACGCCCAGCCATCCGTACGAGAGGAGCCGCACCGTGCGCGCAGCCGTACTGCACGAGACAGGGCAGGACAAGCTCGAGATCCTCGACGACGTCGAGGCGGTGGGGTTCGGCCCGGGCAAGGTCAAGATCCGGGTCCGGGTCACCGGACTGTGCCACTCCGACATCTCCGCGATGAACGGCGTGCTGCCGCAGCCCGCGCCCTTCGTCCCCGGGCACGAGGGTGCCGGCGAGATCATCGACGTCGGCGACGGCGTCACCGGTCTCAAGCAGGGCGACCGGGTGCTGCTGTGCTGGCTGCCCGCGTGCGGCGTCTGTCCGGCCTGCAAGCGCGGCCAGACCGAACTGTGTCTGGCCGGCTTCATGAACGCCGGCACCCCCAACTTCAAGCGCCCCGGTGCCAGCCCCTCTGACGTGTTCGGCTTCGCCGGCACCGGCACCTTCACCGAGGAGGTCGTCGTCGACGCCGCGTGCGCCGTGCCGATCCCCGACGACGTGCCGTTCGACATCGCCGCGCTCATCGGCTGTGGAGTGACCACGGGGCTCGGCGCGGCCATCAACACCGCGGACGTGACGGCCGGTTCGTCGGTCGCCGTCATAGGCTGCGGCGGTGTCGGCATCTCCGCGATCCAGGGCGCGCGGCTCAAGGGCGCGGCCCAGATCGTCGCCGTCGACCCGGTCGGCACCCGGCGCGAAGCCGCGCTCAGATTCGGCGCCACCGAGGCCGTGTCGCCCGACGGACTGGCCGACGCCAAGCAGCGCGTCACCGCGGGCGAGGGATTCGACTACGTCTTCGAAGTCGTCGGCAAGTCCGTCACCGCGCGCACGGCCTACGAGACGACCCGGCGCGGCGGCACCCTGTGCATCGTCGGCGCCGGCGCCATGGACGACTTCCTCCAGCTCAACATGTTCGAGCTGTTCTTCGACGAGAAGCGGATCCTGCCGTCGATGTACGGCGGCGGCGACGTGCTCACCTCGTACGAACGGGCCATCGCCCTGTGGCGGGCGGGCCGCATCGACCTCGAAGGGCTGATCACCCACCGGGTGCGGCTCGCGGAGGTCAATGACGCCCTGGCCCAGATGCGTACAGGCGAGGCGCTGCGCACCTGCATCGAGATCTGAGAGGGCTTTGATGTCACTGCCACTTGAGGGCCTGTCCGCGATCGTCACCGGGGCGGGCCGCGGCCTCGGGCGCGCCGAAGCGCTCGAACTCGCCCGCCTCGGCGCGAGCGTCGTCGTCAACGACTACGGCCGGCCGGGCCGGGACGGCTCGGGCGAGGCGTCGGCGACACCGGCGGAGGAGGTCGCAGAGGAGATCCGCGCGGCGGGCGGCTCCGCCACCGCCCACCACGGCGACGTCTCCGACTTCGCCCAGGCCCGCGACCTGGCCGGGCTGGCGGTCTCCACGTACGGAAAGCTGGACATCCTGGTCAACAACGCGGGCATCCTGCGCGACCGGATGGTCTTCTCGATGAGCGAGAGCGAGTGGGACTCGGTGATCCGCGTCCACCTCAAGGGGCACTTCAACACGACTCATTTCGCGTCGGTGCACTGGCGCGAGCGCTCCAAGGCATCCGGGGCACCGGTCTACGGGCGGATCGTCAACACCTCCTCGGAGGCGTTCCTCGCGGGCTCGGCGGGCCAGCCGAACTACGCGGCGGCCAAGGGCGGCATCGTCGGCCTGACCACTTCGACGGCGCTGGCGCTCGCCAAGTACGGGGTCACGGCCAATGTGATCTGCCCGCGCGCCAGGACCCGGATGACGCAGGACGTGTTCGCCGGCTTCGGACAACCGCAGGACGGCGGGCTCGACCCGCTGGCGCCGGAGCATGTCTCTCCGCTGGTGGGCTACCTGGCCTCGCCCGCGGCGGCGAAGGTCAACGGGCAGCTGCTGGTCGTGCACGGCGGGATGGTGGCGATCGTCGAACGCCCGAGGGTGGCGGCGAAGTTCGACACCGCGAAGGAGGCGTTCTCGTACGACGAGCTGGATGCGGTGCTGACAGCGCACTACGCGGACCGCCCGGCGAACGAGACGTTCGCGGCGGCGGAGGTGCTGACCCTGAAACGGGGCTGACCGGCGCCGCCGGTAGCTGTCTTCGTCCAGGGGGATGGATTCCAGGGGATCCCCAACGGCCTTCAAAGCGAACGCCGGACGGGCGGAAATCCAGCCCTTTGGGGGTCCCCCCGGACGAAGTCTGGGGGAGTTTGAGGAGTGGGGGTCCCCCATACCCGAAGGGCTATGGGGGAGGTCTGGGGCGGAGCCCCAGGAATCCGCGTCAGGCGCTGCGAACCCCCTCCGGCCGCCGGTGGCGGCCAAGCGCGGGAGTCGCAGACTCCTCCGTCGTCGCCGCACCGCCCCGGTGCTTTCCGGCGCCGCCGGCTTCGGCCCGCTCTGCGGCCGCAGGCTGCGGACGCTCCTGGGTCGTGTCGGTTCGGGCTTGAGACATGTGGGAAGTCACCCCGTTGTGATCGCTGATTACCTGTCGCAAGGCACCCCTGCCACACCTGCGAACCCCCGTCACCGTCGACGTCCGGTCGGTGCGGCCGCGTAGCCCCGGCCCGAGAGTTTAACCAGGGGACCCGCCGTCGGTGAGAGGTGCCTGCTGCAGAGGAACCGGCTTGTACACAATGGAAGTCCCGGTACCCCAGGATGATTCCCCACCAGGCCATTTCGACGGTGCAGGTTCTGTGATCACCCTCGTATCCGTGATCACATCCGGTACGAGCGCGTCCGCCGGACCGTCGATCCGCGCCATCCCGCACGGCACCGCCCTGGTGGCGTAAGGGAGTTGCAGGACGCCCTCCCGGCTCCACAGGCCGGCCCCCGCCAACCACCCATCGGGAGCCGCCAGTTGATGCAGCCGCCGTCCCGAGGGGCGCCACACCCCCAGCCAGCTCCCCGCCGCGCCGTCGATCCGCAGCGCCACCGCGCAACTCTCCGGCATCAGCACCTGCCCCGGCTGTACGGCGAACGGCGTCACCGCGCAGTCCGCCAGCCGCAGGCACTCGGGAAAGCGGACCGGCCGCATGCTCCCCAGCACGCCCCAGCCGAGCAGGTCGTGGCCCGGCGCGTTCGAGCGGATCAGCAGCAGGCCGCTGTCCATGTCGGCCAGCAGCAGCCGGTCGTCGCTGTCGTCCGTGATCTGCAGCAGCGGCGTCACCTCCCCGCCCCGCTCCAGATCGACCGCCACCGCTTTCACCGGGCCGCCGCCCAGCCGCCGGTCCAGGGCCAGTATCCGCCCCGCACGGTCCAGCCAGACCCCGCCGGAGCAGCGGCCGGGCACCTCGGCGACAAGCTCGGGGCCGAACGCCCCGCCCGCCACCAGCCAGACCGCCGTCGACTCCGCGCCGGGCGCCAGGGCGTACGCCCTCTTGCCGTCCGGCGCAGGCGGAAGCAGCCGCAGCTCGGCCGAATCGATGGCGCCGAGCGGCAGTTCGCCCGTCCCCGGCCCGGTCGGATACAGCAGCGCGAAGACATGCAGTCCCGCCACCCGCCGCCGGATCAGCACCCGCCCGTCGGCCAGTGGCAGCACCTCGGCTTCGCGCTCCTCGGGCTGGTCCAGCGGCAGCGGCACGGCGTAGGGCTCGGGCCCGAGCGTCCACCGCTCCGGGAACAGGGCCTGACGGCTCCCTGCCAGCCGGGCCGCGTATGCGCCGTCCGCGGTGATCGTGATCCCCGTACGCCCCACCGCCCCGTCCTCCGTGGCGGTCTCGATGGCACAGGCTGTCATCGGTCAGTCACCTCCGGCAACCGAAGCTAGGTATCGCACTTCCTGCCGAACAACACGTGACTCACCACTTCACACATATGGGGGTCAATGCCCGGATTCTCCTGAGGGGAAGGGGGCGAGTGTGCTCAGCGGGAATGCCGATGGCTGAAGTCAGGTCCCCCTAAGTGCTGGATCAGAAGCACGTCATGTCCCTACCCCGCCGAGGACAAGGCCCTCGGACGTCCTCCGGCGCTTCCTGGTCAAGTGGCCAGCCTTCCTGGCCGAGTGACCAGCGCAGGCCGCAGGGGCACTGAGGACAGGTAGCCTTTCCCTCGTGCCCCGTCTGTCTGAAGTTCTCGCCGCGCTCGACGCCCTGTGGCCCGCCGAGCGGGCCGAAGAGTGGGACGCGGTCGGTACGGTCTGCGGCGACCCGGACGCCGGGATCAGCCGCGTGCTGTTCGCCGTCGACCCCGTCCAGGAGATCGCCGACGAGGCGATCGAACTCGGTGCCCAGCTGATCGTCACGCACCACCCGCTCTATCTGCGCGGTACGACGACTGTCGCGGCCTCCACCTTCAAGGGCCGCGTCGTGCACACCCTGATCAAGCACGACATCGCCCTGCATGTCGCGCACACCAACGCCGACACCGCCGACCCCGGAGTGTCCGACGCCCTCGCGGGCGCGCTCGACCTGCGGGTCGTACGCCCTCTGGTGCCGGATGCGACGGACCCGCACGGTCGCCGCGGCCTCGGCCGGATCTGTGAGCTCGACCACCCCGAGACACTCGGCGAGTTCGCCGCGCGCGCCGCCAAGCGCCTGCCCGCCACCGCGCAGGGCGTCCGCATCGCGGGCGACCCGGACGCCGTGGTGCGTACGGTCGCGGTCAGCGGCGGCTCCGGCGACAGCCTCTTCGACGTCGTACGGGCCGCGGGTGTGGACGCGTTCCTCACCGCCGATCTGCGCCACCACCCGGCGTCCGAGGCGGTACAGCACTCACCGCTGGGACTGGTCGACGCCGCGCACTGGGCCACCGAGTGGCCCTGGTGCGAGCAGGCCGCGGCCCAGCTCGACGCGATTTCCGACCGGCACGGCTGGGGCCTTCGGGTCCACGTCTCGCACACGGTCACCGACCCCTGGTCCTCCCACCATTCTTCTGGAGCCCCCAACTGAACGCCTCGCCCGCCGACCAGATCCGACTTCTCGACGTCCAGTCCCTCGACTCACGGCTGTCGCAGCTTGCCCACAAGCACAGGTCGCTGCCCGAGCACGCCGAGATCGAGTCGCTCGGCAAGGACCTCACGCAGCTGCGCGACCTGCTGGTCGCCGCACAGACCGAGGAGAGCGACACCGCCCGCGAGCAGACCAAGGCGGAGCAGGACGTCGACCAGGTGCGCCAGCGCTCCGTCCGCGACCAGCAGCGCCTCGACTCGGGCTCCGTCACCTCGCCCAAGGACCTGGAGAACCTGCAGCGCGAGATCGTCTCGCTCGCCAAGCGCCAGGGCGACCTGGAGGACGTCGTCCTCGAGGTCATGGAGCGCCGTGAGTCCGTGCAGGAACGTGTCTCCGAGCTGACCGGACGGGTCTCCTCGGTCCAGGCCAAGCTCGACGACGCGACCGCGCGCCGGGACGCCGTCCAGGAGGAGATCGACGGCGAGGTCGCCTCGCTCACCAAGGAGCGCGAAGTCGTGTCGGGCTCCGTGCCGGCGGATCTGCTCAAGCTGTACGAGAAGCTGCGCGTCCAGCAGGGCGGGGTCGGCGCGGCCCGCCTCTACCAGCGCCGCTGCGAGGGCTGCCAGCTGGAGCTGAACATCACCGAGGTGAACGAGGTCAAGGCCGCGTCTCCGGACACGGTGCTGCGCTGCGAGAACTGCCGGCGCATCCTGATCCGTACCTCTGAATCGGGGCTGTAGTGCCGGAACTGCGGGAGTTCGTCGTCGAGGCGGACGGCGGCTCCCGGGGAAATCCCGGCCCCGCCGGATACGGCGCGGTCGTGCTCGACCCGAAGACGGGGGAGACGCTCGCCGAGACCGCCGAGTACATCGGCGTCGCTACGAACAACGTCGCCGAGTACAAGGGCCTGGTGGCGGGGCTGAAGGCGGCCAAGGCCCTCGACCCCCAAGCGTTGGTCCGGGTCCGGATGGACTCCAAGCTGGTCGTCGAGCAGATGTCGGGCCGCTGGAAGATCAAGCACCCGGACATGAAGCCGCTGGCGGCAGAGGCGGCGCGCGTCTTCCCGGCTTCTCAGGTCACGTACGAGTGGATCCCGCGCGAGAAGAACAAGCACGCGGACCGGCTGGCCAACGAAGCGATGGACGCGGGCAGGAAGGGCAGGCAGTGGGAGCCCTCGCGCTCCACGGCGGAGCTCGACGCACGCGACGCGGAGGCGGCGAGGGTGGTCGGCGACGCGACGGCGGGCGCGGCGAGGGCGAGGGCGGCGCTGACCGGTACGACGGGCGGCGCGGGCGCGGGTGCGCCTGCGGCTGCGGGTCGCGGATCCGGCGTCGCGCCCCAGCTCGGGCCCGGGCGCGGACTGTCCGGCGGCGTCGTGACCGACGGGTCCGCGGCCGAGGCGGTCACGGTCCGCGCCGAGCCTGTGGCCGGAGCCGAGGAGGCCGGTGAAGCCGCGCCGACCGCACCGTCCGTCGGGTGGGGCCCCGCCGACCTCGGCGCACCCGCCACCTTTGTGCTGCTCCGCCACGGCGAGACCCCCCTGACCCCCGAGAAGCGTTTCTCGGGCAGCGGCGGGACCGACCCTTCACTCTCCCCGGCGGGCCTGCGCCAGGCCGAGGCGGTCGCGGCCGCCCTCGTGGCGCGCGGCACCGTCCAGGAGATCGTCAGCTCCCCGCTGAAGCGCTGCCGCGAGACCGCGGAGACCGTCGCGGCCCGCCTGAACCTCGATGTCCGCATCGAGGACGGCCTGCGCGAGACGGACTTCGGCGCCTGGGAGGGCCTGACGTTCGCGGAGGTCCGCGAGCGGTACGGCGACGACCTCGACGCCTGGCTCGCCTCTGCGAAGGTCGCCCCGACGGGCGGCGGAGAGAGCTTCGCGACGGTGTCGCGGCGGGTCTCGGCGACCCGCGACAAGCTGATCGCCCGATACGCGGGCCGCACGGTCCTGCTGGTCACCCATGTCACGCCCATCAAGACCCTTGTCCGACTGGCGCTGGGAGCCCCGCCGGAGTCGCTGTTCCGGATGGAACTCTCCGCGGCGTCGGTCTCGGCGGTGGCGTACTACTCGGACGGCACGGCATCGCTGCGGCTGCTGAACGACACGTCGCATCTGCGCTGACGCGATGACGCGATGACCTGGCAACTGACCGAAGACGTCGAGGAGTTCCGCCGGGCCGCCGACGACTGTCTGACCCGCGACCCCGTCGGCAGCACCGCCCTGCTCACCGTCAGCGAGACCGTGCGGCGGCACGGGCCGCATGCGTACGGGAACGCGGAACCCGCCCGCTTCGGATGGTGGCGGGACGGGAACGCGAACGGGGACGGGAACGCGAACGCGAACGGCGGCCACGTGGCGGGCGCGTTCGTGCAGACGCCGCCCCTGCCGCCCCTGCTCGGGCCGATGGCCGAGCCGCTCGCCCGCGCGCTGGCGCGGACGCTGCGGGCCGCCGGGATCGGACTCAGCGGTGTGCGGGGCGGAGAGGCACACACGTACGCCTTCGCCGACGAGTGGGCGGGCGCGCAGGGCTGGACCGTCGACGCCCGGCTGCGGCTCTTCCGGCTCGGCAGCCTGACGCCGCAGCGGCCCGCGCCGCCGGGCGCCGCGCGCCGGGCCACCTCCGCCGACGTGCCGCTGGCCGCCGCCTGGATGCGTGCCTTCGCCGCCGACATCGGTGATTCCTCCGACGCGGACCAGACCGGGAACGTCTCCCGCCGCATCGCCGACGGCTGCCTGTACCTGTGGGAGACGGATGGGCAGCCGGTGTCCATGGCCGCCCGCTCCCCGCTGCTCGCCGGGCAGTCCCGGGTCTCGCCCGTCTACACCCCGTCCGGGCTGCGCGGACGGGGATACGCCGGTGCGGTCACCGCCGCCGTGAGCCGCGACGCGCTCGACGCCGGGGCCGAACAGGTGCTGCTTTTCGCGGACTTGGCCAACCCCACCAGCAACGCCCTGTACGAGCGCCTCGGTTACCACCCGCTCGCGGACTTCGTGGACCTCGACTTCAGCTGACCCGGCCGCGCAGCGCGGCGGCCCCGGCCGCCAGTGTCTCGACCCCCGCCCAGTCCTTGGCAGCGATCGCGTCCGCCGGCAGCATCCACGTACCGCCGACGCAGCCCACGTTCCGCAGCGCCAGATACGAGGGCGCGGAGGCGAGCGAGATCCCGCCCGTCGGGCAGAAGCGGGCCTGGGGCAGCGGACCCGCAAGGGACTTGAGGAACGCAGTGCCGCCCGCCGCCTCGGCCGGGAAGAACTTCATCTCGCTCACCCCGCGCTCCAGCAGCGCCACGACCTCCGAGGTCGTCGACACCCCGGGCAGGAACGGCACACCCGACGCCTGCATCGCGTCGAGCAGCCGGTCCGTCCACCCGGGGCTCACCAGGAACCGCGCCCCGGCCGCCATCGCGGCGTCGGCACCGTCCGCCGAGATCACCGTGCCCGCGCCCACCACCGCGTCCGGCACCTCGGCCACGATCGCGCGGATCGCGTCCAGTGCGGCCGGCGTCCGCAGCGTCACCTCGATCGCGGGCAGACCGCCCGCGACCAGGGCACGCGCGAGCGGTACGGCATCGGCGGCGTCGTCGATGACGACGACGGGGACGACCGGCGCGAGGTCGAGCACGGTGGGCAGGGCAGAGGTGGTCATGCCGTCATCCTGCCCGTCGTCCGCAGCATGCGCAAAGGGCATTGCATATGCTGCAATACCTAGTGGATCTGGTTCACCACCACGTCCAGCGCCCATGCCTTCCCGGCCCTGCCCGGGGCCTGCGCCTCCACCACGTAACCCAGATCCCGCAGCGCCTCCACCAGCTCGCCGGGCCCCACCGGCTTCGCGCCCGCCGTCAGCAGGTCCCGTACCAGCCGGCCCTTCGTCGCCTTGTTGAAGTGGCTGACCACAGACCGCTTCTCCACCCCGTCGACCAGCTGCGAGTGCAGCACCCGCACCGTCGCCGTACGCCCGGCGACCTCGCCCTTCGGCTTCCACGCCGCCGCATAGGCGGAGGACCGCAGGTCGAGTACGAGCCCGTCACCCGCGGCCTGAGGCACGGCGGACTCCATGGGCTCGCGCCAGTACGCCCCGAGTGCGCCAAGGCCCGGCAGCTTCACCCCCATCGAGCAGCGGTACGACGGAATCCGGTCGCCGACCCGCACCGCGCCCCACAGCCCCGAGAAGACCAGCAGCGACTTGCGGGCCCGGCGCCGCGCGTCCGGCTCCAGCGTCGCCAGCCCGAGCGCGTCGTAGAGCACACCCGTGTAGATCTCCCCGGCCGGCCGGGTCCCAGCGGTCCGCAGCTCCACGTTCTTCGCGATCTCGCCGCGCAGGCCCTCGCTCAGACCGAGTACTTCCCGCGCCTTCTCCTCGTCGGCGGCGCACAGTTCGACCAGTTCGTCCAGCACCGCGGCGCGCGCCCCGGCAAGGCCCGGCAGCGACAGTGACTCCGGCTTCAGCGGAGCCCCGCGCCCGGAAGCGGCCTTACCCTCCGACGGCGGCAACAGCACGAGCACGGCAAGTCTCCTTCGTACGTACGGGGACGGGGGTGCGGCCCCCGCGCCAGCCTACGGTCATCCGGGGTGCCGTCCGCCCGGCACCGCCATACGCTCGGTCCATGCCCCGCCGCCATATGCATGTGACCGGAGCAGCCGAGGCTCCGCTGCGGGCCGCCCTGCGAGAGCTGCGTACGACGCTCGGCGTGCCGGCGGACTTCCCGGCGCAGGTCCTCGCGGAGGCGGAATCGGCAGCCAGGACCCCGCGTCTGCCCGACCGCGACGCCACCGGCATCCCCTTCTTCACCATCGATCCGCCGGCCTCCGTCGACCTCGACCAGGCGATGTTCCTCGCCCGCCGCGAGGCCGGGGGATTCAGAGTCCACTACGCGATCGCCGACGTCGCCGCCTTCGTCGCGCCGGGCGGCGCGCTCGACGCCGAGGCCCACCGCCGGGTGCAGACCCTCTACTTCCCGGACGGAAAGGTTCCGCTCCATCCGGCGCGGCTCTCCGAGGGCGCGGCCAGCCTGCTGCCCGGCCAGACCGCGCCCGCGCTGGTCTGGCAGATCGACCTCGACGCCGAGGGCCGGGCCGTCAGGTCCGAGGTGCGGCGGGCCCTCGTGCGCAGCAGGGCCAGGCTCGACTACGAGGGCGTGCAGCGGCAGATCGACGCGGGCACCGCCGAGGAGCCGCTTGCGCTGCTCAAGGAGATCGGACTGCTGCGCGAGACGCTGGAGAGCGAACGCGGCGGGATCTCCCTGAACGTCCCCGAGCAGGAAATCGTCGAGCGGAACCACTCGTACTTCCTCGAATACCGCGCCCCACTCCCTGCAGACGGCTGGAACGCCCAGATCTCCCTGCTCACCGGCATGGCCGCGGCCGACCTCATGATCGCGGCGGGCACCGGCATCCTGCGCACCCTGCCCACCGCCCCGGACGGCGCGGTGGCGCGGCTGCGCCGCTCGGCGAAGGCGCTGCACATCGACTGGCCGCACCATGTCTCGTACGCCGAACTGGTCCGCTCTCTCGACCCGCACAACACCCGCCACGCCGCCTTCCTGCAGGAGTGCACAACCCTCCTGCGCGGCGCGGGCTACACCGCCTTCACGGGCGGTGCGGTGCCCTCGCCCGCGGTCCACGCGGCGGTGGCCGACGAGTACACGCACTGCACCGCGCCGCTGCGGCGTCTGGCCGACCGGTACGCGGGCGAGCTGTGCGTGGCCGCGGTGGCGGGACAGGAGCCGCCGGAGTGGGTCGCCGCCGCGCTGGAGGCCCTGCCGAAGGAGATGGCGGACGGCTCCCGGCGTGCGAACACGGTGGAGCGGGAGTGCGTCGACATCGTCGAGGCGGCGCTGCTGAGGGAGCGGGTCGGCGAGGTCTTCGACGCGATCGTGGTGGATGTGCACGAGCGCGAACCGGCCGTCGGCACGGTCCACTTGGAGGACCCGGCGGTGGTGGGGAGGGTCGAGGGCGGCGAGTCGAAGCTGCCACTGGGGGAGCGGCTGCGGGTCCGGCTCACGCAGGCGGACCCGGGGTCGGCGAAGGTGCTGTTCGTGCCTGAGTAAGGGCCGCGACGAGGGCGGTGACGAGGGCCTTCGGATCGTCGGCGTGGAAGCGGACTGTGTGCGCGCTCCCTCGCCTGCCGAGCGGCCGTACGAAGTCGACGGGCGCCGCCAGCTCTACGGTCACGGTCGTCTGACCCGCGACGATCAGTTCCAGCGACCCGTCCTCGCGCGGCTGGATCAGCCTCCCGTCGGGGAAACGGCGGTCCACGCGCGCGCGGACGATGTCCTGCCGCTGTATCCGCAGGTCGAACAGGGCGCCGTAGCGGATCCTCAACGACCCGTCCGCGCCCAGCACATGGGGCCGCGTCACACAGGCGGCGTGCATGGCGATCATCAGCAGCACGCCGTACACATCGATGACGAGTGTGATCGCGTGGACCAGCGGCCAGCGAATCAGCACCGCGAGCGCCACCGTTTCGACGACCGATACGAAAATGAACCCGTACATCAGGGCGGTCTGCGGCCCGGTGTACGCGGCCACGTGCGCGCCCTTGCCGACGCCGTGCCGCCGACGGACTATCCAGAGCCCGAGGCTGTGGGCCGCCCGTAGTTCGTGCGCGAGCAGCCTGCGCAGGGCGGTGGGCATGAGGGCGAGAGCGGCGTCGCGCAGGGCGAGGGCCGGTCGGGCGGCCCTCATCGGAGCTCCTCGGCGCGGGCGGTGAGCACGGTCAGCATCCGTCGTACGGCGGCGGCCTGCGCGGGCGCGAAGTCGGCCAGGAACGCCTCGCCGAACGCGCTGTCGGTCTCCTTTGGCGCCCCTCGCATCAGGTCGAGCAGCTCGTCCGGCATGCTCGCGGCTAGCTCGTCTCCGAGCGGGCCGATGCGAGGGTCGTCGACCTCCGCGTCGGAGAGGGCGTCGAGGCGTTCGTACAACTGCTGCACCCGCAGGGCGGTTTCCGGGTCCTCGGCGAGCGGTCGCAGCGCCGCGAACAGCCGGTCCCGCTGCTCCGGCTGCACGATGGTGTCCAGCAGTGACAGGTGGGCGCGGTCCTTGGCGGCCATCGGAGAGTCGCTCGGCGTGAGCGCGCCGAGGAGCCCGGCGAGCTCCGGTGACACCGGGCCCTCGGCCGGCAGCCGTCCCTCCCCGGCCTGCTTGATCAGATGGCCGAGCCGGATACGCCGCTCGGCGATGGCGTCCTGCTGCCGGGCGAGATCGTCGTCGAGCTCTCGCAGCACCTCGGCGAGCTCGCGCCCGGCGTCGTCGGCGAGCACGTCGCGTACCTCGGCGAGGCCGAGGCCGAGCTCGGTGAGCCGGCGGATCCGGGCGAGGGCGACGGCGTGCTGGAGGCCGTATTCGCGGTAGCCGTTGGGCAGACGCTCGGGCTCGGGGAAGATGCCGAGGTGGTGGTAGTGGCGAACGGTGCGGGGGGTGACGCCGGCGAGCGCGGCGATCTCTCCGATCCTCACGGGGCTCAGTACAAACCATGACGCTGCGGCAAGGTCAAGGAGACTCCTGCCGGCTGGACCTTGATGGCCGGACGGGGGGCCGCGTGGACGGCGCCGCGTGGACGGGGCCGCGTGGCCTGGGCGACCGCCTCCGTGGGCTTTGTCCCCGCACACGCCGGGTACCATGGTCACCACGGCAGACGAGCCGGGCGGACGGCCGCGTGGAGATCTTCTGGATCTCCCCGAGGAACGTCCGGGCTCCACAGGGCAGGGTGGTGGGTAACGCCCACCCGGGGTGACCCGCGGGACAGTGCCACAGAAAAGAGACCGCCGGGGACCTCGGTCCCCGGTAAGGGTGAAACGGTGGTGTAAGAGACCACCAGCGGCTGAGGTGACTCAGGCGGCTCGGTAAACCCCACCCGGAGCAAGGTCAAGAGGGGCCGCTGTAAAAGGCGGCCCTGCGCGGACGTTCGAGGGCTGCCCGCCCGAGTCCGCGGGTAGACCGCACGAGACCGGCGGCAACGTCGGTCCTAGATGGATGGCCGTCTCCCCGGCCGCCGCGAGGCGACCGGGCGACAGAACCCGGCGTACAGCCCGACTCGTCTGCCGCTGCCTGCAGCTTTGCCTCGGACAGGGCCTCTGACCTGCGTCGGAGGCCCTTTCCGATCTTTCGATGGCTTGCTACGTTAGGCGGCGAAAAGTCCCTCCGAAGTCCCTCAGACAGCGCTGAAAGTCCCTGAAAAGTCCCAGGAGCAGAGGGGCGGGCGATGCCTCTGAGCTGGTTCGGATCGATGGGGCATGACGCTCTTGCTCTACCCCGACGGCTTTGCAACTGCCGCGTGGTAGGACGTGGTCTGCGGTGGAGTGTTTGTGGTCTGAGGTCGGTGCACTCGTAATGTGTAGGTCTCGGGTTCGGATCCCGAAGTCGGCTCCAAAGAGGCCCAGGTCAGACGTGCTCTGGCATGGGCCTTTTGCGCACCGTGACTGCACGTTCCCACGACACTCCGGCCCGACAGCCGCTCCTGAAGGTCGCCGGTGGACAACCGGTGGACAGGCGCGCAGCGAGCGTGCAGAGCGGTGGACGGGCGGACGTACGAGAACCGGACTGTCGTGCCAGAGGCGACGGGGCTGCGAGGCCCCGAACGCCAGGCTGCCAGAAGCAGCGCTGTTCGGGGTTCCTGTAAATCGAGGGAACCGAGACGGCGACTGGTGAAGAATCAGCCGGAGGCATTACTACGGAGGAGCCGGTCGTGAACGTTATGCGCTTCGATGCCGGAGTCGGGGACTTCACCCTCGACGTCCAGGAGGAGAGCATCCAGCTTCTCAAGGGCATGGGCATGATCTGCCTGCAACTGGGGCTGGAAGTCAAGGCCCCACCCGCCCAGGAGGTCGGCAGGTTCCTTGCCCTTCAAGCTGACCTCTACGGCATTCATGGGTCGTACCAGCGGATGCTCCTCGGCCGGGTGACCGAGATGCTGCCGTTCACACCGGAGACCGGCATCGAGCGCCGCACCCTGAAGTTCTTGCTCACCGGCGCTCAGCTCCACGCGATCAACGAGGCTCGCGACGGCGACCTTCGCATGGAGCTTGAGGTGACAGGGACGCTGCCCCAAGCAACCGGCTACCCCGGGAGCACGACGGAAGTGCTGCACTTCAGCGTTGCGAAAAGCCGCTGGATTGACCAGCTCAATGCCCTCGGCCCGTCGATTGCCTTCGAGATGACGGTGCCCTTCCCGTTGGAGGACGACCCCCGGGCCGAGCCTGCACAGCACCTGCGGTCCGCGCAGCGGCGGCTGCTTGAGAGCGACCTCGACGGCGCGATTCTCGATGCCCGCCGGGCCCTTGAGTGGATCAGGCTCCACAGTGGTTGGACCTGGCCCCTCAATAAGGACAGTCGTCTGCGGTTGCAGGATGAACGGTGGGCGGCGATCCGCTCGGTCGTTGAGGACCAGGCGAGTGGATCGGTGCACGCGGATGCCGTTACCTCGGCTTTTAAGTACAGCCCGGACGAGGCGAAGGCGCTGATCGGCATCGCCGCCGCGCTGCTCACTGTGGTCGACAAGCCAGTCTGAAGTCGGTGGTCGGCTCGATCCGGTGGGGAATGAGTCGTGATGAGTCGGTCGCGCATGAAACTCCATCGCTTCATCAAGGTCTGATTGCTGGTACGACGCCGTCGTTGCCGCTGGCTGCGAGGTCGAGCCGGTCGGCGGCTAATTGCGGGACCGGCTACTGGCCCTGGCCGGCCCGCAAGCGGGCCGTCAGCGAGCGCTGGCAGGGCGAGATCAATCAGACTCGCACGGGGGCTCAAACTCGCGTTTCTCGGCGGCTGTACGGCCCCGACTCCTTTAACGTCTTCCGCGGGCGAGGCTCTGTCCACCTGACCACTGATCACCAGTTCGGTTCGGCTTCGTGTCGTGTCGGGGCGCGTGGTGGTTTTGGACAGGAGTGGGCAGCGCCGTGACACGCGCGTCGCGGCGTTGCTGAACCGAGCGACTCCGTATGCCAGGCACTGAGGACGTCATGGCTGATCGTTCGGGGCCCCGTGGCGTGTTCGGTGCCGGTCAGGTGGGTGAGCAGACGAGCGGCAGACGTCGGCCACCTGCCCGTGCGCTGCGTTGCCCGTTACACTGCGGGCAGCTCAAATGGAGCTGACGCTTTCCCGATTGAGAGCCCGAGCATGAGCGCGCCTTCGAGTGCCGTGAAGAGTGTGAGAAGCTGTTCGCGCTCTTCTGGTGAACCAGTGTCGGCGTGCTTGATTTTTTGCAGTCTGTTCCGGGTTGATACCACAGCCCGGGCGATCATTTCGTGAATCAGGCTCGGTCCTTCACTCTCATCGTGTTCGGTGGCAGGTCGAAGCACAGAACCGCCGCCGTAGACAAAGCACAAGGCCTCGCCGTATTTGGTCGGCTTCCTTTTTTGATCCTTGTCAAAGTGCGTGAGCTCCGGTTCGTTGGGAAGGTTGGCATCGACCCATTCCAGTACGGCGTGAGGCGGATACGCCTCACCCATGATTCTGTCGATGAGTTCGATGAGCGAGTTCGCTGCCTGCGAGGTGCCGTCCTCGGAGTACGTGAGAGCAGCTCGCGCACCCTTGATCTTCCTGATGAGGGGGGAGTTCGCGCGCTCCACCCGCTTGGCTGATGCTTCCGCAACCAGGCTGCGGAACTGGCTGACAAGGTCCGCCGCGCCCTCCATCTTCCAGGCGGTGACGTCGCTGTTCGTGGCGGCCGTGACTTCCATGGGGAGTTTGGCAAGGACTTTTTCGCCAAGTAACCCGTCCAGACTGATGACCAGGTGCACGACGTTGAGTGCGGCGAAATCGGCTTTGCTCTTGGCTTTCAGTTGGTCTTTCGTCAGGGTGCCGACAGAGTCGCTCCACGCGACGGCAAATGGCATAGCGCCGCGCACGATGCGTCTGAGCGCCAAGGCTGCTACGGCAACGTCCTCTTTCAATGCTTGTATGAGCAGTCGGTACCGCGCAGCCCCGAGGAGTCGCAAGGCGAAATCTCGGTACCCGTCATTCTTGTACTTCTCCACCCATATCTTTGACTTCCCGTCCTGGAAGTCTTTCACCATGCCCTCGAAACCCTCTTCCAAGGCGCTGGTGTCGGCATCTTCGAAGTACTTCTCGATACGCTCCATCCAGGGCTGAGAGTTGTCCGAATCTGTCAGCAGCTTGCAGATCGACACAGCCACTTCGGCCGCAAGGATCGTCGCCTCGTCTATTCGCAATGTGGAGAGTAGCGACGGGTTCAGGCTCCGGGCATAGGTAGCAAACCGGGACTGGTAGGTGCCGATCGAAGTGGACTGCTGCACTGTGGTTCGCCTCGCTTCACCGGAACGCGCTCATCACAAAGTTACCTGTGAAGATCCGGCGATGATAACGAATTTGACGGTGCAGCTGCCGGTCACCAACCCCCCTGAGCGGCGCAGTGCTCGCCTTCGCACACGCCCCCACTTCCCATGAGCGCCACACCTCACGGGCAGCTCTGGCCCCTTCAGAGCACGCGTGGAGGCTCGCAGCAGTACGAGGTCCGTCACTGGCCGTTGTGCTGACGGCCGGTGTGTGGTCCGTATCGCCGGTACGGTCGCTCTGTACCAGAGGGGGCTGCTGATGAGTAAGAAAGTCGTGACACTGCCGGACATCCCCGGGGCAGGCGACGAACTCGAGGACTACATCGCCGCGCTGTTCCAGGCGTCCGGCCACTTCGTGGAGAAGCAGATCGTGGAGTCCGACCCGGCGGACCTCCTCGAACTCGACATCTTCACCACCGACTACGCGCCCGAGGAGATGGCGCAGCGGCTCATCGAGGTCAAGGGTGGGAAGTGGGGTTACACCGACCTGTTCAAGGTGGTCGGCTGGATGAGGTACCTGGAGCTTCAGCACGGCGCCTTCTTCGTCACCAAGTGGGACGATCGCGCATCCGCGCCGCGCAAGATGGAGCCGCTCGGCCTGGATGTCGTCTGCTTCGATGACTTCACAACCGCCCCGCAGCACTTCGAGGACAAGGGCTTCGGATCCTTCGTGGACCCCAAGCTCATCGACTTGTGGCGGCACTCGTACGGCGTCGAGCGCAAGTTCGTCAAGACCATCCTCCATCAAGCAAAGGCGAGGGCCGACGGAGCCAGGGCGGCGAAGACCTATCACCGCCAGATCAACAACGGCACCTTCTTCGCCAGGACCCCAGAGGAGTCCCTGGCGATGCTGTATGAGGCATATGGAGAGCACCCCAAACTGACGCTTGGTTACGCACGCGAACTCGACGGGGGCGGCTTCGACCCACACTCGGCATCGACCGACAGCGCGAGTTGTAAGGCGGCCCTGCAGGAGGGCAAATACCCAGAGCTCCAAGCCTGCATGTACTTCGAACACCGGGCCCGACTCGCCATCCTCAAGGCTGCCGTGGACTACGCGCTCGCGAACCCGGACGGGCCGCCGGAGCTGGGGATGTCGGAGGACGGGAAGTTCTTCTTCTTTCGAGGGCTGACGTACCACGCCCTGCCGACGACGTTCCACGACGGCATGGACTGGCTGCGGCAACAGCCCAACTTCCGGCGCTACGCAGCCTTCTGGCAGCAGTTTCTCTGGGGATGGGGAGGGTTCTGCCTCGACGACCGGAAGGACCAGGAGTTCGCGTGGATGTCGAGGTACTCCGGCATCCCGGCAAGCGAGATCCCAACAGCACTCGAGGCCTTCGACCGCTTCTTCCCCATACCGAACGGCTGGTTCGTCACGCCGGGGCCGACGGACATTCACATGCTCAAGATGGTCCCGATGGTCTTCCAGGGAATCGGCGCCCACCATCGACGCGTCCAGTACAGCCTGGGCGACAACCTGTCCACGCTCAACCCAAGCGCCCAGTATACGCTCAGCGACCTTGGCAAACGCATCAACTGTGCGGTTGACTTCCTGCTCTCGTAGGCGGTATTGACCATGCACACTCCCTTCGCGGTCAGGTCGATCGGTGATACCGACGGCGGCGCGAGGCCGGTTGCGAGCTCACCGCTTGAGGTCGCCGACCCGGTAGAGGAGTTCGGCACCGCGCATGCCCGCCGGAGCTGGGAAGGGACCAGAGGTCCCTATTGGACACTCTGGCGACAAGGACCCGCGATCGAGGTGCCAAGCCAATCGATCGTTGCTGAGATGCCCTCCAGTATCGGTACAGGCTTCACGGCCGGGAAGAGCGCTCGCAGGCGTGTGCCGTCGGCCTGGGAATGGGGGACATCTCCCACGCGAGTGGCCGTGTGCTTCCTCAGAGCACGGATTCCGGTTGTGGCCTCGATCGCAGGAATCAGGTCCAGAAGGGGCAGACGTGTCCCGAAGGCCAGGTTCACAGGACGAGATTCGACAACCCGGCGCAGCAGCGCGTCGGTGAGTACACGGCAGACGGAACCCACGTACGTGAAGTCCCGCGTCTGAGTGCCGTCACCGTGCACGGTGACGGGCTGGTCGGCGAGCGTGGCGCTGATCCACTTCGGGATGACCGCGGCGTAGGGATGGTCGGCGCGCTGGCCGGGGCCGTAGACGTTGAAGAAGCGGAAGGGCAGGACTGGCAGGCCGTAGCTGTGGTGGTACGCGCCCAGGTATGCCTCGGTGGCGAGTTTGGTGACCGCGTACGGGCTCATCGGGGCGGTGGTGAGGTCCTCATGCTTCGGGAGGTGCGGGTTCGCGCCGTAGACGGATGACGAGGAGGCTGCGATCACGTGCAGGTTGCCGGCGCGGCGGGCGGCTTCGAGGACCTGGAGGGTGCCGGTCGCGTTGGCGTGGTGGCTGGCCAGCGGGTCCTTCACGGAGCGCGGTACGGACGGCAGAGCAGCAAGGTGGACGATCGCGTCCATGCCGTGGAACGCCTGATCCAGTAGAGCGGCGTCCTGGATGTCGCCTTCGAAGAAGTGGACGTCGAGGCCGGCGATGTTCTCCTTGGAGCCGGTGGAGAGGTTGTCGATCACCCGGATCTCTGCGATCTCGGGGTGCTCCGACAGGGTCCTAGTGAGGTTGCTGCCGATGAATCCGGCGCCGCCGGTGATCACGATGTTCACGTGGCTTCCCTTCAGAGAGAGTCGACGTGTGCGCCGACGAGTCGGCGGCGGCAGTCGAGGATGTATGGAGCGTGTGCGGTGATCGCTGGGTAGTCGAAGGCGTCATGGTCGGCGAGCAGGACGACGGCGTCAGCCGCCGCGAGACGCTCGGGGGTCACGTTGACGCGCTGGACGGTTTCGAGATTGGCGGCACGGGGGTGAGCGTTGTCGACGACGTGAGGGTCGGCCGCCTGGACCTCGGCGCCCATTCCAGTGAGCAGTTCGGCGATACGCGCTGCTGGGGTTTCCCTGGCATCTCCGGTGTTGGCCTTGTAGGCGAGGCCGAGCAGCAGAATCCGGGATCCGTTGAGAGCCTTCTTTCGCTCGTTGAGACCGTCGACGAGGCGGCGGACCACGTAGTCGGGCATGTGGTTATTCACGTCGTTCGCCAGCTCGACGAAGCGGAAGTTGCGCCCCAGGGTGCGCTGAACGCGCCAGGACAGATACGACGGATCGATGGGCAGGCAGTGGCCGCCGACGCCGGGGCCCGGGGTAAAGCGCATGAACCCGAACGGCTTGGTGGATGCAGCGTCGATGGCTGCCCAGACGTCGATGTCCAGTTCGTGGGCGAAGATCGCGAGCTCGTTGGCGAGGGCGATGTTCACGTGCCGGAAGGTGTTCTCCAGCAGCTTCGTCAGTTCTGCCTCCTTGCAGCTTGCGACCGGCACGATCGTGTCGACGAGGGACGCGTAGAAGCGGTGAACTGCTTCCGTGGAAGCGGTGTCGATGCCGGAGATGACCTTCGGGGTGTTCTCCAGCGTCCAGCTCGGATTGCCGGGGTCGATGCGTTCGGGGCTGTAGCCGAGGTGGAAGTCGACTCCGGTGATCAGACCGGATGAGCGCTCAAGTAGCGGACCGAAGAGCTCCTCAGTGGTTCCCGGATACGTGGTGGACTCCAGGACGACCGTCGCTCCCCGCCCAAGGTGGCGGCCGAGCATCCGGGCCGCATCCTCTACATGAGACAGGTCCGGCACCCCGTCGCGCAGTGGCGTCGGGACGGTGACGATTGCGATGTCGAAGTCCGCGCAGTCGGAGCTGTCGATGCTCGGACGGTAGACGCCGGATGCGAGGAGCGGGGCCAGCCGTGTATCCGGGATGTCCTCCACGTACGACTCTCCGAGCATGAGGTGCTTCACCCGCTGCACGTCAACATCGAGGCCCACGACAAGGTGTCCCACTTCGGCGGCCCTGACCGCGAGCGGCAGCCCCACGTATCCCTGGCCCACGACGACCACGCGGAGCTGCGAGGACTCGGAATCTTCGATCATGCTGTCCACCTCATTGGAATCGTGTGAGGGCAGTGCATGCGGATCTCTGGCGCGGGGGCGGTTGTGGTGGCCCTAAGATGGGGAGTGCCTCGGCCGTACGAGACTCGCTTGGCCGCCTGTCTCGGACGGCCGAGCGCCTTTTCGGCCCCACCCCGGCACCCCTGAAAACCCGTGGGAAGGGCGTTGCCCGGATTCGATACGATGGCGGCAGCTTGCAGCCTCGATCCGTCACCGTGCGTGATATCCCCATGCGGCCTGAGTGGTCGCGTCGACTGCAACCTCCCGACTTGGGCCCGCCGTGGCACTGTCACCGGCGCCGTACGTACGAAATGGAGCATCCGAGGATGGCTCGACACCTGGTCACCAGCGCGCTTCCCTACATCAACGGGATCAAGCACCTGGGCAACATGGTCGGGTCGATGCTTCCGGCGGATGTGTACTCCCGGTACCTCCGCCAGCGCGGCCACGACGTCCTCTACATCTGCGCCACCGACGAGCACGGCACGCCGGCCGAGCTGGCCGCCAAGGAGGCCGGGCTGTCGGTCGCCGAGTTCTGTGCTCAGGCCCACGACGTGCAGAAGGCCGTGTACGACGGGTTCGAGCTGGCTTTCGACTACTTCGGACGCAGCTCGTCGCAGCAGAACGTCGAGATCACCCAGCACTTCGCGCGCAGGCTGAACGAGAACGGGTTCATCGAGGAGCGGGCGATCCGCCAGGTGTACTCGCCCGTCGACGGCCGCTTCCTGCCGGACCGGTACGTCGAGGGCACCTGCCCACACTGCGGCTACGACAAGGCCCGCGGCGACCAGTGCGAGAACTGCACCCGTGTGCTCGACCCGACCGACCTGATCAACCCGCGCTCGGCGATCAGCGGCTCCACGGACTTGGAGGTCCGGGAGACCAAGCACCTCTTCCTGCTCCAGTCCAAGCTCCAGCACGAGGTCGAGGAGTGGATCAGCTCCGTCAGTGCGCAGTGGCCGCACCTGTCCACGTCCATCGCTCGCAAGTGGCTGACTGAAGGTCTCCACGACCGGGCGATCACTCGGGACCTGGACTGGGGTGTCCCCGTCCCGGCCGACACCTGGCCGGAACTCGCGGCCGAGGGCAAGGTCTTCTACGTCTGGTTCGACGCCCCGATCGCCTACATCGGCGCGACGAAGGAGTGGGCGGACGCCGCCCCAGACAGTGAGACCCGGGACTGGAAGTCGTGGTGGTACGAGGCCGACGACACCGTCCGCTATACCCAGTTCATGGCGAAGGACAACGTCCCCTTCCACACCGTGATGTTCCCGGCCACCGAACTGGGTGTCCGTGAGCCGTGGAAGAAGGTCGACTTCGTCAAGGGCTTCAACTGGCTGACGTACTACGGCGGCAAGTTCTCCACCTCCCAGAAGCGCGGAGTCTTCACGGACGCCGCCCTGGAGCTGCTGCCCGCCGACTACTGGCGCTACTTCCTGATCGCCAACGCTCCCGAGTCCGACGACTCCTCGTTCACCTGGGAGCACTTCTCCGCGACGGTCAACAAGGACCTGGCCGACACCCTCGGCAACTTCGTCAACCGAGTCCTGTCCTTCTCGCGGAAGCGGTTCGGCGATGCCGTCCCAGCGGGCCACACGGCCGCTGAGGCGGAGGCGAAGCTGGGCGAGGAGATCGCTCGGCTGCTCGCCGAGTACGAGGAGCACATGGAGGCCCTCCAGTGCCGCAAGGCCGCAGCGGCGCTGCGCGCCCTGTGGTCCGCGGGCAACTCCTATCTGGAAGAGAAGGCCCCCTGGCTGGAGATCAAGACCGACCCGGACGGCGCCGCTCTGACCCTGCGTACGGCGATGAACCTCATCCACCTGTACGCAGTCGTCTCCGAGCCGTTCATCCCTGCGTCGGCCGCCGCCATGCGCGGAGCCTTCGCGCTGGAGGGTGACACCGCGACTTGGGTGACCGCCGAGCAGGCAAAGGCCCTGGACACGGTCCCAGCCGGTGCCGCCTTTACCGTGCCGCCGGTGCTCTTCGCGAAGATCACGGAGGAGGACCTGGAGTCCTACCGTGACCGCTTCGGTGGCGCCGAGACCGCCTGACCGTAACCGCCGCACCCGTACCGCCCCCGTCCTCATGGGGCGGTACGGGCCGCGAGGCGACCGGGTAGCTCTGTGGGCGGCACGTTCATCAGCCGGATCCGAGGGGTGCCCTCGTCCACTTCGATCCAGGTGACGCCCGCGGAGCCGGGTACGTACGCGAGGTACCGTTCGAAGCTGTTCTGCGTGAGCCACAGCAGCAGGCAGGCGATCCCCCCTCCGTGGCCGACCAGAACGGTAGTTCGGTACGGACTGGAGGCGACTTCGTCCCACGCGCGTACGTAGCGGGCCTGGACGTCCTCGGATGACTCGCCTTCCGGTGTGCGGAGTTGGTGGATGGGCACACCGTGGCGAGAAGCCTCGATCTGTGCGAACTCCCGTGGCCGGCCCCCGAGATGGCCGCTGTTCTTGGCGGCCAGTCGCTCGTCGACGCGTACGTCAGCCGGGGCGAGCGCGGCAGTCAGCAGCGCGGCGGACTCATGGCAGCGTGACATCGGGCTGACCAGCATCTGGTCCACGGTGATCCTGGCTGCGGCAAGGCTGACAGCGACGTTGCGGACATCGTTGCTCCCTCGCTCACTGAGTCGGCCGCCGACGGTCCGGCCCTGGTGAATGCCCTGGAGGTTTTCCTCGGTCTCACCGTGCTTGATCAAGTAGATGTGCTTCGAGTGCATGGTCGTATCCCTTCCTCGCCTCAGTCCCAGTCGCGTACGTCGACGCACGCGGATACGGCGCCGACGAGCTCGTCGTGGTCGGCTTGCTTCATCGCGGGGAAGCGGTCGTAGTGCCACTCGATGTACAGGACGGAGATGAGACTCAGCGTTCCGTCGGTGAGAAGCTTGTTCAGGACGGGGTACTCGGCGCCCTCGATGTCCATCTTGACGACGACGTGATCATGCGGGGTGACCGTGCGGCGCATCCAGGCACTGAAGTCGGTGGCCGGCACGGCGACGGGCGCGCTGTAGTCGATCTGCTGGTCGTACATTGGCGGCACGCGCTTGCCCGGCATGACGGTGGAGCTCTCGTGGTGGCCGAGAAAGAGGTCGATCGTTCCGTCGTGGGTCCAAACCGCGCTGTGGGAGATCTCGACGCGGGGAGAGTGGGCGGCCCGTGCGACTTCCTGGCGGATGGACGGATGCAGGTCCTTGTTGGGCTCGAAGGCGTAGAAGTCGTGGTCCGGGAGTTCGTCGATGAAGCGGTTCAGCACGATTCCGAGGTTGGTGCCGCAGTCGATGAAGACCTTGCGCATGGAGTACTCCCGTGGTGTGGGTTGGGTGTGAGGATTTCGATCTCCTGCACGGTGTGATCGGTGAGCAGGACGAAGTCACCAGTGCGCGGGCGGTAGCAGCGTTCCTTGTAGCGGATGGTGATGCGGCGGACCGGCTCCTCGCCGCGGTAGGGAGGTAGGTCGCCCCACTGGTAGAGCTGGCCGCCGGGGGCCTTGAGACGGCGCAGTGATCGAGGCAAGGGGCCCTTCGGGGTGCCGGTGTTGAGGTGGGTGAACATCGAGGTCAGGAATGCGATGTGGTCGCGCGCCTGCTCCTCGTCCGCCTGCACCTGGCCGTACGCCTGCTTGAGGGTGCGCAGTTCGTCGCTGTTGCCGTCCGCCTGGACGAGACGATCACGTAGCTGCCGGTCCCATACGATGCCGAGGTGGCCGTGAAGGATGGGCTCCGCGGTGAGGAAGTACCCCAGGACGCGGCCGAACTCGCGCTCGTACGGGCACATGAAGTCGTTGTAGAGACCCAGTTTCGTGCCGGAGACGGTCTCTACCTGCCAATGCATGCGGGCGGTGAAGGGGGAGTCCCACCAGCCCAGGTGCCAGGGCTGCCACAGAAGGTCGGCGGCACTGAGCAGGAGCACCACCAGCGCGACGAAAGCAGCGGGCCAGCCGAACGCCACGTCGTAGCTCGTGTCCGGAAGCAGCGTCACAGTGATCGCCAGGGCGGTGTTGGTGATGATGTTCTCCCAGAAGAGGATCCCTGAGGCGAGCGCGACGGCCATGTTGAAGAGGACGGTCGCCATCAGGACGGCGATCAGGAGCCGGCGGTCGAGGAAGGCGATCAGTCCGGCAGACTCGACGGCCATCGTGAGGAAGTTGACTGGTCGGTCGACGACCTGCGCCCTGCGCAGCAGGCGGGCCATGGTCTCGGCGGGCAGGAACCGTGCCCAGCCCCACGAGTATGCAGAGGCGATGAGGTAGTGGGTACGGTTGTGCCAGGCCCACGACCACGGGCGCGGCCCCAGGCGGACCTTGCTCCAGGCCGGTTTGACGTAGTGAGAGAGCGAGACGCAGCCGAGCACCAGCAGCAACGCTGGCACGGAGATCCGGGGGCCGAGGAGCAGCGTGGCGAGGAACCACGCTAGGTATGCCTTGAGCAGGCGTAGGGGCATCATTGAGTGATGCCTCCAGCCACGCAGTGTGCCGCAGTACACGGCGAGCCATGGAAGCAGGGCAGGCGTCCACAAGCACGAGGCGGCCGCGAGGAGCAGCAGCAGCCGCTTGTCGCGGCGCTGTGGCCCGATGGGCTGGGTCGCGTCGTAGTCACTGGTGGTGCCTTGCCATGTGAGTAGCACGACCACGAAGACGGTGAACCAGCGGAACGGGCCGGGCTCAGGAAGCGGGCGGAACGCGAGGAACACCGCGGGCACCATGGCAGAGATCGCAGCTCGCAGAACCCTTGGCTGCTGTGTGAGGGCTCGTACGGCGGGTGAGACGACGAAGCGGTAGCAGGCGATGACTGCGACTACGGCCACCGCAGTGTCGATAGACGTATTGAGCGGAGCGATCTCCATGACCGCCTACCGGGCGGACGGGGTGAGGAGCCGCCCACTCGCCACGGGCAGACTCTCCATGTAGGAGGCGATCCGCACCCGGGGGTCGGACGTGAGGTGCTGGTCCCGGTGGCGTACGACGTTGTTGCGAAGCTCCCGGCTGCGGTTCAGGAAGTCGAGTATCGCTCCGCGGTCGATACGCGGTGCGGTGGTGCCGAGTTCTGCCTCGTGGACGACCTTGGCGCACCAGTGCTGGTCGTACGTGGGCAGTGGCACCAGATGCACCGGCTTGCCGAGGACGAAGGCTTCGCTGATGAGGTTGAAGCCGGCGTTGGAGAAGACTGCCTCGGATCGCGCCATGTCGGCGATGAATGCCTCGCGGTCGAAGGCACAGATCTCGATCTTTCCGTCGGCGTACTGACGCAGGCTCTCGATCTCGTCGGAGTGCGCGTAGATACGCAGCGCACGCTCGGGAACGTACTGACGGAAGACCTCAGCGAGGGTACGGACGGACTCCTCCGGGCCGTGGTCGAAGTAGCGCGAGAAGTAGGCTGTGGCGACGGGCTCGGTGGTGACCGGCGTGGAGCGGACCAGGTCAGGGACGACTGGAGCGATGAACTCCAGCGTGCCGTCGTCAGCCTCCAGGGGAACGTAGGAGCAGATGAAGGATCGTTGGGCGTGGGGCGTGAAGTAGCGCAGTCGCTGCTCGTCGGCGGTGCGGGCGTATCGGCCGACGGTCGGCAGTTTGAGGTGCCGGTATTTGCTCTGCTGGTCGACGGAGATCAGCGGTTTGCCGAAGTGGTAGGCGAGACGTGGCGTGTTGGGCTCGTAGTCGGTGATGAACACGTCCGGGACACCGGTGCGCTGGATGATCCGGCGCAGGCGCAGGTGTTGGGCGATGCCCGCGGGCGCCTGCCGGATGTTGGCGCGTACGGCGTCGCTGCCATGTATGCGGTCACCGCGGGCAATGAGGGTCGGCATCCACCCGTCCCACGCGGGGAAGCCGAGGTCCCGGAAGTATTCGACACGGGCGGAGCCGTTGGTGACGATCCGCACCTGGTGCCCACGGTCGCGGAGGTACTGGGCAATCACGCTCTGTCTGACGGAGTGCCCCATACCGATGCCATTGACGCCGATGATCACGTTGAGCGGCTGTACGTACTCAGACACGACGATCCTTTCGTCAGGAGAGTCGGGTGATGACGTTGCGGGTGATGGCCTCGACCTGGGGGTCAGTGGCAAGCAGGCGAGGCCAGTCGGTGGTGGCGGCGGTGAAGACCGTGCCCGTGGCCCTGAGGAGGCCGAGGGTGGCCACACGGGGGCTGGAGGTCGCCTCGCGGGCTGCGAAATTCCAGTCGGAAGGCAACTGGGCGGTGCCGAGGATCTCGAAGCCTTCCGGCGTACCGTCCTTGCCAGTCGGGCGGGGGCGGCCCTGCTCGTCGGTCTCGTACGCCGCCCCGTCGCATTCGTAACCGATCAGCGCACCGTCGCTGCCGAGGACGTCGCCGGTCTTCAGCCCGGTCCCCTCGAACACCCAGTGATCAGCATCCGTGATGGTGAAGCCAAGTGGAGCGCGAGGGCCGTCCCAGTGCCCACCGCCGTTGCGGTAGCTCGCGCCGAGCAGGGCGTTCTCGGGGTCTGACTCCCACCAGTGGTCGGGGCAGCCGTGGGAGCTGTCCGGATCGATTCCGACGGGAGCTCCAGGGGGAAACTTTGAGCATTCCAGCCCGACGTCGCGCTCGTCGACCTTCACTCGCCACCAGCAGGTGTTGGCACCGAAGTTGGCGACGTTGCCGCCGGCGTTCCGAAAAGCGGTGACGTGGCGGCGGGTCTGGGCGCTCCAGTACTCGTCATGCCCTGCGGAGACCAGAAGGCGGTATCCGTCGTCAAGGTGCCGGCCTTGGTGAAGGTCCAGGTCTGTGCAGTAGTCGCTCTCGATCCCGTTCTCCTCCATCCAGGAGATGAACCGGGCGTCCCAATGTGCGAACGTCTGCCGCGGCGACGTTAGGTCGTACGGATCTGGCAGTCCCTTGACGGGGCCCCCGACACCGCCCCCGGGGCGGCGCATCGTCACTCGGGAAGCGCTGTAGAGGCTGCCTCCACCTGCTGTGTTGTAGGCGTGGTACGTGGAGACCGGGATCTTGTACAGGACTTTGCGGCCGGAGGGAGCGGAGGGAGTGACGACCAGCAGCATCCTGGCCTCGCGAGAGTCCATGGGCGGTGTGCTGGGACGCGACCCTGTGCTCAGGACCGCGATGTAGACGCCGGACTGCCAGTTGTGAGGCACGTGGAAGTCGTAAGCGGGCCATTGCCAGTCCTGGTCGTACCGCCCGGGGACAGCGGCACGTCCGGGCCACTCAATGCGGGCCATGTGCTGGGGAGTTGATCCCCAGCGGTAGAAGTCGACGCGGAAGCGGGCGGCTGAAGTGGCGATGTGCAGTCTGATCACTTCGCCGGCGCGGACGCTGGGCCGGGCAGGGTAGCCGTTGATGCTGCTCATGAGCGTTCACTGGGCCGCGCCACGCCGCCGAAGTGATACTGGTCGACCAGCTCGACGTGAGCTTCCCATCCCAGCGCGTTCAGTCGCTTGGTGAGCCCATCAGCGTCGTGGAGGACCTTGACCGTCAGATGCTGAGACCCGTCGGAGAGCCTGCGGCGCACAGTCGGCACGTCGGTCTCGGCCACCGTCTCCTCGATCTCCGCTTTCGCGTGGGAGTCGTCGAGGAAGACCACGCAACCGCCCGGCTTCAGTGCTTGTCGCAGAGTGGCCCAGAAGGCTGCCAGACTCGCTGGCGGGACGTGGCTGAGCCAGAAGGCGAAGAAGACGGTGTCGTACTGGCGGTCCGGAACCCAGCTGAAGATGTCCGCGTCGATGAAGCGAGTCGTCGTGCCCTGCAGTCGACGGCGGGCAACGTTCAGCATCTCCGGCGCGGCATCCAGCGCAGTCAGGCTGCAAGCGCGGTTGTAGAGCAGCCGGGTCCACTGGCCCGTACCGCACGCCAACTCTAGGACGTCGCCGCTGATGGGCAGTTTGTCGAGAACCTTCGCGAGCTGGGGCATGTGCATCCGGTCGGCATACGCCGTGTCGTACTCGTCGGCCCGTGCCCGGTAGTAGGCGATCTGGCGCTCCGACCAGTCGGCTGCCTCCTGCTGCCACTCTCTGATGCCGTGCATGCTGACCCCTTCGTTTACATGGCGGTGCCGTTGCGCTGACCGCCCGCGTGGGCAGTCAGCGTGATCGGGATTTGGAGATGTACGCCTTCGACAGGCCTCCTGTGGCATGCCGACGGATTAACTCGGTGCAGCCGTTGAGCAGGCCGTAGCCGCAGGATGGGCGGAGACGGGTGTCTGCCCTACCCAGTCGCCTTCGCCGCTCGCCGCCATGGCGCGGCCTGCTTCACTGCTGCGGACACGGAATGGGGGCTATCTCCTCGCGGCGTCCACGATCTGTCCATGCCTGCCGAACCAGCCACCGCAAGCTCGGCGGCGAGCCTCAACATTGCCTGGCGCTGCAAGAACTCGCACACAACGCGGGTGATATCACGGCGGTGATCCTCGGAGGCTGGGGAGAACACCCGGTGCTGCAGCGGCACCAGTCGCTGAGGCCTTGAGGCCCGCACGGTCATCAACTCCTTCATGAACCGGTAGCCGCTAGTAATTGCTAGTTGCACTCAGGCTTCGAATGACAAGACCAATGACACCGGGATGCCGGCCGTCTGCGTATCACTGCGAGCTAGCGAAGCTGCTCATCGACGGACGACGTGACTTTTCAACATCTGCTTACACACGACCTCGCACGGGGCAGACTTAGGGTCCCGATCATGACGAGCGATGGGCAGGCAGAAGGGGCCGTGGGGAAGAGCCGTGTCGGTTGGCGCCCGGACAAGCTCCGCGAGGTGCGCGAGGCACACGGGCTGACGCTCGAGCGTGCCGGTGAGCGGTTGCGCGAAGTGGCAGAGAGGGCTGGCATCATCGTGCCAGCCGCGAACTTTCAAACTCTTTGGCAACACGAGCAGGGTGAGGTCTACCCCGGGCCGCACTACCGGCGCGCGTACTGCCTCCTGTACCGAGCAACGGAACCCGAGCTCGGCTTCCGCAACCCCCTGCCGGACGAGGCCACGCACCTGAAGCTCACGTCATCTAGCGAGCCTCGCAATGGCGCACACGTGCTCGCCGTCGAGCGTGCTCTTGCCCGGATCACGCCCGGCGCGGAGGCTGCTGACGAGCACGGGGTGCAGCAGCGAATCATCGACGCATGGAAGCGGCGCCATACTGGCGGGGATCCCCATCGGCCGACGCTGCTCATTGTCGGCGGCTACGCAGGCAGCGGGAAGTCTGAGTTCGCCCGCTTCATCTCACAGCTCACGGGGTGGCCCGTGCTCGACAAGGACTCCATCACGCGTCCCCTCGTGGAGCGGCTCCTTGTCGAGATGGGCAACGATCCGAATGACCGGCACTCCGAGCTCTACCGTGAGCGGGTGCGGCCGCTGGAGTATCAGTGTCTGCTGGAGACCGCGTACGCGAACGTCGACTGCTCCATCAGCACGGTGGTGACCGCACCGTTCGTCTCGGAAGTGATGGATGTCCGCTGGATGCGACGGTTGATCAATCGGTGTGAGGCGCGGGGGGTGAGCGTCGCTACCGTCTGGATTCAGTGCGATCTCGAGACGATGCACGAGTACATCAGCTTCCGCTCCGCGGCCCGCGACAGCTGGAAGCTTCAGCACTGGGACGAATACGCCAGGACCATCGATCCTGAACTCCGGCCGATCATGCCCCACATGGTGGTGGACAACCGCTTGGGCGCTGCCATATCGCTCACTGATCAAGTGCGTCAGGTCTTTGGGACGGTGTTCTGATGAGCCAGGGAATTCTGCTCTATGGGCCGCCAGCTGCCGGCAAGGACACAGTGACGGCTGCTCTCACCCAACTCGGCGCGCGCTACGTACCATTCAGCCGCCTGAAGGTCGGCAGCGGCAAAACCACGGGCTACAGGATGGGCACACACGAACAGCTGGCCGAGCTGGAGGCACGCGGCGACGTCATCTATCGCAACGATCGATACGGCAACACCTACGTCGTCGATCGGCCAGGCCTTGGCTTGGCGATGGCGGGCGGGCAAATTCCAATCCTGCACCTCGGCCAGGTCTCGGGGATCGAGGCCGTCACCGCGAACTACCCGGCAGGGTGGTCTACCGTCCTTCTGTGGTGCTCCCGGGAGGCCACAGCTCGACGCTCGACGGGCCGAGGCGACCACGATACGGAAGCTCGGCTTGCCGCCTGGGATGCGACTGAGCAGGATCTCGCCGACTGCGGCCAGGTGACGTGGCACTTGCGTGTAGATACCGAACTCCGCTCACCAGAGGACGCGGCGGCGCAGATTGATCGCTTGGTGCTCGCGTCAGCGTGACAAGCTGCAGCCGTCTCAGACGGTACGGCTACTCTTCCACCCGGTTCCCTACGCGGCTGTCATCCCCATCAACCTCTCCCGCTCGCAACCGTTCCAGAGCCTGCGCGACTGTGAGCGGTGTGTCGCGGACATCGTCCCAGCGGTGAAGCACGTCGGCGGTCGCGCGCATGAAGAGATCGGGCAGGCCCGATTCGGCGAGCAGGTCCGCGGCGTCTTCCAGTTCGGGGCCCCATCGCCAGGCTCGGGCGGCTGTTTTGGGGATGTAGTCGGTTTCCGTCAGATAGCTGCCGCCACGCTTTGCGGCGATCTGGAGGAGTTCGTCAGCGACGCCATTCGCATCTGCGAGTCCGTATGCCACTGCAGCCAAGACACGGGACGCCTTTTGGTAGCTGGAGTACGCGAGCTTCAGAGCGGAGGCTTGACCGATCTCGTCGCCCAAGGGGTGGGCGCGCACATCGGTGCCAGCAAAGAGCTGCTCGACCAGCGCAACGTGCTCGCGAGGGCCAGAGAGGTACAACGTAGGCCGCTTGCCCCCGACGGGAGGTGAGCCCACGACGCAGCCGTCGACGACAGAGGAGCCTGAAAGACATGCGGCAATGCGCTGGACCTTCTGCGGAGTGATCGCATTCGCCTCGACATACGTCCCCCCTGGGAAACCGTGGGCGGCGACTTGCGCGGCGACGCCCTCGGCGGCCGCCGGCGGACACAAGGACAGCAGCACGTTGACGCGGTCGAGGAGCTCCGCAAGGTCGTCAACAGGCTCCATGCCGGCGTGCTCGGCACGCTGCCGTGAGGTCACACTGCGACCGATCGGGCACCACAACACGGTGGTGCCCTGGGATCGCAACTGGGCGGCGAAGGCCGACCCCATACTTCCGGGATGAAGCAGCCCAACCGTCGGACCATGCGGCTTCATGCCGTGCTCTTCACGTGGTCGCTGGTAAGCAGTAGCTCCACGGCGGTGCGGGCATCGGGCACGGCGTGATCGGGTGGCGCGAGATGGCCGGGCCAGGGGCGGCCTCGGCCGATCCAGATGGTGCGCAGCCCCGCCCGCTTGCCTCCGCAGATGTCGGTTTCGGGGTTGTCGCCCACCATCCATCCTCCGTTGGAGAGCAGGGCGCCGCAGGCCGCGGCCGCCTCTTCAAAAGCCCTGGTCTCGGGTTTGCGGGCACCAGCCGCCTCTGAGATGCAGACTCCGTGAACGCGTTCCACGAGGCCAGCGGCATGGAGTTTGGCGGTCTGGATATCGGTGGCGCCGTTGGTGGCAATGCCGACCAGCCAGCCGGCGGCCCGCAAGCTGTCCAGCCTGACGAGGAGGTCGTCGGTGCACGAGACGGCCGCCGAGATGTCGGAGCAATAGTCGCTCCACAATGACGCTGCCGAGGGCGCGAGACCGAAGCGGGTTCGGATCTCTTCGAAGGTGCAGGGGGAGGTTCGCTCCCGGACCAAGTCGAACACTTGTGAGCGCCCGTGGTCGCCGAGCTGGTAGCGCGTGGCGAAGAGGGTGGCCCACGCTGCGACGGTGCCACTCCTGTCGACCAGGGTGTCGTCAAGATCGAAGAGCACGAGGCGCTGCATAGATCGAAACCCTAACTGGAGCGGGCGGCATGCGGGTCAAGCGGATGGCTGACAGGAGATTGCTTTCCTACTCGCCTTGATTGCCCCATTCCTCCCGGAGAGTGCGCCTCCAGACTTGGCGCTCGTAGTCTGCTTGGGCTCTGCGTCGGCGGTGCGCTTCCGCCGCTACTGAGATGGCCGTGGTGGTGGCGACCACGCTGGCGAAGGCAGTCCAGACGCCGAAAAGGGAACTCATCAGCAGCGCCCCGCCGCCGAATACCAGCAGCCCGATGGCAATGGCCTCAGGTTCATTTCCTCGGCTCGGCATCACCGAGAGCAGGCTCGGGGCCCTTGGTGAGCCCTGGCTGACTGGCAGTGGTTTGGTAGACCCGTCAACATACTGCACTCCAATCAGAGTCAGCAGGTGCTAGGACGTGACCGATGCAATAGCCCTCATCAACTGCGGGGTGTCTTCTAGGCTTTCAAGGACCACATCGGCCCCTGCGTCCTCGAGTTCGGTCGCCGTGGTCTTGCCGGAGGCAACGCCGATGACAGGGGCGCCGCCCTCGAGTCCTGTCCGGACGTCTTCAAGGGAGTCTCCAATGATCACGGTGTTGGAGCGGGTGAAGGCCGTGCCGTACTTGGCCTGGGCCCGCCGCTGCGCGACCTCAACCAGCGCGGGTCGGTGGTCGTCGTCGGAAGCGAAGCCGCCGATCTCGATGTCTACGAATCGGTCGAGGCTGAAGGCTTCGAGTTTCAAGATGGCGTTGGGTTTGAGGTTTCCGGTGACCACGGTCGGCAACAGACGTGGATGATCACGCACGCAGCTGAGTGCAGCGACTGCGCCCTGCATGAGAACGCCTTCGCGTCGCAGGTCTGCTGTGTGGCCGCCTAGTCGCTTCGGCAGCAACTCCACCATCTGCGGCAACAGTTCTGGCACATCCTCTTCCGGCACGCCGTTGTTCAGAAGCAGGCCGCGGATCGCGAGCGGCATCGTCACCCCTGTCCCGCGGGCCGGTAGGCGCTCCGCCGGGCGGCCGACGACTTCGGCGAAGGTTTCCCGGTAGACCTGACGGTCGATATCACCGACGTACAGCAGCGTCCGATCAATGTCCCACAGCACAAGGACCCGCTGGGCTTCGGTCACGTTCAGCTCCTCATCCGCGTCACAACGGCGGCCCGTTCAAGCAGCTCACGAGCGTATGGGGTGTGGCTGATCGGAGTGAGCTCGTTGGTCATGGCGTCGACATGCTCGGTAAGTCGGGCGGACTGGAGCCGTTCGGCCAGGTCCATTGCTTCGTGCCCGGTGGCACACCCCGCTTCTGCATCGCCTCCGCGGATCTGGGCTGTAGCCGCACGAGAGAGAATCAGGGCTCTGGTTCGAAGATCGCTTGGATTGAGCGCGTCGCGGGCTCGGATGAGACTGTCAATGGCCCCCTGCGGGTTTCCGAGATCGAGGTGACAGCTGCCGGCCTGCCCGTGGATCTCTCCCTCATTGATCCAGTACAGCCAACTCGGGTCGTTCTCCGATCGCCCTCGAGCGCACAGTTCGGCCGCTTGGCCAAGCGCCCTGAGCGCCGCCTTCTGTTCTCCGAGTTTCGCGTGGCCACGAGCCTGTCGGGTGAGCAGCATGGCCTCCAAGGACGGGGCGGTGACTTCTTTGACTCGCTCGCGGGCTGCTCGCGCTGCGGATACGGCGTCTCGTGGGCGCCCTGTCGAGTAGCCGTGGATGGCGATGTAGGACAAGGCGCCGGCGCCCAGTCGCACGTCACCAGACGCTTTGGCGGCGCGCAGCGCGGCGAGGAGGTACGCCTGGGCCAAGTCATGCTGTCCAGAGTCGAAGGCGAACCAGCCCGTTTGTGTGGCTGTATCAGCGACGATGGCTGCGAGCTTTCGACCGGTTGCCTCGCTGTAGGAGGCCCGTTTGAGGATGCGTTTCAGGAGTTCGAGATGAGCGTCTCCCATGTCGGTCAGCGTGCCGCTTCCGGAGCTGGCATCCATGATCCGCAGGTGATCCGTGGTGCCTTGCAGTTTATCCAGTAGATCGTCGGAGATTCGGCTGCCCTTTCCGGCCCGCTGGAGGGGCTCGGCTTCCTCCACGCCCCAGTGATGCACGTACGCGGTCAGTGCGATGCCGCTCGCAGTGATGAACTTTCGACGGTCCACCGACCCACCTCCTACCGCGCCGTTCAGTGCGGCCACCATACGACTGGCAGTCCATGGGAGGGCTGGGTCCAGGTCGTCAGTGAGGAGGTTGCGTGGCTGATGTTCGGTCGCCGGTGTAGCCCGCCTCGGAAGCGGGAGGGGTACGAGATCAGCGGGTGTGTCGAGACCCGTCAGGAACTCGATGATCTTGTCAATGTTGGTGAGTCTGCGCGCCCCGGATTCGAGCATCGACAGGAAGGCCTGACTCAGGCCCGTGAGTTGAGCCAAGTCGTCTTGCCGTAGCGATCCGCGTTGCCGAATCAGGCGGCTGACCTTGCCGAAGTCCCAGGTGGCGAGCGCCCCGCGGACTTCGGCGTCCTGCCAGACCCGCTCCGGTATGCGCGGGGCGTTGACTACCGCAGGTCGCCTGGAGCGGGCGCATCCTGCGCACCATTCGTCAGGGTTGTACTGGCTTAAGAGGCAGCCGCATTGAGAACAGTGTCGCGCCGCCTGCTGAGCCACCTCTTGCCTCTCCTCTGAGCGAGAGCGTGCGGGCTCAACGGCCCCTGCCTGACATCGGGATCACCTCAGTGATATCACCCGCCGAATGTGTGCAAGGGCGGTTTGTCGAACAGTCTTGTGGCCAGCCAGCCCGGATCGCGGAGTCGTGTGGTGTCGACCGGGCCCCAGCGTGACGATGCATCGAGATGTTCAGGAGACTGAGGTGCTTGCTCCTTCTGGTCAGCTTGCGGCCTGCGCATCCGGCGGCCCAATCGTTCCTGGGTGCCGTCATTCACGCCACTCGGCTACGAGATGACGGGGTTCTCTCGGTTGTCCCCTCTCACCGGAGCCTTCGTTGCCTTCCTCTACCCAGACCGAACTGCCTTGGAAAATCCAGCTTGTGGAGCATCCGCTTCCCTCACCACTGCTCAGCAGTCCCATTGATGTGGTTCAGACGGGGGTACGCATCGGCCTGCGGGCGCTCGAAGGTATGCGCGAGCAGCAGCATCCGGTGAGTCCGGTTCTTTGCTGCTTGTCTCACATGCTCCTCCATATCCCGGTGGAACCAGGCTCCGAGCATCGCTGGCATGTCCCACAAACACTCTGCCGACCCGGCACGTTGGCCTGTTCGGCCACCGAGTTCGAGTCTGCTCGTCATGCGTGCCACCGCATCTGGCTGATTCCCCATGAGGTCGTACACCCCCACACTGGCAGCACCAAGCTTGGTCTCGGCATCGCGCTCGCACGTTCGACGCCCGACCGCGGATGGGGTGTTCCCCGTGGCCGTTAGCATCTCCGCCGTAGTGCTGCTGGCCGTCATCGTCTTCCTACTCATCCGGAAGGGCGGGCTGAAAGCCGGGCACGCGATCGTCTGCGTACTGCTGGGCTTTTACCTGGCCAGTTCCTCGATCGCGCCGACGATCTCCGAAGCCACGACGAGCTTGGCTCGGATGATCGGCGGGATCAAATTCTAGACCGGGCCGCCAGGTACGAGGACGGGCACGAATCCCGAGCTGGCGCGACCCGTCAACGCCGAGCAGCATCTTCTGGACGAGGCCGTGCAGACCGGTGTGTAACTGCCACTCGCAGCGGGACTCGAATGGTGGACACCTCGCCCGGCAGCTCCAATTCGACACTGGCCGCAGCGAGGGCCACGTGCAGCCGGATGGCTGGGATCCACGGGCAACGCTGTAGCGGATCGCACCACTGCGGTGGCAACGTCCGGAGAGTGAAGGTCGGCTTGCCCCGCGCACGGCGGCATCAGGAGATCCAGTTGGCTGGCGTCGATCTCAACGTCGTCAGGAAACTCTTCCCAGAGGTCCCACCAGCCCGCCTCCAGCGCCTCCGGGCGCCGACCCTTCGTGGGCCGTGGTTCAGCGGAGCAGGGTGAAGACGACCGCAGAGATGGCGCCCAAGGCTGTGCCGCAGCAGAGCTGGGCGAGAGTGTGGGCCTTGAGGACCCGGCGGGACCAGCCGACAGCCAGCACGATCAGGATCGCGGGCAGTACCGCTTGGCCGAAGACCAGCAGCAGGATCATGACGGTGCCGCCCGCGACGGCGTTGTGAGCGGAGATCTGCCACCAGACGGTCACCGCGAGGGTGGAGGCGAGGCCCACGAGCATGGCGACGACGAGCGCGGAGACCTCGCTGGGTGCGTCGAGGACGTACAGCAGCACGATGCCGACGACGACGGACACCAGGCTGGTGGCGAGTGGCGCTATGCGCTGCTTGCGCACGCGGACGTGCTTGTCGGTCAGGCGGCCACGCCTTACACCGAGCCGCACGATGGTGATGGGGATGATGCCGCAGAACAGCGCGCCGACGAGTCCCCAGGCGACCCCGGTGAAGTTGCTGGTGCTGTGCCACCCGACGAGGAGCAGGAGTGCTATCACCAGGTTGGCGGGCGCGAGCACGTCAGTGATCAGCTTCGCTGCCTTCACCTTCGTGGAGGCTTCGGAGTACTTGGGCGGGGCGGGGGGCGTGAACGTGCTCATGGCTGCGTCTCCAGCGTACGGGTGCGATCCGTCGCTTCGGCGAAGGAGCGGGTGAGGTCGGAGTGGTAGGCGGCGGACAGTTGGCTGAGGGCGCTGATCTCGCTGGCAAGATTGCGGCCGCCGCCGGCGGGCCGGTGGTGCTTGTTGGTGGGGTCCTCGCCGCGTAGCCGGGAGCGGCGGGCCACCTCCAGCCAGCAGGCTTCGACGGCGGTGTCGGCTTGGGTGCCGATGAGTCCGCTTGCGACCACGTGCGACTGGGCCTGCGCCCGGATCTCCGCGGGGGCATGGTCGCTGAGTACGAGAGCGGCATCGCGGATCTCGATGGTGCGGCGGTAGAGGCGACCATGGGCGTTGCGGGGGTCGAGCCGTTCCACGGTTCGGCTGCGGGGCGGATCGAGTCTTACGGAGGGGACCGCGTCGGTGAGCCGGTGCCACAGCGGGTAGAGCCGGAGCAGGTTTCGGCGGTCCGCGGACCAGCTGCGGATCTTGGTCAACGCCGGGAGAGTGCTGCCGGTCAGGATGAGCAGTACAGCGACGACGAGGAAGAGCGTGCTTGTGGTGTGGTCGAGGCTCTCGCCAAGGATTGTGTGGCCGAAGTAGCGCGTAACGAGGTTCGCGATGCGGTGCAGGGCGTATGCGACGCCACTGGCCATGCCGACGCCGATGAGCCTGAGGCCCCAACCGAGGGAGCCGTTGGCGGAGTCGCGCCCCCAGCGCCAGCACACGCGCATGGCGCCGAACAGGGCGGTGGTGAGGTAGGCGACGAAGATGATGCCGTACGCGAGGATGGTGCCGTGCTGTGCGTAGTCGGTCAGAAGGTCTTCGGCCTCGTACGGCTGCGAAGTCGCGGCGAATAGAGCCGTCATGGCAGTTGCAGTCGTGATCGGCAGGGCCACGCGAAAGCCAGCTCGCCAAGAGCCCGAGTCATTGCTGCCCGAAACGTTCCGTAGGAAGGCCAGCAGGGCAGCGGCGCCGAACACACCACCGCTGATGTGCTTGAGCAGAAACGAAAGATCTACGACACCGATACTGCGGTCCAGATCCTGTCCGAGGGGCAATCGGAGGGTCATGGTGACGCTGACCCCGAAGAAGGCCCACCACAGGGTGCGATCCTTACCCTGACGCCAGACTTTCGGGGCGCGCCAGGCCGTTATGGCCCAGAGCAGGATGGCGACGGAACCTTCAAGAGTGGTCATGGGGCTCATTCGGAGCGGAGTGCCACGTCGATGCGGTGCAGCTCAGCGGGACGGGCAGGGGCAGCCGGGAGTTCAGCCAGCTTGGCGATGCGGGTGGCGAGCTGTTCCGCCTCGCGCTCCTGCGGGGTATCGAAGTTGGCTCTCGCCAGCACACTGCGGACCGTCTGCGGGGCGATGCCAGTGAACAGCGCAGAAGGCACCGAAGGCGTCACATCGTTGACCGACGAATGCCCGAGCAGCATGTGGCTGATCTCGTGCAACACGATGTGGTCCCGGTGAAGCGGTGATGTTGATGCCTCATAGAATATGCAGTCGCTGTTCTCCAGCTCGATCCACAGGCCGCACAGCTCGTCGTTACTTCCCGAAATGCCCTCGACCGCTTCGAGACGTAGCGGTCGCCCCCGATGGGCAGCGACGTTGTCGCAGAAAGCTTGAATGCTGAACGGGGAAGGGATTTCGATCTCGGTCAGAAGATCTTGGGGATCTCGGCGCTTGCGCTGCGGCAGGCGTGACCGGAGCCGTCGGCGAAGACGCAAGGCAACTCCTGGGCGGTGCTAAGTGCCGATCATGGAATCACCATCTTCGGCTGTCGTGCAGTCGTCAGCACAATATGTGAATTGCATACGCAATGTTGCCGCGGGGTCATCGGGCTGTTGGCGGACACTCACTGGCGGCCGGAGCGTGGCTACGGAGCGTGCATCGTCAATCAGGCATCAGGTGCACAGGGGGTGAATCGCCCTGTGGGCAACCAAGGAATTTTTATCGATCCTTAACCGGCTGGAGCCGGCTTGGGTCAAGGTTGCTCTTCTCGGGCGCGGTCGCCTGAGTTGAGGCCCTCTAGGTCGCGTGCTCGCTCGATGAAGCTCTGGATGGTCTGCAGCGTCTCGGGTGACAGGCCGCTTGCGCGCATGGCAACCGATCGCACCTGGTTGTCGCGCATCGAGGAGAGCATCGACAACTCGGCGTCGATCCGCCTGGACGACTCCTCGTCGAAGAAGTACGACGGTGAGACGCCGAAGAAGCCGGCCAGGGCTTCGAGGTGCTTCATGGTCGGGTTGTCTCGCTTGCCGGTCCGCAGTTGCCAGATGTAGCTGGAGGACATGGGCGGGCCGCCTTGCTCGCGGATGCCGGCCTCCACCTCCTTGTAGGAGTACGGGCCCCGGTCTCTGGGGTGAATCGTGAGGAAGAGGTGATCGACCTTCTCCGCGAGGGAGCGCTTCACCTCATGTGCCCCGTCGCCCATGGGGGGTCGCCCTTCCGTCCGGTGCGGGTGACGCTGGTGCACCACGCGAATCTCATCAACTGGTGTAGACGATACATGCCTCTGCAGGCTCATTCCATCTTCACCAGTTGACATGATCCATCCTCATCAGTCTATGGTCGTCCCGTCGCCGTCAACTGATGAAAACGCGACCCGGAGGGGCTCGCTAGGAGTGACCGAGGGGAGTGCGGTTCGCCGCGCAGGGCGACACCTGATCCGCAGAACGGATTGCGGAGGAATGCGCCGGTGTCTGGGGCTGGAACCCCAGACACCGGGCCGCGGCCCTCTGCGGGACGCGGATCCATAACTGGAGCGGGTCGGCTGGCCTTTTCGACGAGAACGGCCGCCCCGCCCCACCTACGAGTGAGGGATTTTCGCATGCCTACGCCCCAGAGCGAAAGGGCGGTCAGCGCCCAGTATGACGAGTCTGCAGACATCCGTCGGCAGCGTATGGCCCGCCTCCTCGCAGACATGGTGCCGGGAGCCATCGTCATACGCATCTCACAACGGGAGCCCAGCCAGACCTGGCCAAGCCCGTATGCCCGCGCCTACGACGAGCACGGTCGCCGCATGGAGATCAACCGCGCGCAGGGCTTGATCGCCGCGCGCTGGATCATCCGCTCCTATCCCGGGGTGAGCTGGGACGAAGCCCACGACCTTGACCTGACCACGGGCGTCCTGAAGCCCGCCGCCCAGGCGTACGCCGCTGCGGGCGGGGTGCGCTGACCGTGGCGAGGATCCGCACCATCAAGCCCGAAGCCTTCACCAGCGAGTCGTTCGCCGAGGTGAGCGTCTATGCCGAGCGGACCTTCTTCGGCCTCCTCACCCAGGCCGACGACCATGGTCGCTTCCGCGACAACCCGGCCATCATCACCGGGCTGCTCTGGCCACTGCGGGCTGAGCACACCCCGGTGCACGTCGAGGACGACCTCCACCAGCTGGCCACCGCCAGGCTCGTCTGCCGGTACACCGGCTGCGACGGCCGCCGGTACCTGCACATCGTCACCTGGTTCGAGCACCAGAAGATCGACAAGCCCTCGCAGTCCCGCATCCCGGCCTGCCCGGCCCACCATGCCAAGGAGCGCTGCGGAGCATGCAAGGGCACCTGCACCGTGTTCGACGAGAGCTCGCCGGACGCTCCCCGCGGGCTTGCCGGGGCCTCGCCGAAGGCTCCCCGGACCTTCGATCGGCCGTCGAAGACACCCGCGACGCCTCCCACCGCCCGGTCCGCGAGCACAGGCGGCCAGCAGGCCACGCTCGACGGCACCACCGACGCTCCCAAGCGAGCCATGAAGAAAACCGCAGCTCAGAAGAGTGTCGGGGAGGGCTCCCGGAAGGCTCCCCGAGCCTTCCCCGAGGGCTCGACGCCTGGATCTAGGATCTTGGATCCTGGATCTTCTAATCCTTCGGGGCGCACAGCGCCCGCACCCAGCCCTTCGGCGCAGGACCTCGTCCGCGAGTACGTCGCCGCTCGTGACGAACGCCCGCCGGGCGACGTGATCGGGCACCTCGGGCGCATCACCAAGAAGCTCCTGGACGAGGGCATCTCCCCGGAGCACATCCGGGGCGGCCTGCAGCGCTTCGCCGCCAACCCCAAGCACCCCAGCGTGCTGCCCGGCATGGTCAACGAGGCCATGAGCGCCCGGTCGGCTGGTTTGGCGCGGCCGGGATCGCGGCCTAACGTGCCCGGGCACCGGGCCTGGGCCAACCCCGCCGACCCTGCCGCCGCTTACGCCGAGGAGCTGTGATGCGCGACTACGACGCCCAGCCCGTCGGCGGCATCGCCCGCCGCCTGGCGAACATCCTGACCGCCCGGGGCATCGACCCTGCCGCCACGCCCTCCGGCCTGCTCGAGCCCATCCCGGCTCTCCAGGCCGCACAGGCCCGCATCCCGGCCCGCTACCAGGCCGCCCTCGCGGACCACCCGGCAATCACCGCCTGGGTCCACGAGGTCGCCCAGGCCGGCCGACCCGGCCCCGGCGGAGCCCCGGGCATTGCCCAGGGGCGCTCGCTGCTGATCGTCGGCACCACCGGCACCGGCAAGACCCACCAGGCGTACGGCGCGGTTCGCTCCCTGATCACCGTCGGGGTCCGGCTGCGCTGGAAGGCGACCACCGCCGCCGACCTGTACGCCGACCTGCGGCCCCGACCCGGCCACGACGGCGAGCGGGAGCTGATGGACATGGCCCGCTGCCCCCTGCTGATCATCGACGACCTCGGCGCGGCCAAGAGCAGCGAGTGGACCGAGGAGATCACGATGCGGCTGATCAACCGCCGCTACAACGAGATGCTCCCGACCCTGATCACCACGAACCTCGGCATGGCCGACCTGCGCGAGTACATCGGGGACCGCGTCGCCTCCCGCCTCACGGAGATGACCGACAAGGTCATCCTCGACGGCCCCGACCGCAGACGAGCCATCGCAGCCGAGCGTCGCCGCCCCGCCGCTGCCGCCTGATCCCTCTCGCGACCGCCGTCACGGTCCGCCTCCTTCAAGCACCAACCCCCGGGCCGCGCATGCCCAAACGCGCCCCGGGGGGATACGGAGACACCCACATGCACAGCACCGAGCTCCACACGCCGCGCACTCTCGGCGACCACAACTGGCACGACCACGCCGCCTGCCGCTCGACCACCCATCACAAGGTCGACCCAGAACTCTTCTTCCCCGAGCCCGACGAGATGGACCGCATCCGCGCCGCCAAGGCTCTGTGCACACAGTGCCCCGTCCGCAGCACCTGCCTGGATGCCGCCCTCGAAAATGGCGACCGCGACGGCATCCGGGGAGGCATGACCGAAGAGGAGCGCGACCCCCTGCACCGCAAGTTCCAGCACCGCCTCAACTACGCCCGCGTCAACGCCGTCCTGGCCGGACGCGACATCCACCTCACCGAAGCCGAGCGCCAAGCCGTCGTCCGTGCCGCCTATCAGTCCGGCACCCCGGCCGAACGCCTCGCCTGGCTCCTCAAGGTGACTGAGGAACACGCCGAGAAGCTCTACCGCCGCACCCGGCGCGAGATCCGCAACCGAGCGGTGGACCAGACGAAGAATGCCAAGACCAAGGCACTCAAGGAGCCGAAGGCGCAAAACCCCCGCCGCGATGACCTCGGGAAGGCGGCATGAGCCACATCGCGCCGATACCCGCACGCATCAGGGGATGGGACCGCGCCGCCATCGTCGCCCTCGGCGGCGCAGGATGCGCTCTCTCCTACGACGCCCTCCAGCAGATGGCCACCGCCATCCATGTCCGCGGACTCCTGACCTTCCTCTTTCCCCTGGTGATCGACGGTTTCATCGCCTACGGGGTACGCGCCCTCCTGGTCCTGCGTGCCGCCCCGCTCGCCGCCCGCTGCTACGTCTGGATGCTGTTCGGCACCGCGACGGCCGCCAGCATCTGGGCCAACTCCCTGCACGCCGTACGCCTCAACCAACAGCAACCCGAAGGCGCGGGGCTGCGGCTCGGCGACGTAACCGTCGGCGTCCTCTCCACCCTCGCCCCGCTCGCCCTGGCCGGGGCAGTCCACCTATACATCCTCATCGCCCGGCGGGTCACCGAGCCCGCTGTCCCCGGACAGCTCGGACACCCGGACACCGCCAGTCACTGGACTGACCGGATCGCAGCCGACCGACGGGAGCCCCTCGGCCAGCCAGAGGACAATCGGCCCGGGGAGGTCACCTCCGGACACCGGCTTGCCGCCCTGGCCGGGACAATCGGCCAGGACAACCGCCCAGCGGTCACCGCCGCCGCGGAGGATCGTGCACCAGCCGATCCGGAGGGCGAGCCCGGACAGCCACAGACCATGCCGGAACCGGGACCCGAGCACGCTGGCCGTGACGCTGACCTGGGCGGACAACCGGTGACCAGACCCGTCCCGCTCACCCGTCTGCACCTGGAAAATCCGGTCACCACCGATCCGGAGACTGCCCAGGACAGCCTCCTGGAGACCTCGGACAGCGGTGACCGGGACACCAATCCGACAACCGGCGAACTCCTGGAGATCGCCCGCCGGGCGGTCACGGAATCCGGCAAGGTCACCCGCCAGGTTGTTGCGTACGCCATCCGGGGACAAGGTCTCCCGCTGGCCAACGACCGACTGACGGGCCTGATGGAACAGCTCCGCAAAGAGGCCAACCAGAAGTCGGTCACCCGGACCGGCTGACCGATCAGCCCGCACGACGAGTGGCCCGGCCGCCGGATACCGGCCGGGTCACCCACCCCGACGCACCTCCCCGCTCTCCCTCTGCACCGGAGACACCATCATGCGCACCACCCCGGCCACTTATGCCGAAGCCGACGCCTGGATCACCGTCCTGCGCGACCACGGGCACCTCCACCGCGCCGAGACCGGGCCCGACGGGACCTGGGCCGTCTGGCGCACCGCCACGAGCACTCCACGAACCCTCCACCACCCGGTCTTCGCCCTCGACTACGTCGCCGAGATCCTCCTCGACGTGCGCCGCAGCAAGGCGGAAACGCCACGATGACAACTTTCGAACCGACCGGCACCACCTCTGACGCGCAGCAAGGCCACTGCCCGGCACGAGGCCGAGCAAGCTGTACGTTCCGAAACTCCTCCGCTGCCACGGGCTGCGGAGGAGTTTCGGAAGGGCATGCCCCCGCCCCCGGAGGGGCAGGGGAGGCCCGGCACCAGGGGGCGCCGGGCTCAGGGGCTGCGACCGAGGGCGGATCGCAGCCAGGAGGAGAAGCAGATCCAAACGCCGTGACGCGTACGCGCCCCCGTCTGCGCCAGAGCGTCCACCGCGACCAAGTCCGCAGCGTCCGTCTGACCCGAGACGAACTCGACACCGTGAAGCGCGCCGCGGAAGCCGTCGGTCTGAAGACCGCCGGGTTCCTCGCCGACGCCGCGGTCGCGGTCGCCCAGGCGCAAGGCGGTCCGAAGACATGGCTGTTGGACCAGCGCGGCCGAGTGGAGGAGCTCATGGCGGCCAGTGCCCAGCTCGCCCGCGCTGGCAACAACCTCAACCAGGTCGCCCGCGTCCTTAACTCCGGCGGTCAGGCCGACTACACGGACGACGCGGTCGCCCGTGTCCTACGCGCTGCTGCCCGCATCGAAGCCGCCGCCATAGAGATGGCGCGGCGCTGACGGTGGTCCCCGACATCTCCACCGGCAGCCGTACGTACGGACTGCTCAACTACCTCTACGGGCCCGGCCGTCGGGACGAACACACCGACCCGCACCTTGTCGCGTCCTGGATGCCGGGGCTCGCCCCCGATCCCGGACGCGATCCGGCCGCCACGCTCAAGCAGCTCACCGACCGGCTCGACCTTCCCGTTCTCGCCCTGCCGAAGAACCGCCGTCCGGCCCGGCACATTTGGCACTGCCCCGTCCGCACGGCACCTGGAGACCGTCACCTCACCGATGCCGAATGGGCCGAGGTTGCCCGACGCATCGTCCACGCCACCGGCATCGCCGAGGAAGGTGACGCCAAGGCCTGCCGATGGATCGCCGTACGCCACGCCGACGACCACATCCACCTCGTCGCCACCCTCGTCCGCGAAGACGGCCGCCGCCCCCGACGCCACGAGGACGGCATCCGTGCCCAGGCCGAATGCCGAAGGATCGAAGCCGAGTTCGGCCTGCAGATCCTCAACGGCGGAGACCGCACCGCCGCCCAGCGACCCACCAGCGCCGAACGCTCGAAAGCCGAGCGATCCGGTCGCCCCGAGACACCCCGCGAGACGCTGCGGGAGAGCGTCCGCCACGCCCTGGCCGGAGCCGCTGGCGAGGAGGAGTTCTTCCGCCGCCTCGCCGAGGCCGGCATCCGGGTCGAAAAGCGCATCGCTCCTTCCGGCGACACCCTCGGATACAAGGTCGCCCTCCCCGGCGACCGCAACCGCGACGGCGAACCCGTCTGGTTCTCCGGCTCGAAACTCGCCCCGGACCTCTCCTTCCCCAGGATCCGCCAACGCCTCGACGCCGGACGGCCCGACGACGAGCCCGTCACCGAGCATGCCGATGAACGAGCACCTCGCCCGGCCCGCGCTCGACGCCAGGCAGCCCCGGTCGCCGAACGGGCGGTATCGATCCTGGACGGGAACGACGACGAGGACTCCGCCGCCCAACTGGCCGGCGTCGGCGAACTCCTCGACGCACTCGCCCAGACCGCCCCGGCATCAACGCGCAAGGAACTCGCCGAAGCCGCTCGCGCCTTCGAACGCGCCACCCGCTCCCACATCCGCGCCGAGCACGCCGACAACCGCGCCATCCGCTCCGCCGCCCGCGGCATCATCCGCGCCGGCAACGCCCTCGGCAAAGGCGAAGACGGCGGCGCCACCGCGATGCTCCTGTCCACGATGGTCCTCGTCACTATCGCCGCGGTGCGCTGGCACTCCGCCCGCGGCCATGCCCAGCAGGCAGCCGCCGCCCAACGAGCCGCACAGCACCTGCGCAGCGCCTACCGATCGGCCGCCCTTGCCCCTATGAACGCGATGCGCGAGCACGGCCGTCGCCTCCCCGAACCCGTACGAGTGCGGTACGCCGGCACTCTCGAAACCGCCCTGCCCGAGCAGGCCAACTCCGCGCGCCGAGAACCCGGCTGGGACGCCCTCGCCGCCACCCTGGACCAGGCCGAGCGCGCGGGACACGACCCCGATGCCCTGCTCCAGCAGGCCATCGAATGGCGCGAGCTGGACACCGCGGACAGCGTCACCGACGTCCTCGTCTGGCGACTTCGACGCATCGGCAAACTCCCCGGCACCATGGACCCGCCTCGTGCCCGTACGAACACGCGGGCAGCGCAATCACGCTCCCACCCGTCCCCGCCACAGGCGCCCGAGACGACCGCTGAGACCCGCCATGTCGCCCCCCGCTCCCGAGGACCGAGGCGCTGAGCAGCACAAAGAGCTGGACACCGACCGCCAGTGCCTGTTAGGGCTGGTTGATATGGAGAAGGAGACGATGCAGATCCTCAACGAAGGCCTCCACCCTCAGAGAACCGTTCAGCCGGAGACGGACTTCGGCGACGACCCCCTGTTGAGGCTCCAGCAGGAGATGCAACTCGGTGACGGCAACATCGGTCTCCGTGCCAGCACCCACCCCGAGGAAATCGTCATCACCGGAATCCCCGTCATGTGCCCGCGGTGCGGCGCCCGGCGCGACTGGATGGTCATCTGCGACCGCGACGAGATCAGCATCCGCTGCCGCTGTGCACACCAGTGGGTCGAGCGCGAACTGACCCGCGCGGACTACGAAGCGATGATCGGCGTCGGAGGGCAGGACTACCCGAGCCTGGAGGCTGCGGCCCAGGCCGCGGGCTACGACGGCACGCTCGCCGGCGTCTATCTGACCGAGCCCAGGCCCGAATAGGGCCTGCGACCAAGCGCCGTAGACGCCGCCCGGTGGCGCATGCACTCAGGCTCATGAGGTTCCCTGAGAACGACCAGCTCTCGCTTAACCCGCGTTTGATCACAACCGCAGACAGCCCCTAGCACCCGCCTCTGACAATTCAGGCTGCCGACGAGCTTCTTTCGGTCGTCCCGCCGTTCACCACATCTGAGGGTGCCCGGACGTCGCAGGGGACCGAGCGGGCCCCACCCCCTCTCGCATCGACATGTGAGCTTTCAAGGAATTGGCCGGAAAACGTGGCTGGTGCCCCCTTCCGGACACACTGATGAGCACGATTCCCGGCAGGCACGCACAGGCATGCCGGTTCAGCGAGGGGGGAACGGCCATCACACCGATGAGGGGCAGCGGATCAGGGGTGGGGTTCGGGGACGCGATCACCGCCCTAACACGCCGGCGGATCGAGATCTTCGACGGAGCGGGAGGAGACTGGCGCTTCGCCGAGAGCCTGAAGTCCGTCAGCGAGGACACGGCCCAGGAGTACGAGGGCCGCACGATCCTGGAGCTCATCCAGAACGGACACGATGCCCTGGCCGCGGGGGGCACCGGCAGGATCGCCGTGCTGGCCACGCGCCACCAGGACGGCGGCGGTGTCCTGTACGTCGCCAACGAAGGCACCGGATTCACCGTGGAGAACTTCAAGGCCATCACCGAACTGGCCCTCTCCAGCAAGGGAGCCGGTGAGGGCATCGGCAACAAGGGCCTCGGCTTCCGCAGTGTGCTGCAGCTGACCGACTGGCCGGAGATCTACTCCAAGGCGTCGCCCGCCTCCGACTCGTTCGACGGCTACTGCTTCCGTTTCGCCCGACCGGACGACATCCACGCCGTCGTCGACGACACGGCCCTCGCCGCCCGGGTGATCAAGGACGTCTCCCCGCTGGCACTGCCGGTGCCCGCCGAGGCCGCGGACCCCGTACTCAAGGAACTCGCCACGGACGGCTACGCGACCGTCGTACGACTGCCGCTGCGCAACGACCACGCCTGGAGCCTCGTCGTGGCGCAGGCCGAGAACGTGGTGGACGACGAGGCGCCTCTGCTGCTCTTCCTCGACCGCGTACGGGAACTGGTCGTGGAGATCCGTGACGGGGCCGAGTGCGGCACACGACATGTGCTGTCACGTGCCCAACGCCCCTGCGACCTGGTCGAGTCCCGGACCGCAGACTGGATGAGCGAAGTCGACCTCGGTGACGCCGGGCGGTATCTGCTGGCACGGCGGACCCTGGACGCCGAGGGGCTGCGCGTGGCGATCGAGCGCAGCGTAGACGTCCATGGGATCGACGCGAAATGGCTGGACTGGCAGGGCGAGGCGTGGGTCGGTGTCGCGCTCCGACTGGACCGGCCGCTGTCGCGGAACGGCCGGATGTACACCTTCATCCCGATGTCGGAGGCGTCCTCCGCGCCGTTCCCGGGCCACGCCCACGCGCCATTCTTCACCAAGCTCGCCCGGCTCGACATGAGCGAGGCGGTGGCCCTCAACGATCTGCTGCTCGACCAACTGGCGGTTCTCTGCGTGGAATCGGCCAGACGCCTGCGTACCGAGACCCCGCACGCCCGCGCCGGGGACCTCGTCCTCGACCTCATGTGCTGGGACACCCCGGCCCGCCTCGGCAAGGCGGTGGACGGGCGGCTCGCCGTCGAGCCGTTCCTCCCCCTGGAGGGCGGGGAGTCCTGGGGCACCCTGCGGGACACCTACGTCTGGCCGGACGGCCGACGCCCCTGGCGGGTCCTCACCGCCGGGGCTCTCGCCCGGGCCGGCGCCCATCTGCTGGCCGCCTCCGCGGGCCAGGTCCGGCACGCCCGTGCCGACCGGCTGGCCAAGGCGGTCGTCTCCCGGGCCCTGCGTCCTCCGCTGGTCAGGACCGCCGACTGGGCCGAGGCGGTGGCCGAGGAGATCCGGGCAGAAGGTGGCGAGTCGCCGAGCCCACGCTGGGTGGACTTCTACAACGACCTGGCCCAGGCCTTCACCGGCCAGCACACCGCGCTGCGGGGCCGGCGGATCGTCCTCGACCAGGACGGCGGCCTGCGGCCTGCGCTCGGCGGTGCGGTGGAGCAGGGAAAGAAGGGCCAGAAGGAAGGCACCGTCTTCTTCCACCCCGGGGACGAGCACGACGACGCCGGCACCCGCGTCCCCGGCGACCTCAAGGCGCTGCGCCGCCGTGTCGCCTTCACCCACCCCGACATCACCTGGGAGAGCCCCGGACGGGACTTCCTGCTGCGGGGCGGGCTGGTCCGCTCCTACCAGCTGGACCAGGTCCTCGACGCGCTGCACGACCTGCTCGGGGCACGGCCCTCGGAGGCCCTCAGCCGTGACGCCCTCACCTTCGCCCTGCGGCAGTTCCCGGCGCTCACGCCGGGGCAGCGCGACCGGCTGTCGCGGATCGCCTTCCGGGTGCCGCTCGCCGACGGCGGCTGGGCGAGGGCGGCACGCTGCTCGTACTCACCGGGCTGGGGCACCGAAGGCGCGCAACGGCTGGAGAGGTTCCTCAAAGCGGGCGGTTCCCGGATCCCCGAGCTGGCGGACCAGCGGCGGCACTGGATCAGCGGCCCCGACGACTGGCCCGCGCCGGTCCGAGACCGGGAGGCGTACCTCGAATTCCTCACGGCCGTCGGTGTGGTCGACGGACTGCGGCTGTCCGTTGTCGGGGACCGCCTGGGAGCCCAGCAGGGGAACGATCTGGCACCCCGTGGCCTGGCCCAGCGGTTCGGCCTCGGCGACGACCTGGGGCCTGTGTGGACGGCGGACGTACGGTCCCGGTGGACCAAGTTCGCCCACCCGTGGACGCCCTACGCGTTCCAGCGGCGACTGGCCCATCTCCCGGGAGCGACTGAGGTGGAGGGCCTCGGCCCCACCACACGGCGGGAGTTCGCCGAACTGCTCATCCTGGGGTTCCGCACCTGGGGCGACGAGGTCTTCGACGTCACCGTGTACCGGCCCGAGCACCCGCACAAGAGGGACGAGCATTCCTGGCCCACGCCGTTCGCGTCCTTCCTCCGCCGCACGCCCTGGCTTCCGGTGGAGGACGCCGAGTCGGACGGCCCGGCCTTCGTCACCCCCGGTGAGGCATGGTTCAGCACCGACGGGGAACTGCCCGGCTTCGTCCCCTCGTTGCCGCTGCAGACCCGGCGGCTGCTCGCCGACAAGGCCGCGGCCGCGAGGCTCCGCCGGTGCGGGCTGCGTAGCTGGGAGGACCCGCGGCACGCCGGAGCGGCCGTCCAGCACCTCGGTGAGATCCTCCACCGGGGCGACGTGCCGTCGTACCTCAGTGTCTCCTTCAAGAAGCACTACGGGCGGGCGTGGTCGCACCTCGCGCAGAACGCCCGCTGGCCGTGGCTCCCCGGTGAGGAGGTACGGCTCGTGGTCAGTCGCGGCAACGCCCTCGGCACCTTCGTACCGGCGGCCGAGGACGTGCCCGTGCATGTCTGTGACGATCAGGCGCCGCTGAAGGAGGCACTCGTCGAACTGGCGGGCCATCCCGTCCTGGTCGCCGGACCGGAGAGCGGGGACGCAATCGTGGAGATGGCCGACGCGCACGGCATCCGCACCCTGCGCACGTCGGCGACCGATGTGCAGGTCCGCGACCGCGACGGCGAACCGATCACCCCGACCGGACACGCCGACACGCTCATCGACGGCAGGGAATGGCTCGTCACAGTGGTGGCTTTGGCCGTGGAACTGAAGTCCGGGGCGTTCCTGCGCCGCAGCGAGCGCGGTGTGCGGGCCCTGCTGGAGCGGCTGCGCACCGTGCGTGTCGTCCGGGCCGACGCGGTGGAGGTCGTCATCTCGGGCGTGCTCACCGAACCACCGCCGACCACGCGCGCTCTGCCGCTGCCGGACGCCGACCATCCCACGGTCGTCGTCTGGCGCAGCGAGGAGGGCTGGGACGAACTGCAGGCGTGCACGTCCGCGCTCGCCCAACTGCTGGGCAGGCCGGGGCTGCAGGACGTGCTGGAGCTGGTCCTGGTCAAGCTGGAACGGCAGCTCGACACCCATGATCCGGAAAGGATCGACGACCGCACCCTTGCGATGGCACTGGACACGACCGAGGCCAAGGTCGCCGAGATCAGACGCAATCTCACGGGAGACGTGCACGACACGGTACGACTGCTGCGCCCGGCCCTGTGCTGTCTCCTCGGCTCCGCATGGGACGAGGAGAGTGCGCGGGCGCTCGACCGCGCGGCAGGCGAGGACGAACTCGTCCAGATTGTCGGCCGGTACACCGTCTCGCTGCCCGCGTCGGCCGCCGAACTCGTCGCCCTCGCCCGCTCCTGCACCACACCGGCCGAACTCCGCGACGAACTGGGGCTGGACTTCCAGCGGTTCAACGAGGCGCTCACCACGCTCGGCCCCGGCTACGCCCCCTACTCCCACCCCGATCTCCACGAGCAGGCCTTCGGCGACTTCGTACGCGGCCACGCCGGCACCCTGGTGGACCGGCTGCGGGAACGGTACGTGGCGGCGGCCCGCGACGGCGCGGACCTCTCCGCGTACGCCGGGGCCCGTCGACTCCACGACCTGCTGCCGGACCCCGACTGGCTGCCCCGGTTCGTCACCCCGCCCGAGGACGAGATGCGGGCCAGGACACAGGCCTGGCTGCGCTCGCACGGCGCCGACGACGATCTCGGCCGAACCACCGATCTCCCGCCCGTCGACCGGCTCCGCGAACTCAACACCGCCGCACTGGACCCCCTGGTTCCGGCGCTGGCCCGGCTGGTGTCCGCCTGGTGCCGCCGGCACGGAGCACTCGTACCGACCGGCTGGCAGGGCGCGCCCCTGCTGGAGGCGCGGACCCTCCTCGACGGCTCCGGCCTGAGCGACCTCATCGAGCTGAGCGAGGGACAACTGCTCGACGTGGTGCGGCGCGGTGTGGGCTGGCCGACCGGCATGCCGCTCACCGCCGACGCGGGGCTCCTCGGCCTCACCCCCGCCGACCTGGCGCTCCGGACCGGACCGGCGCAGGGCACCGCCGGATCACGCGGGGCGGGCCCGGCCACGATCATGATCGGCGAGAAGGAGGTCGCCGTGGGACGCGACCACTTCTCCGCCATCGCGGACATAGCCTCCAGGACCGTCGACGAGGCCTTCCTCGCCCAGTCCGGCAAGGTACGCCTGGACACGGTCGCGCCGGTGCCCCAGCCCGGGCGGGGCGGGAGTTCCGGCACGTCGCGGGTGGTCGTGGCCCGACTGCACCAGGTGAGTGAGGACCAGCGGTCAGCCATCGGTCTGGTCGGGGAGGTCGCGGCACGGGCCTGGCTCCAGCGCCATTACCTCGAGGTGCGCTGGCGGTCGGGGTACGCCGCGGTCATCAACGGCGACCGGGAGGCATCGGACAGCCTGGGGTACGACTTCGAGGTCGCCTGGCATGACACCACACGGCTGTACGAGGTGAAGGCGCTGAGCGAACCCGTCGGCGAGCGCGTGGAGTTCGAGCTCGGGCCGTCCGAGGTGGATGCCGCGCGCACCCACGCGCGTGGCGGTCGATACCGGATCCTGCTGATCACCGCCGCCCTGGACCCGGAGCACCGTCAGGTGTTCGAGCTGCCCAACCCGTTCTCGGCGGCCGGTCGCGAGCGCTTCCGGATCGTGGGCAAGGGGCTGCGCTATCAGTGCTCGCCGCTGCGGAACAGCCGACGGCCGTGAGCTGAAGCGCACGATGTCCCGCGTGCCGGGGAGCGGCCGGTCCCGGGTCGGGCTGACCTCCAAGAATCACCTGGCCGCCGACCGGCGCTGTCGGCCGATGGCGATCGTCCTGACCGCCGGGCAGGCCGCCGACAGCCCTCAGTTCATCCCGATGCTGAACAACGTGCGGGTCCGTCTGCCGGTCGGCCGTCCCGGCACCCGGCCCACCGCCGTGGCGGGCGACAAGGCCTACTCCTCCCGCGCCAACCGCGCCCACCTGCGCAAACGCCGCATCAAGGCGCTCATCCCGGAGAAGAAGGACCAGGCCGCCAACCGCAGCAGAAGGGCAGTCGGGGCGGTCGGCCTGTCACCCATGACGCCGATCTCTACCACGACCGCAACACGGTTGAACGCGCCATCAACAAGATGAAGGACTGGCGAGGCATCGCCACCCGCTATGACAAGTCGCCCGAGAGCTACCTCGCCGGACTCCATCTCCGCGCAACGACCATCTGGATCCGCAGCCTCCTGAAAGCCCATTGATCACAACCGCAGACAGGCCTAGTCGCGCTCGTGGGCGCGCCGGCGGTTTGCTACGGGGAGTCGTGCAGCATTGTGACCCGCTGCGACGCTCGGTATGGGCTGACCTGCGGAGTTGAGGATCAAGACCAGGGAGCGACGCGAGGGCGGGCCATCTTCGCTCTGCCTGTTGCACAGGAGGGTGAGACGGCATGACGACTAGGGAACGAACCGCCGCCTTCGACTCCACCGCGGCAGAGAGCATCCTGCGCAGAGCTTGCGGGTTGGTCGGGCTGGACCCCAACGGAGTCGAAATGCTGCGACTCGGTGACCATGCGGTGTTCCGCATCGACGGCGGGCGGGTGGTCTCTCGCGTCGGCCCGCCACGCGGACCGTCTGCCGTCCGTGCGTCGAGACGTCGCTGTCGCGCAATGGCTCGTGGCTGAGGGCTACCCGGCAGCACGACTCGTCACGGAGGCCGAGCAGCCTGTCGTCGTCGAGGGCCACCCCGTGACCTTCTGGGAGGGGCTGGCCGACGGCGAGAAGTACGCCAGTACACGTGAGATGGGCGAACTCCTCCGGCGGCTTCACGGACTGGAGCCGCCGCACTTTTCCCTGCCCGCCCTCCGTCCCTTCGACAAGGTCGAGCAGCGCCTGCGGCGTGCTGTGATCCGTGCCGAGCCCCACGCGTATCTAGCCGGTCTAGCTGCGGAGTTGGCGGCTTAGTACGAGCAGCTGGAGTTCGTCCTTCCGCCGGGGCATCTACACGGTGATTTCAACGTCGGCAATGTCCTGCACGACCCCGAGGGGCACCCGGAGGTCATCGACCTGGACGGCTTCGCGACTGGCCCCCGCGAGTGGGATCTCATGCAGACGGCCATGTACTACGACAGCTTCGGCTGGCACACGGAAGCCGAGTACGTCGACTTCGCGGAGGGCTACGGCTTCGACGTCCGGCGATGGTCTGGGTACACCGTGCTCCGGAGTGTCCGCGAACTGCTGATGGTCACCTGGCTCGCGCAGAACGCCGGCACGACCCCGCGCGCCGCCAAAGAAGTGGAGAAGCGTGTCGAGACGCTGCGGTCAGGTGGATCCCGGCGGGATTGGGCACCCTTCTGGTAGGACTCCGTTAGGTCTTCAGGTCTGTGCTCGTGAGGAGCACGTTGGAGACCGTGGAGCAGCGGGTTGTGGGTCTGCGGAGTGACTTGGCGGAGGTATCCGCCTGGGCTCCGCGGAGGGACCAGCGGGCCAAGGGCGACTGCTGTCTGCGCGGGTTGATGCTGGATGGGCGGCGCAAATCGGTCCAGGCGATGGCCGCTCGGCTGCCGGATGGCAACGAGCAGAACCTGCAGCAGGAAGTCGAGGTCGAAGCGCGACAGGTCCTGGGTGGTGCGCACGTCGAGGATGGTCCGGCCGTGCAGTCGCCCGGTGGGGAAGGAGTAGCCGTCCCGGACGTCGTAGTGCAGCACGTCGATGCCGCGGTTGCCGCCCTGTGGGAAGTACGGGTCTCCCGTCCCGCTCGCACCGGGCGTCGGGCCCCGCTCGGTCACCGCGGGTCCGGCCGGCAACGACCCGGCCAGCGTCAGCCCAAGCACGGGCGGGACGAGCCCGGTACGGAGGATCAGCCGGAAACCTACGGCACCGCTGGGCCCCTCGAGGCGGGCCGACTTTACTCGGTTGCCGCTCCCCGTGTCCGCCCTCACCATGGGCGAGACACCGGGAGCTGCCCGGTGCTCCACGAGAGGAGGCACGACCGTGACTACGACTGTCCTCGGCCTGCCCGCAGACCGCCTCCCTCTCGCCTCATGGAGCACCTCCAGCGATGTCTCGCGACGATCTCTCGCAGCACCCTCAGCACCCGGCATTTCCTGACGACTTCATCACCGACCCCTACCGCTACGTCCCGCCGCCGGACGACCTGGGCGACGTCGACGACCGGTTCGTCTTCGACTTCCGTTCCTACGACGACCTCGAGGACGGCCAGCGTTGGTCGACCTGGCTCGGCGTCGAACCCCTCTGCCGAGCCCCGAGCCGCTCCCGGACTGGGTGGTGACCTCGCAGGGCGCGATCGACACCGAGCTCGGCGTCCTGAAGACCGGCAAGGAGGCCGACGTCCACCTCGTCGAGCGCGCCGACCCGCTCGACCCCGCCGCCGGCGTGGTCATGGCGGCCAAGCGGTACCGCTCTCCCGAGCACCGGACCTTCCACCGCGCCGCGTCCTACACCGAGGGCCGCTCGATGAAGCGCTCACGTGACGAGCGGGCCCTCAAGCGGAAGAGCACCTTCGGCCGGCAGGTCGCGGCCGGCGAGTGGGCGGTGTCCGAGTGGGGTGCGCTGCTGCGGCTCTGGGACCTCGGGCTGCCGGTTCCCTACCCGGTCCAGATCGACGGCACCGAGATCCTGATGGAATGGATCACCGTCGTCGACGAGGACGGCACCGTCGAGACCGCGCCCCGGCTCGCCCAGACCCGGCCCTCACCCGAGCTGCTGGCGGCGTACTTCGAGCAGCTCACCGATGCGCTCGCGACGATGGTGCAGAACGGCGTCGTGCACGGCGACACCTCGCGAGAGGTCTGGTCCAGTTCGACCAGATGGGCGGTCAGGCGCTGAGACTCAATTGCGATTACCGCGTCTGCCACCGAAGACGGCACGTGTGGCACCTCGGACAGGGGCGGGGCGCCGCCGCCGTGGCGGACGACCGGCCGCGCCATCTCACTGGCATCCATGCGCCCCCGGAGGGAGTCAAGAAAATTCCACAGGCGCTGGTCGACCGTCCGCTGCTCGTTCGTCATGTGGAGCCCCCGGGCTGCCCCAAGATTGGGGCAGCCCTAGTGGCGTTGGGCGCGTCGCCGCAGATCGCGGTCCGGTTGGGTCAGCGCGTACAGGCTGGTGTCGGGCAGCCGCTCGAAGCCGACAACTTCAAGGCTCGGTGCCGCCTGGTGGAGGGTTTGGGAGCTTCTGCCGCTGGCTTCCGCGCTGTGGAACGCGGTCGACTGGAGAACCCGGACTACGGGCCTGCCTGCACCGGAGCTCGAAGATCTGCAGCGTGTCGCACGGAACGCACAGCACAGAAACCCTGAGCTGGACTCCACACTGGAAGGCGAGCAGCAGGCGCTGCACAGCTACACCCCCACCCAGATACGTCATTACGCCCGGATGCTGCTCCGCCCCTTCTCCACCTCGGACCACCGTGGCGAGCTCACCACGTCCGCATCCCTGGTGAAGGTTGCCAGAACCGCGTTGACCGCGTATGAGCGTGATAGCCACACGGAGGCGACGCATCTCTACGATCCAGCGTGCGGCTCCGCCACCCTGGCGCTGGACGCGGCCCAGGCGCTGGCCGAGCAGACCGGAACAACTGTCACCATCGCCGGCCAGGACGTCAACGCGTCCGTCGTCCAGCGTGCCCGGGCCCACGCCTTCCTCCTCGGCGCTGACGCCGCATTCAGCCCGTCAAACTCCCTCGAACAGGACGCCTTCCCCGACCGCCGATTCGACTACACAGTGGCAGAGATTCCGTACAACCTGCACTGGCAGAAAAGCTACGAGGAGTGTGAAGTCGAGGCTGGCCGCCCGGAGGGACGTTTCCCCGCCGGACTTCCGCAGCCCAACAACGCCTCCCTGCTGTTCGCCCAGATCCTGCTCAGCAAGCTTCGAGATCCGGCAGACGGTGGCGGCCGGGGCATCATGTTCACCGCCACCGGGCCGCTGCACGACACGGGCGGCAGCGCGATCCGTACCTGGCTGCTCGACCAGGACCTCCTGGATGCCGTAATCGCTCTGCCCGAAGGGCTCAGCGCGAGCACCGGGATCCGGCTGTTTGCCCTGATCTTCTCCAACCGCAAGCCCACGGCGCGTCGGCACAAGGTGAAGTTCATCGATCTTCGCGGCTTTTACCAGGACGGGGACTCCCGCCGACTCGTCGAGCGCCGCACGATCAGCGAAGCAGCTCTCGACGAACTGTCTCGTAGCCTGAAGCATCCGAAGCCGACGGCCTACAGCAGAACAGTCGCAGCGAAGGATCTCTCCTTCCGCCAGGTCAGCGTCGCCCATCACACCACCGCAGCCACCATCAAGCCCGAGCCGTGCGACGTACCACGCCTGACCATGCTCCTACCGGCAACCTCCGCCACCGAAGCATGGCGCGACACTCGGTACGCCACGATGCCACCGGACGTGAAGGACGTAGCGAACCCACAGCTCACGATGTTCGACGTGGACCGCGTCTTTAGAACCGACCGAACCCCGCGTGCGCTGCGTGACCTCACCCAGCTCGGCTGGAAGACCGCCCGCCTGACCGAGCTCACCGAGCACATCTGCTATATCCCCTCGGCCAAAGCCGCCGAACGCGCCGTGATGCTGTCGTCCGTCACCGGGGAGCCAGCTCTCATCCTTCCCATTGAACCGCGCTTGGACGCGGTGATCGGGGACCCGGGCGAAGTCGCTCCCGAAAACCGCATCCTCGTGCTCAGGATCAGGGCGACGCACGCGGACGCCGAATACCTAGCGGGCTGGCTCAATTCCCCTCTGGGCCGGCACCTGCGCTCGGTGGCCATCGGCTCCGGCAGCGACAGTTACGTCAGCCCCCGCGCCGTCAACCTCACCCAAGCCTGGCGCATGGCTGACGATCTCCTGATCCCCCTACCGGACCTGTCCGTCCAGCGGGACATGGCCCGCACGGAACGAGCACTGGTCGCAGCCCGCCGTCACCTGGTCGATTCGCACCGAGAGCTCTGGAACGACCCTAAGAGGCGCTCCGACATCTACCGGGAAGCCAGCCGCCTCATCCCGTCGGCAGACCTTGCTCAATGGGCAGCCAGCCTGCCCTTCCCCATGGCTAGCGCCCTGTGGGCCTACGAATCCAAAGGCGACAGTAACCTGCACGCCCGCCGCGACCAGATGTTCCACTTCTGGGACGCCACTATTCAGTTCCACGCCACGGTTGTCGTGTCAGCCCTACTCCAGGATCGCTCACGCCTCAAGCAGGAACTCCCCACCCTCGCTGCACAGTTCCACTCCGTGGGACTCACCCCCGAGCGGGCCACCCTCGGCATCTGGCACATCATCCTGCAGCGGCTCACCAAGACGTACCGCACCGCACTGACCGGAACCGACACCGACGAGCAGGCACGAGCACGAGCAGCCTTCGCCGACGCACCACCGGACTTCCTGGACACCCTCCTTAGTACCGACGTCACGAACCTGTTCGGAGAGGTGATCCAACGACGCAACACCTGGAGCGCCCACTCGGGTGCGACAAGCTCCGACTCCCTCAAAGAGCAACTCGACATCCTGACCGGCCACGTCCACACCCTGCGCAATCTGATCGGCGCCGGCTGGCAGGACTTTCCCCTCGTACGCGCTGGCGCCGCCCGGATCAGAAACAGGGTGTTCCACCATGATGTGGACCTGGCCATGGGCCCGAACGCACCGTTCCGGCAGGAGCAGATCCCGATTAGCCAGGCTATGGAGGAAGACGGCCTCTACCTCCTCTCCCGCGAGGCCGGCAGCGCACTCCCCCTTGCTCCGCTGGTCATAATGCGCCCGGCAGCGTTCGGATCGAACAGCGGCTGCTACTACTTCAACCGCCTGCAACCTGAAGGTGTCCGATTCGTGGCCTACCACGAAGTAGCCGAATCGGAACTGATCGAGGACGCCACGCCCACAGCCAGCCTTGCCGCTGCTCTGGCCTCCGGCGAGCCGGCCCCCCCAGTAGCGAGTCCCGCCCAACGAGGTGTACCTGGCCCTGAGAACCGCTCGCTCCAGTGACCGCGTGTGCCAATTTTCCACTGACGGGCGCGGGCCCTCACCTGGGGCTTCGGCGGCTGGCGTCCCCCGAGCCCCGGCAAGAACCTCTTCTACGCCCACATCGGCCGAAACTCACCCCGATGAGTGCCCTGTTCGACTTCCCAAGTCACTGTGCTCGCTAGGACAACAGCTTCTCAAACTGAGGATGGGAAAGGCTCCGCGCCCCCAGATCACATAGGAATTGAGCAACTGTCAGTTGCGGCGAACTCGCGGGAGACCGCCGACATCCGGGCATCGGTATCGAACAACTCGCGCTCGCGCGGATGCAAAAGATGTTGAGCGATGAACGATCGGCCTGCGACCTTCCACAAGCCACGCCCCTTGGTGAGAGCGGAGACGGCCTGGGTCTCGACGCCGGTGAGCCCCAACAGGGATGCGGCCGAGGCTAGTTGGTCGGCTTCCTGGCGGTAGATGATCCGGGTGGAGCAGTCGGTGAGCAGGCCCTCGGCCAAGGCACGTCCCCGGGAGCCGGCATCGCCCGCGGTCAGCAGGTCGCTGAGGCGGTGGATGACCATCAGGTTCGCGATGCCGAGACCGCGGGAGAGCTTCCACTGGCTCTGCATCCGCTCCAGCAGAGCGACGTGCCGCATCACACGCCACGCCTCGTCGTAGATCACCCAGCGCCGCCCACCGGAGGGGTCGGCAAGCGCGGACTCCATCCACGCGGAGGCACAGGTCATCGCCAGGACGAGCGCGGTGTCGTCGCCCGCACCCCCGAGGCGGGACAGGTCGATGGACAGCATCGGCGCGCTCGGGTCGAACGCCACGGTGCTCGGCGCGTCGAACATCCCTGCCAGGTCGCCGTGTACGAGTCGGCGCAGTGCGTGGGCGAGGTCCTCGGCGGCGTGCCCGAGGCGGCCGGACAGCTCGCCGAGCGCGGCATCGAGACGCTCGGGGGAACCGAGAACGTAGGCGACTTCGCCTAGCAGCGGAGTGGTGCCGTTGGCCTCGGCGTAGGCGACGACCTGGTCGAGTGCCACATCGAGGGCGGTGTGTTCCATGGGATGCAGCTCGCGCCCCAGGACGGTCTTCGCGAGTGAGCCGAGCAGCAGAAGGCGTCGCTTGCGGACCTCGCCCGTCCAGTCCTTCTCGCTGACGCCGTACGGCCGGGCGGGCGCGTCGAGGGGGTTGAGGCGTCCCGGCAGGCCGGGGCCGAGCGCGATGGTCTGGCCGCCCAGCTCCTGGGCTACGACGGTCCACTCGCCCTTCGGGTCGCAAGGCACGTAGATCCGGTATCCGAAGGCGACGGCGCGTACGGCGAGGGACTTGGCCAGGGCGGACTTGCCCATGCCGATGATCCCGGCCAGCAGGATGTTGGGGTTGGTGAAGCCGTCGAGGCGCCCGTACAAGGCGAACGGGTCGTAGGTGAACGCCGCTTCCGCGTGGACGTCACGGCCGATGTAGATCCCCTGAGCGCCGAGGCCGCCCTCCGCGAGGAAGGGGTAGGCCCCGGAGGCCGTGGCCGTGGTCATCCGATGGGCGGGCAGCTTGAGACGACCGCCGCGGGCGGAGGCCGGACCGGGCCGGCCGATGGCCGGGTAGGTGGCTCGCAGCTCGGGATCGAGACCGGGCGCGGTGCGGCGGGCTTCGGGACGTGCAGCGTGCCGGGCCTGGTCGCGGGCGGCGGCGAACTGGGTGCGGGCGGCGCGCGCAGTGCGGCGGTCGCTCTTGCGAGGGACGAACAGCGGGCTGGCGCTGGCGCGGGTACGAGAAGCCATGGTGGTGGTGCTCCTGGCGGTCAGTGGCGGGTGAGGCCGGTGAAGGGGTCGCGCAGATCGGCCGGGGTGTGGTCACGCCGGACGCGGGTGGCGGTGGCCAAGTGACGCTGGCACACGGTGAGTTCGGGCACCCCCTCCGGCAGCCGGGCCCGGCACGCCTCCCGGGCGGGCAGGCGACCGGAGCCGGGATGCGGGGCGGCGTGGAAAGCGGCGTGGAGGTGCTCGGCTGCCTGCCACAGCCGAACCCGGCCCGCCCGCAGGTGGTCACCCTCGGCGCTGGCCACCGGGGTGGTCCGGGCGGTGTGGGCGTCGAGCAACCCGTAGAGGGCGACGAGGTGAGCGTGCAGGGAGTCCAGCTCGGTCCGACTGGCGGCGATCGGCGCGACGGGCATGTTGATCGCGCGGTGGAAGTCGAGCGCGGCAGTGGCGAACGGGACGAAGTCCGGAGCCAGTTCGGGCAGGGGCTCGGTCGGCATGAGAAGTGCCCTTCGGTAGAGCGCGGGTTGGTGGAGCGGGTGCGCTACGGACGGGCGAGGGGCAGGGCGGCGTTGGTGAAGGCTTCGGCCTGCTGCCAGGTGAGGAGGCGGAGATCGACAAGGGCGGCGGCGGCCGCCGTCTCGATGGCCGCGCAGGCGGCGTTGAGCTGCTTTTCCGTGTCGGCCGAGACGGTGAGGAGACCGGTGAGCGCGACATCGGCGTGCCCGGCGATCAGCTGACGCTCGCGCTGCTTGATGTCCGCGTACTCGACCGAGTCCTCTTCGGAGTCGACTTGGCCCTTGCGCTGCCGCTCGGCCGCGTCGGCGATCACGGTGGCCTTACGGCGCTGAACATCTTTGAGCGCGGCGTCCAGACCCTTGGGCGCGTAGGTCAGGGAGAGCGTGCGGCGGACACCGGAGGTGAACAGCAGCTGGTGCAGGAAGCCGGGGCTCGTCTCGATGCGCGGCCAGTTCTCGATCCAGAAGGTGGCGTGGTGGGCTGAGTCGGTCTGGATGCGGTCGGCCTTCTCGACCAGGACGACGGGGCCGGCGGAGGCGGGGTCGGCCTGCGGTCGGCCGGAGGAGGACCACTGTTCCAGCGCGGCGGACGCCTTCGGGTCGTACGCGGTGCGGATCACGGCGGCGATTTCACTCGCGGGCAGCCAAGTGCTCGGTGCCAGACCGGAATTGCGGGCGGCCTGGTCGAAGGTGGACGTGAGCTGGGAGAGGACCGCGAAACCACCGGTCAGTCCGCCACCGGCCTGGTTGATCAGGCGGCGGGCGGCCTTGAGGTCGAGGGCGAGCGCGACGTACGCCTCGTGCGGGGCAGCGGCGGGGCCGGCGGCGGCCAGTAGCTCGCTGTAGATGGACCCGGCGAGGTGGGTCTGGGCGTTGCCGTGCTCGTGCCAGTAGCGGTTGAGCGCGTCGCCGGAGTCCGGCACGGTCCGCTCCAGGACCTGGACCCGGGCGATGTGACCGGTGCGCGACAGGGCAGCCAGGGTGCGTCCCCAGCCTGCGACGTTGCTGGTCTGCGTGGCGGGGTCGAGCAGCGCGAAGGCGCGCGAGGAGACCTTCACAACGGAGGTGAGCGTCCCCTCATGAGGGTCGTGCACCGCGCCGAAGCGGCCGTCCGGGGAAGTGACGACCCGCAGCGACGCGCCGGTGCCCGGGAGATGGAGCAGGCCCTCGCGCTGCGGTCGGCGGGAGGGACGGGCCAGCCAGATCAGCTGGCCCCGGAAGCGGCGAAGCGCGTACCGGACGGCGATCGGTGCCCAGTCGGCGAGCGAGCGTCCGCGGTGGCGGATGAAGACCGCCGCCAGGATGACGACCCACAGAGGTATGAGCCTGAGTGCCCCAGGGACGCCGGAGGTGATCAGTACCGCGAGCACCAGCAGGCCGGTGATGGTGACGACGGTCAGCTGGGGAGCCGAGAGACCGAGCAGTACGCCCCGGCGGGAGCGGTGGGGGAATTTGACGGCCGGGCCGTCAGAGGTGGAGAGGTCGGGGTACATGGCGAAGCCGTCCTTGGAACGTGAAGGAAGAGAGAAGGGGAGGAGGCGGGGGCGGGTTGGGCCGTGCTTGGCCGGAGCCCACCCCCGTCAGGCGAGGGCTACGAGCCTGATCCGCCCGGCGGCTGGGGGTAGATCCACCGTTGTGGCGTGGTCCCGCCCTGCGGGGAGGGCCCGCTGGCCGGGGACGGTCCGCTTCGCCGAGGTGCTGGCGTGTCCATCCGCGTCACCTGCGGCGATGCAACCGACGCGCCCTGGGGCGTCGGGCCGGAGGAGACCGGTGCCGAGTTGGCATCCGCTCCGCTGCCCTGGCCCGGACGCTGGATCAGGGGCTGACCGCGGTCTCCGTCCGTGGGAGGCCGCCGGATGGGCGCCCGGCCCTTGTCGCCCGTGGCGTTGGGGTCCTCACCGAAGCGGAAGTGGGTCTGCTTCGGCTGGCCGCCACCCGAGCCGCCGGTCGGGTCGATCCCGGAGGTGACACCGCCGGATCCCTGGCCCGGAACCGTCGCCGGACCCTGCGGTGCGCGCATTCCCGTGCTGGCCTGGACTGCGAGCTGGCCCGCGGTCTTGGCCGCACCGGCAGCGACCGCCATACCGGCGACGCCGGTGCGGTGCAGGTCGTCCTGGCCGCCGCCGTCGGCAGCCCAGTGCACGAACTTGTACGTGGCGTAGGGGCACAACATCACCAGGACCATCACGACGATGCCCGCCATCGCATCCGAGAGAGCGCTGAGCCCGTCGTTCGCATCGGTCTTGCCTATGGCCGAGATGCCCAGGAGGAAGACGATCGTCATCAGCAGCTTCGAGACGATCAAGGTGCCGGTGGCCTCGATCCAGCCGCGTCGCCAGCGACGGGCAACCTCCCAGCCACCGCCGGCACCTGCGAACACCGCCAGCGTGACCAAGATCAAGATGCCGACTTTTCGGGCGACCATCACGGCCCAGTACAGGAAGGCGCCGACGGCGCATCCTAGAGCGACGATGGCTGGGATGCCCCAGCCGAGGCCGTACATCGCCCCCAGTGCGTTCACCTTGATGATGCGGCGGACCGCGTCATCGATCGAGGTGTTCGCCGCTTTGAACAATCCAGCGCTGAGGGCGTCGACGACGGTGATCGCGACGGTAGTGCAGGCGATGGCGGCGAAAGCGAAGATGACGCCGGTGACGGTGCCGCTCACGGCCTGGGCCAGGGCCCGTTCGTCCCGGCGCCAGGCGGCCCGCGTCAGCTGCAGACAGAACGTACCGACGGTCAGGATGAGGCCGATCGGCAGCAGCAACTCGTAATTGCTGCGGAACCACCCGGCGTTGAGATCGATGGCGGTGGTCTTGTCGACGGCCCTGGACGCGAGGTCCGCAGCTGCCTGGGCCATCTCACCCATCGACTTGGCGATCCACGCGCCGATGCCGTCGGTGACTGCTTCGCCGGTGGCGCCGACGACGCCGCCGATGGTGTTGCAGACCGTGTTCATCAGAGGAAGGTCACAAGCCCCCATGAGGGCACCTCCTTTTCGTACGGGTTTGGGGCGATCACGGCGCGACGCTCGGTAGGACTCCGACCAGGGCGCAGTCCTGGTGGGGGCGGCACTGGACGGCGAGCGTGGTGGAGCGGGACTCGGCTCCGGCGCCGGAGCCCTTCCAGGCGATGGTCTGCTTGCCAGTGACCGTGACGGCGTAGGCATACGCCTCGGTGATCGCGCCGGGGTCCTGGGCCAGAGCCGTCTTGAACGCCTGGGGGAAGTGGCCCTCGCCGACCGTGGCGCTCGCGTGCTGGTGGTTGTCGTGCATCCGCGCCCACAGCACCGGGCTCGGCGCCTGCTGGGTCACGGACTTCCAGTCGGCGTACTCCTTCTCGCTCGTCATCCAGCGCTTGAGCCCGGACAGGTGCTCGGCCTGGGAGAAGGAGCGGGTGTCGTACGTCCAAAGAACCTTCGTGGCAGCCTTGGCGAACTCGATCGGATCGCTCGTCGCGGGCGGCGCCGCAACCGCCACGCCCTGGGCCCGAGTCGACTGCGGCGCAGGCGAAGCAGAGTCGGACTCGGACACCGGAGCGTCCTTGGCCGGGGGCGGGCTCTCCTCTCGCGTCATGTACGCGAGGAGGCCGGCGAGGGCAATCAGCACGGCGAGGACGACGCCGCCGATCAGTACACGCTGGGTGACCGAGGAGGGAGCTCGGTGGGTGCGTGTCTTGGCAGTGGAGGAACGCTTCTTCGGCATCAGCGGACCTGCGTCCCCATCGCGCTGAAGAACGCGACAATCCCATTCGCCGCGCCGAGCAGCAGCGCGCATCCCGCGGCGACGACCGTGCCCTTCTTGCCGTTCGCCTCGGCCTGGTGGCCGCCGCTGTGGTGGCCCCACGCCCAGACGAGGGCGGAGATGGCCAAGGCGCCGACCACGGCGATGATGCCGAAGAGGTTGATCGACGAGATCACGTTCCTCAGCACGCTGAGGCCGGGGAGGCCACCCTCTTTCGGCGTGACGCCGGGGTTGTACGCCAGGTACTGGGCGTGTTGCATGAGCTTCATTTAGAACTCCAGAGCGTTCTTGGGCGCGTGAGGGCCCATAGGGGCGGTGCTGGGGAAGAGGGAGAGGAAGCCGGTCAGACGACTCGGCGGACGGCGAGAATGTCCGGCCGCCAATCAGCGAGGGTCGAGATCTTGACCACGTCGCCGGACTTGGGGGCATGCAGGATCAGTCCGGCGCCGATGAACATCCCGACGTGTTCCGGCACGGCGGCCGTGCCGCGGGTGAACAGGAGATCGCCAGGCTTGAGAGCGTCGACCTTGACGGCCTTGCCGTCCTTGACCTGGGTGACGGTGGTCCGGGAGATCGAGACGCCGCCAGCCTTGTACGACGCCTGCATCAGGGACGAGCAGTCGCACCGGCCCATCGGGTCCTGGCCGCGCGGATCCGAGCACCCACCGCCCCACTGGTACGGGGTGCCGAGTGCGCCGAGGCCCCAACGGATAGCCCTCTGGACCGACTTGGGTGCCCCGGCCGGGATCTTGTAGTCCTTGGGCACTGACCCCGGAGGGATCGGACCGAACTCGGTCCCGACGCCCTCAGCTCCGCACCCGTCGACGGGAGCTTCCGGCTTGGTGTCCTCGCCTTTGTCATTCTCGGAAGCGCTCTTCTGGCGCAGGGCCTTGGCGATGGCCTTCTGCAGGGCGGTGGCCAGCGGCTCCCACTTGGCATAGGCGTCTGGGAACCCGCTTGCCTGGACTGCCTGCGCCGCCTGGGTGACCGTCATCGACTCCCAGCCCGAGACCTTGAGCAGCCTCTCGTAAAACTTGGTCGAGGCGTGCACCGGATCACGAACCTGCGCCGCCGTGCCCCACCCCTGCGAAGGGCGTTGCTGGAAAAGACCGAGCGAATCCCGGTCCCCGTAGTCGAGATTCCGCAGCCCCGACTCCTGCAGGGCCGTGGCCAGCGCGACGATCTGCCCGCGCGCCGGCACCTTCATCGCGACGCCGGTGGCCTGGATGGCCTTGGCGTTCGGTATCTGTTCCTCCGGGGCATCCAGCCCCTGAATGGACACGGACCCCTTGCCATCACCCTTGAGGATCGACTCCACCTGCTTGGCGACCGCTGCAGTGTCCAGAGCTTGTGCATCGCCGTCGATACATGCGGCCTGTGCGTTACTGGCGCCGGTCAGGGCTACGGCGAGAGGCGCGATCAGCAGCATCGGGCTGAGCGCGACGGCCCCCGCAATGACACCGACCTTCTTCACGGCCGCAGTCCGTACGCCGTGCGGTCTGTCGGGGAACTGAGCCCCAGGGAGGGGCGTGCCTGGGCATGCCGCATAAGCAGCTCCTGTTACTCGTAGGCAGCGCGGCAGCGGCGTTCTCGTCGAAAGGTCACCGGTACTGCGCCGGTTAAGAATTTGCAGTCCCAGGAGGAAGTCCAGTGACTGGGAGCTGCTAACTCCCAGTCGCTGGAGCCCTCTTTGAAATGCGGCAGTCAGCCGCGCTCGTAATCTGACGCGCCACATGGGGATTCCCTCTCTCTCCAATCGGAGACTGGCTTCCTGGAGAGCCGTGTCGTGCTGTCGTCTGGACGGAACAACACGCATCAGCACAGCTCAACCGGGCTGAAACCAGGTCCCGTCCTGCGAACATGGCGAGACTGTAGAGACGAAATCCGGCCGCACCAAACGGCCCCCTCGGGACCTTCTCCGCCGCCAGGCAAGGGCTCTCGCTCATTGGGTGCGGCCGGAGAACGGCGTTAACCTCCAGCGCATTGCTCGCCCCTGGCGGCTGCGTCCGCGGTTTCCCGGAGTGAAGCTTGCCGACGTGCACGTCCCCGGGCAAAGGGGAATTGTGCGCGCACGACCGCCTTCCGGAAAGAGAGAACCTCGCAATGCCGTACACCCTGCACCGAGGGGATGCGCTTACCGCCCTCGCCGGCATCCCGGACAACAGCGTGGATGCCGTGATCACCGACCCGCCGTACAACAGCGGCGGCCGAACGAGCAGCGAGCGCACAGGCCGGACCGCTCGCGCGAAGTACACCTCCGTCGATGCCGAGCACGACCTCGCCAACTTCCCCGGTGAGAACCGCGATCAGCGCTCATACGGCTTCTGGCTCACACTCCTGCTCACCGAGTCGTACCGGGCGACCGTCGAATCGGGCACCGCGCTCGTCTTCACCGATTGGCGGCAGCTGCCGACCACCACGGACGCGTTCCAGGCAGCAGGCTGGACCTGGCGAGGGATCGCGTCGTGGCATAAGCCGGTCTCCCGGCCGCAGAAGGGCCGACTCAAGCAGTCGTGCGAGTACATCGTGTGGGGAACCAAGGGGCCCGTCGACGCCAACCGCAACCCCGTCTACCTGCCCGGTCTCTACACGGCGAGCCAGCCCCGGAAGGACCGAGTGCACATCACGCAGAAGCCGGTGGAAGTGATGCAGGAGCTGGTGAAGATCTGCCCGCCGGGCGGAACGGTCCTGGACCCCTTCGCTGGCTCTGGGACGACCGGCGTCGCAGCCCTGCGAGAAGGCCGCCAGTTCATAGGGGTCGAACTCTCCAAGCACTACGCCGACATCGCAGAGGAGCGTCTCCACAATGCTCTGACACAGGACGACTTCGAGCTTGCCGGACCTGAGGAGTGAGAGCGAGAAGCCCCGTCACTGGCGCCAGAACGCAAGAAAGGGCGGTTGCGTCACCAGGTTCTTGTGACGCAACCGCCCTTGACCGTGGGACGAATCAGGAGGCCTCGATGCTCTGCCGGATCAGACCACTCGCCCGATCGAGATCCTCACGAGATCCAATCCGTACCTCGACGCCGTCCCGGATGCCGAGGCACCCCAACCCGCGGATATCCCGCGAGAAGCCGTCCTGCATCTCCACCGTGTCGGGGTCCAGCTTCAGATTGACTACGAGCACTCGGTTGCGAGGCTGAACGCGCACCGTGGCGACATTCTTGATCCGCCTGTACGCGATGTAATGGAGCTGGCTCTCCTTCTGCACGTCGCTGTGCGAGAGGAGAACCTCGTCGAGGTCCGCATACAGTTCCTGCAGGCCCTGTGGGGATTCGTCGAGGTACTGCTGCACCGACTTCGCCGAGCCCGGCCCGGAGGGGCGAGGCGTGTTCTGGGCTCTCCTCCGCGATGGGAGAGCCGCGCCAGCAACCGAAGCGACGAGCTGGAGAGCGAGCACGTCGTCGAACACGCGGTAGCCCACCAGGTCGATTCGGCGGCCGATCATCTCGATGGCGACAGTGTCGTGGTGGGTGAACGACCCGGCGATGCAGACGATTCGGGGATTACTCCAGTCGATCTCCTCGGCCGCCCTGGCGCCGAACTTCTCCCTGACCAGGCTCTCGAACTCGTGGTGGTGATCGTGCAGCCACGACAGGTACGAGAGCGCCTGGTTCACGACGTTCTGGTCGCGCGTGCGCTTGTACTCCACGATGACAGGCGTCCCGCTCTCATCCAGGCCCAGCGAGTCGATCCGGCCCCGGTGACGACCGGTGCGGTACTCGGTCACCAGGAAGCGGATGCCGAGCATCGCTTCCATGTTGGCCTCGATGAGAGTCTGCAGATCGCGTTCCACGCCCACGGACGCTCCGGGTATCTCGGTAGCCTGCCTACCCCTCACCCTGAAGACCTTCAGGTCGCTCACGTATCTCCCCGGCTGTGCCTCGATCACTGCGAACGAACAATCGAAAGCAGGGGGCATATATTCCAGTGAAGCTCGAGACCTGATGGCTGCGGTGAGGCGATCCGACACATAGCTCGGATGTCGTCCCGTCTGGCCTTCCGGTCGCCGGCGAGGCGGCGTCCGCATGCATTGTGACGGTGGCCTCCCCCGTGTGATCTGCCGGGGGAGGCCACGGTTTCCAGGGGCTGAGCGCTCGCGGCATGAGGGCTTCCGGCTTGCAACGGCTGACGCGATCAGGCGAACCCGGAGCCTAGTGCCGTGCTCCTCCCTGCCGCCGTCCGAAGCCGTGCCGACCCCCGAGCGAGTTCTGGCGGCTATTTCGGGCTCCATCAGCCCAGCGACTATCAACTCACCCGATCTGAAAGCGGCTTCTCGCACGATCGCTGCCTGGCGGCTTGGCCGTGGAGCAGCCTCAGAGGCGACCGGTTTCCGGGTACTCCAGCGTGATTGTCAGTGGCAACTGTCAGGGTAGGAGCAGTAGATGTGAACGAGGGGCGGTGTAGGTGCTGCAGCGTGATGACTCGGGAATCGCAGAGTCGTTCGATCTTGACTCGTTGACGGTGGGCGACCGGCTGAGGCTGTTCAACTTCACCCAGCGCGATAACCACGTCGCGTACTTATGGGTGCTGCGGGCGATGAATGTGCTGCGAGCTGTGCACCAGGTTCAGGTCCATACCGATGACGTGGCGAAGGCCTTGAGTGAACTTGCGACAGCGCACGACGAGGTGCCGAGTGCTACGGACCTGAACCTGCGGGCCATGCTCGACAACCTCGCGGCCGAGGATGAGCAGGTCCTCTACAAGGTGGAGGACGCGACGCGATGCGGCAATCTTGCTGCCTACCGCAACCGCCAGTCGGTGTACCAGTTCACGGAGATCGGCTACCGCGTCTACTGCGCGGTGGAAGAGGTCATCGGGTCGCGGGTCCAGGACGCAAACCTGTCGCGTCTGGTCTTCGCCGACATCCTGGCGGACTTCAAGGCCCTGGCCACCGCGAACCGGCAGGGCGACCAGGACGAGGTCTACCGCAAGCTCACCCGGCTCGACAGCGTGCTGGAGGACATGACCCAACGGGCAGCGCGCTTCTATTTGACGCTCAACGACGTAGTCCGTACGACGGACATCTCCCCCGAGACGTTCCTCCGGTACAAGCATGCGCTGCTGGCCCACATGAGCGAGTTCACGGCCGAACTGGAACGCTATGCGCCCCGCTTGGCTGAGGCTGTGCATGAGGTGGAGGACACCGGGGTGGAGACGCTGCTGGAGCGGGCGGCCGCAGCGGACGAACGGCCCATGATGCGCCCGGCTGTACGACTGGAGGACTGGCGGCGGCGCTGGATGGGGCTGCGGCAGTGGTTCTTGGCCGATGGCACGGGCGGGTCCAGGGCGGATCAGTTGCAGGGCGCCACTCGCACCGCGATCTCTGGGGTCATCGCCTTGCTGAGGCAGGTCACGGAGTCACGCAGAGGCGGTGTGAGCCGCACTACTCAGCTGCGGCATCTGGCCGCGTGGGCTGCCGCGGCACCGAATGAGCAGGCGGCGAACGCTCTGGTTGCCGCCGCTTTCGATCTGCGCTCCGTACGGCATCTTTCGGGGGCCCACGACGATGACGACCAGATCTCGCCGCGTTCGACGTGGTGGGAGGCGCCGGGTGTGGAGATCAGCGTCAGCCTCTTCAAGCACGGTAAGAGGCCGGCGCAGGGAGGTCCGCAGCCGGTGCGGAGGTCCCGGGGCGCGCACGCCCGCCTGCGTGAGGCGCAACTGGCAGAGCGGGCCGCGGAACGGAGCGCGGCGGAAACGCTCCTGGAGCACGGACCTCATGATCGAGTACTGAACCAGGTGGAGACTCGCGCCGTGCTCAAGCTGCTGACCCGCGCCCTGGAGGCGCGAACGGTCGTCGCGGGACGTCTGCGCTCAGGCACTGGCAGCAGCGATGTGCTGACGCTGCGTCTCGTGCCCAGCGAACGCGGGAGTCGCGTGCGGACCGAAACCGGCACGCTGCACCTGCCCGGTTTCGCCCTGGAGATCAAGCCCCACGGTGCGATGCGTCGCCGTCTCGGATCGGAGGCGCCCTGATGCCTGCCCATCGCGTAGCCGCATCCGTGGAGCCCGCGGACCTCAGCTCGTACCAGCAGGCGGCCCGGCTCATGTTGTTGCACAGCGTGGTCACCGAGACCTACCCGCGGAGCAAGGCGCTTGCGTCGGTCCTGCAGTGGACCGACGAACTGACGAAGGACTTCCGGGACCTTTTCGGATACACGCTGTCCACGAGTGCCCGTCATGCTCGCCTGCTGCGGCGGCTGGATGCCTTCGACGAGAGCCAGGCGTTTCTCACGGTGAAGAGTAAGAAGCCCTTCGACCGGCGGCGGCTCGCATACCTGTGTCTGGTCCTGGCGTGCTTGAACCGGTCGCGGATAGAGATCACCCTCGCCGATCTCGTCAAGTTCCTTGCTCCGTACGCCAATGCCATCGAGCATCTCGGCTTCGACGCGACGGCAGCGGGCCACAAGGACGCGGTCGTTGACGTGATGGACTGGCTGGTCGACCGAGGGGCGCTGCGGATTTCCGACGGTTCCACCGAGGACTGGGCCCGCGACCACGATCGTGGGGACGCGCTGTTCGACATCGACCACGACGCCTGCGCAGCCCTCTTCAAGCCCAACAGGCCCTTGCAGCACCTGACGAGTGCCGCCGGTCTGCTGGACACCCCGACTGCGGGAACCGGGCGGGACCCGCGTCGGCGTTGGGCTGCCCAGCGGGCCCAACGGATGCTCATCGAGCACCCGGTGGTCTACTTCGCCGGCATCGACCCGGAAACCGCGATCGCGCTGCGCCAGCCCACTCTGGCCGAGGACATCGCGCGTCTGACCGGTCTGCCCGTCGAGCGCCGGGCTGAGGGGATCATGCTTGTCGATACCACGGGGCGCTTCACGGACAAGCGTTTCCCGGGGCGAGGAGGAGCAGTCAACCGGACCGCCGGTCTGATACTGGCGAAGATCGCGGACCTGCAGGAAGACCCCGACCGTTCCGGCAGCCTGCAGCGCCTTCTCCCACCTGACCCGCGAGAAGAACACGCGGACCTGCTGAGTCGCATCGACATGGCCCTGCCCGAGGCCGGCACGCTCGAAGCCCTCGCCCAGGACCCGCAGACAGACAACGGCCAAGGGACGTACGGACCAGGAACGGAATCCGACGCAGCCGAACAGCGGGCGGGCCTGCCGTTCGTTGAGCAAGGCGTGCTGGAGCAGATGATCACCGAGCTGTACGAGGAGTTCGGTCCCTCCTCGTTCACCAACAAATGGCAGGGCGATCCCGGAGGGCTCCTGGCCGAGGCCCTCTCTCTGCTGGCAGATCTGCGCCTGGTGCACCTCGTTCCTGGGGGAATCCTGGTGTGCCCTGCCGCGGCGCGTTACCGCAATATCACCGCCGTGCTGCCTCGACCTGCGTACGAAGGTCAGTTCGCCCTCGACTTCCCCCTTGAGGACACCTCTCGATGACGCTCATCCCGCATCCCCGCAATGCCGAGTATCCGGAGGCCCGATTCAAGCCCACGCGTGCGGGCGTGATCGGCCTGTGGGACTACATCGACGAGGAATTCGTCTTCGCCGACGGTCGCCTGGTGCTGCGCGGGCACAACGGATCCGGCAAGACCAAGGCCCTGGAGGTGCTCTTCCCCCTCGTGCTGGACGGCGTCCTAGACGCGCGACGGCTGGATCCGTTCAGTGGCGAGGAACGGACCATGAAATCGAACCTGCTCTACAAGAAGCAGGAGTCCGCATACGGCTATGTATGGATGGAGTTCGCCCGCACTGCCCCCGACTGCAAGGTCATCGAGGCTGTTACCGCTGGCATCGGCATGCGAGTGACGAAAGCGATGCCCTCGCCGGCCCGCTTCTACTTCGTCACCGATGGTCGCATGGGCCTCGACTTTGGTCTCCTGGACGATGCCTCGCGGCCACTGCGGGAAAAGGCACTGGCGAAAATGCTCGGCGAGGATGCCACGTACGAGACGGCAGAGGCATACCGCGATGCCATCGACGACCGGCTGTTCGGCCTTGGACGCGAGCGCTACAGCCAACTGATCAACCTGCTGCTCCAGTTGCGGCGCCCTCTCCTGGCCAAGGACCTGGATCCGGTCAAGGTGTCCGACACCCTCACCGCGGGTCTGCGCCCCGTCGACGAAGACTTGATCAAGCAAGCCGCCCGGGACTTCGAGAACCTCGCAGAGATCCAGGCGCTCCTCAATGCCTTGGCCGGGGCCGACACAGCCGTACAGAACTTCCTGCGTGAGTACACCAGTTACCTGCAAGTCCACGCCCGAGACCGAGTAGACCAGGTCAAGGAGCGCACGCAGGCCACGGCCGACGAGTGCGCCAAGATCCTTCAGGCAGCGGAGGAACGGCGCGCCGCCGACGGGCAACTGGCTGAGGCACGACAACGCCGGGACACCGGTGAACGGCAGCGCAAAGAGATCGGCACACGTCTCGCCACCCTCAGGAATCATGACGCCGTTACGGAGCAGAAGGACCTCGACGAGCTACGTGACCGAGTGCGCGACGAGAACCAGGGCATCAAAGACAGCGACCGCCTCCTCAACGGCGCTTGGGGGCACCTGGCCACTCTCAAGGGTGAGGCAGAGAAGGTCGGCGAGCGGTGCGAGAAACTCAACGCAGCCGCATCACGGCACACCCGAGACCTCTTGGACGCGGCACGCCGCTCCGGCATCCTCCTCGAAGAGGACGCACTGAACTTCGATGCCGCGTTCCAGACGCACGTCGTCGGCTACACGACCGCGCGCGAAACCGAACTCGAGGATGTGCGCCACCATCTCACCGCAGTCGAGCAAGCTATGGAGGATCAGGGCCGCGAGCAAAAACGTGTGGATATCGCAGCTGCTGAACTCACGGAGACCGAGCAGAAGTCAGCTGCCGCCGCCGATCAGCTCAGCCAGGCGCGCGCAGAGGCCGCCCAGGATCTCGACCAAGTCATCGCTCGCTGGACCGGCGACAGCGAAGCCGCGGTTCTCTGCCCCGCCGACCGTGCACCCCTGCTCGCTGCTTTGGCCGCCGCAGGAGAGCCAGCAACGACCCCGCTGCCCGAGGTCTTCCGCTCTCTCACTGATCAGCGCCGAACTGCAGCCCTCACCCGCGTCGAAACGCTCAAGAGGCAGTACGACGACATCTCGGACGCCCTGCACAAGACGCGAAGCGAGCGAGACAGGGTGGCGGCTGAAGAAGACGAGGCACCTCCGCTCAGCGACCTGCGACCCGCCAACAGAGAGGGAAGGCCAGGCGCTCCGCTGTGGCAGCTCGTACGGTTCGCCGATCACATTTCGGATGACCACGCTGCCGCGGTGGAAGGCGCCCTGTACGCGGCCGGGTTGCTCACCGCATGGCTGCACCCCGACTCGGAGGCCACCGACCAGGCACTGCGCGATAAGGTCGCCGACGCCTACCTGCGTCCACTGCCCGTCACACAACGGCCCACCGGGAGCACACTGGCCGACATCCTGGTTGTCGAAGACCAGGAACATGTGAGCCCCGAAGGTGTGCAAGCCGTCCTCGCTTCCATCGGTGTCGCGGACGACGCTCCGACAGCCGACAGAGACATCGACACGGATAGCGCCCCCTGCATCACCGTCGGGTCGCATTTCTCCCTGGGCGTTCAGGTCGGTGCCCATCCCAAGGAACAGCCGGAGTACATCGGAGCCACTGCACGGGCTGCACGCCGACGTGAGCGGCTGAGCCGCCTCGATGGGGCCATCACCGTGCTGGAGAACCAGCTCAAGGATGCCGAGGGTCAACGGCAGGACGCCCAGGAGGTGTTCGACGACTTCGACCGCGCGCGCTGCCAGCTCCCCAGCACCCAGATGATCGACGAAGAGGCACGCCAGGTGGCGGTGATCGCCGGCAATCTCGCCGGAGCTCGCCGTCGCCTTGAGAAGGCCCGCAAAGACCTTGATGGTGCTGTTGCCCGTGCACACGAGAAGAAGCGGCTGCTGAGACAAGCCGCCACCGCCGCGCGGCTTCCTACGACCCGTGAGGAACTGAAAGGTGTCGCCCAGGCCGTCACCGATTTCGGCGCTGCCGGCAAGGAGCTTGCTGTATGCCGAGAACAGATTGATGAGGCCGAGAAGGACCTCGCGGGCCGCAAAGAGATTATCGAAGGGCAGGCGCAGACCTACGCCGAGGAGGCCGAGCAGCTGCAGACACGCAAGGATGCTTTTGCCGTCCTGGAAGAGCGGCTACGTACGAGGCAAGAGACGCTTGAAGCACCGCTCCGGGAGATCCTCCAGAAGATCAAGGCGGCCGAGGGGCAGCTGGCGGAAGCAGAGAAGGCACACCGGCGTGCGGTGAAGGACGTCGAAGAGCAGCGTGACCGGCTCATGAAGGCCAAGAACACTCTGGAGTTCGTCGGCGACGTCCTGACGACCGCCGTGCGTGAGCAGGTACGAACGACCCTCACCCTTGAGCCGTACGCCCGGCCGGACCTGCTCGGCCTCCTCGACACAGTGGTGGACACCGTCTGGGTACCGCGCGAAGTGTGGCCATCTGCCGAGGAGACCGTGCGGCGACTCATGGACACGCTGACTGCCCACGACACCTCGGTCACTGGCATCGAAGCAGCCCGCAGCGCCGTCCCTACGACCGTCATCTCCCTTGTCGACGCACTCGATGAAGCCACTCAGGGTCGCCGTATCACCGAGAGCCTCCTGAAGACCGCCACCACAAGGATCTCCACGGCCATCACCACGTTGGAAGGCGCCCTGCTCGGATCCGATCAGGGCTACCTCTTCGAGTGGGAGCAGGTCGGCGACATCATCCTGGCCCGGGTTACAGACAGCGAAGGCCCGGCGCCGGTGGCGGACTTCGGGCGCCAATTGGCCGAACAACTCGCCGACCAGCGGGTATTGCTGGAGGAGAAGGAACGTACCGTCCTTGAAGACGGCTTGCTGACCGGGCTCGCCGAGCAGATTCACAGCCGCACCACTGCGGCCCGCGATTTGGTCAGGAACATGGACGCCGACACCCGGGCCAGGCCGATGTCATCCGGAACGACGGTCGGCATCCACTGGGTCGCCTCCGACAGCCTGACCAACTCCCAGAAGGCCGTCAGCAAACTGCTGGAGAAGGACGCGTCCGGACTCGCCCCCGCGAGCTTGGCCGAACTCCGCTCCCACCTGCGCAGCCAGATCCGCACCAAGGCCGCCGCAGACAAAAAGCAGAGCTACCAACACGTGATCGCCGAAGTCCTGGACTACCGATCCTGGCGCAAGTTCGAACTGCGGCTGTTCCGCCCGGGCATGAGTGAGGAGGAGAGGAAGAAGGGAGAAGTTCTCACCAGGGCCAAACACAGTGTGATGTCCGGCGGTGAGAAGTCCGCCTCCATCCACCTGCCACTCTTCGCCGCCGCCCACGCCCAGTACAGTTCCGCCTACCCCACCTGCCCACGCCTGATCGCCCTCGACGAGGCGTTCGCCGGCATCGACGAGAAGTACCGCCCCGACTTGCTCGCCCTCACGGCCAAGTTCGACCTCGACCTCTTCATGACCGGCTACGACCTGTGGATCACGTATTCCGACCTGCCGCAGATCTCGCACTACGACATGAAGCACGACGAGGCATCGCACACTGTCTCCGCCATGCTGCTGGTCTGGGACGGCGAACAGATCCTCGACGACGTCGGATACCCCGGATCCGAAGATCTGGCCGCCGAGCTGCTCAACTTCCGGCCAAGCCGCCACGTTCCGGCCCACGCGGGGTTGCTCACCGACGTGCCTGAGGAAGAGCCGGCAGACACCAGCACTGAGGAAAACGAGGGGGAGCAATGAGTCTGCCGACGTCCGACGCATACGAGCGCTACCGCGGCCCCGAGTTCCGCCGCCTTCTTGGGGCCGCCCGGCGCTCTCTTGAACGCAATGGAGGCGAGATCACCGGCTCCATCGGCCTGACGAATCCAACGACAGACGAGCGCAACGCCGTCATCGGAATCACAGGCGCGTATCGCTCGGCGGACGTCCGCCGTGTCTCTCTTCCGCTCGAGGCACTGGACCAGAACGTCCGCAACGTCACCGGAGCCTCACTCCGCGACGTCTTGGAACGAATTGGTCCTCCACTGCGGTTTCGAGCCGACGAACGGAGCGCCATCAATCAGGCCCGCCAGCAGTTGCTGGCTGAGGGAGAGGCCAGCGCGCTCTACGCCGAGAATCCCTGGTACAAGGAGTGGCTGAGCGGCCTAGCCTCCGACGGGACGATCACTGGGCTGATCAATAAGAAGGATGAACGCCTCCTCAGCCAGGCCATCCGCGTTCTGGAGTACCTCGATGCCCGTGCCAGCGGTTCGCCTCCGGTCATGCTGGCCGCCTTGGCCGACGCCACCACGGGAAACACCAAGGCCCTCAACCCTGGCCAAGGCTCGCTGCCGACCCTCGTACTTCGCGCGCTGGCAACAGCAAGAGGAGTTCCGCTCGAGGCAGGAGCCGAGGCCCGGCGCGAGCTCTGGGACGCGTTCGACGTCATCGTCGACGACCTGGCCAGCCGCGTCCTTGTCCTCAATCTGCCGGCGTCTGGTCGAGGGCTGGGGGAGTGGCTCACTGACGCGGCTCGATACGGCACCCCCTTCCACGTCACACTTCACCAGCTGGTCACCTTGCCTGTCACCGTTCACCTGCCGCGGGTGTACGTTTGTGAGAACCCAGCCGTCCTCCGCCGCGCCGCCGGGGAACTCGGTGCGAGCAGCCCGCCGTTGATCTGCGCCGAAGGCCGACCGTCAACGGCCTTCCACCGACTGGCCCGCTTGATCGTCAACGGTGGGGGACGGCTCCTCTACCACGGGGACTTCGACTGGCCGGGAATCGACATGACCAATCAACTCATCGGCCGCTACGGAGCCGAGCCCTGGAAGATGAGCGCTGAGGATTACCTGGAGGGGCTCCGGACCGAAGACGACCACGTCGCCTTGTCCGGGAAGGCCCGCAGTACTTCATGGGACCCGCGTTTGAGCAATGCGATGCAGGAGCATCAGACGGCTGTATACGAGGAAGGTGTCGCTGACGCTCTCCTGGCGGAGTGGGGTGACCAGCCCTGATTGTCATGGAACCCGCGGAGTGCATTCCGCCCGGGGCGCATCGGCTGAATCCGTACAGGGCTGCTGATCGCAGGTAGGGGGCACGATGATCGGCATGGCGACCGATAGCGAGAGGCAAGCGGCGCTGCGCCTCGCCGAGCAGGCCCACGAGGTGGGCTGGGCGGCCGAGCGAGAGCTCTGGCGCGCGGTGTTGAAGTGGATCAGCGGTGGGCGGCTCGGTCAGCGAGATGGCCGACCCAAAGTTCCTGAGATCGGCACACCATGGCAGGACACAATGTCGAACGAGCGGGTCGGCTGGCGCCAGCGCGCGGCCAACCACGGCGAGTTCGCGTTCGCGGTCGACTATCAGATCTGCCTGGCAACTGCCGAAGCCCGTGATATGCAGCTGCGTAACTCCCAAGTCGGCTACTTGCTCAGGGTCGAGCGCTATCTGCCACCTGCGTCACTTGTCCAACGCATCTCCCGCAGCCTCGCTCGGGGCGCTGGCACTGGCGTGTAATTGCGTCCTCCGCCCCTTGCGCCGATGCGTTGCGCATCGGCATCGGCGCAGTCTCGGCACGCAGGCGGCAGGCACGGTTTCGAAACTCGATACCCATCCGGGATGACTTATCCCCCAAGGTCAATCTTCACCCGATCGCGACTTCGTCACGCGTGTCCGGAAAAGGTTGGCATCGTCCCGCCGGGACTCGCGTGCTGTTCGGTCTCCTCAGTGTTTGAGTCGATCGGCTGAGGTTGACTCTCGACCTTGTCGAGGGCTCAGAGTTCTGGTTGTGGAGAGCGGGATGTGCAGCATTGGTGAGATGGCCCGGGACAGCGGACTGAGCGTGAGCGCCCTGCGGTTCTACGACCGTGGCGGTGTGCTGATCCCTGCATGGGTGGATCCCGTGAGTGGCTACCGCTGGTACGGTTCCGCGCAGCTTGAAGAGGCCCAGCTGCTGGCCCGGCTGCGCCGGGCCGGCATGCCACTGGTGGACATCCGGCTGGTGCTGGCTGGCTGGTCCAGCGCGGACACCGACCTGGTGCAGAAGCTACTTCAGGCGCATCTGCACCGTCTTGAACTGGGACTGTCCGATGCCCGCAGTGAGTTCTCCACGCTCCGAGCACTACTCGAACGCAGGGAGAACCCCATGACCTCGCTCCGTACCGCCGCCGTCCGACTGGCTGTCTCTGGGCCAGAGCTGGCTGCCGCGTTGGACACGGTTCGTTTCGCCGCCAGTACCGACCCGGAACTGCCGATGCTCGGCGGTGTCCTGTTCGACATCGAGGGCGACGGACTCCATGTCGTGGCCACCGACCGGTACCGGATGGCCGTCGCGCGAACCGGTATCACTGGGTATGGCGGGATCCGTCTGCAGGTAATCGTCCCTGTCCCGCTCGCCGACGCGATGCGGGCGCTGCTGAGTGGCAAGGAACCCGTCCAGTTCGCGGTGGATGGTGACCGCGTGACACTGGAGACCGGGGACCGGCAGACGGCCGGTCAGTGCCTCGATCACGACTTTCCCGATTACCGTCGCCTCGTCCGTTTGCCAGCCGGACGCCGCGCGCTCGTCGATGTGTCGGCTTTCCAGGAGGCTGTGAAGACTGGTCCCGTCCGCGCGAGCGAGGCGCGCAAGCCGGACGGCGTGTCTTTTGACCTCAGCGTGCTCAGGGTGACGGCCGACGGCACGGTGACCATCTGTGAGGACGGTGACAACGACGAGAACGACGTTGCCGTCAACCGCGAGTTCCTGCTCCAATCGCTCGCCGCCGGAGCCCGAGACCAACTGATCCTGGAGTTCGGTGCCCCTACGGCGCCCCTGGCGATCCGTCGGCGCGATACCGAGGACACGTTCTCGATGCTGATGCCGGTCCGCCTGGAGAACTAGCCGCGAGGCACGCGTTGCCCCCGACCGCACACACTTGCGGAAACCGGGGCGCTGTGGTCGCGTGCACGCGCGTCTCTGCTTCCTCTCGAATCGCGACGCTGTGTGGACCTGACCAGCACGCTGCGAATTCGGGAGTCACCCGGGTAGCCTTTGGCCTTGCTGATCAGCAGGTTGGGAGACTCCAGAGTCATGTTCGAACGTGGGATGCGGGTGCGGGTCAGGGACCGCTTGTGGGAGGTCGAAGCTGTCCGCGGTGCTGGCAGCGAGACGTTCCTCGACTTGCGACGGGCTGATGAGCGCCCGGGGCCTCGGCGGTTGACGGTCCTCGCGGACCGGGATCGAGAGCCGACGCTCCGTCCTGAGTCGGCGACGGGGCTGCGGTTCGAGCCGGGTAACCCGGTTCGGCTGAACGAGTTGCACGATGCCCTCGCGCTCACCATGGCGCACGGCCGAGGCGATCTCCTCGCTGTTGAACATGGCCGGATCGACGTCGAGCCTTACCAGCTAGTCCCTGTTCTCGCCGGAATGCGTCAACCGCGCGTACGCCTCCTTGTCGCAGACGATGTCGGCCTCGGTAAGACGATCGAGGCCGGCCTGGTACTCATGGAGCTGGCGCGGCGAGGCCGTGCGGACCGTGTGCTCATCGCTTGCCCGGCTGGTCTGCAGGACCAGTGGGTCGAGGAGATGCGCTTCCGCTTCAACCTGGACTTTGCCAAAGTCGACAGCAAGAAGTGGCTGGAGGTCCGGCGCGAAAACCCGACCACGGTCAGCCCATGGACTGCTGTGCCGTACGCGGTGTCCTCCATTGACTACCTAAAGAACAATCTGGCGGCCATCCACGCGGCGCCGCCGTTCGACGTGGTGATCATTGATGAGGCTCACCACGTGGCCCGGGCGTATGCCGGCGAAGGCCGCTCCAGCGGCACCGACCGTAGTCGACTGGCTCGTGCTCTGGCCGATCACAGCCGTGAGCTATTGCTGCTCTCTGCGACCCCGCACAACGGATACCAGGAGTCGTTCGCCAGCCTCCTGCAGCTGATTTCTCCGCACCTGGCCGCCGATGACGGCCGTCTGAATCCTGACCTGGTCAAGCCGTACATCGTGCGGCGGCTTAAGGACGACGTCGCCCGTGGCGACCCGCCGCAGCCGATCAGCCGTCGCCGTCCGCCGCAGCCGATCGAGGTGCGCCCCACAAGCCGCGAGAAGGAGATCCACACGCGGCTGCGCGGACACAGTAAGCGCGTCCTGCACGCGCTGCGCGACACGGACTCCTACTACGTCCAGGCATTCGCCCTGGAGGTGCTGCGCAAGCGCGCTCTGTCCAGCCCTCATGCGCTCAAGCAGAGTCTGCGCCGCCGGGCGCAGAATCTTGGTATTCCGCCAGTCGAGCGCACCGGTCGCCACCGCATGGATGTGCTGCAGCAGTATCGGGGTGATACCGCGTTGCCCGAAGAAGATCTGCTGGCTGCAGAAGAACTCGCGCTGGAAGGCGTGGCAGCGCATCTGAAGGCAGACGATCTGCGAGAAGAGCAGCGCCTGGTCGCCAAGCTGCTGGAGCAGGTCGAAGCGCTGAGCCCGGGGGACGACAGCAAACTCACTCGGTTGCAGGGCTGGCTGGAAGGCTTCCGTGCCGGACGACGCGGGGAACGCGTCATCCTCTTCACTGAATACCGGGACACCCTGGACTACCTGGAAGAGAACTTGGGCCACGGTCCCTTGCTGCGGGTTGACGGTACCGTTCCGCTCGCCAAGCGACGCGAAGTGCTGGAGAGTTTCTCCCGGACCCCCGGGGCGATCCTGCTGGCCACCGATGCAGCTGGGGAAGGTCTCAACCTGCAGGATGCCTGCCACGTGGTTGTCCACTACGAGCTGCCGTGGAACCCGAACCGGTTGGAACAGCGCAACGGGCGCGTTGACCGCTACGGACAGCAGGACGTCGTAGAGATCAGCTACCTGTACCTGGGCGATACCCGGGACGAGGAGATTCTGCAGCGGCTGCGCGAGAAGCTCGCCACCATCACGGTCCAGCTCGGATCCAGCAGCGATGTCCTGGGCGTCGCAGGCCGCAGCGACGTGATCGACGGCCTCCTGGAGGACGTCTCCCCGGAGGAGCTTGAGGAACGGCTGGAACGGGCGGTACAGCAGGTACGCGAGTACCTCGACCGCAGCGGCGCACTGGTGCTCATGCAGGGCATGCAGAACGAGAAGGAAGCCGAGGCCGAGACCGCGGTCGCCCGTGAACAGGCCCGCTGGCTGCTGCCGGACTTCGACGAGTTCCGCAAACTCGTGACGTCCGTTGTACGCAGTTGCCAAGGCCGGGTCAGCGGCAGCGGCGATGTACTGACCATCGATCCTGGGCCGCTGCTCAAGCAGTACCCCCTGGTTCCCCAGGACGCGTTCCAGGCCACCTTCAGCCGCAGCGTGGCCTTGGACCCGGAAAACCGAGGGATGGCGTTCCTCACCCCGGTACACCCCCTGGTGCGTGCGGTCCTGCAGCGCGTCCGTACGAGGCTGTACGACGAGAGTGCCTCCGACCGTGTCGCCGTACGGCCGGTGGCCGAGGGCGGAAACGGTTGGCTGTTCACCTACGTCGGCCGCATCACCTCCGACGACAACAGGGTCCTGGAAGAACCGCTCATCCCCGTGTTCGTACCCCGCACAGAAGACGGCCGTCCAGACAAGCCCCGCGAGGACGAGGCCGCAGACCTCCGCCGACTCCGGCAGCGCGCTGCCCCGGTCGGCAGCCATGACCCCATTGAGCAGGCCCGACGAGAGATGGCCGCAGGATTCGATGAAGCCGCGTTGATCGGTCAGCAGGAGGCATCCCGCAGGATCGCTGAGCGGGCCGAAGGGGTCCGCGAGCAGCTGACTGCCGACTCCCGTCGACTCCACGCGGACCTGGACCGCTGGCATGCCGCCGAACTCGCCGAAGCCGAGCGCCGCTTCGCCACCGGCCTCGGTGAATCCGTACAGCTCGGCCTTTTCGCCGATACCGGACACGGTGCCTTCCATACCGTCGATGAAGCCCGAACCGCAGTCGACGCAGAATTCGACCGCCGCCGCAAAGCCCTCAGCCGCGGATTCCAAGTCGCCGACATCACCCAGGGCGAACCCGTCGGCTGCATCGTGTGCGTGGAGGCGCCAGCATGCTGAACATCACCGTCGCCGGCACCACACTGTCGACGTACTACCTTTCCGACCCTGCCCTCTTCCTCCGCGAACAGCGCGATCGAGCCGGGGCCGACGACGCAATCGATGGCATCCGCCATGCCAAGCGCGAACTTCGCCGTCTCATTGCCGACATTGATGAGACCAGCACTCCCGGCGAGACCCGCAAACGCATGCTGACCTGGCTCGCCTGCTTCGGCTGGACCTACACCGGCAGTCTCCCGCCCATAGAAGAACCCGTCCTGGGCCAAGCCCACGACCTCGCCGGCGATCAACATGCCGCCCCTCACCTCGTCTCCATCCTCATCACCCCGCCAGGGCAGCACCTCGACGCCTCACCCACCGGCCGCCGCGCCGGAAAGCTGCGCCCGCAACGCCAGGCCGAGGTTTGGGCCCGCGAACACCAGCTACCCGCAGTGCTAATTAGCAATGGCGTGGAACTCCGCGTGATCCGCCGCGACCCAGGGCTCGGCGGCGAAGCAAGCTACCTATCGATCGACCTCGTCGGCCTAGCGGAGCTAGGAGACGACCACGAGTGGCGGGTGCTCTGGGCCCTCCTGCGCCCCGAGGCATTCACTCCAGACGACACCGGCGAGATCCTCTGGAAGCGTGTCGAGGACGCCAGCACTGATGCGGCAACCTCAGTCAGCGAAAACCTCTCAGGGGGCGTGCGCACCGCAATCAGCTCCATCGCCAACGGAGCCCTGCACCACTGGCGACGCTCGGGCCAAGAACCGCCTGAGCCTCGTGCCCTGTTCGCCGACGCCCTCAAGGTCGCGTACCGGCTGCTGTTCGTCGCCTACGCAGAAGACCGTGGCCTCCTTCCCATCGGTACCCCCGCCTACGACCGCGGGTACTCCCTGCGCACGCTGCGAAAAGAGATCCTCGCAGCAGACGCAGCGTGGGAACCCGACGGCGGCTTCCTATGGGGCTCCCTGCAAGCACAATGGGCACTCTTGAGGGATGGGATTGACGCCGGAGAACTCCAGATCACGGGATTCAACGGCGGCCTCTTCGATCCGGGCAAGTCTCCGCTGCTCGACACCCCAGAAATGACGGTCGGCGATACATTCGTACGCAACGCCATCCACGCACTGTCGTGGACCAAACCGGAACGCAGCACAGGTTCTCAGGCCCAGGAGGGACTGCGTGCCGTCAACTACCGTGAGCTTGGCGTCGAACAGCTCGGCAGCATCTACGAGGGCCTGCTCTCGTTCGAACCGCAGATCGCCGAGTCGCCGAAGGCCCTCGCACGCATCGGCCGGGGGCAATCCGCCCTTGTCCAGGTACTCGACATCGATCGGCTGCCAGAGAATGCCGAAGTCCTGGAGTCTTACGAAACCGGTACCTTTTACCTCTTCGAAGCCAGCGGTCAGCGGAAAGGCTCTGGCTCTTACTACACCGCTCGGCCTCTCGCCCACTTCGTCGTAGGCGAGACCTTGCGCCCTCTCGTGCAGGACGCCACCCCGGAGCAGATTCTCAACCTCCGCATTTGCGACCCCGCGATGGGGTCGGGAGCATTCCTCGTCCCTGCCGTCCACCAGCTGACCGAGGCATACGGCGAGGCGCTGGCCAGGGCTGGCGAAATGCTGGACCACAAACTCGATGACTCCGAGCGCGCCGCCTACCGACGATTGATCGTTGAGCGCTGTATCTACGGTGTCGACCTCAACCCCATGGCAGTCGAACTCGCCAAAGTTTCCCTGTGGCTCACCACTGCCGCAGCCGGCAAGCCGCTGTCCTTCCTCGACGCACATCTGCGCTGCGGCAACGCAGTTGTTGGTGCCTCGATTGACAGCTGGGCAGGCGTTCCCGAACCGGCCCGAGGTGGCCGTGTGCAGCGCGGAGGCGCCGCCTCCGATGACCTACAGGGCTCCCTCTTCGCTGTCGAGGAACCTGACCTTGCCTCCCTCGTGCGTGTGCGCCAAGCGCTGGCCCAAGAACCATCGGAGGATCGCCTCCAAGTCCGGGCTAAGGAACAGCGCTTCGCCCGGCTCCTCGACGGTGATGACTTCACCAGGCTCCGTGCCATGGGTGACTGGTGGGTCGCCCCGTTCTTCCACACCGATGCCCTCAAGGGCAACACAGGCCAATGGCTTTCCGGCCATGACAGCATCGAGCGAGGCGAATCACCGCGACAGGACCTAGCCGAGCTACCCTCTCAAGTACGCAAGAGGTTTCGGCCATTTCACTGGGAAGTCGAGTTTCCCGAGGTCTTCTTTAACGCTAATGGTGAACGGCGCACCGATGCCGGATTCGATGTCATGCTCGGTAACCCTCCATGGGAGGGTATTACGTTCAAGGCCGCTGAATTCTACGGTCGTTTTGATCCGTCTTACGTGCTGCTGAAGAAGAAGGACGAGAAGCTCGACCGTCAGGCCGAACTCGATAAACGGCCAGATGTGTCCACCGCGCGAGAAGAGGCGGACACCGTTCTCGCAGGCGTGAAGAGTTTCATCAAGAGCTCCGGAATTTATCGGATGCTCTATGCCCACGGCACGACGTTCAATTACTACCGCACTTTCCTGGAACGAGAATTGGCCATGCTTGCTCCGAGAGGGCGAATTGGCTTGGTCATCGACTCAGGTGTGATCTCTGATGCCGCGACTGCCGAACATCGTCGCGAGTTGCTCGATCACTGTTCCATCGATCATTTCGTTCTCTGCGACAACAAGAACAAAATATTCCCAATCGACAGCAGGGAGCAGTTCCTTCTATTGGTCGCCGGCAAGGGAGGTGTGACCGATCCATTGCCGTTCGCCAGTGGCGTCTCCCTCCTTGAGCATCTCTTGGACCTGGATCGTCGAACCCTGTCAATTTCCAGGACAACCATTGAAGCTCTAGCTCCCGAGACCCTCGCAATTCCCGACACGCGGGATCCGTCCATCCTTGACGTGTTCGCGACGATCTATGCGGACCGCCCTTATCTGCTGGAGCAAATGCCAGTAGGTGGATGGCGAATTGATTGGGGTCGCGAATTTCATCTGAACGATGATCGCCAGTTCTTCGGGGTCGATGGAACAGGAATACCCCTGCGGGAAGGGAAGCATATCCACCAGTACGTTCATAATTTCGCGGAGCCCAGCTACTTCCTAAGGGAAGAGCTCGGTGAGGCGGCTCTGGTGAACCGAGCTAGGAAACGCGCCAAGAAGAAGGATGTGCGATCACTCATTCGTCAACCGGGAGAGGGGGTCCTACTCGCCACCGAACCGCGCACTCGATCGCTTGAACTTCCATCGGATCACTATCGCCCTTGCGTCCGGCAAACCGCAAGAGCAACTGATGAACGTACCTTGATTGCGGCAGTCATTCCGCCTGGCGCGGCGGTTTCGGATAAGCTTCATTTTTTCTACAGGTCATCTTTTGACCTCGGCGGCAATGGCTATCGTACAGTTCTTGATACTGCCGCCATGATGTATATCGTTGCGCTTCTGAATAGTGTAGTGCTTGATTTTATTGTCCGTCGCAAGGTTTCGAGTGCTGTTACCAAGTCGGTAATGGCCACTCTGCCTGTGCCGGATGTCCCGCTCGATGGCGGTCCTGGTGCCGATATTGTTCGACTCTCAGCCCGACTCACCTGTAGGTCTTTCGAGTTCGAAGACCTCGCGGGCGTTCTCGGTGTCGAGTGCGCGCCTCTATCCAGGGAAGCGGAATACAGTTTGAGGGCCGAACTGGACGCGCGTGTGGCGCATCTCTACGGCCTGTCAGTGGAGCAGCTGGAGTTGATCTTCGCCGACTTTCGGCAGAGCGCCGACACCGAGGGAAGTCCGGTCCGGCCCGACGAGGAGTACAAGCAACTCGTCCGGGGATACTTTGGGCGGTTGGTGAGTTGACCTTCTTGGTCCGTCCGGCACTGGCTGTCAGCGCCCAGCACTAAGCTCCTGTCATGCACTGCTTGGGTTCCTGTCGCGGGGCCAAGTAGTCGTACATATGTGCGGCGCGGCGAGATGGCCACGGGGACTGGAGGGGCGCAGAGATGAATCCGCTGGAGCTGGCCGATCGGTTGCGTGACGACTACCGGCGGTTCACCTGGACCACCTATCCGATCGCCGACCCGGGGCTGCGTGCGCAGCTGGAGCGCATGGTGGACGAGGATGCGCTGTTGTGGCGCGGTCCGTATCTGTCCGTGCAGCCGCGCTTCAAGCTGGACGCCACCCTCGCAGAGTTGGCCAGCACCATCGGTCTGACTCCGGAGATCACCGAGGCATTTCCCCGGGTCGAGCGCCTGTTTACGCACCAGGTCGCCGCGGTCACGCGGATCCGGCAGGGCCTCAACACTCTGGTCGCCACAGGCACTGGCTCAGGCAAGACCGAGTCGTTCCTGATCCCGGTGGTCGCTCACGCCTTCGACAACCGGCACCGCCCAGGCGTGAAGGCAATCGCGCTGTACCCGATGAACGCCTTGGTCAACGATCAGGAAGACCGGATCAAGGCTGCATGCGAGGCGCTCGGCCTGACTTATGGCGTGTACACGGGAGCGACCCCCGCTCACGAGCGGACTCGGATGCAGGAGACGCCGCCGGACATCTTGCTCACCAACTACTCCATGCTGGAGTACATCCTCACCCGGCGCGACGACCGTGCTCTGTTCCAGCACGGACTGCTCCGTCACCTGATTCTGGACGAAATCCACACTTACCAGGGCGCACTCGGTACCGAGATCGCCGGTCTGGTCCGCCGGCTGCGTGGCCACATCGACGCCGACGGGCTCGTGTGCGTCGGGCTGTCCGCTACGGTTAGCGCGGGCGGCGACCATGACGTCGACCTGCGACGCACAGCGGAGTTCGCGAGCAGCTTGTTCGCCGCGCCATTCCATGTGGATGCGATCGTCGAGGAGACGGCAGTCCCGCAGCCCGAACCGGACCTGAGCGCCATCGGCCCCGCTCCCCACCGTGAGCAATTGCGTCAGGCTCTTTCCGATGGCGGGGACACCGCCCGCCTACGGGCCATCCTCGGAGACCCCCAAGCCAGCCCGGTCTTAGACCTGCTGCGCGCCCACCTTGCTCAGCCCAGCAGGGTGGACGAACTCGTGGCCACCCTCGCCGCTCTTCCTCAGAGGGCAGGTACCGACCCCGAGGCCCTTGAGGAGGAGGTGGCCGGCTGGTTGCTACTGGGTGCGGACACCCACACCCCTGCCGGGCCGCCCGTCCTCGAAGCCAAGGTCCACCTGTTCCTGCGCAGCCTGCCCACCCCCGTCCGCTGCACCGCCGACGCCGAGCATCTGCTCCTCGACGGTGCGACCACCTGCGCCATCGACAGCTGCGATGCAAAGGCCACCACCGCGCTGGGCGTGTGCCTGGGCTGCGGCCAGGACTACGACCTGGAGCGGGACGAAGCCGATGGCCCTATCGCCCGTTATGTGGCGCGCCGTCTGACCGCCGAGGATCCCTACTCGCTTCCGCAGCCCCGTAGTAAAGGCTGGTACACGGCGAGGCGGTGTACCCGCTGTGGGAAGGGCACCCAGGGCAATGTCACCTGCCTGGGCTGCGGTGTGCCCAGCCGCGAGGTGTTCGTTGCTGTGCCGGATGCCGGTCGCCCGTTGACCCGCTGCCCCGGGTGTGGATACTTGCGCTCCAGCGGCGCGGTTCAGGAGTTCACGGCTCGCACCGCTGCTGCCGTCACCGCCGCTGCATTCAGCCTGCACACGGGCCTGGCGGCGCAGAGCGACGACGAGATGCTGCGTCGGCTCCTGGTCTTTGCCGACTCGCGCCAAGATACGGCCTTCCAGGCCGGTTACTTGCGAGATCGCTCTCGTGCCGTGCAGGTACGCCGCATGATCGTGGATAGCGTCAGCGCCCGAGTCCGCGAAGGACACCCAGCCGCCAGCTTTAACAGCCTTGTCCAGGACGTCTTTCAACGAGGCCAGGAATCTGGGCTCTATCCGGACCCCGCTGGCAAGGACGCCCGTCAGCGAGCGCTGCGGGTATGCGAATGGGATCTTCTCGGTGAACTGGCCAGCGACGAGAGGCGCCCGCCCACCTTGGAGCGCCTCGGCCTGATCACCGTCGGCTATCCCGGACTGGAAGCCCTCGGCGACGACGCATTGAAACCCATCACGGACGACCTGGGCGCCGACGCAACGGCGGCCCGTTGGTTGCTGGCCCGAATCCTCGACCTCGCCCGTACGCGCGGCGGCGTCGGACACGAGCTGCTCAGCAAGCGCCTTGATGCGAAGATCGAGTCCGAACTGATCGAAGCCGGCGCGACCATGGCAGTGGGACAGTCCGTCACCGGATACGGCGAGACCACCTTTAACGTCCCGGGCTCCAACCCACTTGCCATGAGCGCCCGCGGTTCGGCAGCGCGCTTGGCCAAGACCGCCTTCCCGCTAGTGACTGGGTCCGACAACATCGAGCGGGGCGTCCGCAAGGCCGTAGACCTGCTGGCCGAGCACGAACTGCTGACGAGCACCCAGATCGGCACCGGCAAAGCCCGCATACTGCTGCGCCAAGTCCCGCCCCAGGCCATGGAGATCCGGCCCGCCAATGACACGATGTTCCGGTGTCGTGCGTGCCGGGCCGTGCAGCCCGAGCCCTCTCCGAAGAGCAGGTGTGCCACCTTCAACTGCAAGGGCATGATGGAGCCCTGGCAGGGCGATAAGGACGATCACGAGCGGCTCCTCGCGGCCAGCGACGCCCCGCTGATCGTCAAGGCCGAAGAGCACTCTGGACAGGTCCCGCTAGAGGACCGTGAACTGATCGAGGAACGGTTCAAGACCGGCGACCTCAACTTGCTGGTTTGCACCATGACGCTGGAACTCGGAGTCGACCTCGGCCAGCTTCTCGCCGTCATCCTGCGCAACGTCCCGCCGCGCCCGAGCAACTACGCACAGCGTGCCGGACGCGCCGGCCGCCGCGAGGAGCGGGTCGCTCTTGTCGTCACCTTCGCTGGCGGCATGCCGCACGACAGCTACTACTACGCCCGCCCGGTGGAAATGATCCGCGGTGCCATCCGCCCGCCGGCGTTCCTCCTGGATAACCAGCGGGTGATCAAGCGTCACGCAAGAGCCATGGCGCTGGAGCTGTGCGGCGAGAATCTCCCCCAGTGGATGCGTGGGCTCGTCACCGAGGACGAAGCCGGAGACCTGCAGAACATAGACGAAGTGAAGACCGCCCTCGCTGAAGGGCGTGACCGCATCGCCGCCCGGGTGATTGGCGCCTTCCGGCTCGGCCTTGCCCAGGACGACCTGCCCTGGCTCACAGAGGACTGGGCGTACACGGTTGTCGACTCCTGGACCGACGACCTCAGCGAGGCGGTCGAGCCGTATCGCATCCGGCAGAAGGGCCTGATAGAGGAGTGGACACAGGCGACCAATAAGCCGGGCAACAAGGAAGCCTCACGCGCCATCGCCAGCATCAGCGCGAGCCTGGAAGCGATGCGCCGTGGCGACTACACCCGGGCGTACACGCTCTCCTACCTGAACTCCGTCGGCTTCCTGCCGTCATACGCCTTCCCGACCGACACGACCACCTTGGCGCTTGAACGCGAAACGGCGGAACTGTCGCAGGACTCGGTCCAAGCTCTCAAGGACTACGCGCCCGGCCAGCTCGTCTATGCCCGCGGGGCGAAGTGGCTTGTGGACCAGGTCGACTTCCGACGCGCCAACTTGGTGAACTCCGAAGGCGTAGGCGCCCTGGTCCGCGTCAACCTGTGCGCGCGCTGCGACACCGTCAATGCCCCCACCGACGCCCACTGCATGTCGTGCAACAGCGACGAGCTGACCCCTCAGCTCAGCGTCCCGATGCGCGCCATGCGCGCCGCGCGCCGCCAGCGGATCTCCGCCGACGAAGAACACCGCTCCCGCTCTCCCTTCGAGGTCACCCACCACCTCGGCGCCCCCAACACCGCCGAGACCTACCTGTTCGAACGCCCTGGCCTGGTCCTGCACTGGGAACGCGGCGCCGACCTGACCGTCCTCAACCGAGGCCGCATCGCCAAGGACCACCGCGACAGTGAACGATTCATTGTCTGCACTGGCTGTGGCCTGTGGTTTGACGCGATCCCCGGCCCCAAGCCGACCCAGGCCCAGAAGAGCCGCGCCAAGCTCCACGACGCAATGTGCACCAACCAGCGCCTCGAACCCAGCGTCCTCCAAGTCGACCGCCGCGTCGACTGCCTGCAGATCCTGCCCGACCTGGAATCCCTGGACATCCGCTCCGACAACCTGGAGGAATTCCTCGCGAGCATCCGCGCTGCCCTCGACCTGGGTTGCCGCGTTGTTCTACAGGCCGGAGACGAAGAAGTCGCCGGCTTCGACTGGCCCCGCCCTGACCCGGAGAGCGAGGACGCCTCCCTCCGGCTGGCTGTGCTGTACGAAGAAGTCCCTGGCGGGGCTGGCTACCTGCGCCAGCTCGCCGAACGTTTCGGCGAGGTCGCCGCAACCCTCGTCCCCGTACTCGACGGCTGTGCCTGCGAACGCTCCTGCTACGCCTGCCTGCGCTCCTACGGAAACCAGCTCGAAGGCGACCTGCTCGACCGCCGCATCGCCGCCGACTTCCTACGCCACTTCATTGGCGCGCCGGACGTGTCGGGCCTCCGCGTTCCCACGTACTCCGACGCCTTCCACGGTCGCCCTCGGTCCGCGATCGAACGGCGGTTGGCGATCGCCCTTATGACAATCGGCGCCCCCCGTGGGCAGGCTCAATTCGCGTGGGGAGACCGCGGTTCCACTGACGGCAACCCCCGTCCGGTGACCGTCGCCGACTTCGCCTGGCCCGAGGACAAAGTCGCCGTCTTCTGCGATGGCTGGAAACATCACCACACACCCGAACGGCAAGCCTCGGACATGGCAAAACGCGATGCCATGAAGGCAGAGGGTTGGACGGTCCTGGCATTCTGGGGCGGAGAGATTGTCCGCGATGCCCAGCGCTGCGCGGAACAGATCAAGGAACACCTGAGCGAGAACTGAACGTGTAGCGGGCCCGATGCACCTCCACGGGGAGTTACACGGGCCCGCTTGCCTGACCGTTGCCGGCTACGCCATCGCTGGCATCGAGAGGACCTTCTGCAGCGCGGTGTCGGCGGCAGGGTACGTCTCGGTCATATGCCTGAGATCATCCCCCGTGAGATAGCGATAGCTCTGCGGCGGATGGAAGTCCGCCGTCGCCCGAAGCGCACTGAGCGGTACCGGATCGGTGATCCGAGTCGGAGCCTCAAGCGTGATCGCGCTCGCTTGGGATGCGCCGCTCATGTAGTCATCGAACTCCTCCCTACTGATTGCGGTAGCGGAGTGATGGGCCGACCACACGTCGGCGGGGGGCGCGATGTGTACCGCGCTCACCCGGGCTGTCCCCACCAGCGCCATGGTCGGAGCCGTGGCATACAGCATGACTGGCGTGCCAACGGGGACTGCCACTCTCTGGCGGCGTACCTCTACCGTCTTGGTGCCATCCAGGATGGAGTTGGCGAAGCGCGGGTGGACTGACAGCAGCATCGCTCGTTCCAGCTCGTTCACGTCCGGGAGTGACCTTCCTGGTAGACCGCTCGGAACAGCTCGTTGCTGATCTCCGAAAGCGAGATTAGTGGCAACGGGACATCGAGCGATCTAGAAAGCTGGCGCATCCGACGCAAACTCACACGGTGAGGGAAGATCTCGGTATCGGAGAAGCGCAGAGCCATGGCAAGGCCGGTCTTCTTGTCGGCGACGTCCCGGACTTCATTACGGCCGTAGACTCCAAGGTGCTCAAAACGCTCGAACAGCGCGTCCGCGTCGTCGACAACCACCTCGTCGAGACGCGAGCACCCCACTGCCTGCTGCCCCGACACCCCTTCGCTCATGTACCAGAGCAGCCGGGCGGGTACTCGCTCACCCCGGTGACCGGGAGAGCGGTAGTACACATGCTCTCGGCTCATCCCGAGCGCGTCACCCCTGGGGAGCAGCGTCGGCGGGACATTGAAGAGCGATGATGACCAGCGCGGCTCGATCGGCACGAGGAACGATGGGAGCAGCGCGTCGGTGATCTTCGCGGGCCACCAGGCAACTTCGGCTGAGGAGGCCACAGTGGCTGGAAGACCCGGCCCCAGCGCAGGGATATCGCGCCCTGCCAACGAAGCCGCCTTCGTTGCATGGGCGCGGACCGTCTCGGCTGTGCCGCAGACATCGACGACGAGGGCAACCAAGCCCTCGTCGTCCTGGACGAACCCGTCTTCGGCAGCGGCAGCTTGGGCAGACGGTGAGACGTGCTTGTCGGTGATCTTCAGCACGCGCCCTCCGTGGTCCCGGCAGAGCCCCTTGAGGAGGAACAAGAGCTGCCGAGCCAAGGTCTCTTCCAGGGGATGCGTCGCGGTACGAAGAATCGGGACAACAAGGGCGTCGCCTTCGAGCGCCCACACATAGAGCGCTACCGGATGACCGTCGGCGTCCCGTACCAGTTCTCGGCGACACTCAAGTTGGCCGCTGGCCAGCGAGCGGAGCCGGTCGACGAAGGCGGATCCTCGATCGGTGTCGGGCTGGTCGAAGAAGGCCGCCAGTTCGGCTTCGCCGTCGTCGGTAACAGTGCTGGTCCTGAAGGCCGTTCCCATTAGGTCAGCAGGCCGGTACTGCTGCGCCTGCCGCAACTCCTCTACGTGCATCGCCACGACAGTCGGTGGAAGTACCCGGATCTTGGCTACGTCCCAAGCGAGATCGGCCAAACGTGCCTGCACAGGCGCACGAGTGGTGAGCACCTTCGACCCCGCACACGATGCTTCCGCGACGTACTGCAAGAGGCTGATCTCGTCGGCCCGAGCCGGCACTTCCCAAGACTGCGTGGCCTCGGTCAGCTCCTGTAGGCGCCGTAGCACTGCCTCGCCGGACGGCCTGAGATGCCGGAACGTCTGGAGGGCAGACCGCTGGTGCTGCCGTTCCCGCCCCTCCTTGATCTTGTTGACCTCATGGAAGAGATGGGGTGTGACCGTGAGTTCGATCAAATCGGCCAGCCATGGTGCCTCGATGCTTTGTGACTCGTTGCTGCCCTGGGCCGGCGCGAGTGCCCGCAACTCGGCGAAGACTCCGTGGTCCATAGCGACGGTCAGCAAAGCGCCGCTGTCCGCCTCGTCAAAGAGGTCCGGATGTTCGTGATCGCGCCACCATCCGTCCAGTGGCATGCCCTTGCTTCCTCGGCCTGGTGCCTCCCCACGAGGGACGAAACCAAGGCTGCTCCACATGCGGCTGAGTTTGTAGTCCCGGCGGCACTTCGCTCGGATTCCGAACCTGTCGCGGTGGCGGGCGGTGATCTCCTCCACCAGCCTGCGCGCGATCCCGCGTTTCCGGTGACTCTCATCGACGCACAGATGCGTCAATTGGACGTGGTGATGCTTTCGCTTCGGCAAGGAGTAGAGGGCGTAGCCCACGAGCTTGTCGTCCTCGAACGCAGCAAGTAGCGTCCTGCGCTCAGCCGCCTGTAGGTACACCGGCGGCGCAAGCATCCCAAGTGTCTTTGTGTTCTGATCGCCCAGTGCCACGATGGTGTCAATCAGCTGGGTCTCGTCAGCTCCCACCTGCCTGACGGTTACAGTCACGTACTCCCCCCTCACATTGCGTTGTCGAGATCACAGTCTGGACTCCCGCGTTGATGAGCGCTAGGAGTTCGCTGATTGCAAGCACCTTGCGGCCGCCGTGGTCGACGAGGCTCGCCGGTCGGCCGCCCGCTGCCACGCGGCAACGAGCCGAGGACGAACTTGCTTAGGAGATACGGGCGATCCGCACCACCTCGCGCGGCGCCTGCGGCGTCCTGGTGTGCACGCAACGCTCCAGCGGGGCGGCCGGGGGGCGTAGCGCGACGACGCCCTAGCTGGCGCGCGAGCCACGGAGGCCCCGTTCGCCGAGGAGCCCGATGGATGCAATGGCGATCGAAGCCTTCCCAGCTGTGCTGTGCCGGTTGTCCCCTACACCGGTTGGGCAGCGCCATCATCACCACGGCGCGTGAGCAAGGTTCGGGCAGCGTACGTCTGCCAGCGCAAGTCCCGCTGTCTCGAACGGCAGCAGACGATGGCCGTCCACCTTGCGTTATCACGACGGGGCAGCCGAGCCAAATTGCTGATTCTCCGGATTCTGATCCTGCTCGCCGGCAGTTATTCGTGCCGCTTCGCTGCGCGGTAGGCGGGAGGACGGAACGTCCGCTGCTTGGGCAGCGCTTACCCGGAGACATGCGATGCGTAACCAGCCAAAGCCTGCCGTTGAGGCTGCCTTCTTGAATGTTCAGAACGCTGCGCAGTACATGGGCATCTCGGTGAACACTCTCTACGTCTGGCGCCATCGTCGGCAAGGGCCGCCCAGCTTCCGGATGGGGCCCGGCGGAAGGGTCATGTACCGCCGGGACCTGCTCGATGCGTGGCTCAGCGAACAGCAACAGGCGGACTCGCGATCGAACCCGGCTCTCAACCCGCTGAACAAGGCCCCGCAGCAGCGTGAACGGCGCCGGGCTGCCTGACCTGGGAAACCGCTCTGAAAAGTTCAGCAGCACTCGGAATTTCATGCACACGGACATCGTCTGTGTGTCTGATCGCGACGCAGATCGCGCCGAGAGAACCATGGCGAGGCTGAGGGCAAGACAAGTATGGCGGGTTACATCGAAGACCGGTGGCTTAAGAAGCGGCTGAACAAGGAGACGGGCAAGCGCGAACGCACTGCCCTGTGGGGCAAGTGCACGCGCTACCGCGTCAAGGGGATACCGGGGGTCCGCGACCGGTCATTCGACACGGTCGCGGACGCCAAGGCGTGGCTGGCCGAGACGCAGACCGACTCACGGCGAGGAGACTTCGTCGACGGGCGCGATGGTGCGATCAGCCTTCGTGAGTACGTCGAGAAGCACTGGTGGCCCTCCCAGGTGCATCCCGCTCAGACGTTGGAAAGCATGAAATACCGAATCTGGGGGCAAGTGCTGCCGCAACTCGGGGAGTTGGCGCTCAAGGACATCGGCGTCGCGGAGCTGCGCAAGTGGTCGGCCGATGTGCAGCGGGGGGTGGCATCGAGCACGGCCTACGTCGCATGGGTGTACCTGAAAGCGATCATGCAAGCCGCGGTCGAGGACAAGCGGCTGTACCGCAACCCGTGCAAGGGCAACAGCTCGATCAAGCCGCCGAAGAAGCCGGAACGCAAGGCTCGCGCCTGGCAGCAGAACCGTGTCGACGCCGCACGGGAGGCGCTGGCCGCCCGGTACCGGATCACGGTCGACCTCGGGGTCGGGTGCGGACTCCGGCAGGGTGAGGTGTTCGGTTTCAGCCCAGACGATGTCCACGACGGCTTCGTGCACGTGGAGCGGCAGATCCTCATGTACAAGTCTCAGCTGTACTTCGGTCCGCCCAAGGGCGGCAAGGAACGCGACGCGCCTCTACCCCAGGCGCTTGCGAAGCGGATCCTCACGCATCAGGAGCATTTCGAACCGATCGAAGTGACCCTGCCGTGGCTGGATCCCGAGGAGCCCGACCTCGCGCGCGAGGACCGGCGCAACGTGACGGTCCGGCTGCTCGTCTACACAGGGCGGCTCGGCGCGATCAACCGCACCACCTGGAACACCAAGGCGTGGAAGCCCGCGCTCGCCGACGCGGGAGTCATCCCGCCGCTGCCCAAGCGACAGCCGGGCGAGAAGCCGTCGCGTGTGTGGGAGCCGAGCCGCGAGCACGGCTTCCACGTCTTGCGCCATACGTACGCCTCGGTGATGCTCGAAGCCGGTGAGTCGATCGTCTCGCTCGCGAAGTGGCTGGGCCACTCCGACCCGGCGTTCACGCTCCGGACGTACACGCACTTCATGCCGCAGGCCGGCGCACGGGGACTCTCCGCCATCGAGGCGTGGTTCACGGACCTCGGCTGAAAGTCCCTGAGAAGTCCCAGAGGGCGATACCAGCCGCCCGATGCCCGCAAACATGCAGGTCAGAGCGTGATCGCTCCCTGAGTGGGACTCTACCCGGCGTACAGCCCGACTCGTCTGCCCGCTCGCATTTCTGCAGGTCATCATGGTTGTGCGCTGGGGATCTCGCCATCAAAGCTGGGGGCCCGCTGCTTCCAGCTTCTCAAGGACGCGGACTGTGACTGCCGCATAGAGAACATGCGGGATGATGTCTGAGACCCAGTCCGAGGTTGCCCAGGTCCGTGGATCCGTGATTCCCAAGAGAACAATCGGCGCATTCGTGACAGTCAGGGCAAAGAGAGACGCAACGACATAGCGGGAAGCCTTCGTCGGAGGCCAACCGGCAGCCTGTGCCAATGACAGTGCCGTCCCCATGCCCAGCCCCACGGTGTATCCGATCAAGGGGCCAAGGCCGGCGATCCGGTTCTCCAGGATCTGATCGTCCCCGGGGATTCGAATACGGAGCTTCGCAGCAAGGCTGCGCACGGTGATCTCAGGTGTATCGCTGATGGGCCGGCCTCGAAGTGCGATGTCGGCATAACCTGCGATATTGAGCGCGGTCGTACCGGCGAGTCCCGCAACAGCGCCGTGAAGAAGGGGCCGCACAACTCTGATCATGGGCGGTCCTCCTGCTGGGCAATCAATCTCGAGTCGGTGACCCGTACCCCGAGGCTGAGCTTCAAGAGTCCCAGTTTCCTGGACGCTCCGCATCACAGGACGTGTGAGTGGACGACGGCTGGCCGTCATCGTCCAGGCTGTCGCACTCGGACCTCTTGAAGCAGCCACCCATTGCCGTCCGGGTCGCTGAACGTCGCGTACGAGTTGTAGCTGAGACCCTTGGGGTCTGGGCCGTCTACCTGTTCTTGGGCGCCGGTGTCGTAGACGCGGTGGAAGATCTCGCTGACCTCGACACCCTGGCCAATCAGTCGGGCGCGGGTTTGGTCGAGGTCTTGGACGACGAGGTACATGCCCTGGGCGGAGCCCGCTGCCGCAGGGGTGACTCCGCGGCCGAACTGGATCGAGCATCCCGACCCCGGAGGCGTCAGCTGCACAATCCGGAATTCCGGGCCCGTCTCGTAGTCCGCATCGAGTCTCCACCCCAAGCCCTGGTAGAAGCGCAGGGCACGATCGACGTCAGCCACCGGCATCACGACGACCTCAAGATTCATATCCATGGTCGGCTCTTCATCGACGTTCGTTGCGCCGTCCTGCTTTGCGGTGCCCATAACGCCCTCCTACGCCGCTTTCTGGTTAGGTTCATGGCCTCTGAAAGCCCGCAACTGGCGGAACACGGTCGTCACCAGGGGATGCACAGGTAGTTGATCACGCCTGCCGGCGCCCGCTCCTGCGGCTACCTGGACGCGAGTGCAAGCCTCGGCGCCATGCTCGCGGAACGTGATCTCCAGCCTACGCTCGCGGACCGTGAACTGCTCGCCCTGCTTCCAGGCGGCCGAAGTTCGTAACGGACCTGGCTGACGAAGCGCACCTCAGAGGCCACGATCGGAAGTTGGCGAGCACCCCGCCGGCGCAGTCTCAGACAGCCACGGGCTCGGTTCGCGAGCGAGCCGCTAACCGCGAGGTGTGACAGCGGAACGGGCTAGTAGCCGAACACCTGCGTCCAGGTCCAGTCGTCGGTGACCAGGCCGAGGCCCATGGTGGTCAGGGAGCAGTTGAGGATGTTGTCCCGGTGGCCCTGCGAGTTCATCCACGCATCCATCACGCTCTCAGGCGAGTTCTGGCCGCGGGCGATGTTCTCGCCGCCAGGGGTCGCGTAGCCCTGTGCCTGAGCCCTGTCGCCGAAGGTGCGGCCGTCCTGGCTGCTGTGGGAGAAGTAGCCGTTGTCCGACATGTCCTCGCTGTGCAGCTGGGCGGCGCGGGCGAGGCGGTCGTCGATGGTCACGGCGCGGCAGCCTGCGGCGGCGCGCTCGGCGTTGACGATCGCCAGGATCCTCTCGGCCGGGGTGTCCGCGGGATTACCCGTGGCCTTGGGCTGCCGTGTGGGCCTGGCCGTCGCCGTGGTGGCGTTGGTCGTTGACGGCGCCCGAGTGGACTTCCTGGGCGACGCATTGGGGCTTTGCGAGGCGGATTTGCTGGGTGAGGCCGACGGGGACGCCGAGGCGGTGGGCGACGGCGACAGGGAGGTGGCGGGTGCCGATGGCGTCGCGGAGTCCGGCTCTGTGGCGGTCGCCGACCGCACCGCGTCCCGCTCCTCGTCGGGCGACAGCATGGTCATCCCGGCGACCGTGCCTCCCGTGACCAGTAGGGCGATTGCTGCCGCGGCGGTCGCACGCCGCCGCTTCTGTATTCGGCGGCTCCGGCGGTCGTGCAGTCGGCCACCGCCCACCGTCCCGATGACGGCGGTGTGGTCGCCAGGTGCTCCGGGCCCACCGCCCACGCCCGTGTGGCGGCCCGCGCCGGCGTGGTCGGCCGTGCCCCTGTGGCGGCCCGGGCCGGTGGGGCCGGCTATGCCTGTGTGGCTGCCCATGCCTGTGTGGCCGCCCATGTCCGTGTGGCCGACCGGAGCTGTGTTGCCGCCCGCATACGTGTGGCCGCCCGGGCCCACATGGCCGGCCGGAGCCGTGTGGCCGACCGTGCCGAAGGCCGCCGTCTCGCCGACCGCCCCGGCGCCCCCGAAGGTGCCCAGCTCCGCGAGACTCCCCAGCACCCCGGCCACCGGCACCAGGCCGAGGCCCACCAACAGCCCCTCGGCAGGCGCCAGTCCCGCTCCGTATCCCGAACAGACCGTGCAGTCACGCGCGTGCCGCGCGACCCGCTTGCGCCACAGCGCCGACGGGATGCCGTCCCAGGTCAGGATCACCTCGTCCAGCAGCACACAGCGGGGCACCGCGGACAGCGCCCGCACCACCACCCGGGCCGTCTCCAGCTGCGCCTTCATCCGCTGCACCCGCACCGCAGTGTGCTGCCGCGACAGATCCAACGCGGCGGCCACCTCGGCCCGTCCCAGCTCGCCCGCCGCCTCCAGCCACCACAGCGACAGCAGCTCACGGTCGTCGGTGTCCAGCCAGCGGGTGGCCTCCGCCGCCTCCCGCCGCTGACCCTCCAGACCGAGCCTGACGATCGTCAGGTCCACGAAGTCCGCGCCCGGGTCGGCCACGTCGTACGCCTCCTGCAGACCGGAACCGGCCGCCACACCACGGTGCGTCTGCCAGTGGCCGCGTATCTGGTTCATCGTGATGGCCACCAGCCAGGACCGGAAGCTGCCCGGGGCACGCAGCGATCCGAGACCGCCGAGCGCGCGGATCATGGTCTCCTGCACCACGTCGTCGACGTCGGCATGCCCGTTCAGCGCCCGGCCCACGATGTTGTACACAAGCGGCAGATACGCGGCGACAAGCTCGTCCTGCGCCCGTTGGTCGCCCCGACGTGCCGCCTCGACCACCGCGCTGTCGTGTTCCCTGCTCGCACCCACGCCCGTCCACTCCCCTTCTCGGTCCTCGCCTGTCCGGTCTGACACAGGGGAGACCGTCGGCCGGGGGCGCGATAACAAGAAGTCCGCCGCGACCCGGGGCGCACGCTATTCGAATGAGTCTCGAACGGGTGATGAGGGGGGTCCGCAACGTCAAGATGTGTAGATCAACTACTACTCTGCTCGGGGCGTATGCCGGGTTTGTCACGAGCGAGGGTGGGGACCCGTGAGTGAGAGGGGGCCGCTCCTCAACCGGAGGACATCATGATCATCCTCGGAGTCATTCTGCTCATCATCGGCCTCTTGGCCGGCATCGGCATTCTCTGGACCATCGGGATCATCCTGGTCGCGATCGGGGTTGTGCTGTGGGTCCTGGGAGCGGTGGGCCACGCGGTCGGCGGACGACGGCACTACTGGTAATTCGCCGGTCCATCGCGTCCGGCATTCGGAGTTCGGCTGGGTATGGACAACCGATGCCCTGCCCGCGCGGCATCGGTTGTCCGCCGACATCCTCTGATTCGGCCTCGGCGCCGCCGTCTTCAGCGCCGACCCGTCGCGGCGACAAGCCGACCGGCCCGGCTTCGCTGCGGTCAGAGCTTCGGTCAGAGCTGCGATCAGAAAGGCATGCGGCCGCGGGCCCGGCGCCCGGCCGTGCCGCTGCGGCCCACGGCGCGGGAACTGGCCTGGAAGGGCTTGCTGAGGAGCCGGCCCAGGATGCCGGGCGCCCTGCCGCCGGCGCGCGCGCCGACACCGAGCGAGCGTTGCGTGCCGCGTTCGGGGTGGCGGGAGATACGGGGGACGAGGAAGGCCAGTACAGCCAGGACCACACACGCGGCAATGACGGCGACAACTATCACGAACGGCCTCCCTCGGGCTGGTGACAGCCGTTTGCCCCGCCGGGCTGTGCGTATGCGACCTGTGTCCTTGGCCTCACCGGTAGCCCGGCCGCGCGGTCTACAGTTGGGCTACGCTGAAACCTGACGTTGACGTCAGAGGCAAGTGATGTTACGGGCCACGAGGGAGGCGCTCATGCGCATCGGCGAGCTGGCCGCCAGCGTGGGCGTGAGTGTGCGGGCGCTGCGGTACTACGAGGAACAGAACCTGCTGGCCTCGGTACGCAGCCCCAGCGGGCAGCGGCACTACCCGGACAGCGCGGTCGACCGTGTCCGGATGATCCAGCAGCTGTACGCCGCAGGGCTGGCGAGCAAGGCGATCGTGGAACTGCTTCCGTGCGTTGTGACGGGTGAGGTCACCCCGGAGCTACTCGACCGGCTGGAGGCCGAGCGGGACCGCATCGACAAGCAGATCAGCGATCTGGTGAACACCCGGGACCGGCTCGACGGCGTCATCAACGCGGCCACCTCGGCCAGAAACACGGGCCGACCCTGTCCCCAGTGAACAGAGGCCTCCCACGGAAGCTCCTGGGCGGACGCGGCCCAGCCGCCCGGACGCATCTCGGAGCGCAGGTTCCCGGAGACCTTGTCCCCCGACAGCCCGGCACCCGCCGCCGACGTGCACGCTCATCGCGGGGATGTATCCGGCGGGTCCGGAGCCTGGACGATGACTTCGCGGACGTCGCTGCCCGCGGTTGCTTGGCGGCCGTCGGCGCGATTTCCTCGACCCTGATCGCCGGGCCCTACGGCTCAGTCCTGACTGGTGTCAGCTCCAGATGATGTGAGAGTATCAGCGCATGATGACGTCAGTCGACACTGACCTGATCCGGGTGCTGGCCGACCCGCTCAGGCTCCGGATCGTGACCCTTCTCGCCCACGAGACGCTCTGCACCACGCACCTGGTCGAGGAGACGGGCGCCAAGCAGACCAACCTCTCCAACCACCTGAAGGTGCTGCGCGAGGCCGGCGTCGTCGAGACGGAGCCATGCGGCCGGTTCACGTACTACAAGCTGCGGCCCGAGGTCATCAAGGCGCTCGCCGGTCAGTTCTCCGACCTGGCCGACACCGCGCACGCCACAGCCGAGGCAAACCTCAAGCGCTCCTGCCCCTGATCACGGTGTCCCGTTACTCCCGTACGAAGGAGTCCAGTTGAGCGTCACCCGGGCCGCCGGAACCGAGACCACGGCGGAAGCGGCCACAGCCGCCGAGCCCCAGCCCGCGCCTGGCGCCATACCCCCGAGTACGCCGCTGGTCGCCCGCGCCGCCGCCGAACTGGTCGGCACCGCCGCTCTGGTCGCGGTGGTGGTCGGTTCCGGCATTCAGGCCACCGAACTGACTCAGGACGTCGGTGTCCAACTGCTCGCCAACTCGCTGGCCACGGTCTTCGGACTGGGTGTTCTCATCGCCCTGCTGGGTCCGGTCTCCGGCGCGCACTTCAACCCGGCCGTCACTCTGGCCGAGTGGTGGACCGCCCGCCGCGGGGGCGCCGGTGTCACCGCCCGCGAGACGGCCGTGTATGTCCCCGCCCAGATCGCCGGGGCGATCGCGGGCGCCGTGCTGGCCGACGCGATGTTCGGCGAGCCGCTGGTCAAGTGGTCCACGCACGACCGCTCCGCCGGACACCTGCTGCTGGGCGAGGTCGTGGCCACGGCCGGGCTGATTCTGCTGATCTTCGGCCTGGCGCGTACGGACCGTCTGCGCTTCGCGCCGGTCGCCGTCGCCTCGTACATCGGCGCCGCGTACTGGTTCACGTCGTCCACCTCGTTCGCCAACCCGGCCGTGACGATCGGCCGCGCTTTCACCGACACGTTCGCCGGCATCGCACCCGGCTCGGTCCCGGGGTTCATCGGCGCCCAACTGGCCGGCGGCGTGGTCGGGCTGGCCCTGGTGGCGCTCATCTTCATGCAGGGGCGGACCGAGTCCCCGCAGCCGGCCGGGTGACGCCGGCCGGGTGCCGGACGCGAAGCTGAACGCTCCGGCGTCCCGGCGACGAGGCTGCGCTTGTCCTGGACCTCGCCGGCTTATCGCTGCCGCGCAGGCGAACCTCGGCGGATCACTCCGGTGATTGCTCCAGCGAGCGCTCAGCGACACGGCGCAGATGCGTGCCGAAGACCTCCGGCGCGTCCGGCGTGAGCGTGCGCAGTGCCACCATCGCCGTGATGATCACGTCGCACAGCTCCGACTCGACGTCCTGCCAGCTGTGCGTACTGCCCTTCCGCGGGTTCTGGCCCGTCGCGCCGATGATGGCCTGTGCGACCTCGCCGACCTCCTCCGACAGCTTCAACATCCGCAGCAGCGTCTCCTGTTGGGGCGGCAGTTCGCTCTCCGCGTCGAGCCAGGCGTGCAGGCGGCCCACCGTGTTCCAGATGGGGTCCACGGTGGTGTCCAGGGTGTGTTCCATGCGGGAAGCCTGCCATGCGCGGTGTAGGGATGGAGGGGCCTCCTGCCTACCCCCGGCGCGCGCCGGCTTCGCGGCACAAGGCCTCCCGGCGCGCGCCCGTTTCGCGGCGCAAGGCCCCCCGGGGCGCGCCGGCTCCGCGACCCGCGACCCGCGCCCCCATCCTCACCCCCGCCCGATATACGGCATCGCCGTCGCCATCACCGTCGCGAACTGCACATTCGCCTCCAGCGGCAGCTCCGCCATATGCAGCACGGTCCGTGCCACATCCGCCGCGTCCATCACCGGCTCCACCATCACCTCACCGTTCGCCTGCACGATCCCCTTCCGCATGCGCTGCGTCATCTCCGTCGCCGCGTTGCCGATGTCGATCTGGCCGCACGCGATTCCGTACGCCCTCCCGTCCAGTGACAGCGACTTCGTCAGGCCCGTCATCGCGTGCTTCGTCGACGTGTACGGCGCCGAGTTCGGGCGGGGCACATGCGCCGAGATCGAGCCGTTGTTGATGATCCGGCCGCCCTGGGGGGACTGCTCCTTCATCATGCGAAAGGCCGCCTGCGCGCACAGGAAAGCGCCTGTCAGATTGACGTCCACCACCGCTCGCCAGTCCTCGTAGGCGAGGTCCTCGAAGCGGACCCGGGGGCCGGACCTGCCCGCGTTGTTGAACAGCAGGCCAACACGGCCGTGCCGTTCGTGCACAGTGGCAAACAGCGTGGTGACATCCGCTGGTGACGTCACATCAGTGGGGACGCACAGGACGTCCCCACCCGCGAGCGACGCCGTTTCCTCCAGCGTCTCGGCGCGTCGGCCCGCCAGAACCACCGACCAGCCCGCCCCCGCCAGCGTCAGCGCCACGCTCCGGCCGATGCCCGAGCCCGCTCCCGTCACCACGGCAATCTTCGCAACTGCGTTCATGCACGCGCAGCGTAGTCGCCTGCTTGTGCGCGGAACTCATCCGACCGACACACGGATGTTGTGTACTCGACAACGCAGAGTCGTCAGCCCCTACTCAAATGCGAAGGGACAACAGTCGTCAGGGGAGGGGCACATGACACCCGCACCGCACGCACCCGAACTCCGCGCTGCCGCCCAGCACATCGGCCGCCGCCGATTCCTCACCGTCACCGGCGCCGCCGCCGCACTCGCTTTCGCCGTCAATCTGCCCGGCACCGCCCACGCCGCCGAGCTCGACGCCAAGAAGATCACCGAGGACCCTTTCACGCTCGGCGTCGCCTCCGGAGACCCGCAGCCCGGTTCCGTACTGCTGTGGACCCGTCTTGCGACCCGCCCCTACGAGCCCGACAGCGGACTGCCCCGCGCCAAGTTCCCGCTGCTCTGGGAGCTCGCCCATGACTCCCGTTTCCGCCGCATTGCGAGGCGCGGATCCGTCGTCGCCCACCCGGAGTTCCACCACAGCGTCCACGTCGAGGTCGCCGGCCTCGACAACGACCGCCCGTACTACTACCGCTTCCGCGCCGGGAACTGGATCAGCCCGACCGGACGCACCAGGACCGCCCCCGCCCGGGCCGCGCGGATCAGAGAGCTGAAGTTCGCCGCCGTGTCCTGCCAGGCGTACCACGACGGCTACTTCACCGCGTACAAGCACCTCGCAGAAGAGGACCTCGACGCCGTCTTCCACCTCGGCGACTATCTGTACGAGTACGCCGTGAACGCCGTCGGCGGCGCCCGGAAGTACACCGACCGGGTCCTCCCCGCCCACTTCAACCGTGAGACCGTCACGCTCGACGACTACCGGATGCGCTACGGCCTCTACAAGTCGGACCCCGACCTCAAGGCCGCGCACGCCGCGCACCCCTACGTCCTCACCTGGGACGACCACGAGACCGAGAACAACTACGCGGGCGACATCCCGGAGAACAACGTTCCGCCGGAGGAGTTCCTGCTGCGCCGGGCCGCCGCCTACCGCGCGTACTGGGAGAACCAGCCGCTGCGCAGGCCCCAGCAGCCCGAAGGCCCCGACATGCAGCTGTACCGTCGGCTGCACTTCGGGCGGCTCGCGCAGTTCGACATCCTCGACACCCGCCAGTACCGCTCCGACCAGGCGTACGGCGACGGCTGGCAGGTCCCCGGACCGGAGTCCGACGACCCGTCGCGCACCATGACCGGCGCGACCCAGGAGCGCTGGCTGCTGGGTGGCTGGAAGAGCTCCCGCGCCCGCTGGAACGTGGTGCCGCAGCAGGTCACCTTCGCGCAGCGGCGCGACGTCCCGGCCACGCCGTACAAGGTGAGCATGGACGCCTGGGACGGATACGCGGCCTCCCGCGGACGCGTTCTGGACGGCGCGGCTGCGGCCGGCATCGAGAACCTGATGGTCCTCACCGGCGATGTGCACCGCGGCTACGCGTACGACCTGAGGCGGGACTTCAACGATTCCGCCTCGCCCGTCGTCGGCACCGAGATCGTCGCCACCTCCATCAGCAGCGGCAAGGACGGCGAGGAGCGGCCCGCCAACTACGACACCCTGAGGGCCGCCAATCCGCACATGAAGTTCTACAACGGCCGTCGCGGCTATGTGACCGTCACCCTCGGCGAGCAGCAGGCGCGCGCCGACTTCAAGACGGTCAGCGCGGTCACGACGCCGGGCGCGCCGATCATCACGGCCGCGTCGTTCGTGACCGAGGCCGACGACCCGGGGCTCAAGCCTGTGTGACCCATTCGCCCGGGAAGCGGACGCCGATGCGGTCCCGTACCGCGTCGAGCGTCCGCATCACGGCGAGGCTGCCGTCCAGGGGAACCAGCGGCGACTCCGTCTCGCCCGCCCGCAGACACCGCATCACCTCCGCCGCCTCGTGCTGGAGGCTGTCCCGCCGCCCCTCTGCGGTGAACTCCTCGGGTTCGTGGCCGCCTTCGCGGTGCAGTACGAAACGGTCCGGGAAGAAGAAGCCCTGCGGAAGATCTATCCGGCCTGCCGTGCCGGTCACCGAAGCGGTCACCGGGGTGCCGGCCGTGACAGAGCAGGACAGCAGCGCCGTCGCCCCCGACTGCGACCAGCCCAGCAGCATGCCGGTGTTCAGGTCCACGCCCTCGGGGGAGAGCAGCGCATCGGCCTGTACCCGGTCGGGCTCGCCGAGCAGCAACTGCGCGAACGAGACCGGGTATACGCCGAGGTCGAGCAGCGCGCCGCCGTCGAGTGCCGGGTCGCGCAGCCGGTGGTCCGGCGCGAAGGGGCCGGCGAGGCCGAAGTCGGCCTGCACGGTGCGTACTTCACCGATCGCGCCGTCCCCGATGAGCGCCGCGAGCCGTCGCACGACGGGATTGCAGTACATCCACATGGCCTCCATGAGGAAGAGCTCGCGCTCGCGGGCCAGCGAGACCAGCTCTTCGGCCTCCCGCGCGTTCAGCGTGAACGCCTTCTCGCACAGCACCGCCTTTCCGGCCTCCAGGCAGAGCCCGGCCGCCGCCCGGTGCGCGGAGTGCGGCGTCGCCACGTACACCACGTCGACGTCCTCGTCGGCGGCGAGCGAGGCCCAGTCGCCGTACGCCCCAGCTATGCCGAAGCGATCCGCGAACGCCTCTGCGGACGCTTCCGTACGCGATGCCACCGCCACCACCTCGGCGTCCGGCATCGACTGCAGCTCCGCCGTGAAGGACGCGGCTATGCCGCCGGTCGCCAGCACACCCCACCGTACGATCCCGCTCATCCCAGCCCCGCCTCGACATAGGTCTCGACCCCTCCGGACGAGCTGAGAGCATAGGGAGGGATTCGAGAACATGGAGACGCAATGCCGAAGCCGGACAGCGGCCAGACCGGTACAGAAGGACACATACAGGCCGCCGATCCGGCACTTGTGACGTCGGTCGGTCCCGCACGTGTGGCGGACGCCGACCCGGCGGCCCTGTCTGCGGCCGGCCCGGCGCCTGTGGCGGACGCGAACCCCGTACCCCTGGCGGCAGCGCGCCGCGTCGGCTTCCTGCTCACCCTCGTCCTGGGCGGCCTCACAGCCCTGCCGCCGCTCTCCATCGACATGTACCTCCCGGCGCTGCCCGCGGTCACCGAGTCGCTCGGCTCTCCCGCCGCGACCGTTCAGCTCACGCTCACCGCGTGCCTGGCGGGCATGGCGCTCGGCCAGCTCGTCGTCGGCCCGATGAGCGACCGATGGGGACGCCGCCGCCCGCTGCTCATCGGCATGATGGTGTACGTCGCCGCCACCGCGATCTGCGCGCTGGCTCCCACCGCCGAGCTGCTGATCGGCTTCCGGCTGCTCCAGGGACTCGCGGGCGCGGCCGGCATCGTCATCGCGCGGGCCGTGGTCCGTGATCTGTACGACGGCGTGGAGATGGCCCGGTTCTTCTCCACGCTGATGCTCATCTCCGGTGTCGCGCCGATCATCGCGCCGCTGATCGGCGGACAGGTGCTGCGGATCACCGACTGGCGCGGCATCTTCGTCGTCCTCACCGTCGTCGGCATCGTGCTCACGCTCGTGGCGGCGAAGTGGCTGCATGAGACGCTGCCCCCGGAGAAGCGGCACAGCGGCGGCGTCGGCGAAGCCCTGCGCACCATGCGCGGACTGCTCTCCGACCGGGTCTTCACCGGCTACACGCTCACCGGCGGGCTCTCCTTCGCCGCACTCTTCGCGTACATCTCCGCGTCGCCGTTCGTCGTGCAGGAGATCTATGGCGCGTCGCCGCAGACCTTCAGCCTGCTCTTCGGCGTCAACTCCGTCGGCCTGATCGCCGTCGGCCAGATCAACGGCAAGATGCTGGTGGGCCGGGTCAGCCTGGACAAGGCGCTCGGCTTCGGGCTCGGCGTGATCACGCTGGCCGCGACCGCGCTGCTGCTGATGACGGCGGGGGTGTTCGGGAAGGTGGGCCTGCTTCCCGTCGCGGCCGGTCTCTTCGTGCTGATGTCCGCGATGGGCCTGGCGATGCCGAACACCAACGCCCTGGCCCTGATGCGCACCCGGCACGCCGCGGGCTCCGCGTCCGCGCTGATCGGCACGTCCTCGTTCCTCATCGGGGCGGTCGCCTCACCGCTCGTCGGGATCGCGGGCGAGGCGACGGCCGTCCCGATGGCCGTGGTCCAACTGACCTGCGCGCTGGGCGCGGTGGGCTGCTTCCTGGGCCTGTGCCGTCCCTGGCAGCGGCGCGCCGCGGCCGTCTGACACGTCCGCGCAGGGCCGTCCGACACGTCCGCGCCCAGGCACACACCTCGTACGGCTCCCGGCTACCCCTCGCGGCGCGGGTAGCCGATCAGATGCAGCCGGTCCTTCGTGTCCGTCCAGCTGAAGATCCCCACCCCCGCCGTCTCCGCGCCCGGCAGCCGCACATTGGGTCCCAGCGACTGGGGCACCGCGGTGGCCAGATCCAGCTCGATCGGGGCGCCGCCGCCGGCCAGCGCGTCCGCCGGGCTGCGGGCGCTGGTCGCTCCGTACGCCGTGCCGGAGTCGGTCACCGTCGTCAGCGTCAGCGGCTTCGACCCGTCCGACTGCTCGAAGCAGTACGCCTTGCGCTGTTCCAGGTCGAAGGCCAGATTCCCGGCCACCAGATAGCCGCCCTCGGGCGCGAGCACCGCCTGCGGATATTCGCCCGGCTCGATCGCCGGCTTGTGGCAGCGCACCTGCACCAGCGGCTTTCCGGCGGCCGTGTCGTGCACCGCCCAGATGTCGTACGCACCGGCGTCCTTGCTGCCCTTCGCGGGCTGCCACTTGGCCAGTACGTAGCCGGGGGCGACCGAGGTCGGCACGCCGGACGCGGGGTCGGTGCGGGCCGGGGCCACGTTCCTGCTGTACCAGCCGCCGCGGACCCAGAAGCCCGGGTCGCCGCTGAGCAGCAGGCCCTTGTCGGTGACTCCGCGGACCTCGGTGAGGCGGCGGCAGCCCGTACAGCCTCTCGGGTGACCGAGCGCGCTCTCCGGGACCTGCGTCACCTCGCCCGAGACCGGGTCTACGACCGCGCTCCTGGTGCGGCCGTCGGAGATGAGGATGCCGGGGCCGGCGCCCGAGACGGCCGGCGCGGCGGGCCACGGGACCTCGACCCGCTGCCGGGCGCCGTCCGCGACGTCGTACAGATCGAGCGCGACGAAGGTGTCCGCCGTCGTCAGCGCGTCCTCGCCCACCTTGCCGTACGACCACGTCACGAAGTACTCGCGGCCGTCCTTGGCGACGGACAGCAGCCCCGGGAACTGGTCGGCGGACGCGGGCGGATGCCAGGGCGCTCCCGTCCAGCCGGGCCTGCCGGTCGCGGCGTTCAGGGTGCGCAGCCGGAACCGTTCGCCGTCGACCCGCTCCAGATAGCCGATGCGGCCGCTGTCCTGCGCGATCGCGTACTGCGGGGATGCGTTGGAGATCTCCCAGCCCTGCGAGGTGTCGTACGCGGACGGGACGGTGAGCCGGGTCAGGGGCGCCGCGCTGGGCCGGGCCGGCTTGCGGGGCTTGTCGTCGGCGGCCCGGTCGCCGCCCTCGCCGCCGCCGCACATGCTCAGCAGGAGCAGCAGCGCCAGCACGATCACCCCGGCCACCAGGGACACGCGCACGACCCTCTGTCTCATGGTCCCCCCGTGAGCGGTGCGCCACGTTCCGTGAGCGGCGCGACGGCCGTCAGCGTAGCAACAGCCGCCGCGTAGCCAGGAGTTCGATTCCGTCGCTGTTCCGTCCCGGTTCCGTGCCTAGAATTTGCCGGTGAACGCCACCCTCTCCACCGCGGAAGCCCTGCGCAGCGCCCTGGCCGCGCAGCTGGCCGGGCTGCCGCCCACGCAGGCGGCGCAAGCCGTCGAGCGGCTGATCGCCAACTACCGGGGGACCACCCCGACCGACGCGCCCGTGTTGCGGGACCGCTCCGACGTCGCCGCATACGCCGCCTACCGGATGCCGGCGACCTTCGAGGCCGTACGGTCCGCGCTCGCAGCGCTGCGGGCCGCGGCCCCCGAGTGGAGCCCGGCCACGCACACGGACATCGGCGGCGGGACGGGCGCGGCGAGCTGGGCGGTCGCGGAGGCCTGGGAGGAGGACGGCCCGCGCACGACCGTGCTGGACTGGGCCGAGCCCGCGCTGGCACTGGGCCGTGAACTGGCCGCCGCATCGGAGGTGCCCGCGCTGCGCGCGGCCCAGTGGCAGCGCTCGCGGATCAGCGCGTCGCTCCGTATCGAGAGCACTGATCTCGTCACGGTGTCGTACGTCCTCAAGGAGCTCACCGCCGAGGACCGCGCGGCCGTCGTCACGGAGGCGGCCCGCGCCGCCCAGGCCGTCGTGATCGTCGAACCCGGCACCCCCGACGGCTACGCCCGCGTGATCGAGGCCCGCGACCGCCTGATCGCGGCGGGCCTGAGGGTCGCGGCGCCCTGTCCGCACAGCGCCGCCTGCCCCATCGAGCCGGGCACGGACTGGTGCCACTTCGCGGCCCGGGTCAGCCGCTCCTCGCTGCACCGCCAGGTGAAGGGCGGCTCACTGCCGTACGAGGACGAGAAGTTCAGCTATGTCGCGGCGGTCCGCTTCCCGGCCGCACCGGCCGCCGCCCGGGTCACCCGCAAACCCCAGATCCGCAAGGGCCTGGTCCTGCTCGACCTGTGTACGCAGCCGCGGGAACTGAGCCGCGAAACGGTGACCAAGCGCCAGGGCCCGCTGTACAAGGCGGCGCGGGACACGGAATGGGGCGACGCGTGGCCGCCGGACGCCTCCGGCGGCTGACCGGCCATTTCACTGTGTATGCGACGCGTATGAGACGATACGTCTCGGCTCTTCCCGTTGGTAGATTGACGTCATGACCGAGACCAGGGCCCCCGACTCCACGCGCCGCAGCGAGCGCTCCCGGCGCGCCATCTATGACGCGGCCCTCGCCCTCGTCGGCGAGGTCGGCTACGCCAAGACCACCATCGAGGGCATCGCCGCCCGCGCCGGCGTCGGCAAGCAGACGATCTACCGCTGGTGGCCCTCCAAAGCCGCCGTTCTGCTCGAGGCGTTCCTCGACCTCGCCGAGCAGGCGTCCGAGGGCGAGAGTGAGATCCCCGACACCGGCGACCTCGAAGCCGACCTCAAGCTGGTGCTGCGGGCCACGGTCGACGAGCTGAACAGCCCTGCCTACGAAGGCCCGACCCGCGCGCTCGCCGCCGAGAGCGTGGTCAACCCCGAACTCGCCGCGCAGTTCGTCGAGAAGCTGCTCGAACCGCAGCTCCAGCTGTACGTGAAGCGGCTGCGGGCCGCCCAGAGCGCCGGGGACGTACACGCCGGCATCGACCTCCGTATCGCCCTGGAACTGTTCACCGGACCGCTCACCCATCGCTGGCTGCTGCGTACGCTCCCGCTCACCCACGACTACGCGGACGCGATCGTCGAGTACGCGCTGCACGGCCTCGCACCGCGATCCTGACCACCGGATCGGGGGGTGCGGCCACCTCGCGCTCGGGAAGGTGGGACCATGGCAGAGTCCGCCGGAGGCGAACGTGAGGTGTGAGGGGATAGATGGGCGACGGTATCGGCCGCTACCGCGGCACGGAGAACAGGTTGTCCCGGGAGAGCCGACTGCCCCAGTGGCTGCGCCGGCGCCCCAAGAACACCGACGCCGAGGACTCCCGCCGCGAGACTTTGCTGCTGGCCGCCGCCGCCGCGGGACTGCCGCTCGCGCCCGCCGCGTACCCCGTCTCCTACCGATGTTCCTGTGAGCGCATCGGCTGTCCGACGCCCGGCAGGCACCCCGTCTCCTTCGCCTGGCAGACGCAGTCCACGACCGACAGCGCCCAGATCGAGCGCTGGGCCACGGGCCAGCCGCAGGCGAACTTCATCACCGCGACCGGCATGGTCCACGACGTACTCGACGTCCCCCAGGAAGCAGGCCGCAGCGCGCTTGCCCGGCTGCTGGAACGGGGCATCGAGGTCGGCCCGGTCGCCGAGTCCGGCAGCGACCGGATGCTGTTCTTCACCGCCACGCGCGGCACGCCCGAGGACGAGGACGAGTGGTGGCCCTGCGAGCTGGACTGCCACCCCGAGACGATGGACGAGCATCCAGGGCTGCGCTGGCACTGCCGCGGCAGCTATGTCCTCGTACCGCCGGCGCGGTTGCCGGGTGAGCTTGATGTGGCGTGGGTGCGGGGGCCGGAGAATCCGCTGCCGGATCCGCTGACGTTGCTGGAGACGCTGACGGATGCGTGCGCGAAGTGGATGGGCGGGGTGGAGGGCGCGGACCGCCACGAGGTGGCGTGGCCGCTGAGCCGCTAGGCCTTCCCGCAACCGGGGCTCCGCCCCGGACCCCGCGCCTCAATCGCCGGCGGGGCTGAGATTCGGGGCTCTGCCCCGGGCCCTGCGCCTACGCGGAGCCCTTGTCACGGTCAACTCGCGTGCCGCTACGACCCCTTCGCCGCCGTCAGGCCCGTCAGTCGGCCCAGCACATCGACCTCCCCGACCCCCGCGCCGACCGTCGGTACCGTCACCGCCTGGCTGGAGACCCGCTCCTTGGTGACCGTGGACTTCACGTCGCCCGTCAGCAGCGCCTTCACATCCGGGTGGACCTTCAGCCGTACACCCTTCGCGGCGGTCTGCCGCTCGTAGTTGCGCACGGCGAAGAAGACCAGCGCGCTGCCGTCCTCCGTGACAAGGCCGAGCGGCGCGAAGTCGTCGGAGTCCAGCGGCTGGTCGATGTACTGCGTGGACATCCCCGGCAGATTCGAGTCCTTCTTGCGGGACTCGCGCCAAGCCGAGGTGTGCGGACCGTCCTTGAAGTGCTCCGGCTTGCCGCTTTGCATGTACGAGGAGTACTCCTCGCTCAGATCGCGCGGAGCGACCGCCAGCGCGGCGCTGTCCGGCGCGACCGGCTCGGCCCAGCCGTTCTCGTCGGTCTTCAGGGCGGGTATCCGGCCGGGAGACAGGATGGTCAGATACGCCGCCTCCCACAGCTGGTCCACGTCGCTGCGTACGAAGACCAGCACCCAGCGGTTGTCCAGCGCGCCCTTGTCCTGGTCGCGGTTGGAGTCGACGTCCGCGAGGAAGAACCGCGGCCAGCCCGCCTTCTTCGGGATTGCGAACTTCGCGTCCGTCAGCTCCAGCGGCACATGCTGCGGGTTGCCGTCCGGGTAGTTGACGCTGCGCGCCTTGAGACCGGCCTGGTTGATCGCGCCGAGCGCACCGGTGACATGCGCCGCGTCCAGGGCCGGATCGTAGGCCTTGTCGGCCTTGTTGTACGCGTCGGTGAAGTCCTCGAGCGCCTGCGCGGCCTCAGACTTCGTCGCCGACGGTACGACCTCCAGCTCCCCGTGCACCGTCACGCACCCGCTCGCCGTCAGGCACAGCACCGTCATCGCCGCGAGCCCTGTCGCCGCCCGACTCAGCCTTCTCATCGGTTGCCTTCTGCTCCTTTGCCCCCACTGACCGTCCGAACCCTACCGGGGCCAGGAACAGCCCGAGCGTCGGGACCAGATACAGCGCCCACACCGTGACCTGGAGAACGGTCGGGTCGGGCTGGAAGTTGAAGACGCCCTTCAACAGCGTGCCGTACCAGCTGTCCGGCGGGATCGTCGTGCTGACGTTGAATGCCTTGTCCGCCAGACCGCCCAGGAAGCGGGCCTCCTGCAGGTCGTGGACGCCGTACGCCAGCACACCGGCCGCCACGACGACCAGCATGCCGCCGGTCCAGGTGAAGAACCTGGCCAGGTTGATCCGCAGCGCACCCCGGTAGAACAGCCAGCCGAGCAGGATCGCGGTGGCGATGCCGAGCAGGACGCCGAACAGCGGCGCCTGCGTGCTGTTGTTCTCGTCGGTGGCCGCCCGGACCGATGCCCAGACGAACAGCGCCGTCTCCAGGCCCTCGCGCCCCACCGCCAGGAAGGCGGTCGCGACGAGCGCGCCCGTACCCATCTGCAGCGCGGCGTCCAACTTGCCGTGCAGCTCGGACCTCAGATGCCGCGCGGTGCGCCGCATCCAGAAGACCATCCAGGTCACCAGGCACACCGCGAGGATCGACAGCGAGCCGCCGAGCAGCTCCTGCGCCTCGAACGTCAGCTCCTGCGAGCCGTATTCGAGCGCGAAGCCGAACCCGAGCGAGATCGCGACCGCGACCCCGATGCCGAGCCAGATCGGACGCAGCGCGTCCCGGCGCCCGGTCTTGACCAGATACGCGATCAGGATGCAGACGACCAGGCTGGCTTCGAGGCCCTCGCGCAGGCCGATGAGGTAGTTGCCGAACACGTCGGGTCCTTTCCGGGCGGGCGGGTCAGGAGAACAGCGCCCGGCCCCACCAGTCGTCCTTGTCCCGGACGCCCGGCGGGATCGCGAACAGCGCCGAACCCACGTGCTGGATGTACTCGTTGAGGACGTCGCTCGCCGCCAGGGAGCGCTGCACCGGGACGAAGCCCTTGCCGACGTCGCGCTGGTACGCGAGGAAGAACAGCCCCGCGTCCAGGCGGCCCAGACCGTCCGTGCCGTCGGTGAAGGAGTAGCCGCGGCGCAGCATCTTCGCGCCGCCGTTGGTGTCAGGGTGCGCGAGCCGCACATGCGCGGTCGGCAGCATCGCGGGCAGGAACGGCTCGTCGCGCTCCTTGGCCTTGCCGACCGCGGCGCCCTCGCCCTTGTCCCGGCCGAAGATGTCCTCCTGCTCCTTCAGCGGCGTACGGTCCCAGGTCTCGATGTTCATCCGGATCCGGCGCGCGACGAGGTACGAGCCGCCTGTCATCCAGGCCGGACCGTCCTTCTGAGAGACCCAGACGTGCTTGTCGAGCTCGGCCGTCTCCGTCCCGGCGATGTTCCGGGTGCCGTCCTTGAAGCCCATCATGTTGCGCGGGGTCTGCGCGTCGGGCGTCGTCGACGAGGTCTTGCCGAAGCCCAGCTGCGACCAGCGCACCGCGACCTTGCCGAAGCCGATCCGGGCGAGGTTGCGGATCGCGTGCACCGCGACCTGAGGGTCGTCCGCGCACGCCTGGACGCACAAGTCGCCGTCGCTGCGCGCGGGATCGAGGTTGTCGCCGGGGAACTTCGGCAGATCGACCAGGGCGCCGGGGCGCTTGCCCTCAAGGCCGAACCGGCCCTTGGCGAACAGGGACGGGCCGAAGCCGATGGTCAGCGTGAGCCGGGACGGCTTGAGGCCGAGCGCCTCGCCGGTGTCGTCCGGCGGGGCCTCCGCGAGACCGCCGTACGCGCCCTCGCCGACAGCCTGCCCGGCCGTCATCCGCTCGGCCGCGCGCGTCCAGTCCTTGAGCAGCTGGATCAGCTCGGCGCGGTCCTTCGTCTTCACGTCGAAGGTCGCGAAGTGCAGGCGGTCCTGGACGGCGGTGGCGATGCCCGCCTGGTGAGTGCCGTGGAAGGGGACGGCCGCGCCGCTCGCGGCCGCGCGCACCGCGGTGTCGCCGCGGCCCACGGCGAGTGCCGCGCCGCCGGCCGCGGCGGCGCCGAGCGCGAGCCCCGCACCGCCCCAGCCGAGCAGCGAACGACGGGATGGAGCGTTGCCGCCGCTCTCCTCGGACCTGCGGCTCTCCTCGGACCTGCCGGTTTCCCCGGACGCGCTTGCCGTCTCTTCGGACGCGCTGGCGGTCTCTTCGGGCACGCTCGCGGTCTCCGCGGACATGCCTTTGGTCTCCTCGGACATGAAGTGCCCCCTCTACTTCACAACCGCGGCGGCGAGCTTGGACAGTGGCTCGGCGAGCGCGTTGACCGCGTCGCTGAGCTCCTTGCGCTCCGCCTTGCCGACCTTGTCGTACGACGTGAACTCGTAAGAGGCGGTGTCCTTGCGGTACTTGTCGAGCAGCTTGTTCAGCGCCGCGAACTGCCTGTCCAGCTCGGCGACAAGCTTCGGGTCGTTCTTCGACGCGACCGGCTTGAGCAGCTCGTGCGACTTCTGCGCACCCTCGACGTTCGCCTTGAAGTCGACGAGGTCGGTGTGGCTGTAGCGCTCCTCCTCACCGGTGACCTTGCCGGTGGCGACCTCGTCGAGCAGCTCCTTGGCGCCGTTGGCCATGAAGGTCGGGGTGATCTCGGCCGTGCCGACCCGCTTCTGCCAGGCCGTCAGGTCCGTGATGAGGGTGTCGGCGAGGGTCTTGTCCGCGGGGCCGATCTTCTTGGTCTGCCACAGCGCCTTCTCGAGGGTGTGCCAGCCCGTCCACTTCTGGCCCTTCTCCAGGCCGTCCTCGCGCAGGTCGACCTTCGGGTCGATGTCGCCGAAGGACTCGGCGACCGGCTCGGTGCGCTCCCAGCCGATGCGGGAGTCGGCGTACACCTTCTTGGCGGCCTCGATGTCGCCGGCTTTCACGGCGTCCGCGAAGACCTTCGCCTTGGGCAGCGTCTCGTGCCTGCGTCTGCACGTACTTGCGGTACGCGGCGACGGCTGCGTCCATCTCGGGGCTGCGCTTGGCGACCTTGCCGTCGCCGGTGGCGGTGACCTGCTGGCGGATGCCGTCGCCCTTCATTCCGGGCTTGCAGGCGATCTCGTACGAACCGGCCTTCACCTCGGCGGTGAGCTTCTGCTTGGTGCCGGGGCCGATGTTCTCGCGCTCGGAGACGATGCGGTCGTCGGGGAAGAGGATGTAGACCTCCGTGACCTTGGAGCCCTTGTTCTCGATGGCGAGCTCGACATGGCCGGCCGGGAACTCCTTCTTCGACACCTCGCAGGAGTCGTCCGTCGCCGTGACGCCGATGCCACCGTCGCCGCCCTTGGCGTCGCTCTTCTCGGCGCAGCCCGTGACGGCGGTCAGGGCAGCGGCGGTTGCGGCGGCGGTGACGACGGACAGACGGACGGCTCGCATAGGGGCTCCAACAAAGGACGAGTACCGGGGGTACGGAGGTGAGGCTGACCTAACTTAACCGAGGCTTACCTCACCCATACCCGCGGGTCCAGTGACGTAGCTCTCAAAATGCGGATGCGTCAGCACCTCGACCTGCCGGGGGCGCCGCGTGGTGGGACCTGTTGATGCTTGAATGCCGGAGTGAACGAACTGGACGTACTGAGCGTCTTCTGCGGGCCCGACGGCCGGCACGGGAACACACTCGGAGTCGTACGTGACGGCCGCACCTGCCCCGACGCGGCGTCCCGGCAGACCCTGGCCGCCCAACTCGGGTTCAGTGAGACCGTCTTCGTCGACGACCCCGAGCGCGGCGTCGTCGACATCTACACACCCGGCCTCCGGCTTCCCTTCGCCGGGCACCCTCTCGTCGGCGCCGCCTGGCTGCTGGATCTGGAGACGGTCAACCCGCCCGCCGGCGAGGTATGGGCCCGGCAGGACGGGGAGTTCACCTGGATCACCGCGCGCGCCGAGTGGGCGCCGCCGCGGCGGCTGGAGCGGTACGCCTCTCCGGCCGAGGTCGACGCGCTGCCCGCGCCGCCGCCTGGGGAAGGCTGGCTCTACGCCTGGGCCTGGCAGGACGAGGCCGCCGGACGCGTACGCGCCCGCGCCTTCCCGCGGCGCGACGACGGCATCGTCGAGGACGAGGCGACCGGCGCCGCCGCGCTGCTGCTCACCGCCGAGCTGGGGCGGGCCCTGAACATCACTCAGGGCCGGGGGTCGCAGATCCTGACCGCTCCCGGCCCCGACGACACCATCGAGATCGGCGGCCGCGTACGCCTCGCGGCTCCCCTTGCCCTTCCCGTACCTGCTACGCGCTGAGCGGGAACTCCGCCCCGAGCTCCCGGAACACCGCTCCGTTGTACTCGAACGCCCGCTTGCACTCGTCGACGATCCGCTTCTTCTCCAGGTCGTCCGCGTTCACCGCGTCCAGCAGCTCGCGATAGCCCCGCTTGAACGCCGCCGGGTTCGGGATCTGCTCGAATACGTAGAACCGCACCCCGTCGCCGTTGCGTGCGAAGCCCCACGTCCGCTCCGCCTTGGCGCGGATGATCTGGCCGCCGGACAGGTCCCCGAGGTAGCGGGTGTAGTGGTGCGCCACATACCCCGCGGGCCAGCTGCGCGCGCACTCGGCGATCCGTGCGGCGTACGCGGCGGTCGCGGGCAGCGGCGCGAGCCCCTCGCGCCAGTCCGCGCCGCGCAGATGCGCCAGATCGCGCTCCAGCTCGGCGGTGCGCATCAGCTCCGGCTGGATGAAGGGCCCGGCCACCGGGTCGTCCTTCAGTGACCCCGCGGCCTCCTCCAGCGCCCGGTACACGAACCACAGCTGCTCGGTGTAGCGCGCGTACGCCGCCACACCGAGCCGGCCGCCGAGCAGATCGCTCATGAAGGTCGACGTCTCCGCCTCCGTGTGCTGCTCGTGCGAGGCAACACGGATGAGCGTCGAGAAGGACGTGTCCAAGGCGGGCCTCCTGGGACCGATGGGGACGGGAACGGAAGCGGGCGACGGGCAGGCACTCACGGTTGCCGGCACCGATCTTCCTACTTAGGCTTGCCTAAGTCAATGTGTTCCCGACGGCCTGTCGGTAAAACGCTACCCGGTTCGACGGTCAGGGCAACGTGAGAATCTCGGCCCCGCTCTCCGTCACCACCAGTGTGTGCTCGAACTGCGCGGTCCGCTTCCGGTCCTTCGTCACCACGGTCCAGCCGTCGTCCCACATGTCGTACTCGTGCGTGCCGAGTGTCAGCATCGGCTCGATCGTGAACGTCATGCCCGGCTGAATCACGGTGGTCGCGTGCGCGGCGTCGTAGTGCGGGATGATCAGCCCGGAGTGGAACGACGAATTGATCCCGTGCCCGGTGAAGTCGCGGACCACGCCGTAGCCGAAACGCTTGGCGTACGACTCGATGACCCTGCCGATGACATTGACCTGGCGGCCGGGCCTGACGGCCTTGATGGCGCGGTTGAGGGACTCCCGGGTCCGCTCCACCAGCAGCCGCGACTCCTCGTCGACGTCGCCGCAGAGGTAGGTGGCGTTGTTGTCGCCGTGGACGCCGTTGATGTACGCCGTGACGTCGAGGTTCACGATGTCCCCGTCGCGCAGCACGGTGGAGTCGGGGATTCCGTGACAGATGACCTCGTTGACCGAGGAACAGAGGGACTTGGGGAAGCCGCGGTAGCCGAGGGTGGAGGGGTACGCGCCGTGGTCGCACATGAACTCGTGCGCGACCCGGTCGAGTTCGTCCGTGGTCACGCCGGGCGAGATGTGCTTGGCGGCCTCCGCCATCGCCTGCGCGGCGATGCGACCCGCGATGCGCATCCGCTCCACGGTGTCGGAGTCCTGAACCTCAGGCCCGGTGTACGGGGTGGGCGCGGGCTTCCCGACGTACTCGGGGCGCGGGATGTTTCCGGGGACGGGGCGGATGGGAGAGAGCTCCCCTGGGACGAGCAGCGACTGGCCAGACATGCCAGCGAGTCTAACCAGGGGCCATGGGGCAGCATGGCTCCAGAGGAAGGAGCCGACGATGGCCCTGTTCAAGAAGCGCACGGTCGGAAAGCCGGGCGAGTGGTACTACTGCCTCGAGCACAAGAAGGTCGAAGAGGGCCCGGAGTGCCCTGCGAAGAACCGCTTCGGTCCGTACGCGTCGCGCGGGGAGGCGGATCGCGCGATGGAGACGGCGCGGGAGCGGAATCTGGAGTGGGAGAACGATCCCCGCTGGCACGATGCCGCCCGCCCGTCCGACGACGACCCCGTGTAACGGGTACCGGGTCCGTGCTGCTGGGGCTCCGCCCCAGACCCCGCGCCTCAATCTCCGGCGGGGCTTAATTTGCCCCGCCGGATATCCAGCCGTGGGGCCGGGAAGCGGAGTCCCGGGTCAGACCGCGGCCGCCTCTCGCTGCGCGCGCCTTCGCACCGCGTCCTCGTCCGTCTCCGCGTCGTACGTCAGCAGCTTCGGCAGCGCCGCCGCCAGCAGCCCCACCGCCGCCACGCACGCCACGCCCCCGCTCCAGATCGCCGGTCGCGTGCCCGTCCAGCCCGCCATCGCGCCCGCGCGGACCTGGCCCAGCTGCGGGCCGACGCTGTACGAGAGCACTTCGATGCCCGCCAGACGGCCGCGTAGTTCCTCCGGGATCGTCTGGTTCCAGATCGTCGAGCGGCCCAGGCCGCTCAGCATGTCGCCCGCGCCCGCGAACGCCAGGCACAGCAGCACCAGCCAGACGTTCGAGAACCAGCCCGCCGCCGCGATCGCCAGGCCCCAGCCTGCCGCGCCGAAGACCACGAACAGGCCGTGCCGCCGCACCCGGGACGTCCAGCCGCTGGTCAGGCTCAGCAGCACCGAGCCGACCGAGCCCGCCGCGTACATCAGGCCCAGCGCCCACTCCGCGTCCAGGTCGTCCGCGAGGAACGGGAAGATCGTGTTCGGGAAGGCGAAGAACATCGCCGCCAGGTCGATCGCGTACGTCCCCAGGAGCACCGGACGGGACCAGGCGTAACGCGCCCCCTCCGCGATGCCCCGCAGCGACGGCTTCTCCGCGTCGTGCGCCGGCGGGGCCGAGGCCAGCCGCAGGCACAGCAGCACGGATGCGACGAAGCCGACGACCGTGATCGCGTACGCCGGCGCATGACCCGCGTACGCCACCACCAGACCCGCCAGGGCCGGGCCCACGATCGCGCCCAGCTGCCAGCGCAGCGCGTTGAGCGCGGCCGCGGCCGTGAGCTGGTCGTGCGGGACGATGCGGGCCATCAGCGAGTCCAGCGCCGGGCGTTGCAGACCGGCCAGCGCGGAGACTCCGGCCGCGACCAAGTACAGCGGCCACAGCATCGGATCCGGGAGCAGCGCGTTCACCAGCAGGATCACGGCCAGCAGGCCGAGACCCGCCTCGGTGCCGAGGATCAGCTTGCGGCGGTCGACCGCGTCGGCCAGCGCCCCGCCGTAGAGCCCGAAGACCACCAGCGGCACCAGCTCCACCGCACCCATCACGCCGACCGCGAGCGGGGACCCGGTGAGGTCCTTGATCTGGAGCGGCAGCGCGACCATCGCCATGAAACTGCCGAAATAGGTGACGATGCCCTGGATCCACAGCAGCCGGAAGTCGCGGGACGAACGCCAGGGCGACAGGTCGGGCAGGATCGCGGAGAGCCTGGAGGTCTTGGTCACAAGGTGCCATGGTCCGTGCCTGTGGTGGCCCCGAGCAACTTGATTTACCGGCGTGGCGGGGTCTACCAGCGCGTCGGCGGCGGCGACGTCAGCTGGTCCGCGAGGCGCGACAGCCGGTCCCTGAATCTCCGCCGTCCCCGCGCCACCGGCAGGCTGTTCTCCCCGGCCGCCGCGCTGACCAGATGCTGCACCGTGTCGATGTCCACCTCGTCCGCCCGCTCCGCCACCGTCAGCGCCTCGTGCGCCAGACCGTGCACTTCGGGGTCCCCGCCGTCCAGCGCCAGCACCGTCGCCCCGGCCCGCCGCGCGTCGTGCACCCGCTCCAGCAGACCCGCGTCCGGCCGCGCAGGCGCCACCACCAGCAGGGTCTCGCCCCGCCGCGCCCCCTCCAGCCTGCCGAGGCCGACCGCCAGCTGCGCAGGGTCGCCGGGCCGCACCCGGTGCCGTACGAGCGTCGGCGTCAGCTCCGGCTGCCCGGACCAGGCCGCCTCGTCCACGAGATGCGCGGCCAGATGCCACGGCTCGTACTCCTCGGTCCCCACCAGCAGCAGCCCGCCGCCCTGCGGCACGACGGAGGACCGCAGCACCCCCGCGAACCTCCGGGTCGCCGCGGGCCACCCCGTGCCGGCCAGGACCTCGCGCAGCAGCGCGACGCGTACCGCATCCATGGCCCGCATCCTGCACCCCAGCCGCGCCGGACGGGGCTGTGGTGCGAGCGGCTCACCCGTTCGGGTGCCCATACCAGGAAGTAGGGTCGGGCCCATGACTTCTACTGACAGTGCAGGCACCGCGCCGAAGGCCCCGGCCAAGGATCCCTGGGACCTCCCCGACGTGTCCGGCCTGGTTGTCGGCGTCCTCGGCGGCACCGGCGACCAGGGCCGCGGGCTCGCGTACCGGCTGGCCAGGGCCGGGCAGAAGGTGATCATCGGATCCCGCGCCGTGGAGCGCGCCGAGACCGCTGCCGCCGAGCTGGGCCTCGGCATCGAGGGCGCCGACAACGCGGAGTGCGCGCGGCGCAGCGACGTGGTGATCGTGGCCGTGCCCTGGGAAGGGCACGCCAAGACCCTCGAGACGTTGCAGAAGGAGCTCGCGGGCAAGCTCGTCGTCGACTGCGTCAACCCGCTCGGCTTCGACAAGAAGGGCGCGTACGCACTCAAGCCTGAGGAGGGCAGCGCCGCCGAGCAGGCCGCGGTCCTGCTGCCCGACTCGCGGGTGACCGCCGCCTTCCACCATCTCTCCGCCGTGCTGCTGCAGGACGCATCGGTCGAGGAGATCGACACCGATGTGATGGTGCTGGGCGAGTCGCGCGCGGACACCGACATCGTGCAGGCGCTGGCGGGCCGCATCCCCGGCATGCGCGGAGTCTTCGCGGGCCGGCTGCGAGGCGCCCACCAGGTCGAGGCGCTGGTCGCCAACCTGATCTCGGTGAACCGCCGCTACAAGGCGCACGCGGGTCTGCGCGTCACCGACGTGTAGACGGTGCGCTCGCCGGCGTGTGGGCGGTGCCGTCGCCGACGGGGCATGGGGGACACTGGGCGGGACGTACAACACCCGACAGGAGCCGTACCCCCATGCCCCGCCTCGCTCTCTACTCCCTGATCGTCTGCACCCTCGCCGTCGTCGCGGCCGTGGTCTCCTTCGCGCAGGGCAGCTGGCTCGGCATCGTCTGGGTGCTGCTCGCGGGGCTTGCCTCCAACATGACCTGGTACTACCTGCGCCGGGCGAAGACCACTACCGGCTGACGACCACTACCGGCTGACGACCGCCTCACAGCCGGGGTTCCGGTCGCTCCAGAACTGGTAGAAGTCCTGGCCGCAGTAGCTGTAGTCCTCATGCACGCCGAGCCCGCTCAACACCGCGTCTATCACGCCGAAGAACGCGAGGTTCACTTCGGGGATGAACAGGATGCCGAAGACGGCGAGCAGCCCGAACGGTGCGTACGGCTCGACCTGGCGGCGGATCTTGTACGAGAGCCAGGGCTCGATCACGCCGTAGCCGTCAAGGCCCGGCACCGGCAGGGAGTTCAGAATCGCGGCCGTGATCTGGAGCAGCGCGAGGAACGCCAGCGCGAACCGGAACACCATCGGCACCCCGTCCAGCGCGCCCAGCCAGAACGGTGCGGTGCACACGACCGCGAACAGCAGATTCGTCAGCGGCCCCGCCGCCGAGATCAGGCTGTGCTTCCAGCGCCCGGTGATGCGGCCGCGCTCGATGAAGACCGCGCCGCCCGGCAGACCGATGCCACCCAGGATCACGAACAGCACGGGCAGCACGATGCTGAGCATCGCATGGGTGTAAACGAGGGGATTGAGCGTCAAGTACCCCTTCGTCCCAATTGAGATGTCGCCGCTGTGCAGCGCGGTGCGGGCGTGCGCGTACTCGTGCAGACAGAGCGAGACGATCCATGCCGCGGTGACGAACAGGAACACGGCGATCCCCGGGCTTGCCGCGAAGTCCGTCCACACCGCCCAGCCGGTCACCGCCATCACGGCGGCGATTCCGAGGAAGACCGGGCTGATCCTCCGGTCGCTGTGGCGGCTTGTGGCGGTGGTCATGGGCGCGGCTCCTGAAGACTGGGGGTCCCCCCACGCCCGCCAGGGCGTAGGGGGAGGGACGTGCGGATCGACCGTACCGGTGGCGTGGGGTGAACGTCCCGTGGATGCGGCCTGGTTCCTGCTGCCCTGGTTCCCGCCGGTTATTGCTGCGCGGGTCCGGTTGCCCACCAGTGACAATGGGCGGGTGCACTATCGGGTACTCGGCACCACTCAGGCTCTCCACGACGACGGCACGTCCGTCGCGCTCGGCGGTGCGCGGCTGCGCGCGCTGCTGGCGGTACTGGCGCTGCGGCCGGGGCGTACGGTCCCGGTCGGCGTCCTCGTCGACGAGGTGTGGGCCGGCGATCCGCCGGCCGACGCGGGGGGCGCGGTGCAGGCGCTCGTCGGGCGGCTGCGGCGGGCGCTGGGGCATGCGGCGGTGGCGTCGGCCGCCGGCGGAGGTTACCGGCTGTGTGCCGACAGTGACGATGTGGACCTGCACCGTTTCGACCGGCGTGCGGGGGAGGGGGCGCGGGCGCTGGAAGAGGGCGACGCGGTGAAGGCGGCGGCGCTGTTGGACGACGCGCTCGCGCTGTGGCAGGGGCCGGTGCTGGCCGATCTGCCCGACCGTACGGCCGAGGCCGCGCGCTGGGAGGCCCGTCGGCTGGACGCCCGCCGCGCACGCCTCGCGGCGGCGCTGGCGCTCGGCCGGGCGGAGGAGGCGCTGCCGGAGCTCGCCGCGCTGTGCGAGGAGCACCCGATGGACGAGCGGCTGCAGGTGCTGCGGCTGCGGGCGTTGCGGGACGCGGGGCGTGCGGCGGAGGCGCTGACCGCGTACGAGGGCGTGCGCCGCGAACTCGCGGATCGCTTGGGGGCGGACCCTGGCCGCGAATTGCGCGCGCTGCACGCGGAGTTGCTTTCCCCCACCCCGCCCCATCCCGTAACTGGGGGCAAGCCCCCAGACCCGCCCCCTACGCCCTGCGGGCGTGGGGGGACCCCCAGTACGCCCTCCGGGCGTGTCCTCAATCGCCGGACGGGCTCCATTGGAGCCTCTGGGGGTCCCCCCGGACGAAGTCTGGGGGAGATTGAGGCGCGGGGTCCGGGGCGGAGCCCCGGGCGGGGTAGACGCGGGAACCTTCGGGCCCGGCTTACCTCCTTCGTCGGGCGTGACGCCGACATCCACGCCATCCACGACGACCTCCGCCACGCCCGGCTCGTCACGCTGCTCGGGCCCGGCGGGGCCGGGAAGACCCGGCTGTCGCAAGAGGCCGCAGAGCGGGCCGTCGACGGGGCGGGGGAGCGGGAGAACCCCTGGCCCGACGGCGTCTGGCTGGCCGAACTCGCGCCCGTGGACGACCCCGAGACCGTGCCAGAGGCCGTCCTCACCGCGCTCGGCGCCCGCGAGACCGTGCTGCGCGGCGCCGGTGCCGAGGAGCTGCGGGCCGCCGAGCGGCACAGCGACGACCCCCTGGTGCGGCTGGCCGAGCACTGCTCACGCCGGCGCATGCTGCTGCTCCTCGACAACTGCGAGCATGTCGTCGGCGCCGCCGCCACGCTCGCCGAGCGGCTGCTGGAGAGCTGCCCGGGCGTCACGGTGCTGGCGACCAGCCGTGAACCGCTGGGCGTACCCGGCGAGTTGGTGCGCCCGGTCGACCCGCTGCCCGACCCGATGGCGCTGAAGCTGCTCGCCGACCGCGGCGCCGCCGCCCGGCCCGGCTTCCGTATCGACGCCGATGAGGCCACCGCCGCCGCGGCCGCCGAGATCTGCCACCGCCTCGACGGACTGCCGCTCGCCATCGAACTCGCCGCCGCTCGGCTCCGGATGCTCACCCCGCGTCAGATCGCCGACCGTCTCGACGACCGCTTCCGCCTGCTGACCAGCGGAAGCCGTACCGTACTGCCGCGCCAGCAGACGCTCCGTGCCGTCGTCGACTGGTCCTGGGACCTGCTCGACGACGCCGAACGCGCTGTCCTGCGGCGGCTGTCCGTCTTCGCGGGCGGCTGCGACCTCTCCGCCGCGGAGGCGGTCTGCGCGGACGCCGGCGAGGACCGCGGCAGCCTGGACGTCGCCGACGCGCTCGGCTCGCTCATCGACAAGTCCCTCGTCGTGGCCGCCCCGACGCCCGACGGGCAGATGCGCTACCGCCTCCTCGAAACCGTCGGCGAGTACGCGGCCGAGCGGCTCGACGAGGCCGCAGAGCGCACCGCGGTCGAGCGGCAGCACCTGCTCTACTACCGGGAGTTGGCCCGCACCACCGACCCCCTCCTGCACGGCCACGGCCAGCGCGCCGCCGTCGACCTGCTGCAGCTGGAGTACGAGAATCTGCGCACCGCGCTGCGCCGCGCCGTCGCCGCCCGCGACGAGCAGGAGACACTCCACCTCGTCCTCTCGCTGGCCTGGTACTGGCAGATGAAGGATCTGCGCACCGAGGCCAGGCACTGGACCACCGCCGCGGGCGAACTCGGTCCCGACCCGTTCGCGCCGCCGACCGCACCCGCGCCGCCGGTCTTCGAGCGCTTCACGGACGCGCCGCCGCCCATGTCGCCCGAGCTGCTGCAGGAGGCCAGGCGTTGCTCGGCGCTGATCGGGATGGTCTTCATGGACTACGACATCGACGAGTGGACCTCGCCTCAGAGGCTGGAGCGGCTGCGCAGGGTCACCGAGGTCTACCGGCCCGGGCTGCCGCAGACCTGCCGGCCCCCGGGATCGCTCTGGTTCTACGCCGTCGTGATCACCGGGGACACCGAGCAGCTCAAGGAGTTGCTGAACGAGACCGTCGAGGCCTGCCGCGCAAACGGATACGAATGGGAGCTCGCCGCATCCCTCCAGACGCGGGCCAATGTCCTCGCCAACCGCAGTGAGTGGGCCGGCGACGCGGCCACCGACGCCAACGAGTCGCTGGAGATCTTCACCCGGCTCGGCGACGCCTGGGGCGCGGCCGAGGCCCTGTCCGCACGCGGCGAGGCGCACGAGCGGCGCGGTGAATACCTGCTCGCCGCCGAGGACTTCAGGGCCGCCATCGCGTACGCGGAGCAGATCGGCGCCCAGGCCCAGACAGCCGTGCTGAGCACCCGCCTCGGCGGCAACCTGATGGAGACGGGCGAGGGCGAGCGCGGCGAGGCGCTCATCCGCGAGGTGCTGGCCACGGGCACGAGCGTGGGGAACGAGTCGACGGCCATGGCCCGGCTGCTGCTCGCGCTGTGGCTGGGCCGCACCGGCCGCGGCCAGGAGGCGCGCGCCGAGATCGAGGTGCTGCTCGCGCAGTTCAGGCCCAACACCTTCGCGATCTTCGAGGCCATGGTGATCGGCTTCCTCGGCTGGCTGGACTTCCTCGACGGCCACTACGAGCTGTCGCTGGACCGGGTGCGTACCGCACTGGTCAAGGCGCAGGATCCGCTGACCCGGATGGTCGCCCCACAGATGCCGTCGGTGTACCTGGTGACTGCCGCCGGGGCGCTGGCCCTGGGCCGCACGGAGCGCGCGCCGGACGCGGCCCGGCTGCTCGGCGCGTCCGACGCCCTGCTGCCGCCCGGCCACTTCGCGCCCCGGTACGAGCGGGACAACAGAGCCGCTTGCGAGTCCGCGGTGCGCGCCGTGCTCGGCGAGGCCGCCTACGAGGCGGCGTACGCCGAGGGCGGCGGCCTCACGCTCGATGAGGCCGCCGCCCTGGTGTAAGCGTGTGACCCTGCGTCAGGATCAGGTCTTCCTGCGGAACTTGGCGACCGCGAGCGGCGCCGTGACCGCCGTGATGACCGCAGCCCAGCCGAGCGTCATCCACACGGATTCGGCGACCGGGCCGCCGTTGACCAGATTCCGTGCGGCGTCCGCGAGGTTGGAGAGCGGGTTGTAGTCGGTGAAGGTCTGCAGCCAGCCGGGCATCGTGGTCGGCGGGGCGAAGATCGACGACCCGAACTGCAACGGCATCAGAACGAGCATGGCCACTCCCTGGACGGCCTGGGCCGTCTTCATGGTGAGACCGAGCAGAATGAAGATCCACATCAGCGAGGCGCCGAAGACCGTGGACAGGCCGACCGCCGCGGCCAGTCCGAGGACCGAGGTGTGGATCTGCAGGCCGAGCAGGAAGCCCATGGCGAGCAGGATGGCGGTGGCGACCAGCATCCGGCCGATCTCGACCACGATCTTCGCGACGAGGACGGAGGAGCGGGCGATCGGCATGGACCGGAAGCGGTCCATCACGCCCTTCTTGAAGTCGTCGTTGACGCCGGTTCCGACGGCCATGGCGATGTTCATGCCCATCATCGCCATCAGGCCGGGGATCACATAGTTCACGTACTCCTGCTGGTTGCCCTTGCCGGAGATCGCCCCGCCGAAGACGTACACGAACAGCAGCGTGAAGATGACCGGCATCAGCAGGACGTCGAACATCGACTCCGGGTCCTGCTTGATCTGCATGACGTTGCGGCGCACCAGCGCGCCGATGTGCCGCGCATTGGCCCGCAGGCCTATCCGGCCCTCGCCGGGAAGCGCCTTGGCCGGCGCAGCACTGATCGTCGCCGCGCTCATGCCGCGACCTCCTCGGGAATCGTGTCGGAGATCTCCGACGCCAGGGTCTTCTCGCCGGTGATCGCCAGGAACACCTCGTCCAGGCTGGGCAGATGGGTGCCGATGTGCGCGATGCCGAAGCCGCGGGCGCCCAGCAGGCCGACCACCGCGGTCAGTTGCTCGTCGCTGAGGATCGGCACGTACAGCAGCCCCTCGTCCGGGACGGCACGCGCCCCCGCGAGCCCGTCGAGGCCGGCGGCGGCGATCGCCTCCGCCATCGCGGACAGCTGCGCCGGATCGCTGGGCCGTATCTGCAGGGTGCGGCCGCCGACCTTCGCCTTGAGCTCGTCCACCCGGCCGTTGGCGATGACCCGGCCGCGATCGATGACGGTGAGCTCGCTCGCCAGCTGCTCGGCCTCCTCCATGTACTGGGTGGTGAGCAGTACGGTCGCCCCGTCCGCGACCATCCGCCGCACCTCGTCCCAGACCTCGTTACGGGTCCGCGGGTCCAGGCCCGTCGTCGGCTCGTCCAGGCACAGCACCGCCGGGCTGCCGATCATCGAGGCGGCCAGGTCGAGCCGCCGCCGCATGCCGCCGGAGTACTGCATCGCGGGCCGCTTGGCGGACTCGGTGAGCGAGAAGCGCTCCAGCATCTCGTCGGCGCGGCGGCGGGCGTCCTTGCGGGACAGGTCGAGCAGCCGCCCGATCATGTAGAGGTTCTCCCAGCCGGACAGCTTCTCGTCGACCGAGGCGTACTGCCCGGTGAGGCCGATGGTGCGGCGCAGCTGCCGCGGCTGCCTCACCACGTCGTATCCGGCGACGACGGCATGGCCGGCGTCCGGGACGACGAGGGTGGAGAGGCAGCGTACGAGTGTGGTCTTGCCGGCGCCGTTGGGGCCGAGGACGCCGAGGACCGTGCCCTCGCGCACGTCCAGGTCCACCCCGTCCAGCGCCTTCGTCTCGCCGTAATGCTTTACGAGGCCTCGTACCTCGACGGCGTTCTTGTCGATTCGCGTCATGCCCTACACGGTTCCAGCCGCCACCGACAGACTGCCGACAGATCACCGACAAGCCGGTGACAGCCGCACCGACAATGGGGGAGTAGCTGGTCAGGCCCCGTGAAACTGCACGAGGAGCAGAGCTACGCGGGCTTGGCGTAGTCCCCGAAACCGGCCCAGTCGAGGAAGACGCACGGCTCGTCCCCCACCACCCACGCGTCATGGCCGGGTGCGATGGAGAGGAAGTCGCCGGGTCCGGTGTCCACGGACTCGCCGTCGTCCATGACGATCGTCATCTTCCCGCTGATGACGTACCCGACGTGAGCGGCCTGACAACTCTCGGTGCCCGCAATGGGCTTGACGTGCTTGGACCACTGCCAGCCCGGCTCGAACACGGCCCTGCCCACCGGGCCCTGGTCGGTGGTGAGAAGGGCCACCTTCCCCTTGCCCTCTTCGAAGGGCCGGGTTTCGTCGGCCGAGTCGAAGTTCCTGGAAACGATTCCGGTCATGGTCATCCGCCTCCCGGCGGAGAGTGAGCGGCCCCGAGTGTCAATTCCAGGCTACGCCGGGGCCCCTCGGGGGTCTTCCGCACGCCGACAGCCCGCCGATGGGGGATGTCGGCGGGCTGTCGTCTGTGCCGGGGGTGGCCGGTGGGTGGTGCTCAGTGGAAGGTGTGCTCCTCCTGCGGGAACGCACCGCCGACGACGTCGTCGGCGAAGGCCTTCGCGGCGTCGCCGAGCGTCTGGCGCAGGTTGGCGTACTGCTTGGTGAAGCGCGGCACCTTGCCGCCCGTCAGACCGGCCATGTCGGTCCAGACGAGGACCTGGGCGTCCGTGTCGGGGCCCGCGCCGATACCGATGGTCGGGATCTGCAGGCTGCGGGTGATCTCGGCGGCGACCTCGGCCGGGACGAGCTCCAGGACGACAGCGAACGCGCCCGCGTCCTGCGCCGCCTTGGCGTCGCGGACCAGCCGATGGGCGGCCTCGTCGCTGCGGCCCTGGACGCGGTAGCCCATGGTGTTGACGGACTGCGGGGTCAGGCCGAGGTGCGACATGACCGGGATGCCTGCCTGGACGAGCAGTTCGGTCTGCCCGAGCGAGCGCTCGCCGCCCTCCAGCTTGACCGCGCCGACGCCCGCGTCCTTGACCAGCCGGGTGGCGCTGCGCAGGGCCTGGACGGGGCCTTCCTGGTACGAGCCGAAGGGGAGGTCGCCGACGACGAGAGCCCGCCTGGTGCCCCGTACGACGGCGGCGGACAGCAGCGTCATCTCGTCCATCGTGACCGGGACGGTGGTCTCGTAGCCGAGATGGACGTTGCCCATGGAGTCGCCGACGAGCATGACCGGGATGCCGGCCTCGTCGAAGACGGACGCGGTCATCGCGTCGTATGCGGTGAGCATCGGCCACTTCTCACCGCGCTCCTTGGCGGCGGCGAGGTCGTGGACGGTGATACGGCGAGTGCCCTTACCGCCGTACAGCGCCTTGCTGCTGTCGGTGGGCTTCTGGGCAGCCTGAAGCGTCATGGCTAACGGCTCCTTCGTCATCTCGAGGCGCCCTCACGGCGTCCCCGGATCACCCCCATGGTGGCACCTCGTGCCGCTCCGGCGGAAGGGGACCCGTACGTTGGGTAGAGTGACCTATACGAGACGGTCTCGTATCGAAATTAGGCTAGGCAGGGGATCATGTCGACTCCGTCCGGCCCACCTGCCCCACCCCGCATACCCGAGGCCGTCCACCGGCGGCGCTGGGCGATCCTCACCGTCCTGATGTTCAGCCTGCTCATCGTCGTGCTGGACAACTCGATCCTGAATGTGGCGGTCAGAACGCTCGCCAGCCCCGAGCCCGCCGGCATCGGCGCGACCCAGAGCGAGCTGGAGTGGGCGATCAACTCCTACACGCTCGTCTTCGCGGCGCTGCTGTTCACCGCGGGCCTGTTCGGCGACCGCATCGGCCGCAAGAAGGTGCTGTTCTTCGGCGTCGCGGTCTTCGGCGCGGGCTCGGCCCTCGCGGCGTTCGCCGGCTCGCCCGGCGAGCTCATCGCGTACCGCGCGGTGATGGGCCTCGGCGGGGCCTGCGTGATGCCGGCGACCCTCGCCGTGCTGATGGACGTGTTCGAGCCCCAGGAGCAGCCCAGGGCCATCGGCATCTGGGCGGGCAGCGTCGGCGTCGGCATGGCCATCGGCCCGATCACCGGCGGGCTGCTCATCGAGCACTTCTGGTGGGGCTCGATCTTCCTGGTCAACGTGCCGGTCGTGGTCGTCGCGCTGATCGCGACGGCGCTGCTCCTGCCGGACTCCAGGGACCCGAACCCCGGGCGTATGGACCCGATCGGCGTAATGCTGTCGGTCATCGGCCTGATCCTGCTGGTGTACGGCATCATCCGCGGCGGCGAGCTGGCGGACTTCTCGACGCCGTCCGTGCTGCTGCCGATGCTGGGCGGTCTGGTGGTACTCGTCTGGTTCGTACTCCACGAGAGGCGCAGCGACCATCCGGCCATCGACCTCACGTACTTCAAGCGGCCCGCCTTCGCGGCGGCGGTCACGGCGATCGCGCTGGTCTTCTTCGCGCTGACGGGCGTGACCTTCTTCTCCGCGTTCTATCTGCAGAGCGTGCGCGGCTACGGCGCGCTGGAAGCGGGCCTGCTCATTCTGCCGCTGGCCGTGGCGCAGATGGTTGTCTCGCTGCGCGCGCGGCTGATCGTCGACCGGTTCGGGGCGCGGACGGTGTGCACGGTCGGCATGCTGCTGGTCGCCATGGTGCTGGGGGCTTTCGTGATGTTCGACGCCTCGACCCCGCTGTGGGTGATCGAAGCGGTCCTCTTCGTGCAGGGCTCTGCGATGGCGCTCATCACGCCCCCGGTGACGGTCTCGGTGATGCAGTCGCTGCCCCGCGAGAAGGCGGGGTCCGGCTCTGCGGTCAGCAACACCTTCCGCCAGGTCGGCGGGGCACTGGGTGTCGCGGTGCTCGGTTCGCTGCTGTCCACGCAGTACCGGGGTGCGATCGAGGGGCACCTCTCAGCTGTCCCGATCGGCGCCCGGCAGGCCGCGGGTGAATCGATCGAGGCGACGCTCGCGGCCGCGGAGAGACTCGGCCCGGCGGGCAAGGCGCTGATCGTGCCGGCGAACGAGGCGTTCCTGCACGCGATGCATCTGACGGCGATGGCCTCGGCGGGGGTGGCGCTGATCGGCGCGCTGGTGGTGGCGTTCTTCATGCCGGACGGCCGGATGAAGGAGCCGGCGCCGGACGCCGGGCCGACGCCGGACCGCGGGCCGGAGCTGGAGAGCGCCGAACACGGGCCGGGGCGGACGCTGCCCGACGGCCCGCGGCCCGTCAGCGAGAATTGCCGGCGATGACGAGGGCGAGAGGCGGACCGGACGTGCCGGTGAGGGACCAGCAGGACAACGGCGGCCAGGGCGGCGAGCCCCCGGCTGTCGGGCCCGAGCCGCCCCGCGGCGCCCCAGTCGCCGGGCGGCGTGGGCGGCCCCGCAGTGAGGCCGTCGAGCAGGCCATAGTCGGGACCGTTGTGCGGCTTCTCGAAGACGGCGTGCCCTTCTCCGAGCTCTCCATCGAGCGCATCGCCCGCACCGCCGGTGTCGGCAAAGCCACCATCTACCGCCGCTGGGACGGGAAAGAGGCCCTCTTCGTCGACGTCGTCCGCTCCATGGAGCCCGTGGACCCGCCGCTGCCCGGCACCTCCATACGTGACGACCTCGTCGCGATGATCGAGATGCTGCGCCGACGCGGCCTCGCCAAACGTTCCTCCGCCCTCCTGCACAACGTCTTCGCGCAGATGCAGAGCTATCCCCAGTTGTGGGACATGTACCACCGCACCTCCATCGCCCCCCGCCGCGAGCGGATGGACGAAGTGCTGCGCCGTGGTGTCGCGAACGGGGAGATCCGCGCGGACATCGACTTCGATCTGCTCGGCGATCTCTTCGTCGGCCCGATGCTCGTACGGACCGTGCTGCGCCCCGGGGGCACGCCGGAGGAGGGCAGCGCGGAACGGATCGTCGACGCCGTGCTGGAGGGCCTGCGCCCCGCGGAAGGCCCGCGCCACTGACGCCCCTGCTGACGCCCCTGCTGACGCCCTTCTGACCTCCCTCTGTATGCCCGGCGAGGGGCAAGTCCGAAGTATGCGCGTTCTGTCACAGCGTCCCCACCTGGCCCGTTACGAGGAACCCCGTGCGCCGCCCTGTCGTCATCGGGGCAGAACGGCCGTCCGGCGACGGTGAGGAAAACACCTCCCATCGCCTAGTGTCGACGGCGAGGCGTGACAGCAAGGCAGTGAGGACAGCTCCATGGCGCAGGCGTACAAGACGGAGACCGCCAACGGCACCAACGGCAGCCCCCAGGCCGGGCGCGCCGGAACACGGGTCCGGAGCCTGCTCCAGCGCTGGCGCGGCGACCGCGGCATCTGGCGGCGCGGCGTCGTCCTCGCCTGCTTCGCCGTCCTCATCGCCCTGTTGATGATCCTGCACGCGCAGATCCCCAACCGGATCGGCAACTTGGGCAGCCTCACAGAGACGTTCCTTCCGTGGTTCGGCGCGTTCATCCCGGTGATCCTCGTCGTCGCCGTGCTGCGGCGCTCGGCCATCGCGCTGATCGCCCTGCTCCTCCCGGCCGTTGTCTGGCTCAACCTCTTCGGCGGGCTGATGTTCAGCGACAAGTCGGGCGCAGGCGGCGATCTGACCGTCGCCACGCACAACGTCAACGCCGGCAACCCAGACCCGGAAGGCACCGCAAAGCAGGTCGCCGCCTCGGGCGCGGACGTGGTCGCGCTGCAGGAACTGCCGGTCGGTCAGGTCTCCACCTACGAAAAGGCGCTGGCAGGGACGTACAAGTACCACTCGGTGGAAGGCACGGTCGGGCTCTGGAGCAAGTACCCGATGACCGACACCGCGGACGTGGACATCCAGATGGGCTGGACGCGCGCGATGCGCTCCACCGTGCAGACGCCGAAGGGCGCGGTCGCGTTCTACGTCGCGCACATGCCGTCCGTACGCGTCAAGCTCAACGCAGGCTTCACCGCCAACCAGCGCGACAACAGCGCCGACGCGCTTGGCGAGGCCATCGCCCACGAACGGGTCGGCAAGGTCGTGCTGCTCGGCGACCTCAACGGCACTATGAACGACCGCTCCCTGAACGCCGTCACCTCCCAGATGCGCTCCACGCAGGGCGCGGCGGGCGACGGCTTCGGCTTCAGCTGGCCCGCGTCGTTCCCGATGGCCCGCATCGACCAGATCATGGTGAGGGGCGTCGAGCCGGTCTCCTCCTGGACGCTGCCGCAGACGGACAGCGACCACTTGCCGATCGCGGCGCGCATCAAGATGTGACCTTTCCCCTACCCGCCCCCTTCCCGTAACTGGGGCTTCGCCCCAGACCCCCGTACGCCCTTCGGGCGTTGTCCTCAATCTCCCCCAGACTTCGTCCGGGGGGACCCCCAACGGGCTTACGAGTTCCGCCCGTCCGGCGGAAACTCAAGGTTCGGCCGGGCTTTCAAGCCCCTCCGGCGATTGAGGAGCGGGGTGCGGGGCGGAGCCCCGAAAAAAGCCCCGCCGGCGATTGAGGCGCGGGGGGGGGGCTGGGGGCGGAGACCCCAGTTATGTGACGGCAACCACGTGTTCATCCGTGGGAACAATCGGCGTGCGAGCATTTGTTTCGAAGGAGAACTAACTTCGGAAAGGCACTCCATGCCCCTCGCGCTGCTCGCGCTCGCCGTCTCCGCCTTCGGCATCGGCACCACCGAGTTCGTGATGATGGGCCTGCTGCCCAATGTCGCCGACGACCTGAACACCTCCGTCCCCACGGCCGGCCACCTCGTATCGGCGTACGCGATCGGCGTCGTCATCGGCGCCCCGCTGCTGACCGCCCTCGGCTCCCGCATCCCGCGCAAGCGGATGCTCCTGCTGCTGATGGCGCTGTTCACGGTCGGCAACCTGGCATCCGCCCTCGCTCCCGGCTTCGGCTGGCTGATCGCGGGCCGCGTACTCGCCGGGCTGCCGCACGGCGCCTTCTTCGGCGTCGGCGCGGTCGTCGCGGCGCGGCTGGTCGCGGACGGGCGGCAGGCGCGCGCGGTGGCCACGATGTTCCTCGGCCTCACGGTCGCCAACATCGTCGGCGTACCGGCCGCGACGCTCCTCGGCCAGCACCTCGGCTGGCGCGCCACCTTCCTCGTCGTCACGGTGATCGGCCTGGTCGCGATGGCCGCGCTCGCCCGGCTCATTCCGTACGTGCCCGTGGACGCGCACCAGAGCGTGGGCCGCGAGCTGCGGGCGCTCGGCAACCGTCAGGTGCTCCTCGGCCTGCTCACCGCGGTCTTCGGCTTCGCCGGCGTCTTCGCGGTCTACTCCTACCTCGCCTCCATGACGACCGAGGTGATGGGCTTCGGCGAATCCTCCGTGACCCTGGTCCTCGCCCTCTTCGGCATCGGCATGACGCTCGGCGCACTCGCGGCCGGCCCGCTCACCGACCGGGCGCTGCGCCCCACGCTGTACGGGTCGCTGGCCGCGCTCGCGCTGGTGCTGGTGGCCTTCCGTTTCACCGTGCACATCCAGTGGGCGGCCCTGGTGACGGTCGTGGTGCTCGGCGCGGTCGGCTTCATGACCACCACACCGCTCCAGATGCTGGTCATGAAGAAGGCGCAGGACGCCCCGACGCTGGCCTCCGCCTCCAACCACTCGGCCTTCAACCTCGCCAACGCGGGCGGCGCCTGGCTCGGCGGCGCGGCCATCGCGGCGGGCTGGGGCTGGAGCTCGCCGGCCACGGTCGGCGCCGTCCTCGCGGCGGCGGGCCTGGCGATCGCGGTGACGGCAGGCCTGCTCGACCGTACGCGAACGGGGGCCTCCCGCGTCGTCGCCGCAGGCAGCCCCCGTCCGGAGCGTCAGGTCAGCTCGTCGTCTCCCGCCAGCGGTTCGTGATCGGCAGCCGCCGGTCCTTGCCGAAGCCCTTCGCCGAGATCTTGGTGCCCGGCGGGTACTGGCGCCGCTTGTACTCCGCCGTGTCCACCATCCGCAGCGTCTTCGCCACCAGTTCCTCGTCGAAACCGGCCGCGACGATCGCGTCCTTGCCCTGGTCCCGGTCGACGTACAGCTCCAGGATCCGGTCCAGTACGTCGTAGTCCGGCAGCGAGTCGGTGTCGACCTGGCCGGGACGAAGCTCCGCGCTCGGCGGCTTGGTGATGGACGCCTCAGGGATCGGCGGGGTGTGGCCTCGCTCCTCGGCGGCGCGGTTGCGCCACTTCGCGAGCCGGAAGACCGTCGTCTTGTAGACGTCCTTGATCGGCCCGTACGCGCCGACGGAGTCGCCGTACAGCGTCGAATAGCCCACCGCCAGCTCGGACTTGTTGCCCGGCGCGAGCACGATGTGGCCCTCCTGGTTGGAGAGCGCCATCAGCGTGGTGCCGCGCAGCCGCGACTGGAGGTTCTCCTCGGCGAGACCGGTCAGGCCGAGCGAGCTCATGTACGCGTCGAACATCGGCTCGATCGGCACGGTACGGAAGTTGAGCCCGGTACGGCGGGCCAGCTCGGCCGCGTCGCCCTTGGAGTGGTCGGACGAGTACTTCGACGGCATGGAGATGCCGTACACGTTCTGCGCGCCCAGCGCGTCGCAGGCGATCGCGGCGACGAGCGCCGAGTCGATGCCACCCGACAGCCCGATCAGCACCGACCGGAAGCCGTTCTTGGCGGCGTACGCGCGCAGGCCCACGACCAGCGCGGAGTAGATCTCCTCGTCGTCGTCGAGCCGCTCGGCGTAGCCGCCGGACAGCTCGGCCTCGTACGCGGGCAGCGGCTCCTCGGAGATGACGACATGCTCGATCCGCAGCCCGTCGTCGACCACACCGGACGGGATGCCACCGGCCGCCGGGAGCTCCAGGTCCAGGACGACGCTGCCCTCCGCGAACTGCGGGGCGCGCGCGATGACTTCGCCGTCGGCGCCGACGACGATCGAGTCGCCGTCGAAGACCAGCTCGTCCTGTCCGCCGATCATCGCGAGGTACGCGGTGGTGCAGCCGGCCTCCTGGGCGCGCTTGCGCACCAGCTCCAGGCGGGTGTCGTCCTTCTCGCGCTCGTACGGCGAGGCGTTGATGGAGAGGAGCAGCCCGGCCCCGGCGGACCGGGTGGCCGGGACGCGGCCGCCGTCCTGCCAGAGGTCCTCGCAGATCGCCAGCGCCACGTCGACGCCGTGCACACGCATCACCGGCATGGTGTCGCCGGGCACGAAGTAGCGGAACTCGTCGAAGACGCCGTAGTTGGGCAGGTGGTGCTTGGCGAAGCTCAGCACCACCTCGCCGCGGTGCAGCACGGCGGCGGCGTTCTGCGGCGCGCCGGCGGGCTGCCCGTAGCGGGGCTGGGCCCGCTCGGAGCGGTCGAGGTAGCCGACGACGACCGGCAGCTCGCCGAACCCTTCGTCGTCCAGCCGCACGGCGAGCGCGCGCAGGGCGGCCCGGGACGCGTCCACGAAGGACGACCGCAGGGCCAGGTCCTCCACGGGGTAGCCGGTCAGCACCATCTCGGGGAAGGCGACGAGATGCGCCCCCTGCTCGGCGGAGTGCCGGGTCCAGTGCACGATCGCCTCGGCGTTGCCGGCGAGATCGCCGACGGTCGAGTCGATCTGATTCAGAGCGAGGCGTAGTTGAGGCACGCGCCCAGTGTAATCGTCTGTCTGACGCGATGTCCTGGCGGGGAGGTGTGGGACGCCCCACGCCCCGGAGCGGGAGTGCCGGGGGACCGGGCCCCGGTGAGCCCGGTCCCCCCAGGGACTATTCGCGGTAGGCGACGGTCGTCATCATCCCGGACTCCGAGTGGTAGATGTTGTGGCAGTGCAGCATCCACAGGCCCGGATTGTCCGCGTCGAAATCGATGGTCACCTTGCGGTGCGGCAGGACCGCCGCCGTGTCCTTGCGGGCGCCGGACCCGTTGATGCCCGCGAGGGCGAAGGTGTGGCCGTGCAGATGGATGGGATGCCACATATCCGTGGCGTTGATGAACACCATGCGGACCCGCTCGCCCTCGCGGACGTCATAGAGCCCGTTCGGGGAGTAGGGCTTGTCGTCGAAGGCCCAGTCGTACCGCTCCATGCCACCGGTCAGCTTGATCCTCATCATGCGGTCGGGCCTGCGCCGGGAGAAGGCCACGGACTCGTCGGGCTCGAGGAAGGCGGCCGACTTCAGCACTTTCCGGTCCAGCTCCGCCGGACGCACGTCAGGCTCGGGGAGTGACCCGCCGCCGGTGCGCAGGACGGCCATCGTCGAGGCCTTCTTGCCCTCGGCGAGAGCGGTGAGCGGAAAGACCCCGTCCTCCGCCGTGACCATCACGTCATACCGCTCGCCCATGGCCACGAGCACGGCATCGGTCTCGACGGGGCGGACGGGGAAGCCGTCGGTGTGGGTGACCGTCAGCTTGTGGCCGCCGAGCGCCACCCGGAAGGCCGTCTCGCCGCCGGCGTTGATGATGCGCAGCCGGATGCGGTCGCCGGGCTTGGCGACGAACTGCGAAGGGTCGTCCGGCGTACGCCCGTTGATCAGGTAGTACGGGTAGTCGACATCGCCCGCCTCACCGCCCAGCAGGTTGCTCTTGGTGCCCCTCAGCAACCGGGGCGGGCCGGACGGGCGGGACTCCGGCGACGGCGATGCTGTTGCCGTCGCTGTCGCCTTGGCCTGTGTCACACTCCCGTGGCCGCTGTGCCCGGGGGGCATGCCTTTGCGGAGCTCGGCGAGCACCGCGTCCGGTGTGGAGCCGTCGACCCCGTCCACCCAGTCGTCCAGGAGGAGCACCCACTCCTTGTCGTACGACAGCGGCTCCCTCGGGTCCTCCACGATCAGCGGGGCGTACAGACCGCGGTCCAGCTGCACACCCGTGTGCGGATGGAACCAGTACGTGCCGGGGTCGGCGACCACGAAGCGGTACGTGAACTCCGCGCCCGGGCGGATCGGCGCCTGCGTCACACCCGGCACGCCGTCCATGTCGTTGCGCATCGAGATGCCGTGACAGTGCAGCGAGGTCTCCTGCGGCAGGTTGTTGGCGAGGGTGAGCGCGAGGGTGTCACCCGCCGTGAGCCGTACCTCCTGGCCGGGCAGCCGGTCCCCGTACGCCCACGACTTGACCGTCAGGCCGCCGCCGAGCTCGAGTGGGGTCGCGGTGGCGGTGACCCGTACCTTCCGTTCGGGGCCGGAGCCACGCCCGGCCTCGACCGTCGCGACCTCCTTGCCGTAGGGGGAGACATAGCCTTCCGGGGCGGCGGGCCCGGTGTCGCCGTGATCGGCGCCGTGGCCGCCGCCGCGGCCGCCGTCGTCGGCTCCGGGGGACGTACAGGCGGCCAGAACTCCCATGCCGGCCGCGGCGATCGATGCTCCGAGCACGGAGCGGCGCGTGGTGTGTGTGCGCATGACTGTGTGCACCTCGTGGGGGTGTCGAAGAGTGAACGGAGAAGCGCGTGAACCGCTTGCGACAGGACGCAGGCGATTGACGCGCTCCTATATCCGCAGCACCGACACCCTCGCGAGAACGCCTTTCTGCGGTGGTCCGTTCGCCCACAGCGCGTGCGGTACGCGGGCGAGGGCGGGCACGAGCACCGGGCCCGCCGGGCGGCGCGACGCCAGCCGGGTCACGAGGAGGGCGACGCCGCATGCGGCGAGGACGGCGAGACAGACGGACGCGGGGTCCATGCCGTGATGGCCGGGGGCTTGCGATTCGACGGACTCGTGCGCGTCGGGCACGTGGCCGGAATCGTGCCCGGCGCCGGACTCGCGTCCGGAATCGTGCCCCGGGCCGGATTCCTGCCCGGTGCCGGTGCCGGTGCCGGTGCCGGTGCCGGTGTCGTGTCCAGTTGCGATGCCGCTGCCCGTGCCGTGGCCGTCGGCAGCCGTCGACGCCAGGCCAGGGCCGTGCCCGGGCCCGACCGCCGGCGTCCGGCTCGCACCGTGACCGCTCGCGACCGTCGATGCCCGGTCGAGGCCCTGCCCCGAACCGTGGCCCGAAGGGTGCCCCACCGTATGCATCGTGGCGATGCCGAACAGCAGCGCGACGAACAGCAGCAGCTGTCCGTACCGCGCGCCCCGGGTGATCACCATGAGACGCAGCTTACCCCCGCCCGGTATACGCGGACGTGTGGCCACCACGTGCCCGTTCACCGGGGGCCGGGCAGCGGCCCCGGAACCTGTTCGTGACAGGCTGACCGACGGTGCCCGCGCCGTCCCAGGCGCGGGAAGGAAGGGGCGGCAGACAGTGACGTTCGTACGGGTGGGCGGCGTACCGCACCATGTGGTCGTCGAAGGCAGCGGGCCGGTCTGCGTACTGAGCGCCGGGCTCGCGATGAGCTGGTTCGACTGGGACCCCGTGGTGCCGCTGCTCGCACCGCACCGCACCGTCGTCCGCTTCGACCGCCCGGGCCACGGGCTGAGCGGCCCGGCCGCCGTGGCGCCGTCCGCAGCCGGGGAGGGCCACCGCATCGCGGGCGTGCTCGAGGCGCTCGGCCTGGACGGGCCCGCCACCGTCGTGGGGCACTCGATCGCCGGGTTCCACGCGGAGGCCTTCGCCCGCCTGCACCCCGCCCGTACCGCGGCTGTCGTGCTCGTCGACTCCAGCATCGAGGAGCACGCGCGGATGCCCGCCGCGCCCGCGGTCCGTACGGCGGTGGCACGCGGTGTCGGCGCCGCCCTTTCCGCCGTGGGCGCGCCCGCCGCCCTCGGGCCGCTCACCCGCCGCGCGGTGGTCCGCCTCTCCCGCGCCGCAGGCGGCGACCCGGCCCCCGCCGCCCTCGTACGCCGCTGCTACGCCACGTCCAGGGTGCTGCAGGGCGCGCTCCTGGAGAACACCCACTACCTCGCGGTCGCCGCCGAACTCCTCGCCCTGCGCGAGCGCCACGCCCTGCCGGACGCCCCGGTCACGGTGCTCGCCGCGGCAGCCGGCGGGGAACGCTGGACCGAGCGGCAGCGCGCACTGGCCCGGCAGCTCGGCGCCCGCTTCGAGGCGGTCGAACCGGCGGGCCATCTGATGATGCTGGACCGCCCGGACGTGGTGGCCCGGGCGATTCTCGACCGGCCCGGGACCGGCGGTGACTGGCAGGTCCTACGCGAGGCCCGGCCAGGCTCCGGTACTCCTCAGGCGTGGGCGTAAACGCGCTCGACCCACTCGGCGATCTGCTCTTCGTTCAGATGCTGGGCCAGATCGGCCTCGCTGATCATGCCCACCAGCCGCTTGTTCTCGATCACCGGCAGCCGCCGGATCTGGTGGTCCTCCATCTCGTGCAGCACCGAGTCCACGTCCGCGCCGGCCTCGACCCAGCGCGGCGTGCCCTTGGCCATGTCGCCCGCAGTGATCTGCGCGGGGTCGTGTCCCAGGGCCACACAGCCGACCACGATGTCGCGGTCGGTGAGTATGCCGCAGAGTCGTTCGTCGGCGTCGGCTATGGGCAGCGCACCCACATTCAGCTCGCGCATCAGCTGCGCCGCACGGTCAAGGGTCTCGTGTGAGGGGATCCACTGAGCCCCGGCGTGCATGATGTCTTTGGCGGTGGTCATGGGCCCTACCTCCTGCGTCCGATGTGTTCTGTATGCCCCCCAGCGCACCCATTGTCGTTGGGCCGTTCGGAGTACGCGACCGCTGCGACGCGAAGACGACACGATGCCCGTACGGAAGACGACACGGGGCCGTACGAAGACGGCCCGAAGACGTGGAAGGAGCCCGGGACATGGCACTGCTGACCCTGAGGATCACCGGCCGCGAGCTGCCCGGCAGCGCGTGCGGCGAGTACCGCCACATCCACGTAGGTACGCAGCGCGGCAAGGAGCCCGACCAGCTGGTGCCGGCCGACGCGGCAGAGGCGGTCTTCGAGATCCCCGTCGAGACGGTCACCGCGTCCGACGGCACGGCCGACTTCCGCGGCCCCTATGTCCAGGGGCGGCGGGGTGCGCGCTTCGTCTATCTGACCTGGGGCGAACTTCCGCCCGGCGGCGAGTTCGCGATGTTCCGCCGGGCCAAGCTCTTCCTCGCCGACCTGCCCGACGATGCCCTGTCCGGCGGCGCGGTCGAGACCGGGCTCGGGCTGACGGACGGGCAGGGCATGCCGCTCTGCGCGTCGGTCCGTCCGCCCCGGATCAGCTGGCGGCCGTCCGGGGCGGACGCCTGACACGAGATCAGGCGAGGACCTCGGGCGAGGGTGAGGCCTCAGGTTGTACTTCAGGTGCGGGCGGCGGCGCCCCGCTTGCGCAGCAGGTCGACCATCAGGCCGACCTCCGAGCGCTGGGCGTCCACCATCCCCTGGGCGAGACTCCGCTCCGTATCGACGGTGCAGCGCTTCACACACCCCTCGGCCATGGTGATCCCGCCGTTGTGGTGGCTGATCATCAGCTGGAGGTACTCGATCTCGGCCTGCTTGCCGCCGGCCTTGCCGAGCCGCTCCAGGTCCACTCTGCTCGCCATGCCCGGCATCAGTGAGCCGTCCTCGGCCTGCTGCCCGGCGCTGTGCCCGGCGTGCGCGCCGTGCTCGTCCTTCTGCATCCAGGCCATCGGCTCGCTGTCCGCGGAGACCTTGGGCAGACCCCACAGGTCCAGCCAGCCCAGCATCATGCCGCGCTGGTTGGCCTGGGTGTTGGCGATGTCGTACGCGAGCCGTCGAACCTCGTCGTCCTGCGTACGGTCCCGCACGATGAAGGACATCTCCACGGCCTGCTGATGATGGACCGCCATGTCGCGCGCGAAGCCCGCGTCCGCCGAAGTCGCCGTCGGCGCAAGGGACTTGGCGTCCTCGCCGCCGCCCGCGGAGGCCACCGTGGCGGCCCCCGCGAAGAGCAGAGCGAGCACGACCGCCGTGATCGCCGCCCAGTGCGTACGGGTCAGACCGGTCGGACCGGTCACTGAGCGCCCATCCCGCCCGTGCACGCGGCACCCGGCTCCGGCGTCTGTGCGCCCTGCACGTACTTCGTGAAGAACTGGCTGACGCGCGGGTCGTCCGCGCCGTCGACGGTGAGCTGCTTGCCCCAGGCGCTCAGCATGATCGCGCCGGCCTGGTCCTTGACCGGGCTCATTAGCGAGTACGGCGTCTTCTTCACCTTCTCGCTCAGCTTGGTCACGTCCGCGGCCGGAGCCTTGTCGTTGTACGTCACCCAGACCGCGCCGTGCTCCAGCGAGTGCACGGCGTTCACGTCGGGGACCGGCTCCTTGTAGACGTCGCCGTTGCAGTTCATCCACACCTGGTTGTGGTCGCCGCCGACCGGCGGCTTCATCGGGTAGGTGACCGCCTTGTCGACGTGCTTGCGGCCGAGCTTCTTCGCGTCCCAGGCCTTTTCACCGGTGACGGGAGCCTTGGCTTCTGCGACCTTCTGCTCCTTCTCCTCCGACTCCTTGTTCAGTACGAAGACGCCGAAGCCGACGAGACCGGCCACGACGACACCGCTGACGGCGATCGTGATGATGCGGCTGCGGCGCTCGCGGGCCTGTTCGGCGCGGCGCATCTGCTCTATTCGGGCCCGGCGGTCGTTGTTGCGGGAAGCCATGGGGGTGTCGTCCTTCGTGAAGTCTGCGGTGATCATCTGCGGTGATCAAGGGGCTGAGGGGAGGCGGGGCCTGCTACGTCCGCAGCACTTGAAGAACGTGAAGACCCGGGGCGCGCGGCAGCGCTTGTGAGCGGGGCAGCCGGGAGGCGGGCGGCGGCGGGCCGAGGTGCGAGGGCTGAGCCCCGGCATCGAGCGGGGCGTCCAGCGGCGGCGCGGTGAGCACGGCGGGCTTGACCAGCGGCATCAGCCCGCAGGCGCCCCTGTCGTACGGGCAGGTGTACGCGGTCTCGGCGTCCGAGGCGGATATCGCGGCGGTCGCGGTGATCGCGGAGGCGGCGCGTGCGTGGTGCGGGTCGGCCGGGCTCGCGGCGGGGCTCGTACAGATGAAGAGCGCGCCGAGGAGCGTCGCCACGGCACTGAGCAGCGCCATGGGACGCGCGGTGCGCTCGATGTGGTTGAGCCGCGGACCCCCCATGGCCGCAGATCGTAGTGTGCGGGCGCGTTCTGCACCTCATACGGGGGCCGGTAACCGCGGGGAAAGGCCCGTAAGCGAGGGATCGGGGGACCTCAGGGTCGTCTCAGGGCACGCACTGACTCACAATGGGCTCAGCCGGTACAGCGGCCATTGGACGAGGCACGCAACGCGCCTGAAACTCATGGGTGGCATGCTCGTACGGAGCAGGCGGCTTGACCAGCAAGGATGGGTGGAAATGGATAAGCAGCAGGAGTTTGTGCTCCGTACGCTCGAGGAGCGCGACATCCGCTTCGTGCGCCTGTGGTTCACCGATGTGCTCGGCTTCCTGAAGTCGGTCGCGGTGGCCCCGGCCGAGCTGGAGCAGGCGTTCGACGAAGGCATCGGCTTCGACGGCTCCGCGATCGAGGGCTTCGCGCGGGTCTATGAGTCCGACATGATCGCCAAGCCGGATCCGAGCACCTTCCAGATTCTGCCGTGGCGGGCCGAGGCCCCGGGCACGGCGCGGATGTTCTGCGACATCCTGATGCCGGACGGCTCGCCGTCCTTCGCGGACCCGCGGTACGTACTGAAGCGGATCCTCGCCAAGACCTCCGACCTGGGCTTCACCTTCTACACCCATCCGGAGATCGAGTTCTTCCTGCTGAAGGACAAGCCGCTGGACGGCACTCGGCCGACCCCTGCGGACAATTCCGGATATTTCGACCACACCCCGCAGAACGTCGGCATGGACTTCCGCCGTCAGGCGATCACCATGCTCGAATCCATGGGCATCTCGGTGGAGTTCAGCCACCACGAGGGCGCGCCGGGCCAGCAGGAGATCGACCTGCGGTACGCGGACGCGCTCTCGACGGCCGACAACATCATGACGTTCCGCCTGGTGATGAAGCAGGTCGCGCTGGAGCAGGGCGTCCAGGCGACGTTCATGCCCAAGCCGTTCAGCGAGCACCCCGGCTCCGGGATGCACACCCACCTCTCCCTCTTCGAGGGCGACCGGAACGCCTTCTACGAGTCGGGCGCGGAGTACCAGCTCTCCAAGGTCGGCCGCTCCTTCATCGCCGGCCTGCTCAACCACGCCGCGGAGATCTCGGCCGTGACGAACCAGTGGGTCAACTCCTACAAGCGCATCTGGGGCGGCTCTGCCCGCAGCGCGGGCGCGGGCGGCGAGGCCCCTTCGTACATCTGCTGGGGCCACAACAACCGCTCGGCGCTGATCCGTGTCCCGATGTACAAGCCGGGCAAGACGGGCTCGGCCCGGGTCGAGGTCCGCTCCATCGACTCCGGAGCCAACCCGTATCTGACGTACGCGGTGCTGCTGGCGGCGGGCCTCAACGGCATCGAGGAGGGCTACGAACTCCCGGCCGGCGCGGACGACGACGTGTGGGCGCTCTCGGACGCCGAGCGCCGGGCGATGGGGATCGAGCCGCTGCCGCAGAACCTCGGCGAGGCGATCACGCTGATGGAGCGCAGCGAGCTGGTGGCCGAGACGCTGGGCGAGCACGTCTTCGACTTCTTCCTGCGCAACAAGAAGCAGGAGTGGGAGGAGTACCGCTCGGAGGTCACGGCGTTCGAGCTGCGGAAGAACCTGCCGGTGCTGTAGCCGCAGGTCGGAGCCACATTTCCGGCCACACGGCAAACGGGGCCTGCGGTCGGCGACCGCAGGCCCCGCGACTGTCTCACCCGCCCTGGGCCGTCTGTGGGCCGTCCGGCCCGGAAACCTGGTCCCAGGAGCCGGAATCCTGGCCCCGAGGGCCGGAAACCTGGCCCCCAGGCCCGGAAACCTGGCCCCGGGTCGCGCTGAGCGCGCCGAGCGCGGCAAGCGTGAAGCCGTCCCGCAGCTCTCCCGCGCGGATCGCCTTCGCGATGTCGTCCGGGCTCCACCAGCGCGCGTCGGCGACCTCGCCGTCGCCGACCGAGTCGGGTCGCAGCGGGGCGTCAGCTGGAACCATGACCTCGACGACGGCAACCTCGTTCTCCAGCATGCCGGAGTCGACGTCCAGGTATGCCACGACAGCCCCCGCGGACCCCGCCAGTCCCGCTTCCTCAGCCAGTTCGCGCAGCGCGTCAGAGACGGGGTCGGTCTCGCCGAAGCCGCGCGGCAGTTCCCAGGCCCACCGGCCGACGGCGGGTCGCCACTGGCGGACCATCAGTATGTCGTCGCCCCGTCGGGCCAGCACCACGACTCCCGTACGGCCACCGCCCACGCGGATGCGGTGCTGGACGGCCTCGGCGCCGGACGGCAGGCAGTAGGTGTCGAGGTACACCTCGCACCACCGCCCGCCATCGGCGTCGGTGTAGGCCTTGCGGGTGTGTGTGCGCTGCGCCTCGGTGTCCATCAGGCCCTCCCTGGTAGCCCCCCGGGGAGCTCTATCACGTCATACCGCCCCCGGTAGTCGGCCAGGCGGGGCAGCCCGGCGGCCACGGCCGCGACGACGACCGGCGCCAGCGCTCCGGCCGCGCCGGCCGCGAGTACCGCAGGCGCACCCTCCCCGAGCATGTCGGCGGCCAGGCTCAGTCCGCCGCCCGCCGCCATCTGGGCGGTGATCCCGCGCGCGGACCGTACGACCCGCTGGATCCGGGTCACCGGCACCTCGTTCACGCCACCGGCCGGTGGCTCCTTCGTACGACCCCCGAGCAGGTCGCCCACCTCCTGCAGCGCGGCGAGGTCGTGCCGCTGCCACCAGCCGGCGAGGGCGTCGGCCGCGTCGTCGGTGTAACGCTGCCACTGTTCCCCGCTCATCAGGCCGAGCCGCAGCTCGAACCACGTCGGGTAGGTCACGACCGGTGTCCGCTCCGCATGCACCGCTGCCTCCCGGCGGCGGACGCCGCGCCGGGGTGCGGCCACCCCGAGCAGGCAGCCCTCGCCCGCCGCGATGGCCCGGTAGTACGTCTCGTCGAAGGACTCGCGCAGCATCACTGCGTCCGCCCGCGCCGCATGGTCGGCGGAGCGCAGCAGGGGGGCAAGGCTCTCGTACAGGCGGCTGCGGTTGGGCAGGCCGCGTACGTCCAACTCCCCGCCGGTCCAGGCAGCGAGCACAGCCCGGCCCTCTTCGCTCGCCACGTCCTCAGGCCGCGGCGGGGGCCGCACCGCGTACGCGCTCTCGTAGTCGGCCGGCACCAGGGGGCTGACCTCCAGCAGGCCGCGCTCGGCGGCCTCCAGCCAGTCTCCCCAGCGGGCGACTGTGCGCCGCCGCAGCGCAGTGTCCAGGACACCGGTCGCCGCCAGCAGCCGGTCCGCCGTGCCGACCGGCCCCTCCGCGGCGAGGGCCGCGACCGCAGCCTCGCCGTCCGCGCGGGCGGCCAACTCCCGCTGGAGTCGCAGGCATTGTTCGTCGGGGATCGGGAGGGAAGAGAAGCGGAAACCGCTCGAGAGCATCGCGATCAGCTGCCCGGCCAGGTCTGCGTCCCGGGAGTTCACCCGGATCGGCAGCACCGCGCCGCCACCGATCGACCGGATCGACAACTCGTCGAGGAGTGCGGCGGGCCGGAGCGCGGCGAAGGCGGCGCCGTCGAGCAGTTGGGGATAGGCCAGGAACAGGGAGCCGCCCTGGATGACCTCCCAGCGCAGCCGCCCGAGCAGCTCTGCCCGCCCGAGCGCGGTCAGCCGCTCCACCGGGGCGGCGGCCCCGGGCGCGTGGGTGCTGAGTGTGGCCCGCTGCCGTACGCTGTCCCACCCCGTGCTGAGCACCGCAGTCATGTCCCCGCCCTTTCCTTGGCGCCCGTACGTGGGCCAGTCCAGCAGGTGCCGGTGGGCGGGACAATAGAAAACGTGGATCTTGATGCGTGAACGATCGGTCCCGACGGCGGCCACGAGCGCCTCGCCCGTCAACCCGCGTGCGAATCCCGGCGCGCCGGTTCCGTGCGGATGCGAAGCGCGCGGTGTGCGGTGACCCTGGAGGTGCGGGGGCTCATGCGCGAGGAGGATGACCGAATGTCCATGATGGACAAGCTCAAGAGCATGCTCAAGGGCCATGAGACACAGGCCGACAAGGGCGTCGACAAAGCCGGTGACTACGTCGACGACAAGACCCAGAGCAAGTACAGGGGTCAGGTGGACACCGGCCAGGACAAGCTGAAGGACCAGTACGGCGCGGACCGCCGGCAAGAACCGCCGCAGCCCTGACTACGCCGTCACTGGGACAACCGCTCAGATCACCTCATGCAACGGCTGGGCCGCGCGCACGCGGTACTCGTGCGGCGCCCAGCCGCTGAGCTGTACTTGCCCAAGTTCTGGAGAGGGTCCCGGCCCGCTGCCGCGCGGCCACGATCCCCGAGGGCCACGGGGTCGGATCAGCAACATCTCCTGGTTCAGGGACCTCGACGGCGCCGTAGCCCGGCCGGCGGCTCACCGGATGCCGCCCCGCTGGGGAACCGGCAGGGTGACTCCAGTAGGACTTCGCATTGCTGGTGAATACACCTACATTCGTGTCGAGGAGCCATGGTGCACTCAAACGCTGAACGCCCCGCCGATGTCGTCGCCCGGCTGCGTGCCACCTTCCGCACCGGGCGTACCAAGCCGCTCTCCTGGCGCAGGGAGCAGCTGACCGGCCTGCGGACCATGCTGACCGAGCGCAGTCAGGAATTCGCCGCCGCGCTCCGTGCGGACCTGGCCAAGAGCGAGCGCGAGGTGTTCCGTACCGAGATCGGCTCCACCGTGGGCGAGATCGACCACACCCTGGAACACCTGGAGGAGTGGCTGCGGCCCGAGCCCGCCGAGGTTCCCGAACGGCTCCGTCCGGCGACGGCATGGACGGTGCACGACCCGTTGGGTGTCGTACTGGTCATCGCGCCGTGGAACTATCCGGCGCACCTGCTGCTCGCGCCGGTGGTCGGCGCGCTCGCCGCGGGCAACTGCGTCGTCGCCAAGCCGAGCGAGCTGGCTCCGGCCACCTCCCGGGTCATCGCCGAGCTGCTGCCGCAGTTCGTCGACATCGACGCGCTGGCCGTGGTGGAAGGTGCCGTCCCGGAGACCACCGCCCTGCTGGAGCAGCACTTCGACCACATCTTCTACACCGGCAACGGAACCGTGGGCCGCGTCGTGATGCGCGCGGCCGCCGAGCACCTCACCCCGGTGACTCTGGAACTCGGCGGGAAGTCGCCCGCGTTCGTCGACCAGGGCACGGACCTGCAGACGGTGGCCTCCCGGCTCGTGGCCACGAAGTTCCTCAACGCGGGGCAGACCTGCGTAGCCCCGGACTATGTGCTCACCGACCCGGTGACCGCGAGCAAGCTCGAGGACGCCCTGGAGACGGCTGTGCAGCAGGCGTACGGCGACGATCCGGCTGCCTCGCCCGAATACGGCCGGATCGTCAACGAACGGCACTTCGACCGGCTGACCGGCCTCCTCGGCTCTGGCCGTCCGGTCGTCGGGGGCGAGCACGACCGCGCGAGCCGCTACCTCGCTCCGACCGTACTGGCCGGAGTGGCGCCGGACTCCCCGGTCATGTCCGAGGAGATCTTCGGCCCGATTCTGCCGATCGTGGAGGTCGCCGACCTCGACGAGGCCATCGCGTTCATCAACGACCGGGACAAGCCGCTGGCGCTGTACGCGTTCACCGACTCGGCCGCGACTCGCGACCGGCTGCTGGCGGAGACCTCCTCGGGCGGCGTCGGGTTCGGCCTCCCGATGGCTCATCTCACGGTGTCCGACCTGCCCTTCGGAGGCGTCGGCGAGAGCGGCACGGGCAACTACCACGGCCGCTACTCGCTGGAGACGTTCAGCCACAGAAAGGCTGTGCTGGACATGCCGCTCGGCTGAATAGCCCGGCGCCCGCTCAGCGGTCGGCCAGTGGTGCCGGAGCCTCCTGGACCACCCAGCCGTTGCCGTCGGGGTCCTTGAAGAACATGAACGAGTTCCAGGTGTCGCCGCTGCCGTCCTCCCAGCCGTTCGCGCCCAGGTGCTGGACGTTGCTGACCTCCACGCCGCGGTCGGCCAGTTCGGCGTGGGCCGTGTGGATGTCCGTCACGCACAGCTGGAGGCCCTGGAGCGAGCCGGGCTCCACTTCGCGCTGGCCCGGGGCGGGGGGCATGCCCGAGATGAGGGCGATCGAGCAGCGGGAGCCCGGTGGGGTCATCTGGATGATGCGGGTTTCTTCGCTGATGCGGGCGTCGGTGTCGACCTTGAAACCGCAGTTGTCCTCGTAGAAGCTCTTCGCCCGGTCCAGGTCAGAAACCGGAACGGTGACCACTTCGAGCGTCCATTCCATCGGTGCTCCTCCCTCTCGCTGTTCGAATCACCGTGCGAATTACTGTGCGAACTTGGTGAACTGCCAGCGGGTCTGGGCGTACGGTTCGCCCTTGCCGAAACCGAAGGCCGTCCGCGGCTCCACGCGGAAGACCAGGGCGGCCCCGCCGTCGCCCACGAAGGTGCCGTCGCGGACGTCGAACTGCCAGTCCGCACCGTACTTCTCGGTGTACGCGGCGGCCAGTGAGCGCAGTCGCGTCTCGTCGGTCACTCGCGCCGCCGTGCCCTCGATCACCAGGTCGTAGCCCTCCGCGAGGGAGCTGGAGCCGGTGGTGAGGACCACCTCCTGATTGTCGCGTAGGTTCTTGGCCTTGCGCTCGTCGGCGCCGGTGCAGAAATGCAGCCCGCCGTCCTGCCACACGGCGATCAGCGGGGTGACGTGCGGGCGGCCGTCGGGGCGGACCGTCGACAGCCAGAAGATCTCGGCGGATTCCAGGAGGGCGACCGCCAGGCTCCAGTCGGCGGCCGTGGCCTTGGGGTCGCTGTAGCGGGCGTCCAGCTCTGCCACCGGGGTCCGCTCGGGCAGGTGCGTGCTTTCAGGCATGGCGCGGTCCTATCGCATTCGGGGTCACCGAATGTGTTGACCGCGCCCGGCCCCCGTACTCATCGGTCGGCGGACATCCCGCCGGATGCCGGGACGCGCACAAGGGCGAGGATCACGGGGGTCCCCGGCGGGTCCCTGGGGCTAGGCTCGAACCCGTACCTTGATCGGATCGAGGATCGGGATCAAGGCGCGGGTTCGAGCCGGACGTACCTTGATCGGGCAGGCGGGAGACGGCGGAATGACGGTGCCGGGGCGCAGAAGCAGTACCTTCACGCGACTGCTGCGGCACGGCTTCACCGATCCCTCCGCCGCCGAGCGGCTCCTCGGCCTCCCCGACATGGCACCCGTACGGACCGACCCGGTGCTCCTCGACGCGCTCGGCGCGGTCGCCGATCCCGACCTCGCGCTCCGCGGCCTCGTACGGCTCGTGGAGGCGCAGAAACCCGAGGTCCGGCAGAGCCTCCTCGACACCCTGGTCTCCGCGAAACCCCTGCGCGACCGGCTGCTCGGAGTGCTCGGCGCGTCCGAGGCGCTCGGCGACCATCTTGCCCGCCACCCGGGCGACTGGAAGGCCCTCGTCAACTACGAAACGGCCGATCTGCACCCGGGCATCGAGGAGTTCGAGCGCGGCCTCGCCGACGCGAACGACCCGGTCACGCTGCGGATCGCCTACCGGCGGTGCCTGCTCTCCATCGCGGCCCGCGATGTGTGCGGCACGACGGATGTCGCCGAGACCGCCGCCGAACTGGCCGACCTCGCGACGGCCACCCTGCGGGCCGCCCTCGCCATCGCCCGGACCGCCGCGCCCGGCGACGCCGCGCTGTGCAGGCTCGCTGTCATCGCCATGGGCAAGTGCGGTGGCCACGAGCTCAATTACGTGTCCGACGTGGACGTCATCTTCGTCGGCGAGCAGGCTGAGGGCGCCGACGAGAGCAAGGCCATGCAGGCCGCGACCCGGCTGGCGTCCCACCTGATGCGGATCTGCTCGGAGGCGACGGTCGAGGGCACGATCTGGCCGGTCGACGCCAATTTGCGGCCCGAGGGGCGCAACGGCCCGCTGGTGCGCACCCTCTCCAGCCATCTTGCGTACTACCAGCGCTGGGCCAAGACGTGGGAGTTCCAGGCGCTGCTGAAGGCCCGGGCGGTCGCCGGGGACCCCGCGCTCGGCGAGGAGTACATCGAGGCCGTCTCGCCGCTGGTGTGGCAGGCCGCAGAGCGCGAGAACTTCGTCGCCGACGTGCAGAAGATGCGTCGCCGCGTCGTCGACAACATTCCGGTCGCGGAGGTCGAGCGCGAGCTCAAACTGGGCCCCGGCGGGCTGCGGGACGTCGAGTTCGCCGTACAGCTGCTGCAGTTGGTGCACGGGCGCAGCGACGCGACCCTGCACAGCGGCAGCACGCTGGACGCGCTGCGGGCGCTGGCGGCAGGCGGGTACGTGGGGCGGGCGGACGCGGCGCAGATGGACTCCGCGTACCGCTTTCTGCGCGCCATGGAGCACCGCATCCAGCTGTACCGGCTGCGGCGTACACATCTGGTGCCGGAGGACGAGGCCGATCTGCGCCGTCTCGGCCGCTCACTCGGACTGCGTACGGACCCGGTCGCCGAGCTCAACAAGGAGTGGAAGCGCCACGCGTCGGTGGTGCGGCGGCTGCACGAGAAGCTGTTCTACCGGCCGCTGCTCGACGCCGTCGCACAGCTCACACCCGGTCAGACGCGGCTCAGCCCGAAGGCGGCGCGGGAGCGGCTCGAAGCGCTGGGCTACGCCGATCCCGGCGCGGCCCTGCGCCATCTGGAGGCCCTGTCGTCGGGCGTGACCCGCAAGGCCGCTATCCAGCGGACCCTGCTGCCCGTGCTGCTCGGCTGGTTCGCCGACTCGGCCGACCCGGACGCCGGGCTGCTCGGCTTCCGCAAGGTGTCCGACGCGCTCGGCAAGACGCCCTGGTATCTGCGGCTGCTGCGGGACGAGGGCGCGGCCGCGGAGAACCTGGCGCGGGTGCTGTCGGCCGGGCGGCTCGCCCCCGACCTGCTGCTGCGGGCGCCCGAGGCGGTGGCGCTGCTCGGCGACCCGGAAGGGCTGGGGCCGCGCGGCCGGGATCACCTGGAGCAAGAGATCCTGGCGGCTGTCGGGCGCGCGGACACGGCGGAGGCGGGGGTCGCCGCTGCCCGTGGCGTGCGGCGCCGCGAGCTGTTCCGTACCGCGGCCGCCGATCTGATCGGCTCGTACGGCACCGAGGAGAGCCCGGCAGAGGCGGACCCGGGGGCGCTGGTGGACCGGGTCGGGAACGCGGTCACCGACCTGAACGCGGCGACGCTCGCGGGCGCGCTCCGGGCGGCGGTGCGGGAGCACTGGGGCGACACGCTGCCGACGCGGTTCGCGGTCATCGGCATGGGCCGCTTCGGGGGGCACGAGCAGAGTTACGGCTCCGACGCAGACGTGCTCTTCGTGCACGAGCCGCGCGAGGGCGTGGACGAGCAGGAGGCGAGCCGTGCCGCGAACACCGTCGTCACGGAGATGCGCAGGCTGCTGCAGGTGCCGACGGCGGACCCGCCGCTGCTGATCGACGCGGATCTGCGGCCGGAGGGCAAGAGCGGCCCGCTGGTGCGCACGCTCGCCTCCTACGAGACGTACTACCGCCGGTGGTCGCTGGTGTGGGAGAGCCAGGCGCTGCTGCGGGCGGAGCCGATGGCGGGCGACGCGGAGCTGGGCCGGCGCTTCGTGGACCTGGTCGATCCGTTGCGCTACCCCGCGGAGGGTCTGGGCGACGACGCCGTACGCGAGATCCGCCGGCTGAAGGCCCGGATGGAGTCCGAACGCCTGCCGCGCGGGGCGGACCCCACGCTCCACACCAAGCTGGGCCGCGGCGGGCTGAGCGATGTCGAGTGGACGGTCCAGCTGTTCCAGATGCGCCACGGCTGGGCGGAACCGGGCCTGCGCACGACGCGGACCCGCGATGCGCTGGCGGCCGCCCACGCGGCGGGCCTGATCGCGACGGAGGACGCGCAGATCCTGGACGAGGCATGGGTGCTGGCGACGCGGGTGCGCAACGGCGTGATGCTGGTCCGCGGCCGCGCGGGGGACACGTTCCCGTCGGACGGGCGCGAACTGGGAGCGGTGGGGCGGTACTTGGGGTACGGGCCGGGTCATGTGGGGGACATGCTGGACGACTACCGGCGGATTACGCGGAGGGCGCGGGCGGTCGTGGAGGAGCTGTTCTACGGGGCGTAGGGGTGCGGGACTTCCTGGACGCACGGGACTTCCTGGACATACAGGACTTCCGAAATGTGCGGGACTTCCTGGACATGCGGGACTTCTGAAACACGCGGGACTTCCCCAAGACCCCCTAGCGGCGGGAGAACCCCAGCGCGCGAATCGCCTGCGGGCGGCTCGCCTCCTCCTCGACCGCGGGGACCCGCTGCGCCAGCTGGTGCGGATACGCCCGGAACCACGCGTACGACACCACGAAGCCGAAGGCCAGGCAGATCATGCCGCCCACCGCGTCCAGCCAGAAGTGGTTCGCGGTGGCCACGATGACGACCAGCGTCAACGTCGGATAGAGCAGACCGAGGATCTTCGCCCACGGCGCCGACACCAGCGCGAAAATGATGAGGCCGCACCAGAGCGACCAGCCGATGTGCATCGACGGCATCGCGGCGTACTGGTTCGACATGTTCTTCAGGTTGCCCGAGGCCATCGAGCCCCAGGTGTGGTGTACCAGGACCGTGTCGATGAAGGCGTTGCCGTTCATCAGCCGAGGCGGCGCGAGCGGATAAAGGTAGTAACCGACCAGCGCCACACCTGTCGTGGCGAACAGGACAAGACGGGCAGCCGCATACCGGCCAGGATGGCTGCGGTAGAGCCAGACCAGCACGCCGATCGTCACAATGAAATGCAGCGTGGCGTAGTAGTAGTTCATCGAGACGATCAGCCATGTCATCGAATTCACGGCGTGGTTGACCGACTGCTCCACTGCCAGGCCGAGCGACCGCTCGGCGTCCCAGATCCAGTCCGCGTTGCGCAGAGCCTGTGCCTTCTGCTCCGGAACGGCATTGCGGACCAGCGAATACGTCCAGTAACTCACCGCGATCAGCAGGATTTCGAACCAGATCCGCGGGTGGCGGGGCGACCGCAGCCGTTGCAGCCGACTGCGCGAAGGCGCATCGGCGGCCTCATCCGCCATGGGTGGAGGAGTGGCCGTCCGGCCTTCCATAGTCTTCACGGTCGCTTCACCCATGGGACGAGAGTCTGCCAGATGCTGCCTCCACACTGATCATCCCCCGGTCTGGTCCTGTTTGCATTGTCTACGCCCTAGGTACGACTGTCTCCACCCGGTCCCTGTGAGGGGCGCTGCCGGGGCCCGGAGGCGGTCGATCCCCGTACCACCAGCTCCGGCATGAAGACGAATTCGCTGTGCGGAGCGGGAGTCCCGCCGATCTCCTCCAGGAGGGTGCGGACAGCGGCCTGTCCCATGGCCTGCACCGGCTGCCGGATGGTGGTCAGCGGCGGGTCCGTGAACGCTATGAGCGGCGAGTCGTCGAAGCCCACCACAGAAACATCGCGCGGCACCTTCAGACCCCGCCCGCGCGCGGCCCGGATTGCGCCGAGCGCCATCATGTCGCTCGCGCACACCACTGCGGTGCACCCGAGTCCGATCAGGGCGCCCGCCGCGGCCTGGCCGCCTTCGAGGGTGTAGAGAGAGTGCTGGATCAGTTCCTCTGACTCCTCGGGGGCGAGACCGAGTCGGGCCTCGAGGGCCTGCTGGAAGCCCTCGATCTTCCGCAGTACGGGAACGAACCGCTTCGGGCCGACCGCCAGGCCGATCCGGGTGTGGCCGAGTGAGGCGAGATGGGTCACGGCGAGGTGCATCGCGGCCCGGTCGTCGGGCGAGACGAAGGGGGCCTTCACCTTGGGCGAGAAGCCGCCCAGGAGGACATAGGGCACGCCCTGTCCGCGCAGCTGGTCGTAGCGCTGCATGTCGGCGGTGGTGTCCGCGTGCAGGCCCGAGACGAAGATGATTCCGGAGACCCCGCGGTCCACCAGCATTTCGGTGAGCTCGTCCTCGGTGGAGCCGCCCGGGGTCTGGGTGGCAAGGACGGGGGTGTAGCCCTGCCTGGTCAGGGCCTGGCCGATAACCTGGGCGAGCGCCGGGAAGATCGGGTTGTCGAGCTCCGGAGTTATCAGGCCGACCAGGCCGGCACTGCGCTGCTTCAGCCGCACGGGGCGCTCGTATCCGAGCACGTCGAGCGCTGCGAGTACGGATTCGCGGGTGGCGGCGGCCACACCGGGCTTGCCGTTGAGCACGCGGCTGACTGTGGCTTCGCTGACTCCCGCCTGGGCTGCGATGTCGGCAAGCCGTGCGGTCACAGGACTGGACCTTACCGGTCGCACGTCAGATTGCCCACCACGCACAGCAATCAGCCGGAATACGGGCTGTGTCGCCCACCGGCTCCATGGCCTCGGAGGAGATCAGCAGCCGTCCCGGCAGGGGCAGTTCGATCTCCGCTCCGGTGGTGTTGAGGGTGCAGACCAGGCCCGTGCGGGACAGCGCGAGCAGCCCTTCTGGCCCCGGCAGCCACCGCATCGGGCCGCCCGGCAGCGCACGGCGCAGCGCCAGCGCCGAGCGGTAGAGCTCGAGCGTCGACAGCGGGTCGCCGGTCTGGGCCGCCACGGACAGTTCCCGCCAGACCCGGGGCTGGGGCAGCCAGCTGGTTCCGGGGCCGAAGCCGTACGGCGGCTCCTGGCCGGACCACGGGATCGGCACCCGGCAGCCGTCGCGGAAGCCGTCCTGCCCCGCTGCCCGGAAGAAGGCGGGGTCCTGGCGCACCTCGTCCGGCAGGTCGGTGACCTCGGGCAGCCCGAGCTCCTCGCCCTGGTAGATGTAAGTCGAACCGGGCAGCGCGAGCATGAGCAGTGCGGCCGCGCGGGCCCGGCGCAGCCCCTGCTCACCGCCGCCGTAGCGGGTGGTGTGGCGGACCACGTCGTGGTTGGAGAGCACCCAGGTGGTCGGCGCTCCCACCGAGGCGGTGGCGGCCAGCGACTCGTCGATCACGCTGCGCATCGCCTCAGGGTCCCAAGGGCACCGCAGGAACTGGAAGTTGAAGGCCTGGTGCAGCTCGTCGGGGCGTACGTACAGCGCGAGCCGGTCCGGGCCGGGGGCCCAGGCCTCTGCGACGCCGATCCGGTCGCCCGGGTAGGAGTCGAGGAGCCTGCGCCAGGAGCGGTGGATCTCGTGCACCCCGTCCTGGTCGAAGAAGGGCAGTGTCTGTGCGCCGATGAGCCTGGCCTGTTCCTTGTGGCCGATGTCCGGCAGGCCGGCCGCCTTGACCATGCCGTGCGCGACATCGATGCGGAAGCCGTCGACGCCGAGATCCAGCCAGAAACGCAGCACCGAGTCGAACTCCTCGTGCACCTCCTCGTTCTCCCAGTCGAGGTCGGGCTGCTCGGGCGCGAAGAGGTGGAGGTACCACTCGCCGTCCGGTGTCCGGGTCCAGGCGGGGCCGCCGAAGACCGACTCCCAGTCGTTGGGCGGCAGCTCGCCGGCCGGGCCCTTGCCGGGCCGGAAGTGGTAGCGCGCGCGGGCCGCTCCTCCGTCATGGTCCGCGAGTGCGGCCCGGAACCACGGGTGCTGGTCCGACGTGTGGTTGGGGACGACGTCCACGATCACTCTCAGGCCCAACTCGTGGGCGGTGCGTACGAGTTCGTCCGCGTCGGCGAGATCCCCGAAGAGCGGGTCGACGGCCCGGTAGTCGGCGACGTCGTAGCCGCCGTCGGCCTGTGGGGAGGCGTAGAAGGGCGTGAGCCAGACGGCGTCGATGCCCAGCTGCGCGAGATACGGCAGACGCTGGGTAGCCCCGCGCAGATCGCCGATGCCGTCACCGTCACTGTCGGCGAAGGAGCGCACGTACACCTGGTAGATGACGGCATCGCGCCACCAGTCCGCGCGCTCGGTGGAAGAGCTTGCAGGGTGCGGCCCTTCGGCGGCCGCGGGGGCCGGAAAGCCGATGGCGGCGGCGAGCTCGTGGGTCATAAAGGGTCCCTCTCGTTACTGTCCGGGGCGGGGGGGACGTACAACTAACGAGGTCAACGTGGGTGCGGGTGCGTAGTGACGGTTGCTGAAGACCAAAATAACAGTCTCTGCAAGGGCTTGCGAAGGGCTTTGCAACCCTCTGCCCAGGTGCCCCGAGTAGCGCAAAAGGGCCGCCGTCAAGCGATGCAATGGCAACCCTCAGGACACGTGGATGTAACGATCCCCCGCTCTTGCAGAAAATTGCCGCAAGGTCTTTCGGCTCTCTTTCATCCTTGTTACGTTCCTGCCGAACCCGGCGCCGCGAGGGAGCGGTCGGCAGGGGGCCTGGTCGCCTCCGCCATCTCGGGCATCTCTGAAGGAGTTCACATGCGGCGTGGCATAGCGGCCACCGCGCTGGTAGCGGCACTGGCTCTGGCAGCGACGGCGTGCGGTGGGGGCGACAGCGGTGACAAGGCCGACGGCCCGGTCACCCTGACCTGGTGGGACACGTCCAACGCGACGAACGAGGCGCCGACGTACAAGGCGATGATCGCCGAGTTCGAGAAGGCGAACAAGGACATCAAGGTCAAGTACGTCAACGTCCCGTTCGACCAGGCGCAGAACAAGTTCCAGACCGCGGCCGGCAGCAAGGGTGCCCCCGACATCATCCGCGCCGAGGTCGGCTGGACCGCCTCGTGGGCGAAGTCGCAGTTCCTGGCCCCGCTGGACGGCACCCCGGCGCTGGACAAGCAGGACGACATCACCCCGTCGCTGCTCAAGCAGGCGCAGTACGAGGGCAAGACCTACGGCGCGCCGTTCGTCACCGACACGCTGGCCCTGATGTGGAACAAGGACCTGCTGAAGAAGGCCGGCCACGACAAGGCCCCGGCGACCTGGGACGAGCTCAAGACCGTAGCCAAGGACGTCAAGGACAAGGCCGGCGTCGACGGCTTCTGGCTCAACAACGCCACCTACTACGAGATGGCCTTCCTCTTCGGCGAGGGCACCGACATGGTGGACGCCGCGAACAAGAAGATCACGATCAACTCGCCGGAGGCGGTCAAGGCCGTCGACACCTCCAAGGGCGTCCTCGCTGCCGACGGCGTGGCCAAGCTGGATGTGACCGCCGACGCGTACGCCCACATGCAGGACGCCTTCGTGAACGGCAAGGTCGCGATGATCGTCCAGGGCCCGTGGGAGCTCACCAACATCTACAAGGGCGCCTCGTTCAAGGACAAGGCCAACCTGGGCATCTCCAACGTCCCGGCCGGCTCCACCGGCAAGGCCGGCGCCCCGACCGGCGGCCACAACCTCTCCGTCTACGCCGGATCCGACAAGTCGAAGCAGGAAGCCGCCCAGAAGTTCGTCGGCTTCATGACCTCCGGCGCCACCCAGGCCAAGATCGCGCTGAAGAACGGCACCCTGCCGACCCGCACCTCGGCCTACACCGACGAGGTCAAGGCCGCCCCGGGCGTCGCCGAGTTCCAGCAGGTCCTCGCCACCTCCGCGCAGCCGCGGCCGGACCTGCCGGAGTACAGCACCCTGCTGGGTGACGCCTTCGCGCAGAACCTGACCAAGATCTTCCAGGGCAAGACGGGCACGCAGGCGGGGCTGGACGCCATCGCCGGGGAGTTCAAGAAGCTCGTTCCCGACTTCTCGTAGTCCTCACGACCGGTGCGGCCGGAAACCTTCCGGCCGCACCGGTTCTGCCGTACATCCTGCTCGAGACCCCGCGCTGCCCCCCGAGGTGCCGAAGTGATCAGCCGCATCAAGCAGTCCTACAACCGCCATTGGTATGCCTACGCCATGGTGGCGCCGGTCGTGGCCGTGCTCGGCCTGCTGGTGGCCTATCCGCTCGGCCGCGGCATCTATCTGTCGCTCACCGACGCCAACAGCGACAACGTCGGCCGCACCATCGGCGTCAACAAGATCCCCGACTCCTTCTCCTGGGTTGGCCTCGACCACTACGTCGAGATCCTCACCGGCAGCGGGTCCGACACCTTCTGGGGACAGTTCGTCTGGACCCTCTTCTGGACGGTGTCCTGCGTCGCCCTGCATTTCGGGATCGGCATGGGGCTGGCCATGCTCCTCAACCGGGAGCTGCGCGGCCGCACCTTCTACCGGCTCGTACTGATCCTGCCCTGGGCCGTGCCCACCTTCGTGACCGTCTTCTCCTGGCGGCTGATCCTGGCCGACGACGGCGGCATCCTCAACACCGCCCTCGGCTGGGCCCACCTGCCCGAACCGGCCTGGCTCAGCGAGCCGTTCTGGCAGCGGACCGCGGCCATCATGGTCAACACCTGGTGCGGTGTGCCTTTCATGATGCTCTCGCTGCTCGGCGGACTGCAGTCGATCCCGAACGAGCTCTACGAGGCTGCCGAGACCGACGGCGCCACCCCCTGGCAGCGCTTCCGCCATGTGACGCTGCCCGGTCTGCGCTCGGTCAGCAGCACAGTGGTCATGCTGGGGTTCATCTGGACCTTCAACCAGTTCATCGTCATCTTCCTGCTGTTCGGCAACAGCGCCCCGGACGCGCAAATCCTGGTCACCTGGGCCTACCGGCTCGGCTTCGGCCAGACTCCGCGCGACTACGCCGGCTCGGCCGCGTACGGCGTGATCATCCTGTCGATGCTGATCGTGCTCGTCTCCATCTACCGCCGCTGGCTGGCCCGTAACGAGAAGGCGGCCGTCTGATGACTCACGAGAGGGCTCTTCCGTCCATGAGCGCCACCGCCGCCGATTCCACCATCGGCACTCCCGAGGACGCGGTCCCGGCCGCCGCGGGCAAGCCGCCCGTGGCGGAGAGGCGGCAGCTGCGCCGCGGCGAGCGCAGCCGCGGCGCCTCCGCCGCGCTGCACGCGACGCTGATCGTCGCGAGCGTCATCGCCTTCTTCCCGGTGGCCTGGATCGCCTGGGTCTCGCTCGGTCCCGACAAGACCGACTTCCTGCACGCGGACGAGATCGCCGGGAAGCTGAGCCTGTCGAACTACACCACGGTGCTGAACGACACCGAGTTCCTGCACTGGTTCGTCAACTCGCTCGTCGTGGGCCTGGGCACCTGCGTGCTGGGTGTCTTCGTTGCCGCCAGCGCGGGCTACGCCGTGTCGCGGATGCGCTTCCCCGGCCACCGGCAGCTCATGTGGACGTTCCTGGTCACGCAGATGTTCCCGATGGCGATCCTGATCGTGCCGCTCTACAACCTGGCGGCCGATCTGGAGCTGCTGGACACGTACTGGATCCTGATCCTGGCCAACTGCACCACGGCCTTCCCGTACTGCGCCTGGCTGATGAAGGGCTACTTCGACACCATCCCGACGGAGATCGACGAGGCCGGCCGGGTCGACGGCCTCTCGCCGTTCGGCACCTTCTACCGGCTGATCCTGCCGCTCGCTCGCCCCGGCCTGGCGGTGGCCGCGTTCTACACCTTCCTCACCGCCTGGGGCGAGTTCGCCTTCGCCTCCGTGTTCATGCTCAGCGAGGACAAGTACACGCTGCCGATCGGCCTCGCCACGTTCGTCAGCGAACACGACCAGCAGTGGAACCTGATGGCCGCCACCGGCGTGCTCATCGCGATCCCCGCGGCCGCCTTCTTCTACCTCGTCCAGCGCCACCTGGTCACCGGCCTCACGGCCGGTGCCTCGAAGTCCTGAAACACCCACCGCCGCGACGCACCCGGCCCGACAACCGGCCGGGTGCCCCCGGTTTTGCCCGAACGAGCCTCCAAGGGATCGAGAGAATGACCCAGTACCTGGCCGACGCCCAGCACCACGCCGACCGGACCGCTTCCGGCGACTGGTGGAGAGACGCCGTCATTTACCAGGTGTACCCCCGCAGCTTCGCCGACGGGAACGGCGACGGCATGGGCGACCTTCCGGGCATCCGCAGCCGACTGCCGTACCTGAAGGAACTCGGCGTCGACGCCGTCTGGCTCAGCCCCTTCTACGCATCCCCGCAGGCCGACGCCGGGTACGACGTGGCCGACTACCGCGCCATCGACCCGATGTTCGGCACGCTGCTGGACGCCGACGCGCTGATCCGCGACGCGCACGACCTCGGGCTGCGCATCATCGTCGACCTGGTGCCCAACCACTCCTCCGACGCGCACGAATGGTTCAAGCGCGCGCTGAAGGAGGGCCCGGGATCCCCGCTGCGCGACCGCTACCACTTCCGCCCCGGCAAGGGCGCCGATGGTGAACTGCCGCCCAATGACTGGGAGTCCATCTTCGGCGGCCCCGCCTGGACCCGTACGCGGAACCCGGACGGCACGCCCGGCGACTGGTACCTGCACCTCTTCGCGCCCGAGCAGCCCGACTTCAACTGGGAACACCCGGCCGTCGCCGACGAGTTCCGCTCGATCCTGCGCTTCTGGCTCGACATGGGCGTCGACGGCTTCCGCATCGACGTCGCCCACGGTCTGGTCAAGGCGGCGGGTCTGCCCGACCTGGGCTCCGGCGACCAGCTGAAGCTGCTGGGCAGCGGTGTCATGCCGTTCTTCGATCAGGACGGCGTCCACGAGATCTACCGCGCCTGGCGCACGATCCTGGACGAGTACCCGGGCGACCGTATCGCGGTGGCCGAGGCCTGGACCCCGACCGTCGAGCGCACCGCCAACTACGTCCGCCCCGACGAGCTGCACCAGGCCTTCAACTTCCAGTACCTGGGCACCCACTGGGACGCGGCCGAGCTTCGCCGGGCCATCGATGCGTCGCTCGACGCCATGCGGCCCGTCGGCGCCCCGGCCACCTGGGTGCTCTCCAACCACGATGTGACCCGGCACGCCACCCGCTTCGCGGGCCCGCCGGCCGGCACTCAGGTCCGCGAGGCCGGCGACCGTGAACTGGGTCTCAGGCGGGCCCGCGCCGCCACACTGCTGATGCTGGCGCTGCCCGGATCCGCCTACCTCTACCAGGGCGAGGAGCTCGGACTTCCCGACGTCACCGACCTGCCCGACGAGGTCCGCCAGGACCCGGCGTTCGGCCGCACCGAGGGCCAGGACGGGTTCCGCGACGGCTGCCGGGTGCCGATCCCGTGGACCGCCGACGGCCCTTCGTACGGCTTCGGCGCGGGCGGCAGCTGGCTGCCCCAGCCGGACAGCTGGGCCGGGCTCAGCGTCGAGGCGCAGACCGGTGACCCCAACTCGACGCTGGAGCTGTACCGCAGAGCCCTCGCGGCGCGCCGTGAGCACCCCGCGCTCGGCGCGGGCGACGCGGTCGAGTGGCTCGACGCCCCCGAGGGCGTGCTCGCGCTGCGGCGCCCGGGCGGCTTCGTCTGCACCGTCAACACGACGGGCGCGGCCGTACGGATACCGGCGCCCGGCCGTGTCCTGCTGGCCGGCAGCGCCGTGGAGCCGGCCGACGGCGAGGCCGAACTGCCCGCGGACAGCGCTGTGTGGTGGACGGTGTGACGATTTCCCCGTCGCGGGTCGGCGCCGTCCAGTCCGGCGCCGTCCCCCGGCTCGCGGACATCGCGGCCCAGGCGTCGGTCAGCGAGGCGACCGCCAGCCGGGTCATGAACGGCAAACCGGGGGTGGCGAGCGGCACCCGCCAGCGGGTGCTCGCGGCGCTCGACGTGCTCGGCTACGAGAGGCCCATACGGCTGCGGCAGCGCAGCGCGGGCCTCATCGGCCTGCTGACCCCCGAGCTCACCAACCCGATCTTCCCCGCCTTCGCCCAGGCCGTCGAGCAGGTCCTGGCCGGGCACGGCTACACCCCGGTGCTCTGCACCCAGCTGCCGGGCGGCGCGACCGAGGACGAGCTGGTCGAACAGCTCCAGGAGAGCGGTGTCAACGGCATCGTGTTCCTGTCCGGGCAGCACTCCGACACCTCGGCCGATCACGCACGGTATGCCGAACTCGTGGACCGGGGAGTCCCGTTCGTCCTCATCAACGGCTACAGCGAGCACATCAGCGCGCCGTGCGTCTCCTGCGACGACCGGGCGGCGATGCGGACGGCCGTGCACCATCTGGCCGAGCTGGGGCACGAGCGGATCGGCCTCGCGATCGGCCCCCTCCGCTATGTGCCGGCCCACCGCAAGGCCGAGGGCTTCACCGACAGTCTCCGCTCCATCCTCGGCTACACCGCCGCGGCGGCCGAACAGTTGGTCCAGCGCTCGCTGTTCAGCGTCGAGGGTGGCCACGCGGCGGCCGGTGCGCTGTTGGACAAGGGGTGCACCGCCCTCGTCTGCGGCAGCGACATGATGGCTCTCGGCGTGGTCCGGGCGGCCCGGGAGCGCGGCCTCGATGTGCCGTACGACCTCTCGGTGGTCGGGTTCGACGACTCGCAGCTGGTGGCGTTCACGGACCCGCCGCTGACCACGCTCCGCCAGCCGGTGAAGGCGATGGCGGCCGCGGCGGTCGGCGCGCTGCTGGAGGAGCTGCAGGGAAGTCCCGTACAGAGCACCGAGTATGTGTTCCAGCCCGAACTGGTGGTCAGGGGCACCACCGCGCAGGCGCGCCGTTAGGCGCGTGACCGGACCGGCCGGCCGGGCGCGTGGGGCCCGGACCTGCCGGGCCCCCGGCCGACCGGCCCGGAGTCATGGTTGAACGTAACACCACTGCAAAACTTGCGAAAGGTCTTGCAGTTGGGAAACAGCAAGATTTCTGCGGCGCGACGAGAGTGTGTCCAAAGGGTTGACCCTGGGCCGGGGGGCTCGTACGGTCGCGACCGCAATAACTTTCTGCGTTCTTGCAGCAAGAACCGTCAGAGACGTCATTGGAACCATCAAAGGCCTTACGGGCACGGCGCGTTGCCGGACAAGGCTGCACCGTCACCCGCACCTCCCCCCATGCAGGAGGAAACATGGCCGGCAGACCCCTTGCCGCGGCGCTCGCCCTCGTGGCGGGCGCGGCGGTGAGTGTGATTGCACCGGCGGGCCCCGCGCAGGCGGCCCCGCCGGGGGACAAGGACGTCACGGCCGTCCTTTTCGAGTGGAAGTTCTCGTCGGTCGCCAAGGCGTGCACCGACACCCTGGGCCCGGCCGGCTACGGCTATGTCCAGGTCTCCCCGCCCCAGGAGCACATCCAGGGCAGCCAGTGGTGGACCTCGTACCAGCCCGTCAGCTACAAGATCGCCGGACGGCTCGGCGACCGCGCCGCGTTCAGCAGCATGGTGAGCGCCTGTCACGCGGCGGGCGTCAAGGTCGTCGCCGACTCGGTGATCAACCACATGGCCTCGGCGGACGGGACCGGCACCGGCGGCTCGTCGTATACGAAGTACGGCTACCCGGGGATCTACTCAGGCGCCGACATGGACGACTGCCGGTCGCACATCACCAACTACGCCGACCGGGCCAATGTCCAGAACTGCGAGCTCGTCGGGCTCGCCGACCTGGACACGGGCGAGGACTACGTCCGGGGCCGGATCGCCGCGTACCTGGGCGACCTGCTCTCGCTCGGCGTCGACGGCTTCCGCATCGACGCCGCGAAGCACATGCCGGCCGCCGACCTCGCCAACATCAAGTCCAGGCTCAGCAACCCGGGCGTGTACTGGAAGCAGGAGGCGATCCACGGCGCGGGCGAGGCGGTGTCGCCCAGTGAGTATCTGGGGAACGGCGACGTCCAGGAGTTCCGCTACGCCCGTGACCTCAAGCGTGTCTTCAACAACGAGAACCTCGCGTATCTGAAGAACTACGGCGAGGGGTGGGGGTACATGGAGTCGGGGAAGTCGTCGGTCTTCGTCGACAACCACGACACCGAGCGAGGCGGCGACACCCTCAACTACAAGGACGGCGCGAACTACACGCTGGCGAATGTGTTCATGCTGGCGTGGCCGTACGGGTCGCCGGACGTCCACTCCGGCTACGAGTGGACCGACAAGGACGCCGGCCCCCCGAACGGTGGCACAGTGAACGCCTGTTACACCGACGGCTGGAAGTGCCAGCACGCCTGGCGTGAGATCGCGTCCATGGTGGCCTTCCGGAACACGGCGCGCGGTCAGGGCGTCGTGAACTGGTGGGACAACGGCGGCGACCAGATCGCCTTCGGGCGGGGCTCGAAGGCGTACGTCGCGATCAACCACGAGGCTTCGTCGCTGACCCGCACTTTCCAGACGTCGCTGCCGGCGGGTGACTACTGCGACGTGCAGTCGGGCAGGGGCGTGACGGTGAACGGCTCTGGCCAGTTCACGACGACGCTCGGCGCGAACACGGCGGTGGCGCTGCATGTGAACGCCCGCAACTGCGGGTCGAGTTAGCCGCCGGCTCGGGCCGTTGTCGGGGCTCCGCCCCGAACCCCGCGCCTCAATCGCCGGCGAGGCTTGATTTGCCCGGGCATATCGAGCCCGTCCGGCGATTGAGGACGAAAGGGGCGGGCTGAGGAACAGCCCCGCGCAGCGCCCCGCCCCGCCCCCAACAGCAATCCCTCAGCCGTTCGTAGCCCTGAAGGAGATCCATCGGTGACCCTCACCCCCCGCGTCAGCGCGGCCGGCACCGCCATAGGCACCGCCGCCGCCCTCCTCGCGGCGCTCATATCCGCCGGGCCGGCCGCCGGCGCGCCCAGACCGCCCGCACCGCCCTCCGACAAGGCCCTCGCCGCCGAACCCGCGCGACACGATCTGACGCGGGAGCAGTTCTACTTCGTCCTGCCGGACCGGTTCGCCAACGGCGACACCTCCAATGACCGCGGCGGACTTGACGGTTCGCGGCTCGAGACCGGTTACGACCCCGCCGACAAGGGTTTCTACCAGGGCGGCGACCTCAAGGGCCTCACCCAGAAGCTGGACTACATCAAGGGCCTCGGCACCACCGCCATCTGGCTCGCCCCGATCTTCAAGAACCGGCCCGTGCAGGGCACCGGCAAGGACGCCTCGGCCGGCTACCACGGCTACTGGATCACCGACTTCACCCAGGTCGACCCCCACTTCGGCACCAACGCCGACCTTACGAAGTTGATCGACAAGGCCCACGGCAAGGGCATGAAGGTCTTCTTCGACGTCATCACCAACCACACCGCCGACACCGTCGACTACGCCGAGAAGAAGTACGGCTACCGGCCCAAGGGCGCCTATCCCTATCTCGACAAGGACGGCCGTCCCTTCGACGACCGCGACGGCATCAAGAAGGTCGACGCGGACTCCTTCCCGTACACCCCGACGGCCGGCGGCCAGAAGGTCCCCGCCTGGCTCAACGACCCGACGATGTACCACAACCGCGGCGACTCGACCTTCGCCGGCGAGAGCTCCGAGTACGGCGACTTCTCCGGCCTCGACGACCTCTGGACCGAGCGCCCCGAAGTCGTCAAGGGCATGGAGGAGATCTACGAGAAGTGGGTCCGGGACTTCGACATCGACGGCTTCCGCATCGACACCGTCAAGCATGTCGACATGGACTTCTGGACCCAGTGGGCGACCGCGCTTGACGCGTACGCGGCCGAGCGCGGCCGGGACGACTTCTTCATGTTCGGCGAGGTCTTCGCCGCCGATACGGCGATCACCTCGCCGTATGTGACCCGCGGTCGGCTGGACGCCACGCTCGACTTCCCCTTCCAGGACGCCGCCCGCGCCTACGCCTCGCAGGGCGCGCCCGCCGGCAAGCTCGCCGCCGTCTTCGGCGACGACTATCGCTACACCACCGACAAGGCCAACGCCTATGAGCAGGTGACCTTCCTCGGCAACCACGACATGGGCCGCATCGGCACCTTCCTCAAGAAGGACAACCCGAAGGCCGACGACGCCGAACTGCTGAAGCGCGCACGGCTCGCCAACGAGCTGATGTTCCTGGGCCGCGGCAACCCGGTGATCTACTACGGCGACGAGCAGGGCTTCACCGGCGCGGGCGGCGACAAGGACGCCCGCCAGAGTCTCTTCGCCTCGAAGACCGCCGACTATCTGGACGACGACCAGCTGGGCACCGACCGCACTCACGCCGTTGACGCGTACGACCCGGCGCACCCCGTCTACCGGTCGGTCGCCGCCCTGTCGAAGCTCACCAAGGACCACCCGGCGCTGCGCAACGGCGTCCAGCAGGAGCGGTACGCCAAGGACTCGGTGTACGCCTTCTCCCGTACGGACGCGAGGGCGCGCACCGGGCCCGTCGAGTATCTCGTCGCCGCCAACAACGGGACGGAGCCCAAGACGGTGACCCTGCCGGTGGATGCCGTGGACTTCCGTGTCCTGTACGGCGGTTCGGGCACCGTCCGCGCCACCGAAGGCAGGATCACCCTCACCGTGCCCGCGCTGTCGTCGGTGGTGCTCCGGGCCGCGGGGCCCCTGGCCGAGCCCGCCGCCAGGCCGGCCGTGACCCTCAAGGCCCCGGCCGCCGGAGCCACCGGCACCGTCGAGATCACGGCGGATGTCACCGGCGGACAGCTGAACCGGGTCGTCTTCGCCGCCCAGAGCGGCAACGGCAAGTGGCGCACCCTCGGCTCGGCCGACCACGCCCCGTACAAGGTCACGCAGTACATCGACCGGAAGGTGAAGGCAGGAACGCCCCTGCGCTACAAGGCCGTTGTGGTGGACAGCGCGGGCCGCACCGCAAGTGCTCTCGCCTCGACTACCGCGGGCCAGGCCCCGCCGCCCGAGAAGCCGGTGGCCGTCGAGCGCGACTACGCCGTCGTCCACTACAAGCGCACCGGCGGCGACTACGACGGCTGGCAGCTGGGGTCCGGTGACACCACGGCTTCCTTCACCGGGCGGGACGCCTACGGCGCCTTCGCCTGGGTCAAGCTCCCCGAGGGCGCCGCGACCGTCCCGTACACCGTCGAGAAGAACGGCACGGCGGACGGCCCGCAGCGCACCGTCGACCTCGCCCGCACCGGCGAGGTGTGGATCGAGCAGGGCAAGGACGGCCAGGCCGACCGCGCGCCCGACGGGGCCTACCCGCCGCAGGACAAGACCAAGGCCGTCCTCCACTACCACCGTGCCGACGGCGACTACGACGGCTGGGGCCTGCACACCTGGACGGGCGCCGCATCGCCCACCGACTGGTCCAAGCCGCTCCAGCCGGTGCGGAAGGACGCGTACGGAGTGACCTTCGAGGTGCCGCTCGCCGCCGGCGCGACCTCGCTCAGCTACATCGTCCACAAGGGCGACCAGAAGGACCTGCCGACCGACCAGTCCCTGGACCTCGCGACGTACGGACACCAGGTCTGGCTGCTGGCCGGGCAGCCGAAGTATCTGCTGCCGCAGGCCGGCGGCGCACCCTCCCTCGACCTGGCCAAGGCGGAGGCCCAGTGGATCGACCGGGACACCGTCGTCTGGAAGGTGAAGGCCACCGACGCCACCAGCCAGCAGCTGGTGTACGCGAAGGACGGCGGCATCTCCGTGGTCGACGGGGCGCTGTCGGACGAGGGCCGCTGGCTGCGGCTCGCACCGTCCGCGCTCAACGACGCGCAGAAGGCCAAGTACCCCCATCTCAAGGACTACCCGGCCTTCACCGTCGACCCCCGCGACCGGGACAGAATCCGTGAGTCCCTGCGCGGCCAGCTGATCGCCACGCAGCGCGCGGCCACCGGTGCGCTGCTCGCCGCCACCGGCGTACAGATCCCGGGGGTACTCGACGACCTGTACGACGCCACCGGAGCGAAGCTCGGGCCCGTCTTCGACAACCGCGGCCGCCCCACGCTCTCCCTCTGGGCCCCGACGGCTCAGTCCGTCTCCCTCGAACTCGACGGGAGGACGGTCGCGATGCGGCGGGACGACACCAGCGGCGTCTGGTCGGTGAAGGGCCCGAAGAGCTGGGCGGGCAAGCCGTACCGCTACGCCGTCAAGGTCTGGGCCCCCGGCGTCCAGAAGGTCGTCACCAACAAGGTCACCGACCCCTACTCCACCGCCCTGACCACCGACTCCGCCCGCAGCCTGGTCGTCGACCTCGCCGACCCGAAGCTCGCACCCGCGGGCTGGGCCGCGACGAAGAAACCCACGGTCGTGCCGCTGCCCGACGCGCAGATCCAGGAGCTGCACATCCGTGATTTCTCCGTCGCGGACCGCACATCGAAACACCCCGGCCAGTACCTCGCCTTCACCGACCGCGACTCGCTGGGCATGAAGCATCTGCGTGCGCTCGCCGCCTCCGGCACCTCCTACGTCCATCTCCTGCCGGCCTTCGACATCGGCACCATCCCGGAGAGGAAGTCCGACCAGGCCTCACCCGCCTGCGACCTGAAGGTGTACGCACCCGACTCCGAAGAGCAGCAGGCCTGTATCGCCAAGGTGGCCGCGAAGGACGCGTACAACTGGGGCTACGACCCGCTGCACTACACCGTGCCCGAGGGTTCGTACGCCTCAGACCCGGAAGGGACCAGGCGTACGGTCGAATTCCGGCAGATGGTCCAGGCCCTGAACTCCAGCGGTCTGCGCACCGTCATGGACGTCGTCTACAACCACACCGTGGCGAGCGGCCAGGCCGACAAGTCCGTACTCGACAAGATCGTGCCCGGCTACTACCAGCGGCTGCTCGCCGACGGCACCGTCGCCACCTCCACCTGCTGCGCCAACACCGCGCCAGAGAACGCCATGATGGGCAAGCTCGTCGTCGACTCGGTCGTCACCTGGGCCAAGGAGTACAAGGTCGACGGCTTCCGCTTCGACCTGATGGGTCACCACCCGAAGGCCAACATCCTCGCGGTGCGCGCCGCCCTGGACGAGCTGACCCCCGCCCGTGACGGCGTCGACGGCAAGAAGATCATTCTCTACGGGGAGGGCTGGAACTTCGGGGAGATCGCGGACGACGCCCGCTTCGTCCAGGCCACCCAGAAGAACATGGCAGAAACGGGAGTGGCGACCTTCTCCGACCGGGCCCGCGACGCGGTGCGCGGCGGCGGCCCCTTCGACGAGGACCCGGGCGTCCAGGGCTTCGCCTCGGGGCTCTACACCGACCCCAACTCCTCGCCGTCGAACGGCACCGAGGCCCAGCAGAAGGCCCGTCTTCTGCACTACCAGGACCTGATCAAGGTCGGTCTCACGGGCAACCTCGCCGCGTACACCTTCACCGACAGCTCCGGCCGGACCGTCAAGGGCTCCCAGGTCGACTACAACGGCGCCCCGGCCGGGTATGCCGCGGCTCCCGGCGACGCCCTCGCGTACGCGGACGCCCACGACAACGAATCCCTCTACGACGCTCTCGCCTTCAAGCTGCCGTCGGGTACGTCCCCGGGCGACCGGGCGCGTATGCAGGTGCTGGCGATGGCGACCGCGGCGCTCTCCCAGGGCCCCGCGCTCTCCCAGGCCGGGACGGACCTGCTCCGCTCCAAGTCGCTGGACCGCAATTCGTACGACAGCGGCGACTGGTTCAACGCGGTCCACTGGGACTGCCGGGACGGCAACGGCTTCGGGCGCGGGCTGCCGCCGGAGGCCGACAACAAGGCCAAGTGGCCTTACGCCAAGCCCCTGTTGACGGCCCCATCGCTCACGGTGGGCTGTCCGCAGATCAACGGCGCATCGGCCGCCTACCGCGATCTGCTCACCATCCGCACCACTGAGCGGGCGTTCAGCCTGGGCACGGCGGGCGAGGTGCAGTCCGCGGTCTCCTTCCCGCTCTCCGGGAAGGACGAGACACCGGGCGTGATCACCATGCGGGCCGGGGACCTGGTCGTCGTCTTCAACGCGACGCCCGAGCAGCAGACCCAGCGGGTCCCTGAACTGGCCGGGAAGCCGTACGCCCTGCACCCCGTCCAAGCCGCGGGCGCCGACCGTATCACCGGGGCATCGTCGTACGAAGGGAGTTCGGGCAGCTTCACCGTTCCGGCGCGCACTGTCGCCGTCTTCACCCGGGGCTGACCATCGCGCGATAGCGTGGTGGAAAGACTACGGAGCGGGGTGTCCCCGACCCGAGGGGAAGCGGGACATGAGCGGAGCCGGCGGCGCCACGGTGCTGGTCGTCGACGACCTCGAGGCCAATCGCTACGCCATGGGCGCGGTGCTGCGCCGGGCCGGACACCGGGTGGTGTCCACCGCGTGCGCCGGCGACGCACTGATCGAGCTCGACACGAGACTCAGGTCGGGTGCGTTGCCGGACGCCGCGCTGGTGGACATCGGTCTGCCCGACATGAACGGCTTCGAACTGTGCCGCCGGATCAAGGCCCATCCGGAGATCGCCGCGATGCCGGTGGTGCACTTCAGCGCCGCGGCGATCTCCCCGCACGACCGCAGCCGCGGACTCGACGCGGGCGCGGACGCGTATCTGACGATCCCCGTCGAGCCGGAGGAGATCGAGGCGGTCATCAGGGCCGCCCTGCGCGGGGCCCGCTCCCGCCACGACGCAGAGGCGCAGGCCGACCGGCTGGCCCGGCTCGCCGTCGCGACCACGGAACTGCACGGTGCGAGCGGCCCGCAGGAACTGGCCGACCTGGCCGCGGCCGCCACCGCCTCGCTCACCGGCAGCCCGGCCGCGGCCTTCGTCTTCGGCGCGGAGGACACGCTGTACGCGGGCAGCCCCCGGCGCTACGACCACCCGCCGGACGCCGAAGCGCGGGCAGCCGTGGCCGGGCTGCTGCGGCGGTGCATGGCCGGCCGTACGGGCGTACATTCGCGGATCGCGCCCCCGCCGCTGTGGCCGGCCGGGTTCTTCCGGCCCGACGTCCCCGGCGGCGCAGCCCTGCTGCTCGCCGGCAGCCGCCCCGATCAGCCGCCGGTCTGCCTGGCCCACCCCGCGTACACCTCCTGCGAACCGGACACCGCGTCGCTGCTCGGCCGGCTCGCCCACGCCACCGCCCTCACCGCCCAGACCCTGCGCACCTCCGCAGAGGAACGCCATGTCGCGCTCACCCTGCAACGCAGCTTTCTGCCCCAGCAGCCACCCGCCCTGCCCGGCGCGGACCTCGCCCTGCGCTATGTGCCCGCCTCCCGCAACGCCGAGATCGGCGGCGACTTCTATGTCGCCCTGAACACGGCGGCCGGACTGCTGGTCGGCGTCGGCGACGTCGTCGGCCACTCGCTGGACGCGGCGACGGTGATGGTCGAACTGCGCCACGCCCTGCGCGCGTACGCCACCGACGAGAGCGACCCGGCCGCGCTGCTGGGCCGCCTGGACCGGATGCTTCAGAGCTACCACCCGGAAGCGACGGCCACGGTCTGCCTGGCCCTGATCGACCCGCGGACCGGCCGCACCCGGATCGCGAACGCCGGCCATATCCGCCCGCTGATCGTGACCGGCGACGGCAGCGCGGCCTACGCCCGGACCTCGGGCCCGCTACTCGGTCTGGGACTGGACCGCCCCTGCCCCTCGGAGATCAAACTGGCCGAATCGGACCGGCTGTTGATGGTCACCGACGGTCTGATCGAGACCCGTGGCACAGACCTCACGGTCTCCCTCGAACGTCTCCGCCACGCCGCGGCGCACGCACCGCCGGGCGTCTTCGCCCTCTGCGACACACTGCTGGACTGCTTCGGCACCCGCGAGGACGATGTGGCGCTGCTGGCCCTTCAGCTGACGAGTCCGCCGACGGACTTCTCCTGCGGGACGACGCCGTAACGACTCCCGCCGACGGCATCGAACCCGTCGTCCGTGCCGAGGTCCGCGACCTGGAGCCGTCCTACCGCAGGCGCTGAGCCGGCACCTTTGTCAACGTGGGCGCCAGCGACATGAGTCGGCCGACCAGATCGCCGAACGGCCCTTCGGCCGGCTCGTCCTTGAGGATGCGCAGCAAAATGCCCGCCATCTCCTCGTCGTACGCCGCACTCACCGCGCACAGCGCCGCGAAGTCGTGCACCAGCTGCAACTCCAGCTCACCGCGCGGAACCCGCCGCCCGTCCAGCCAGATCAGCGCGGTCGACTCGGCGAGCGACACCCAGGACCGTACGACCAACTCCAGCCGCGCCGGTGGCCTCTCGATCCCCAGATGGGCCAGAATCTGCTCGTACGCGGCCTGCCTGACCTCGTCGATCATCGCGTTCGTCGTCGACGATCCAACGGCGGGACCGCCCCGCATCAGCGCAGAGAACCCCGGCCCGTGGTCGTCCACGAAGTCGAAGAACCGGCCCATGACCCGCAGCAGCCGCGCCCCGAGCGGACCCTCCGGCGGCTCCAGGAACCGCCCGGCCAGCTCATCGGCGGCCCGCCGCAGCGCCGCCTCGTACAGGCTCTGCTTGCCGGGAAAGTAGTGGTAGACGAGCGGCCGCGAGATGCCCGCGGCCGCCGCTATCTCGTCGATCGACACCTCGTCGGGGGAGCGGTGGCCGAACAGCTCCAGCGCCACACCGATCAGCTGCTGCCTGCGCTCCTCGACGCCCATCCTGCGGCGTACCCCGGTCGTCATGCGAACACCCTAACGGGCGTCGTCCACACGTCCAGGACCGGCCGGCCGCCCCGCCGGCGAATGGCCGGGAGCGACTCAGAGGGGGCCACAGGAGCGGTTCAGTGCAGCGCGCCCACGCGACTGCCGTCCGCCAGACGGCCGTTCAGCTCCGCCCGCGCGCCCTCCCGCGCGGGCACCGCCAGCAGTTTGCCCTTCGCGCTGCCGTCGACTCCGCCCGATGTCGCGAGCGACGTGAACTGCCCGCTGCCCGCCGCGAGTACGTACCACCGCCCGGCCCGGGATTTCCAGAGCACGCCCGCCAGCACCTTCGGATCCCGCACCCCGCAGGCCGGTGAGTCCTCGGCCCGCGCCGCGATCGCGGCCGGGGCGCCGGCCTGTGCGACCGGGGCCTGGAACTGGGCCATGACCCGGCTCCCGGTGCCCCGCCAGGTCTCCGCGCGGGTGCACAGCCAGTGAGCCGTGCCGTTCGAATCGGGCAGTGGCTGTTTCGCGTACTGCCACGAGTTGACGCTGCGCACACCGTGCGCCCGCACCCCGGGCAGCAGACAGGCCGTGCGGGCCCAGAAAGCGCGCTGCGACGTGCCCGTGACGTCCCGCGGGGCGGACGGCGGGCCCGAGGTGAGCCGGGCCGGGGTCAGTTCACCCAGGTCGGTCAGCAGCCTGTCGGCCGTGTCGTCGCGCAGCTCCAGCACGTCCCAGGCCTTGCAGTCGCGCGCCTGCGCCGGGCTCGCCAGCGGGGCCGTGAGCCCGTCCTCGTCGCGGGACAGCGGCTGCGGCTCCGACGCCGGGTCGAGCAGGTTGCGCACGGAGACCTTCCGCACCCAGGGCGCGGTCAGATAGCGGACATTGCCGTGGGTGCGGCCTGCCACCAGCGCGCCCGACGTGGCGGCGTCGGCCCCGTCCGTACGCGCGAAGTCGAGCGCCACGCCGCCGGTGCCGTCCGTGGGCTCGGCGTACCGGACCACGCGCAGCCCGTCGTGCAGGAGCACCACGCGCGCCTGGTCGACCTCGCCCGCGTACAGCAGCTGCGGCGGACCCATCGGCGGGCCGGGCGGCGTGCCGGGGGTCGCGGAGACCTGGACCGCGCTGCCGGGCCTGGCCCAGACGGCGAGCGCGCGGTGCAGCAGGGCACGGTCGTCGGTGAGATCGCCGCGGGCCGGCCAGACGGAGAAGTCCGTACGGGACGAGCGCTGCCACGCCGTGGCGGAGACCCGCGTCAACAGGGCCGGATCCAGGGCGGATTCGGCGGCGGGATTACGTGCGTACGGCGGGGCTGCCGCACCGTCCGGACCCCAGCCGTCGCCCGGCAGCCCGAGCAGCGCGCCGCACACCGCGAGGGCCGCGGCGGCCACCAGCGCAGCCTTGACGTGCTGGCGGCGGCGCATCAGATCGGTGGGGCGCGCCTGCAGCGAACACGGGTCGAACTCGGGGGAGTCGAGCAGCGCGGCGTCCCCCGCCGTGTCCATCCCGTCCGCCTCGGCGAGCGCCGCATGCGCGTCCACCACCCCGGCGGCGGTGAGGGCGTGACGTACATCGGTGTCGGGCAGCTCCTCCAGACCGCGCAGTACGTACGCCGCCCTGGCGGGCCCGGAGAGCGCGGAGAGCCGCTGGTCCAGAGCGAGTTCATCCGCGCCGCCGGAGCGCGGGAAGACCCGCAGACCCCAGACGTGCGGCAGCAGCGGCGGCAGCTGGGCGCGCTTCGGCCAGGCCGGCCGCATCAGCGGAAGCCCGGCGTCCAGGGCCTGGCGCAGCACCCGCCCCCGTACATACGCGTATCCCGGGTCGGCGTCGCCCTGCGCGCGGCGGGAGGGCGGGATCGCGGCGTCCGCGGCTCCCGCGGGGCTGGTACGGCCGCGCGGGAGCGAGCGCTGCACGAGGGCGTGCGCGGTCAGCACACGGCGGTTGCGCCCGAGGGACGGAGGCAGTACGAGATACGCGATCCGCACGAGCCGGGGGTAGTGCTCGACAAGGACCGCTTCGGCCTGCTCGACCGAGACGGGTCCGGGGGCGGGAGCGGGGGCCGACGGGGCGGGTGTGGTGACGACATCCTGTGGGCGCACGTTCAGCAGAACGAGCGAATGGTCCTATGGTCACCGGCACACCCCGATCGGGGCGGGCGGTCGCCGCCGCTGACCGTGCCGCCGCCGACCGCGCCGCCGTCAGCCGGCGAGCAGCTCGTGGATGCGCTCGATCGCCGCCGCCGGGACGCCGAGCCCCTCACGCACGTAGTTCTCCATCGTGCCGTGGCGGGCGTCGACCTCGTCCAGCGCCGCGGCCAGATACTCCGGCACCACGCCGATGATCGCGAGAGCGGTCTCGGGGTCGCCGCCCTGCGCGATGTATCCCTCGATCAGCGGGGCGAACGCCTGCCGTACCGCCGGGTTGACGGCCAGATACTCCGCCTCGACGGTCTCCGGCTCCGCGCCGAGCAGGGTGAGGACGATCGTCGCGGCCCAGCCGGTGCGGTCCTTGCCGGCCGTGCAGTGGAAGAGCAGCGGGCCGGACCCGGGGTCGGCGACCTCATTGAGAAAGGCGCCGTAGGCGGCGCGCGCCGATTCGGTGCTGACGAAGCCGCGGTAGGTGTCGGCGAACAGCGCCTGCGCCCGGCCGCCGCCCAACTCCCCCTCGGTGAACACCGGATCGGCCAACACCCGCCCCAGCTGCGCGGGGACCGCCATCCTGCCGGACGCCACCGGGTCGGCGAGCACATCGGCGAGCAGCAGCCGCCCGCCCGGCGGGATGCGGTCCGGGCGGGCGAGGCGCTCGGCTGCCGTGCGGAAGTCGACGACCGTACGGATCCCGAGCGCGGCGACGGCCGGATCGGCGGCTGGGTCGAGCCGGTCGAGCGACCCGGAGCGGAAGAGCAGACCGGATCGTACGGAACGGCCGCAGCGCAGGGGAGTGCCGCCGAGGCCGCGGAGGTTGGCGACGGTGGTGGCGGGGATCGCGGTCATGGCGGGCGGCTCCCTGACTCGGCACATCGATATCTGCTGCTATATCTGCTGGATGTCCCGGAAAGATCCTTTCCTTACGGAACGGTAGTGGACTCAGGCGCCGTGATCGACCACCCGCTGAAGTGCACCGTGCCCCGGGCCCCGCTGCCACCGCTTACGGCGCTCATGAACAGCCCCACGTCCTGAGTGCCGGCGGTTCCCGGCACGGACACCGTGGCGATCGTGCGCCAGGTGGCGCCGCCGTCCGTCGAGCAGGCGCCGGTGAAGGAGGTCCCCGCGTTGCGGACGAGCCTCAGCAGCACCGGGGCCTTGATACCGGTGATGCGCTTGTACGCGTCCAGAGTGCCGTCGCCGTTCGTGTCGTACGACAGCACGATGCCCTGGCCGGGTGTCGCGGCCAGAATCAGGAAGCCGGCGGCGCCGGGTGTGGACAGGCTGTTGCGTACGACGATGCCTGCCCGGGCCCAACTGCCCGTGTCCTCCTGGGAGTCCACGCGCAGGACGACGGTTGTGCCCCCCACCAGGGCGGCATCGCGGTAGGCGGTGCCGAAGTGGGTGGTGCCCCGCCACATGTCGTTGCCCGCGCCGTTGATCGCGAGGCGGTCGCCGAACTGTCCGAAGACGGCCGCGTTGCTGGTGAACGTGCGCCATCCGGCGTCCAGCGGCGACGCCACGAACAGCGCGCCCTTCTGGGGGACGGCCACCCGGTCCTCTCCGCGTGGGCCGTACTGCGTGCGCAGTTCGTACGGCATGGGGCGCAGGGGCTCGGTGAGAGGGTCGGCCGGGGCCGTCACGCGCCAGGAGACGGTGCCGGTGGCGCCCGCCGGGACGCGGCTCAGGAAGGGGTCGCCCTGAGGTTCGGCGTCCGGGCCGGTCAGGTCGAAGTCGACGCGGCCGGTGGAGCGCAGCCCGTTGAGGTTGCGGAAGGCGGCCGTGACGGTGCCGGTGCTGCCGGGCGTGAAGGCGGGCGGATCCGCGCTGACATCGGTGAAGCCCTGGTAGGGCGCCGCGGCGAGGGTGTCGTACACCCGCCGTGCCGTGCGGTACGCGTCCCCCGTCGCCCGCACCGGATAGGCGCGCCGGTCCTTCGTCCAGGCCTCCTCTGCCGGATACCAGTCGAAGGCCTTGGGCGCGCGGCCCTCGGCCATCGCGGCGGCCTGCTCGTCCAGATACGCCTCCCACTGCGGCACATGGACGTCGTTGATCAGCCCGTGCCAGTCGCGGTTGGCGTAGTTGCTGAGCTGGTCGGCCGCCGCCCGGTCCGCCCAGGTGGTGATCAGCGCCCTCGCGGTGCGCTCCAGCTCCACCGCCTCGTCCGCGCTGGTGGCCAGCCGTTTGGCGTCCTCAAGCCAGGGGCCGAGAAGGAAGGCGCGGTGGCAGCCGGCCATCGTGTCGCTCAGCCGCATCAGCTTCAGCCACAGCGCGGTGAGGGCGCGGAAGGTTTCCACGTCCTTGGTCAGATGGGCGACGCGCAGCGGGAGCTGCAGCGTGCGGGAGCGGTTGGCGAGGGCCTGACGGGCCAGGTCGGTCACATCGTGGCGGTAGGCGTCACTGTCGCGCAGCCACGGACGTACGCCGAGCAGCGCCGCGAACGCCCGGTCGAACGCAGCCGGGTCGAAGGCGGTGCCGATGTACGCGGTCATGCCGGGGCGGCGGCAGAACAGCGAGTCGTAGGGGCGGCCGTCGGTGCTGGTGAGCTGGTAGGCGGTGGCGGCGAGCGCGGCGAAGGCGGTGCGCGCCGATCTGTCCTCGCCGCCGTAGCGGATCTCGGCGTACTCGGCGAACCACGCCTCCCGGTCGATCCGCTCCTCGCGCCAGGCGAGCTCGCTGAACAGCTCCAGGGCGGCGGGGTCGCGCTCGGCGGCCTCCGGCATGTACGCGGTGCCGGCCAGCGCGCTGCCCGGCTTGTCGCGCCAGGCGGTGAACTTGGCGGTCCACCGGTCGGTGTTCGCCCCGATGGTGGTGCGCCCGCCGAAGTTCGGGATGGTGCCGAAAGCGTACGGAGCGCCGCCCCAGGCCGTCTCCCGGTCGGTGACCGTGTCCAGGTCGGAGAGCCCGTCGACGATCAGCACCCGGTCGGTGTCGATGGCATCGAGGAGGGCGGGCCGTGGGTTGGCCTGCCAGCCGAGGATCACCCAGGTGGCCCCGGGGCGTGCGGTGTGCAGGGAGGTCTCGACGGCGCGGGCGGCGGCCGCGACCGGGACGTCCCCGGCGGTGCCGCCCTCATGCAGCAGGTCCATCTTGAAGTGGCCGATTTCGCCGAACAGTTCCGACTGGTGCCGGTAGAAGGCGGCGGCGACGTCGGCGAAGCTCCGGGTGCGCGGGTCGAGCCAGTCGGGGCGGCGCAGCCCGTTCCAGCTGCCCTGCGGGATGACGCGGGCGTCGCCGGGATTGCGGGCGACGAAGCCGTCCGGGACCGTGCCGAAGTAGCCGGGCAGGACCGGGTGCATGCCCAGTTCGCGCATCCGGTCGCAGATGCGTCTGCCGAGTTCGGTCCGTCTGCCGATGAGCTCGGGGGAGAGCGGGCCGCCGTATTCGCTCATGTTCTGCAGCAGCCACCACGGCTGGTGGGAGGGGGCGGGCAGCCAGGTGCGGGACTCGGTGTCGGAGTATCCGAAGTCCATCAGGAGCCGGTGGTAGACGGCCTCCTGGCCGGGTGTCACCAGCACCTCGTTGCAGCCGTGCAGGGCGAGCACGTCGAGCAGCCGCTCCCAGCGGGCCCAGTCGGCGTACGGGGCGGTGTAGCCGTCGTGCGTGTCGTTGTACGCGAACCGGTGCGGGACGGTCGCCGACCGCTCGAGCGGCGTGCGGGGCGCGGGCAGCCGCCCCGGCAGGTCGAGCCGGCTGCCGGACCAGGAGATGTGCGCCCGGCAGACGTACTTGAGGTACCAGTGCACCGCGGTGAGGAGTACGGCGGGACTGGTGCCCGCGACCTCGATACGGCCACGCGAGCCGGTGACTTGGAAGCGCTCGGGTCCGTCCAGCGCCCGGAGCCGGAACTGACCGGCGTGCCGGGGAAGCAGCCGCTGGACCGCCGCCTGGGCGGGTGTGGTGTCGAACCGGGCGGCGGGCGCGGCGGCGGCTGCTCCGGACGCCGCGCCGGCCGGGGCGCCTCCGGATTGGGCTGCGGCCGCTGGGTTGTGTCCGGCCAATGCAGCTCCCACGCCGATCGCTCCCGCTGTGCCCAGCACCGTACGTCTCGACAGCTCGATCATCAGCGCTCCTCCGTGTGGCTCACGTGACAACAGGTGCGTGCGGGAGCGCAGGTTATCGGGAGTTCCCTCGCGCGAAAGGTGGCTGACAGGGCACGATGGCCGGATGCGGACAGTTACGAACACGGGCGCGAGGCGGACGGCCCGCGCAGCACTGGCAGTTCTGGCGCTGACCCTTGCCACGGCCTGCGGATCGGGCGACGACGGCGACGGGCGCGGCGGCGACAAGGATCCAAAGCCCCCGAAGACGGCGACGGGCACCCTGGAGCAGTTGGCCGAGAAGGCGGAGTGCAAACCGAACATCCAGACGGATGCGGACGAGCTGCGTCAGGCCAACTGCACGACGGGCGACGGCAAGTATGTGCTGGCCACCTTCGCCACCGACCGGGGGCAGCGCGAATGGATCAACGAGGCCAATGACTACGGCGGCTCGTATCTCGTCGGCCGCAAATGGGTCGTGGTCGGCGAGGCGAAGGTGGTCACAGCGCTGCGCGGCCGGCTCGGTGGGACGGTGGAAACCGGCTCGCAGCACCACTCGGGGAGTAGTGGTGGCAGTGGGGGGAGCGAGCAGGACCACTCGGAACACCACGGGAGCTGACCGCGCAGGTACTGGGTGGGGGGCCGGGACAGCCGGATCGGCCCCCCTTCCGGGGAGCCGATCCGGGTCGTGCGCAGGGGATCAGTGCCGACGGGTCACTGGCACTTCTGACCGGTGTTGATGCAGTCCACCACCTCGTTCATCAGGTCCTCGTCGAAGACGTTGATGAAGTCCCCGTGGTCGGTGATGGGCTTGTGCAGCTGCTCCGGGAAGGAGTCGACCGCGAAGCCGGGACCCGGCGGGACGTCGTAGACGATCCGCTGGACCAGCTGCGGGATCGCCTGGAATCCATCGCCGCAATTGCCGTTGCCGTCCGCGAAGGCCACATGCGTGCGGTGATTCGCACTGTCCGTGTTCTGGCCGTCCCAGCAGCTCTGGAACTTGAAGCTCCGCACCACCTGGCTGCCCTCGGGGCAGATCGGGTACTTGTCCTTCAGCTGACGGTCCTCGAAACCGGTGCAGCTCCAGGAGGCATTGGCATTCGCGTCACCATTGGTGAGTGCCTTGGCGTCACCGGTGATGATCCGCAGGAAACGGGGCATTGCGGTGACCTTGCTGACCGGATTGCCGACGAAATTCAGCGTGACCTGGGACGGAGTCTGGATCTCTCCGACGTTCTGGTCATTGCCGCCGCCGTCGGCGTTGGCGTCGTTCTCGTCCTGCCCGTTCTGCAGTCGCAGGACAGGCCAGTAGTACGTGGACTTGTCGCCCTGGTTCTGGCAGGTGGTGTCACCGCCTGCGAGATCGTCGTCGCTGGCGAATGCGTCATTGGCCTGGTTGCCGACGTAATCGTGCATATGGTGCGCGCCGTTGCTCACACCTGGGGCGACGATGACATTGTCCGGGTTGAACTTCCCGTTTTCGTTCGTCCCGCACTCGGTGGTGAAGGTGCCTTTGGACCCGCTGCGCCGCTGACGCGGCTGCTGGACGTTCGGCTCGACGGACTGGATGTCGACGAAGTCGGAGGCTTCGGGGCCGTTTCCGGCCTGCCCACCCTGGTCATTGCCTTGACCGTCGTCCTGACCGCCATTCTGGCCATCGTCCTGACCGTTGTCCTGACCGTTGTCCTGACCGCCGTCCTGACCGCCGTCCTGACCGTCGCCGTCCTGTCCGTCTCCTTGTCCGTCGCCGCCGTTGTCACCCTCGCCGGCGTTGACGTTGTCGTCGGGGCGCAGGGCGCAGGGGGCGAGAGAATCAAGCCCCTGCGGCTGCTGGCCGGCCCGGCCGATGGCCACGGAAATACGGTCGATGCTCGCCACCCGCTTGTCCTTCAGCGGATTCAGAATGGCGTTCTCGGCCAGTTGGGGATCCTGTTCGATCTGCTCCTTCTGTTCCGCGAACTTCTGGTACGCGTCGGTGATCTGGCTGTCCATCGTCGCCAGTTCCCGGTCGACTTCCGGACGTGCCTGTTCGGGGACGTCGGGCAGATCGTTCGCGACCTCGGGGCAGTCGATGGTGGACACCGACTGTCCCGCGCCCTTTGTCTGGTTCTGCGTCTGCTCGTTCTGCTGGCCGGACCAGGACCAGCCTTCGCCTGCGGAGGCATAGGTATTGACCGCGACCAGTCCACCCCCGCCCAGAATCAATGCGGCCGAGGCGACTATCGCCCGGTTCGCCAGCGTCGAGCGTTTTCTGTTGCGTCCCATGGAACTCCTCTGCTTCGTTGCCGGGTGTGGGTTAGGGGGGTCCCGGCAGAGGGAGAAGCGCGACGTTCCCCGGCAGAGGGAGAAGCGCGACGTCCAATACGGCTGGGGCTCATGGGGTGTTCAGCCGCCTCTGGAATTCGTAGAAATCTCCATGAGTAAATCCGGCGCATTGCGCTGAAGTCGGACGGCGGTGGGGATGGCAGGATGGACGCCATGACCGAGATCCAGACCCCCCGTCTCCTCCTGCGCCGCTGGCACGACGACGACCTCGTCCCGATGGCCGAGATCAACGCAGACCCCGAGGTCATGCAGTGGATCGGTGACGGCTCGGTCCGCGACCTGGAGCAGACGGCGCAGGACATCGAGCGCTGGGAGGAGGAGTGGGACGAGGAGGGCTTCGGCCTCTTCGCCGTCGAGCTGCTCGCCTCCGGTGAACTGGTCGGCTGCGTGGGCCTGTCCGTGCCGCACTTTCTGCCGGACGTGCTGCCCGCCGTGGAGATCAGCTGGCGGCTCGGCCGGCCCTTCTGGGGTCAGGGGTACGCCTCCGAGGCCGCCCACGCCTCACTGGAGTTCGCGCTCCAGGACCGCGGCCTCGACCGGGTGATCAGCATCGCGCGGCTGGGCAACGACGCGTCAGAGAACGTGATGCGCAAGCTCGGCATGGAGCTGGATCACGAGACGACGCACCCGGAGTACGGCTTCCGGCTGCACATCTACGCGATCGACCTCACGGAGTACGAGGCCTGACGCTGTCGTGGGCGTCCAGAGCCGCCGCTCCAACCACGGCCGTTGGGGGTCCCCCCCGGACGAAGTCTGGGGGGAGATTGAGGACACGCCCGAAGGGCGCACGCCCGCCGCAGGCGCCCCCCTAGCCGGCCAGAACCTTCGCCTCCACCTCCGCCGCAAGCCCCACCACCGGACGATCCTCCCGCTGCGGCGGAGCACCCCCGATGGACTCAAGCCACCTCCACGTGTCCGTCACCGTCGACCCGACCGGGCGGCAACTCAGCCCCGCCGCCAGGGCCTTGGCGACATTCACGCCGTGGATCGCTCGATGCAGTTCCGGCTGTTCCGCGCGGGGAATCCAGATCGGCAGGTCGGTCCACGGCTCGATCCCCGCCGCCAGGATCGTCTCCGGCGGCGTCCAGCGGAGCTCCGCCGACGAGCCCGTGGCCCTCGCGCAGGCCTCCAGCAGGTCGCCCATCGTCGTGTGCCCCGGCTCGCTCACCACGTTGTACGGGCCGCTCAAGCCCCGCTCCGCCGCCAGTACGACCCACTCCGCGAGGTCGCGTACGTCGATGTACTGCAGCGGCGTGTCCCGCGGACCCGGCGCGAGCACAGCGCCGCCGCGGGCGATCCGGCGCAGCCACCACGGCAGGCGGCCGATGTTCTCCCAGGGGCCGATGATCAGGCCCGCGCGCACCAGCAGCGCGCCCTCGTCGCCGAACGCGTCGAGCGCGGCCAACTCGCCGCCCCGCTTGGCTTCCGCGTACGGCACCTCGCCCGCGTCGGGCGAGCCCTCCACCACCGGGCCGGTCTCGTCGTGGCCGAGCGCCGGGGGCCAGGCGTACACCGAACAGCTCGACACATAGACATAGCGACCGACCCGCCCCGCCAACAGCCGCGCCGCGTCGCGTACGACGGAGGGCGCGGCCGACCACGTGTCGACGACGACGTCCCACTCCCCGTCAGCCAGCGCCGCAAGCCCCTCAGGCGCGGTCCGGTCGCCGAGCAGCGTGGTGACGCCCGCGGGCGCCTCGTGCCGCCCGCGGTGGAAGACCGTGACCTCCCAGCCACGTGCCAGCGCCGACTCGACGACCGCACGGCCGACGAACTCCGTGCCCCCCAGAATCAGAAGTCTCATAGCTGCGACTCTGCCTGGTGGGGAGAGGTCAGGGACAGGGTTTCAGCTGCCCGCGGAAGGGGCCCCTCCTGCAACCGCCGCGCGGGATGGCAGCATGTGCGGACCATGACAGATGCCCGGTCGCCGATACGCGCCTTTCGGGCCGCACTCTTTGCGGCGGTGTGCATCGCACTGGCCGCCATGGGGCATTCGTTCATATCTGCGCATGACATCCCCGTCCCCACGCTCCTCACGGCCTTCGCCGCGACCACGGCCGTCGGCTGGCTCGCCGGCGGACGACGTCGAGGCGTCCGGGCCATCGGCACCGGCCTGCTCGCCGTCCAGGGCGCCCTGCATCTGATCTTCTCCGAAGCCGGCGGACGCCCGTCCCGGCACCACCATCACGCCGAGCCCGCCACCACGGCCGGGCGAACCATGGACGCGGGAGCCATGGACGTGGGAGCCATGGACGTGGGTCCCATGTCCATCGGACCCATGGACGTGGACGCCGGCATGCTCGCCGCCCACCTCGTCGCCGCCGCCGTCTGCGCGCTCTGGCTGGCCCGTGGCGAGGCCGCCTTCTTCCGGCTCGCCCACGTCGTCGGGCATCTCGCCTTCACCCCGCTGCGCCTGCTCCTCACTCCCGTCCGGCTGCCCGCAGCCCCACGCCCGGTCCCGCAGAGCCCCCGGCCCCGGCGTCTGCACGGCGTACACCTCGCGCACGCGCTGACCCGGCGCGGCCCGCCGACGTTCCCCGCACCTCTCGCAACGGCCCCCGGAGCAGCCGCCTGACCTGGGGCCCGTCCCCCATGTCAGCGTCAACTCCCTAGGACCATCATGGCCATTGACGTCCCCAAGCAGACCGACGAATCCGAGAGATCGACCGCGCAAGGCTCCACCTGGAGCGCACTGCGCCCCCTCGTGCTCCGCCTCCACTTCTACGCGGGACTGCTCATCGCCCCGCTGCTCCTGGCCGCCGCCGTCAGCGGCTTCCTCTACGCGCTCTCCTTCCAGGCCGAGAAGCTCGTCTACAGCCATGAGCTGCAGGTTCCGACGGGCGACCGTTCCGTCCCCCTCTCCGCCCAGGTCGAGGCCGCCCGCACGGCCCACCCCGAGGGCGAGGTGACCGCCGTATGGCCCTCCTACGAGGACGGCGCGACCACCCGCGTCCTGATGACCACCCCCGAGGTCGAGGAGGGCGAGTCCCTCGCCGTCTTCGTCAACCCCTACACCGGGGAGATACGCGGCGAGCTGGTCGACTCCTTCGGGGCTCTTCCGCTGCGGGCCTGGCTCAGCGGACTCCACTCCAACCTGCACATGGGCGACTTCGGCCGCAACTACAGCGAGATGGCCGCCAGCTGGCTGTGGGTCGTGGCACTCGGCGGTCTGCTGCTGTGGCTGGGCCGCAGACGGCGCTCCAAGCGTGAGCTGATTCTTCCCGAGCGCGGCGCTACGGGCCGCCGTAAGTCCCTGACCAGGCACGGCGCGATCGGCGTGTGGGCGGTCGCCGGACTGCTCGTCCTCTCCGCGACCGGTCTGACCTGGTCCAAGTACGCGGGCGAGAACATCGACACGCTCCAGACGCAGCTCGGCGGCGCGACCCCGTCCGTGGCGGCCGAACTCTCGCCGGGCGGCGGGGAGGGCGACGGACACGAGGGCCACGGCGGCGGTGCTGACTCCGTCGCCCAGCAGGGCCCGGACGTCGGCATCGACAAGGTGGTCGAGGCGGCCGCGGCCAAGGGTGTCGAGGGGGAGATCTCCGTCATCCTGCCCGCCGACGGCAGTGGTTATGTCGTCAAGGAGACCGACAAGCAGTTCCCGGTCCATCTCGACTCGGTCGCCGTCCATCCGGCCGACGGCAAGGTCATGGACGAGCTCAGGTTCGCCGACTACCCGCTGCTCGCCAAGCTGACCCGGTTCGGGATCGACGTCCACATGGGCAGGACCTTCGGCCTCGCCAACCAGCTCGTCCTGGCCGCTCTCGCCCTCGCGCTGATCCTGCTCATCGTCTGGGGCTACCGGATGTGGTGGCTGCGCAGGCCCACGAAGGAACGGAAGCTGAGCGCGGGCCGCCCCATCCCGCGCGGCGCATGGCGGAAGGCGCCGATCACCCTGCTCCTGCCGATCGCCGCCGTGACCGCGGCGATCGGCTGGTTCGTCCCGATGCTGGGCATCAGCCTGCTGGTGTTCCTGGTGGCCGACCTCGCGTTCGCGGGCGTGGCGAGGGCCCGGTCCCGCTTCTAGCGGAAACCGGGCCCAGGCGCTCAGCTCACGGAGCGTATTTGTAGCCGACCCGCCGCACGGTCTGGATCGTGCGGCGGTGCTCGGCGCCCAGCTTGCGGCGCAGCCGGGCCACATGGACGTCGACCGTCCGGCCGTCGCCGACGTGCCCGTAGCCCCACACGGTGGTCACCAACTGGTCGCGGGTGTGCACCCGGTGGGGGTGCGCCACCAGATGCGCCAGCAGCTCGAACTCGAGGTAGGTCAGATCCAGCGTCCGGCCGTCCACGTGGGCGGTGCGCCGGGAGCTGTCGATCGTCACCGGGCCCGCACCCTCGGTGCCGTCGACCGGCGCGGCCGACGGCACCAGCGGGGCCGGCTGCTGATCGGCCGGTACGAGGACGAGGTAGCCGACCATCGGCGGCTGGTCCGGCAGGGTGGGCAGCGTGTGCTGGGGAGCGGGCAGCCAGGTGGCCCCCGGCGGCAGGAAGTCCGCCACATCGACGAGGCTGCCCGGCGGGACGATTTCGTCGCGGTCGACGGCACGCAGCCGGTGGCGGCCCGGATTCACGGGTTTGGGGTTGACGGCGGTCGCAGCGGATACGGCGGAGAAGGTACGGGAGTTCGCCATGAGGCTCAGCTCTTTCGCGCGGAGGAGTCGACGAGTCGGTAGGACGGACGTACGTCGTGCGCGCTGGCCGAAGACCGGGGTGAGCGGCTTTAGAGGGCCTGCGCGTTCACCGCGCGGCAACACACCCGGTCGAAGTCATGGTGCTGCCGGGACGGCCAGAACGGCTCAAGGTCGCTGCGACCTGTCGCGATGTGCTGGAAGCTGGCCATGCCCCTATTGAAGCAGATGGCGTCGTGCGGCAGCAGTGGCCTTCCGCACGTTGCCGTGCCTTTCCGGGGGGCGACCCCGGACCGTCGGCCGTAGGCCTGCCTGACGGTCAACTGGCGCGAGACGCGCCGAAGGGCGCCCACCGGCCGGACCGGAGGGCGCCCTGTCGTGCTCACTGCGTGCTCACTGCGTACTCACTTGGTGCCCACTGCGGGATCAGACCTGGCCGGCCTTCTCCAGAGCGGCGCAGCAGGTGTCGACGAGCAGCCGCGTCACCACGTACGGGTCGACGTTGGCGTTCGGGCGGCGGTCCTCGATGTAGCCCTTGCCGTCCTGCTCGACCTGCCAGGGGATACGGACCGAGGCGCCGCGGTCGGAGACGCCGTAGCTGTACTCGTTCCACGGGGCGGTCTCGTGCAGGCCGGTCAGGCGGTCGTCGATGCCCGCGCCGTAGTTCTTGACGTGGTCGAGCGGCTTGGAGCCCTCGCCCAGCGACTCGCAGGCGGTGATGATCGCGTCGTAGCCCTCGCGCATCGCCTTGGTCGAGAAGTTGGTGTGCGCGCCCGCGCCGTTCCAGTCGCCCTTCACCGGCTTCGGGTCGAGCGTCGCGGAGACCTGGAAGTCCTCGGCGGTGCGGTAGAGCAGCCAGCGCGCGACCCACAGCTGGTCGGAGACCTCCAGCGGGGCGAGCGGGCCGACCTGGAACTCCCACTGGCCCGGCATGACCTCGGCGTTGATGCCGGAGATGCCCAGGCCCGCCTTGAGGCAGTTCTCCAGGTGCGCCTCGACGACGTCACGGCCGAAGATCTCGTCCGCGCCGACGCCGCAGTAGTAGCCGCCCTGCGCGGCCGGGAAGCCGCTCTCGGGGAAGCCGAGGGGGCGGGCGCCCTTGAAGAAGGTGTACTCCTGCTCGATGCCGAAGATCGGCTCCTGCGCGGCGAACTTCTCCGCCACCTCGGCCAGTGCGGCACGCGTGTTGGACTCGTGTGGGGTCAGGTCCGTGTTGAGGACCTCGCACATGACCAGTACGTCGCCGTCGCCGCCGCGGATCGGGTCGGGGCACGAGAAGACCGGCTTGAGCACGCGGTCCGAGGCGTGGCCCTTGGCCTGGTTGGTGCTGGATCCGTCGAAGCCCCAGATGGGGAGCTCGGCGCCGTCGTTCAGAATCTTGGTCTTCGAACGAAGCTTGGCGGTCGGCTCGGTGCCGTCGATCCAGATGTACTCAGCCTTGAAGGTCACGGGCCTCATCCTTTGGGGGTGCAGCGGTATGTCGCGAAGCTTCGCAATCCGCGATTTCCCGGCCGTTGCCCGCTTGTGAACCCCGCGTTACGCCGGGCCGGTCAGCCCGCCGCGCGCTGCGTGAGCAGGGAGTCGAACCCCGCGGCACGGATCCGGCGGACAAGATCGGTGCGGCTCGTGCCCAGCGCCTCGGCCGTCCGGCCCAGATGCCAGTCGTTCTCGTGCAGCCGGTTCAGCAGATGGCTGCGCCTGATCTGTGCCTCGGAGAGCCGGAAGGTTTTGAGGGCGTAGACCCGCTCGAAGGAGTACGACGAGTCGAGCAGCCGGGCGGCCGGCAGCGTGTCGTGGTTCTCGGCCCACGCGCGCTCCTGCGCCCGGGCCGCGGCCCGGAGGTCGGCGAGCGTCTTCAGATGCCCGCCGTCGCGGACCCGCGCCTCGAAGTCCGGCACCGGGCCGCCGAAGAAGGCGGTCTGGTGGACCAGTTCCCCGTACAGATCCTCGATCAGGGACGGGCAGGGCACGGTAGTGGGCGGGGTGCGGTACGACTCGCGACGAAGCCGTGCGGAATGTAGGAGAGACAGTGCGCACGAGAGCCGAGCTCGACCTCGCCGGAGCCGTAGATCTCGTGACGCAGCCGCAGCCCTGCCACCGGCTCTTCGCGCACCAGCGGCACCAGCCGGATGCCGCCCCACACCTGGGCGGGCATGGTCGTGAGCCCGGTCACGTCCATCCTCCGCGTCGCGGATGCCGGCCGTCGGCACGCTCGGCGCGAGGCGGCGCACATCGAAGCTGTCCGCGTCGTATACAGGGTTCACATGCACGACATTTGTGCTCCGGTCGGGGTCGAGCCGGGTGCGCCAGACCCGCAGCATCTCGTCGGCCAGCCCCGGCGGCACGTTTTGTCCCAGCCGTCCGAGACGATCACCAGCCGCTCGGGGGAGTGCTCCAGGGCGTCCAGGATCCGGGTGCCGAGCGGAGTCGGCCCCCACGGCCGGACCAGCAGCGGGTCCGCGGAACCCGAGGTCCAGTGCGCGCGGTACGAACCGGCCGGCGCCTCCAGCAGGAAGTGGCAGCCGAGCGCTACCGCGAGCGGCCGGCGGCGCTTGACGCCCGAGTCGTACGAGGAATAGTTCGCGTCCCGGCCGCCTGTGTACGCACCGGGATTTTTCCGCGGTTGGCACACTGGGCGGTATGACGAAGCCCGCAAAGCAGCTGCGTATCGGACTCCTCGGAGCCGGTCCCTGGGCGGAGCGCACCCAGGCCCCCGCGCTCGCCGCCCACCCCGACGTCGACTTCGCCGGGGTGTGGGCCAGGCGGCCCGAGGCGGGCGCCGCCCTCGCCGCCATGTACGGCACGACGGCCTACTCCGGCGAGGACGGCGCCGACGCCCTCTTCGCCGCCTGCGACGCGGTCGCCTTCGCGCTGCCGCCGGACGTCCAGGCGCCGCTCGCGGCCAGGGCGGCCGCGGCCGGCTGCCATCTTCTGCTGGACAAGCCGGTCGCGACGAACGTGGCGGCGGCGCGCGAGACGGCCCTGGCGGCGGAGCGCGCCCAGGTCGCCTCTGTGGTCTTCTGCACGCTGCGCTTCGCCGTGGACACGGCACCCTGGATCGCCGAACAGGCGGCGGTGGGAGGCTGGTTCACGGCCCGCGCGCAGTGGCTCGGCTCGCTGTACGCGCCCGGCGCGGACAGCCCGTACGCCGCGTCGCCGTGGCGGCGGGAGAAGGGCGGGCTGTGGGATGTCGGCCCGCACGTGCTGTCCGTACTGATCCCGGTGCTGGGCGATGTGACGACGGTGACGGCGGCGCGCGGGCCCGTGGACACCGTGCATCTGGTGCTGCGGCACGCTTCGGGGGCGTCGAGCACGGCGACGCTCGGCCTGAGCGCGCCGGTGAAGGCGGCGGGCGCGAGCATCGACCTCATCGGCGATCAGGGGAAGGTGGCGCTGCCGCAGTGGGCCGACGCGGTCCGCTCGTTCGGTGCGGCGGTCGACGCGCTGCTGGAGTCGGCGCGTACGGGGCGGGCGCACGACTGCGACGTACGGTTCGGGCTGCGGCTGACCGAGATCCTCGCGGAGGCGGAGGCGGAGCTTCTGCGGCGCGGATAGCGGGAGCGGGGAGCGGGGAGCGGGAGCGGGGAGCGGGAGCCGGTAGCGGGGGCGGGCGAACTGGCCAGGACGGTGCCGTTCTCCTCCTCCCTGGCGGAGGAGAACGGCACCGTCCTGACAGCCGTCAGGGTCAGCCGACGCGCTCGATCCGCGCCTTGCGGATCAGGAACTTGCCGGGCTCGCGGACCTGCTCGAAGGCCGCGTTGTTCAGCAGGGCGCAGCTGCCGGAGACCGACGTGACCTTGACGGTCGTGGACTTGCTGTTGTCGAGGTTGGTCACCTTGAGGGTGGTGCCGACCGGGAACTGGCTGCTGGAGGCGGCGGGCGCGCCGCCCTCGCCGGACAGGGTCACGGTCGAGCCCGCGCAGACGACTTCGCCGACGGCGCCCTGGTCGCCGCCTTGATCATTGCCGCCCTGGTCGTCGGCCGGGGGCTGCTCTTCGGCGGGCGGCTGTTCTTCCGCGGGCGGGTCGGCGGGCGGCTGTCCTTCGGCCGGCGGCTGCTCGGCCGGAGGAGCGGCTTCTCCGCCACCCCCTCCGACCTCGCACCCGGAAGCCGCCTGCTTTCGCTTGATCTCCTCGATCACAGCCTCCCGGTTGGCGATACGCGCCTCGGACTGCGCATCCGGATTCGCACGCTGGCCGGCGATGAACTTCTCGTTGTTCTGCAGGGCGGTGACCAGTCCGTCGCAGGCCACCGACGCCTGGCTGGTGCCGGTCATCGCCACTGCCGTACCACCGATGGCGACGGCGGCGCCGACGAGCAGCGCGATCTTCTTCTTCCGGCTGAGGGTCTTCTTGCGGGACACGTGGGACTCCTTGTCGGGTCGGTTCCGTGTGCCGTTACGTACGAGTAGGAATCCCGGCTTTCTCAGCCCCCTCACCTACAACATCCTTAACTTTTCTTAAGGCAGCGCGCGGCACAGCGCGTCCAGCGCCCCGCCCTAGGCGTGCTCACCCGCACCTGCGAAGGTCGCGGGCACGGACGAGCGGTGACCTCACCGGGACGCGCTAGGACCGCCCGAGCGCGTCCCGTACGGCCTCGTCCGTACGCGCCACGACAGCCGTACCGTCGTCGGCCGTGATGATCGGCCGCTGGATCAGCTTTGGGTTCTGCGCGAGGGCGGCCACCCACCGATCCCGCGAACCCTCGTCCCGCGCCCACTCCTTGAGCCCGAGCTCCTTCGCCGCGGCTTCCTGCGTCCGCGCGATGTCCCACGGCTCCAGCCCGAGCCGCCCCAGAACGGCCCGGATCTCGTCCTCGCTCGGCACGTCGTCGAGGTAGCGCCGGACGGTGTACGCGGCGCCCTCCTCGTCGAGCAGATCGATGGCGCCGCGGCACTTGGAACAGGCGGGATTGATCCAGATCTCCATGCCGTCACCGTACCGCTCACGAGCCCCTCAAACACCGTCTGGCCAGGGGGGATTGTCAGTGGTGGCCGGTAGACTGAACAGTAGTTCGGGATGGTCCCGCCACCGCGCCAGGAGGTTGCCGATGGCCGTTGCCACACTCATGACGAAGCCCGTGTACCAGCCGCTGAAGAAGAAGCCGCTCCCGGCCGGACAGCCGCGCGAGTGGTACGTCTCCCACAACCGCCGACTGAAGGCCATGCGCCTGGCGATCGCCCTGCTCGACTCGGGCGTCTACCACCCGGCGACGGCCGACAATCGCAAGATACGAGCGACGGCGGAGAGCGTCGGGATCCACCCGCCGTCGGACACGACGTGCCGGATGGTGCGGGCACTGATCCGTTACGGCCGCTGAGCGCCACGTCCCGCCGCCGCCACATCGGGTGACGGCGGCGGGACGCGTGCCCGCGTCTTCGCGTGCCTCGCGCGAGCGTGCCCGCGCCTTCGCGTGTCCGCATTGTCCTGACCGCGGGCGGTCATAGGTCTGTTGACTGGAAGCCTGAAAAAGGTCCCATGTAACAAGCTGGTGGTCCCTGGTAACAACCCGCGCGTCCCAGGGTGCAGTTGGTAGGAAATAGGGCATTCTGACCCCCTCTCGCTTCGAGCCGCCCCGGGGGGCAGACATGTCACACCCGCACCGCACCCTCCGTACTCTCCGCAGATTCCTCGTCCTCTCGGCCGTCGGCGTGCTGAGCGCCGGCGCCGCGCTCGCCTCCGCCCCGCCCGCCGTTGCCGAACCGGACACGGCGGTCGCCCATACCGCGGGAGCGAGCGCAACCCGCTACTCCGGACTCGCCTTCGACACCTGTACGGCACCGCCGCTGACGGCCATCCAGGCCTGGAGCGCCTCCCCGTACCGCGCCGTCGGTGTGTACATCGGGGGCGTCAACCGCACCTGCGCCCAGCCGCAACTGACCGCGTCGTGGGTCACGTCCGTTTCGGCGCTGAAGTGGCGTCTGCTGCCCATTTACAAGGGCCTGCAACCGCCCTGCGGCGCCAGGCCCACCGACGCCAAGATCAGCTCCGTCCCGGCGACCGCCAGGTCCCAGGGCACGGCGGCGGCCACCGACGCCATCGCCAAGGCCAAGGCGCTCGGCATGCAGCCAGGCAGCGCCTTCTACAACGACATCGAGCACTACGTCCAGACGGACCCCACGTGCCAGGTCGCCGTGCTGTCGTACGTCTCCGCCTGGACGAAAGAGCTGCACCGGCTCGGCTATGTCTCGGGCGTCTACATGAACCTCAACCTCGGGGCGAAGCAGCTCTCCGACGTCTACACGTCCACCGCATACGCCCGTCCCGACGCGCTGTGGATCGCCCGCTACGACGGAGTCGACTCGCTGAAGGGCTGGACCGGCATCGCCGACTCCAAGTGGGCCTCCCACCAGCGGGCCAAGCAGTTCAAGGGCAGCCACAACGAGACCTACGGCGGCGTCACCATCAACATCGATACCGACCGGCTGGACACTCCGGTCGCCACCGTGGCGTACACGTACACGGCGACGAGCTCCACCGTGCTCAATGCCCGCACCGGTCCCTCGACGGCCTACCCCGTCGCCAAGTCCTATGCGCCCGCGTCCTCACTCAAGGTGGTGTGCCAGGCGCCCGGTTCCACCGTCGGCAGCACCCGCGTATGGGACAAGCTCTCGGACGGCACGTACGTCACGGACTACTACGTCAGCACCCCGTCCAACACCACCTACAGCGCGCCGCTGCCGCGCTGCACGTACCCGTACCAGACCACCGCCCCTGGTGGCGTCGCCGAGCGCAGCGGTCCCGGCACCTCGTACCCGACCGTGGGGACGTTGCCCAACGGGTCCCTTGCGTGGGTGTACTGCCAGCGGCCCGGCTCGACGGTCGGCACGACGAAGATCTGGGACAGGATGGACAACGGCCGCTATGTCTCTGACTACTACGTGGCCAACTCCAGCAACACGACCTACAGCAAGCCGGCTCCACGCTGCTGACGGACGCAGGTCCGGTGCCGAGCCCGGCGGCGATCAGGCGCAGGCCGCCGGGCTCGTCCCTGCCGACGGCGGCAGGGGACCGGCGGTCGTACGTGCGCGCCACGACCGCCGGTGAGACGATCGCCACCACGACCCACGCGCACCAGGGGAGACGTACATGCTCATCGTGTCCGGCCGCGTCCACGTCGCCGCGGACGCCCGCGACGGCTACCTCGACGGCTGCCAAGAGGTGGTGACCCAGGCCCGCTCGGCCCCCGGTTGCCTGGACTTCGCCCTCTCGCCCGACCTGCTCGACCCGACCCGGGTCAACGTCTACGAACGCTGGGAGTCGGACGCGGACCTCGCGGCCTTCCGCGGCTCGGGGCCGGACACGGGCCAGCTGGCGGCGATCGTCGACGCGGAGGTGATGAAGTACCGCATCTCCGCCACCGAGGCGCCGTGAGCAGCTCCCGGCGCTTGGGCGCGCGAGCCGGCGGCCAGCCGGGAATGGGAGCCGGGCGCGATCACGGCCGGGGCGCGATCAGATCCTGGCGCTGAGGCGCGCCTTCGAGGCCGGCCACTCCTCGGCGAGGATCGAGAAGTAGACGCTGTCCCGCCAAGTGCCGTCCGGCCGCTGCCTGTGGCGGCGAAGTGCGCCTTCCCGCCGTGCTCCCAGGCGGGCGATGGCGGCCTGGGACCTCTCGTTCATGTGGTCGGTCTTGAACTGCACGCGCCCCATGCCCAGTTCCTCGAAGGCGTGGCTCAGCAACAGCAGCTTCGTCTCGGTGTTGACCGCTGTACGCCAGGACGCGCGGCCGTACCAGGTCCAGCCGATCTCCAGCCGCTCGTTCTCCGTATCGACGTCCATGTACGTGGTCCAGCCGACGGCCCTGCCCGTCGCGCGGTGCACCACGGCGAACGATATGTACACGCCCTGCTCGGCAGCGGCGAGCAGCTCAGCGAGCTTGAACCCGAGTTCCTCCTGTGTGCGCGGCGTCGGTCCGCCCTGCCAGCGCAATCGAGTTTCGTACTAGTGCAGAACTCTACTCACGGCTCGAGTGTGCCGCGTCTACACAGTGTGACGTGTCACAGACAACGCGGCGGCGCTGTGGGAGCTTCAACTTTGCTACCTCTCAGTTGAGTTGATGAAGAGCCGAGGGTCCGGGCATCGGACTCGGGGCGGTCTGCCCGCACGTGGAGAGGATCGAATGAGCACTTTGGAAGCCATGGCGCTCGACCAGGTGGTCGACACGGCCCGGTATCCCCTGTCCGAACTCGAGAGCGCCGAGGGGCAGGCCGTGGTTTCCCGCGCCCGGCGCGAACTGCTGACTCTCGGCTGCACCGTACTGAAGGACTTCATCCGTCCCTCACTTCGCGATGTCCTGCGGCAGGAGTGCGCGGCCATCGCCCCCCGAGCGCACTTCGACGTCGAAACGGTCAACGTCTACAACATCGCGGTGGACTCGGCCCTGCCGGAGGACCACCCCGGCCGCAGGACCTTCCAGCGGGGCAACGCGTTCGTCGCGCGAGACCGCATCCCCGCAGGCTCACTCATCAGTCGGCTCTACTCCGACCAGGTGTTCCAGCGTTTCATCGCCGACTGCTTCAGACTGCCGCAGCTGCACGAGTTGGCGGACCCGCTCTCCGGGCTTGTTCTCAACGTCGTAGAGCCGGGCATGGAGCACCCCTGGCATTTCGACACCAACGAGTTCACCGTGAGCATGCTCACCCAGGAAGCGAAGGCCGGCGGCGTCTTCGAGTACTGCCCGAACATCAGGTCCGCGCACGACGAGAGCTTCGACGACGTCCGGGACGTACTGGACGGCCGGGGCGGGCGGATGACCCGGCGCCTCCCCCTGCAACCTGGTGACCTGCAGCTGTTCAAGGGCCGCTACTCGCTGCACCGGGTGAGCCCCGTGCGGGGCGAGGTCGCGCGCCACTCCGCGATATTCGCCTACAGCGAGCGCCCCGGCGTCATCGGGAGCGTGGCACGGACCCGGCAGCTCTTCGGCCGGGTACTGCCCGGGCATCTGGCAGCCGAGGGCCGGGCCGTCCGGAGCGATCAACTGCTGGATTAGCGGGCGCCGAGGACGTGCGCCGGCCAAGGACCTACGCCGCTCGGCCGCAGTCGTCGTAGGCCGTTGCCCCCCACTCTGCGATCCACGGAGGAGTAATTCCTGTGCGTTTCGACGCGACCGGAAAAGTCTCGCTCGACCACATCTACACCCAGCCCGATCCGCGCAGCTATTTCAGTGTGCTGCGCCCGCTCGGCTACTGCATTCCGCAACAGGCCAAGCCCTACTTCGCGAAGCTCATCAAGGAGTACCGGGAGTCCCAGCACGTCGCGGCGCCGAAGGTGCTGGACATCGGGTGCTCGTACGGAATCAACGCCGCCCTGCTGAAGTACGACACGACCATGGACGAGCTGTACGCGCGCTACTGCGACGAAGAACTCGAGGAGGAGAGCCGCGAAGCCCTGCTGGCCCGCGACCAGGAGCTGTCCCGGTCTCGCCAACCCCCGCAGCGCATCCGCTTCGTCGGTCTGGACACCTCGGGCAGTGCGCTGTCCTACGCGCTCGAGGCCGGGTTCCTCGACGACGCGGTCCACGCCGACCTGGAGTCGCACGAGCCCACACCGCGGCAGCGCGCCCAGTTCGCCGGGACGGACCTGGTGATATCGACGGGCTGCCTCGGCTACGTCACCGAGCGGACGCTCAAGCGTGTCGTCCGTTCGCAGGGCGCCCGCCGGCCCTGGATGGCGCACTTCGTGCTGCGCATGTTCCCATTCGACCCCGTCGAGCACGCGCTGGCCGGGCTGGGGTACCGGACCACCCGTGTAGAAGAGGTATTCAAACAGCGGCGGTTCGCCTCCCCGGAGGAGCAGACGCTCGTGCTGGACAGAATGTCGGCCGCCGGGGTGGATGCGCGGGGCCTGGAAGCGGAAGGCTGGCTCTACGCACAGCTCTACCTCTCCCGGCCGCAGGACCCATCAGACCCATCAGACTCTGAGGCCGGGGGGCTCGCCGCCCGCGAGGAAACCACAGTTCCCCACGATCCGAATCGAGAGCAGAATTGAACACCAGCCAGCAATCGGCTGCCATGACGACCTTCGCCCAGGAGGACAGCCTGCCGCGCGTACCGCTGCCCACGCTGGAGGCAAGCTGCGAGAGGTTCCTCGCCTGGTGCGCGCCGCTGCTGACCGCCGACCAACTGGCGGTGACCGAGGCAGAGGTGACCGCCTTCCTCCGGGCTGACGGCCCCGGCCGGGTGCTGCAGGCGGCGCTGGAGGAGTACGACGCCACGGAGGGCGTGCACAGCTGGCTCGACACCTTCTGGCCGTACCGCTACCTGGGCCGCCGGGACCGGATCGCGCTCAACGCCAACTTCTTCTTCCTGTTCAAGGACTCCGGCCGGCCGCAGGTGGAGCGGGCGGCCGGGCTCGTCGCCGGGGCCGTCAACTACAAGCGGCAGCTCGACCAGGGGCTCATTCCGCCGGTGGTGCAGCGCGGTGTGCCCCAGTCGATGGTGCAGAACAAATTCCTGTTCTCCGCCACCCGGATCCCCGGCGCGCAGCAGGACACCGTCCGCGCCCCCTACTCCCCGCAGTGGCCCGGCCCGTCCGAGGCCCGGCACATCGTGGTGTTCTTCCGGGGCGGCATGTTCCGGCTGGACGTGCTCGGCGCGGACGGCGTCCCGCACAGCCTGGACGACCTCGAGGCGGGGCTGCACGCCGTGATGAAGGCCGGCGCCGAGCCGGCCGCAGCGGACAGCTCGGTGGGTCACCTCACCACCATGGCCCGCGCGGAATGGGCGGCCGCCCGGGGGTCACTGCTCGCCTGCCACCCCCGCAACGCGGACGCGCTGGACGACATCGAGACCGCGCTGTTCTGCGTCGCTCTGGAGGACTTCGCACCCGCGGACACCCAGGAGGCCTGCGACGAGCTGCTGTACGGCGACCGCGGCAACCGCTGGTTCGACAAGGCCCTGACCTTCGTCGTCTTCGCCGACGGCCGGGCGGGGATCAACGTGGAGCACTGTGAGCTGGACGGAACCACCATCCTCAGCTTCACTGACGCCCTGCTGACCACCGAGGCCGAGGAGCACTCCCGCCAGTCCGGAGCCCGCTCCCAGGGGCTGCCGGCGCTGGAGCCGGTCGTGTTCGGGCTGGACGACGCCCTGCGAGCCCAGGTGCGCTCCGCCGCCGACGCGTTCGCCGCGTACGGGGAGAACACCGCGACCAGCACCGTGTCGTTCGCGGACTTCGGCAGCAACGCGGCCAAGGCGCTGGGGGTTTCGCCGGACGCGTTCGTCCAGGTCGCCTACCAGCTCGCCCACCAGCGCGCCAAGGGGCGCCTGGGCGCCACGTACGAGTCGATCGCGACCCGGCAGTACCGGCTCGGGCGGACCGAGGCGATGCGCGTCGTCACCCCCGGGATGCGCGATTTCGTCGCGGTCATGGAGAACCCGGCAGCGGACGCGGACACCCGGCGCGCCGCGTTCCGGGCGGCCGCCGAGCAGCATGTGGCCCGAGCGAAGGAGTGCCAGCTCGGGCAGGCGCCCGAGCAGCACCTGTGGGAGCTGGAGCTGATCCAGCGACGCCGCGGGGCGGAGCTGGGAGTGACCGAGCAGCCCGCGCTGTACCGGACGCCGGGCTGGCTGACGATGCGGGACGACTACCTGAGCACCAGCTCCGCGCCGTCCGCCAACATCCAGTACTTCGGCTTCGGGTCGACCAGCAGTAAGTGCATCGGCGTCGCTTATGTGCTGCTGCCGGAGCGGTTCAACCTCTACCTGAGCACGCCGCTGGCGGTGGCGGACCAGATGCGGACCTTCGCGGACCGGCTGCGGGAGGCGGTGGGCGAACTGCGGGAACTGCTGGCGCCGGAGCGTTCCGGGGACTGACGCAGAGCCGGGAGGGCCGCCACCGCGCGTCGGGGTGGCGGCCTTTCCCGCACCGGGCCGCGCGGAAGGCCGCTCAAGTCGCCGGGCCTGTGACCTGGGCCTACGATTCTTTTGGAGCTTTGTCCTCTCGTGACGGGAGCCGGCTCATGACGCGCTTGTACTCACGGCTGCGCAGGGGGGCGGCTGCCGCCGTGGCGGCCGGGCTGCTGGTCATGTTCGTGCCCGCGGAATCCGCGGAATCCGCGTACTCCCAGCCCACCCCAGAACCCACCGCGTCCGCATCCTCCGCCTTCCCGCCACTCACTCCCGCTGTGACCGGGCAGTTGGACAAGGCAGTCACACAGGTCATGCGCGAAGCGAACGTGCCCGGCGTGACGGTTGGACTGTGGGTTCCCGGCAAGGGCCATTACGTCCGCTCGTTCGGGGTCGCCGACAAGGCGACGGGCGCGCGCATGTCCGCCGGCCTGAATATGCGGATCGGGAGCGAAACCAAGACGTTCACCGTGACCGCCCTGCTCAGGCTGGTCGACCAGGGCAAAGTCGGCCTGGACGACCCGATCGGGAAGTACGTGGACGGTGTCCCCAACGGAAACCGGATCACCCTGCGCGAGCTGGCGGGGATGCGCAGCGGACTCTTCAACTACACCATGGACCCCGGCTTCTTCAAGGCACTGACAACCGACCCCCGACGGCCCTTCACACCGCAGGAGTTGCTCTCCTACTCCTTCAAGCACCCCGTGCAGTTCCAGCCCGGTGAGAAGTTCGAGTACTGCAACACCAACATCATCCTGGTCGGCCTGGTGGTGGAGAAGGTCAGCGGTCAGCCCCTCGCGGAGTACATCAAGCGCAACGTCCTCGACCCGGCGGGCCTGGAGCACACGCTCTTCCCGAAGGCCGCGGAGTTCCCGACGCCGCACGCCCACGGCTACACCAACCAGACGGCGACCGGCAAGGTCGAGGACTCGACGGACTGGAACCCCTCCTGGGCCTGGGCCGCCGGAGCCATGATCTCCGACCTGAACGATCTGCGTAGCTGGGCCTACACCCTCGCCACCGGTACACTGCTCAGTCCCGCCACGCAGGCTCAGCGCATGAAGATGTCCCCCAGCGACCTGCCGGACACCGGTTACGGCCTGGGCATCTTCGACGTCGCGGGCTGGATCGGCCACAACGGCTCGCTGCCCGGCTACGAGTCTCTGGTCGTCTACCTGCCGGAGGCTAAGGCGACGCTGGTCGTGCTCCTCAACACGGACATCAACTACAAGGGTTCTGAACCGAGCACTCTCTTCGGCCAGGCGATCACCCGCATAGTGTCGCCGCAGCACATCTTCAAACTGCCCGCCCAGCCGGCGGGGCAGTGAGCCAGGCCGGCTCCGGATCAGATCGCCGGGTGGCGCTGAGTCAGCTTCGCTGGAAGAACTCCACCTCCGCCAGGGCTAGGTGACGGCCCGGGGTCAGGCCGACAGCCGAGCGCAGGACCAGCCGTACCGTCTTCACGTCGCTGATCCCGGTGGGGATCGTCTGTGCGCCCGGTTTGTCGCTGAGGGTGAACTCCTTGTTGTGCGTGGTGCCGTCCTGCGTCGTCACCTCCAGATTCAGCTGGAGTGCGCGTGCCTGGCGGGCGTACTCTTGCGGATCCTTGGACGCGCCGTTGGTGATGATCAGGTCGACCAGCCGGAACGGCTTGCGGAAGGTGTAGGTCACCGAGGCGCCCGTCGCGGGCACACCCCAGTAGCGATTGGTCAGCCCGTCCGTGGTGTCCGTCGCCGGGTGCCCCGGCACCTCGGCGCTCGCCTTGGTGTCCGCTGGCGTTACCGGCTTGGCCTTGCCCAGTTTGTCCCGGGTGTCCTCGAATAAGGCGCGGCCGGCCGGCAGCAGAAGGAAGCCGCCCGCGCACAGAGCCAACACCACGGCCAGGATCACCAGCAGCCGCACCCCCCGGCCCGAACTCGCCCGCACCCGGCGGCGGAATGGCCACACGGTCCGCCACCACGGCAGCGGGGCGGCCTTCGCGGCGGGGTTCAGCTCAGTCGCGCAGCGTCGGCAGAACCGGCGGCCCGGCAGGTTGGGCGTACCGCAGGCGGGGCAGGGCACGCCTGCCGCGTCGTCCGGCACCGCAACGGGTCGCACGACGGGGCGGGGGGCTACCGGCTTCGCCGGGCGTACGGGCAGTACGGGGTCCGGAGGCGGTGCCTCGGGGGTGGGGGTGGGGGTGGTCGGGGTCCGGGGGCCGGGCAAGTTTGGGGTGGTAGGGGTGGTCGAAGCGGGTGGGGTGGTGGGAGGTGTGGTGGGGGGAGCTTCGTCGGTGTGGGGGGTTTCGTTGCCGCCCGTGGTTACGCCGGTGGTCGCGCTGGTGGAGTCGCCCGTCGTCCCGTCGGTGGTCGAACCGTGCGCCGGGGCGGACGGCTCGGTGCGGACATCCTCGGGCCCGGTCTGGGGTGGGGAGCTCGAGGGCTCCTGGGCGGGGGCGGCGACGGGGCCCTCGGCGGCGCGGGGGCGTGAGCCCGCGACCTGTGCGGGGCTCGGCCTGCTCGCCTCGCTGCGGCCGCGGCCGGTCAGCCGGGCGCGCAACGACGAGGTGCGGGGAGGCGTGGCGGACGTCGGCTCGTCCGCCGGGGGCGATGCGGGCGCCGGGGTGACGTCCGGCGCGGCCGGAGGCGCCGAGGGTGTGCTCGGTGGCGACTGCGCCGGGGGCGTGGGCGTGGGCGTGGGTGTGCTCGGGGCCGAGGGCTCCGGCGCTGTGGGCGACGGTGTGCTCGGGGGCGGCGTGGTGTCCGACCAGCCCAAGTACGCGCCGCAGTTGCCGCAGAAGTCGTCCGCGGAGCCGTTGGACGCCCCGCACGCGGGACACGCGCGCATGACGTCACCTCCCTTCGTCGGCGGGCGGGCCGGGCAGGACCTCCACCCGGCAGACGGTGTGCACCGGGCACATGGCCCGGACGATCTCGCGGACCCTGTCCACGTCCACCCGCGCCTCGCGGCCCGGCCACACCCGGACCAGAATCGCGGCGGTGGGCTCCGGCGGCAGATCGGCACAGGCAGTGCTCGACCACCACGCACCGCCGTCGCCGGTCACCTCGGCGTGCACGCCGAGCGCGAGTTGCAGGGCTTCGACCAGTCCGAGCCTGGTGCCGCGCCACCGGTGCAGCTCCACCGCGCGGACGACCGCCTCGCGGCGCAGCTCCACGGGCCACTGTGGGTCGTCGGCGGCACCCACCCAGGACGCCAGCCAGGCCAGGAAGTCGGCCGGCGTCACCCGGGGGTCGAGGTAGGCGGGCAGGTTGTCGAGGGTCGCGAACACCGGGGCGAGGACGGTGTCGAGACCGGTGGTGAACCGCTGCGCGAAGTCGTCGTCGGCGTACAGGGCCGGCAGTTGCTCACCGATCGGGTACCTGCTCGGCAGGCCGGGTACGGCGGCGCGGTTCATCCCCGTACCTCCGGATCGACCGCCGTCACGACCACCTGGTGCTGGTAGGAGAAGACCAGCGCGCCCGCGGCCACGTCGATGCGGTCCGAGGGGGCGCCGCGCCGCCCGGTGATCGGGTCGGCGGGGAACAGGCGGATCTCCTCCACCAGCGCGTTGCCGGTGGCTCGTTGCAGGACGCCGAAGATCTCGCCGTACTGGACCGGCCGCCCGAACGGCCATCCGGTGCCGTCCGGACCGCCGTGCAGGGGGTTGAGGTGGCGGAACAGCGCGTCGAGCGCCGCGTCGCGGAGCCGGTCGGTGTCGGCGGGTGCCGCCGTGAGCCGGGCCACCACGGTGACGCCCTGGTAGACCGGCGGCTCCACGACGAGGCGGGTGCCGATCAGGCGTCGTTCGTCGAGGCTCGTGGTGATCGCTTCGAGCACCTGGTCGGAGGGGATGAGCTGCTCGAAGCGGAGCCGGTCGTCGCCCTCGTCGGCCACCGCGTCCGGCACCACCAGGACCCGTACCGCGCCCGGACCGTCCGCGGCGGGCAGACAGCGGACCCGGCGCACCGAGGGCGCCGCCTGGCGGCTGATGATCTCGTAGTCCTCGGCGGTCACCGCGCGTTCCTGCATCCGCAGCACGTCCGGCGCCCGCAGCTTGGCGTTGGCGACGGTCTCACCGGCGACGCCGCCGCGCGCCGCCTCCCGGTTGGTGACCCGGGCGACGTACGGAACGGAGCTGCGCAGCACGGAGATCGCGCCGCGGGCGACGTTGCCGGCCGGGCCGCCGCCGGTGCGGTAGCGGGCGACCCGTACCTGGGCGCCCTTGGGCGGCAAGGCGCCGCACTGCCGCAGCGTGCCGTCCGGCTCGCGCAGCACCGGGGGGAAGCTGAACTCGCCGGTGGTGGCGTCCACGCGGACGTGCTGGTCGGCGGGCCCGGAGCGGCCGAAGTGCTCGACCACCTCCCAGCGTTGCCACCCCTCGGCCGAGGACACCTCCACCAGCGGGGGTTCGCGGTCGAGGAGGACCGGCGGGCGGCCGAGCCGGAACGTCTGTCCCGCGACGCCCTCCGAGGTGCCGAGCGGCACGTCGGTCACGGTCTCGGCGTGCTCGACGGACATGGTGCCGCCCACGGTGAGCACCTCCGCCTCGCGCACCGTCGGCGACTCCGAATAGAACGGCTGGCCCGGCTCCGGCTCGGTGACGCGGCAGCGCAGCCAGCCGGCCCGGGTCCCGCCGATCACGGACGCCGTGTGCCCGGCCGGTACATAGACGTTGACCTCGCCGGGCCGGTTCAGGCCTCCGGTGGTGTCCTCGCCGGTCTCGCACACCTGCCAGCCGCCGCCGTTCCAGGCCTCCCAGACGAGCGGGGGCTGGCGCGGGTCGACGCCGACGCCCTCCACGCGGCTGTCGAGGCGCACCGCGACGATGCAGCGCGGCACGGCCGTCGGCAGGCCGAACAGCAGCGCGTCGCCCGGCTCCGGGGCGGCCTGGAAGCAGGGGACGTCGTGGCCATCGGCGAGCGTTCCGGTCCGGTCGGTCTGCTCACCGGTCCGGGGCGCGGTCACCAGGCGGGTCAACTCGCTGGGCACGATGCGCAGTTCGTCCGTGGTCGTGAACACCACAGCCTCGTCGCTCTCGCCGCCTCCGGTGGTCACCTCGGTGCCCGCGGGCAGCGCCACCGTGTCGGTCTGCGGCGCCGACAGCCAGAAATCGACGTCGGCCACGGCCGCGGCCGGCGGGAACAGGCGGATGCCCAACAGGTCGAGGAAGGCGGTGTAGTTCTTGTCCGGGACCCGGTTCAGCCGGTACAGCAGCTGGTCCACGAGGTAGGCGAACGTCTCGATCAGGGTGACGCCCGGGTCGGAGACGTTGTGGTCGGTCCATTCCGGGGCGCGCTGCTGCACGTACCTCTTCGCCTCGTCGACGAGTTGCTGGAACCGGCGGTCGTCCAGGTTGGGGGAGGGCAGGGCCATCAGTCGGCGACCAATTCCTCGGCCCCCTCCTCGGAGGGGATCGTGTAGAAGGGAAAGACCAGGTTGCGTCGGTCGTTGGTGGACCGCAGGGTGTAGTGCACGTCGATGTAGAGGGTGCCGTCCTCGATGGCGTCGAAGGCGACCACCACGTCGTCCACCGCGATGCGCGGCTCCCACCGTTCGAGCGCCTCGCGTACCTGCTGTGCGATGCGTCCGGCGGTGGCGCCGTCGCCGGGGGCGAAGACGTAGTCGTGGATACCGCAGCCGAACTCGGGGCGCATGGGGCGCTCACCGGGCGCGGTGCCGAGCACGAGACGGATCGCCTCCTCGATCTCACGCTCCCGTTCGACCATGGCGATCCCGCCGGTCGGCCCGACCCTGAGCGGGAACGCCCAGCCGCGGCCGATGAACTGTTCGCTCATAGCTCGCCCCCGATCATGACGTTCAGGGAGCCGGGGGGCAGGATCATCGCGCCGCATGCGGTCTGGTTGCGCACCCGCGCGGCCGGCAGCCCGCCGATCAGTACCTGGCCCTTGGCGAGCGACCCCGGGTTGGGCACGATCACGTTGGCCGGTCCCAGGGCCGCGTGCGGCACGATCGGGCAGACGTGCAGGCTGCCCACGACGGCGGCGGGCTGATTGTTGATCAGCACGGTTGCCACCGACCTGGCGGCGGCGGGCGGCGGGGTGGTGATCCGGCCGCCGTGGTTGGTGGGGTCACCGGTACGGGCTGCGCCTGGCATACGGTGCTCCTTTCGGAAGGTCGGGGGCAGCGGACAAGGGATCAGGGCATCAGTTGATCTTGATGAGCCGGGCCTTGAGGACGCCGAGCAGACCGCCGTCGACGGTGACGTTCGAGCTGCCGTTGACACTCACCGTGCGGCCGCCGATCTTCACCCCGACCCTGCCGTTGATGTCCACGTTCCGGCCCGACACGCTCACGTTGCCGCGTCTCGCGTCCAGGGTGATGCCCTTCTTGTCGAGCAGGACGGAGGTGAGCGGGCTGCTGCCTTTCCTTGCGTACACCGTCAGCTCGATCTCGCCCCGCCGTTGGTCGAGGCGTACTTCGAGGCGCTCGTCACCGGTCACGATCCTGAGGCCGGACTGGCCCGGAGCCCTCGCGTCCAGGAGCTCCAACCGGTGCCCCGAACGCGACGCGATGGAGCGGCGGTTGACCTTCCCGGTGGCCTTGTCGATCAGTGGGACCTTGTGGGGCGAGGGCTTGTCCACGCCGTTGTACAGCCCGCCGATGACGTACGGGCTGTCCAGCAGGCCCTGTTCGAAGCCGACCAGTACCTCGTCGTTGACCTCGGCGCTCACCACGCCTCCGCCGCCCTTGCCGCCCCACTGCACGGTGCGCACCCAGTCGGTGGTGTAAGTGTCGTCCAGCCAGGGGAACTTCAGCTTCACCGAGCCGTTCTGTGCGCCGGCCGGCTCGCGTACGTCCGTCACCACGCCGATCGCCAGACCGGGTATGCGCGGGCCACGGGACGGTGCGTTGGCGCCGGTCACCAGGCCGGTCAGGGAGCGGTCCGGGCTGGCGCTGACCCACACCGTGGTCCGGTAGCCGCCGTGCGGTTCGAGGACGTGCTGCACCGCCGTCGCCGTGTACTTGCCGGAGAACGCCTGCCCGACGTTGCCGAGCGCCACGGGCTTGCCCGCCCGCAGCAGGGGGTTGCCCTCGGCCACCACCTCCAGCTCCCCGAAGCCCGCGCTGACCTGATCGGCCACCGCGTCCGCGACCGCCTTCGTCTCGGCCTGGGTGCGGTACGGGGTGTCCGTAACGGTCAGCTTCGACGACTTGCCGAACCGGGCGGCGAGCGCCGGGCTGAGGCCGGGCACCACCGTGTCGCTGTTCACTGACGGCTGCTTGGCCACCAGCGGCCGCTTCGTGGTGACGTCCCAGCCGCGCACCTCCACCTGCTGCGCGCCGTCCGCGGCCGACAGGGAGGCCCGCAGCGCCAGCAGGTTCCGCCCGTACTCCAGCACCATCGGGTCGCGGGTGGCCGAGGTCGACGGCGCGGGCGCGCCGGACGCCTTCACCGGCTTGGTGAACTGGAGCAGCCCCTTGTCGTCGACGCGCACCTGAGCGCCGCTCTCGGCCGCCAGGAACTGCAGGAAGTCCCAGTCGGACACGTTCGCCTGGGAGAGCTGCTTGTACGTGATCGGCGCCGCCTGCACGGTTCCGCAGGCCAGCCCGGCCCCGGCGGCCACCTTGCGGACGATGGCCGACGCCGTCATGTTCCGGTACGCCACCACCTTCCGGCCCCGCTGGAGGCGGTGCGCCTTGGAGTAGGCGCGCACGACGGTGAACGAGCCCGTGCGGTCCCGGTCCACCTCCAGGGCCGTCACCTCGCCGTTGAACAGCCGCTCGCGCGCCTTCCCCGACACGGTCACCACCGACACCTTGAGCGGGGTGCCGATGGTGATGCCGGTCTTCTTCAGGAACTCGTGATCGGGGTCGCGGAAGGTGAGCACCGCCGCGTCGGGCAGGCCCACGTTCTCGTCCACCACGCAGCTCACCAGCTGGGCGGCCCAGATCGGCGGAAGTTCGCCGGGCGTCTCCACGACGGGGTCCGCCGCGAACGACCGGCCGCCCCGTTCCGCAGCTGTGGTCACTGCTCCTCCTCAGCGCCCGCGTCACTCAGCCCCGGCACCACCAGTTCGGTGCCGGGCACGAGCGCCATCGGGTCGTCGATTTCGTTGGCCTCCGCGATGACTCGCCAGGCCGTCGCGTCGCCGTACTCCCGCCAGGCCAGCAGGGCCAGGCTGTCGCCCGCCACGACGGTGTGCGTACTGCGGGCGGTGCGCGCGCCGGACGTCGGGTTCTGGCCCGGCGGGTCGACGCTCGCCTCCTCGATCGACAGGGCGCAGGTGGCCCGCAGCGGCTTGCCGTCCACGTCGAACAGCGTGTACGACACCGACAGACTGGAGAGCACCCCGTCGAACGAGGTCGTCCGCGCGGTGCCCCACTCGAACCGCACCCAGGGGCTGGCCGGCTTCTTGCGGCCGAGGCTGGCCGGTGTCGGCACGCACGCCTTCATCAGCTTCTCCACCGCCTGCTCCACGGAGTTGTCGTGCTTGGCGGTGGCGTCCAGGAACACTTCGAGGCTCAGCTCGCGCGGGCCACTGCCGACGAACTCGGGCAGCGCCGACTGCCCCGCCATCCGGGACGGGGAGCGCCGCCACTCGGTGGTCTTGCGCAGCTCCAGGGTGGAGGGGTTGAACTGGAGGTTCAGCCGCGCGATCGTCCCGCCCGGCTTCGCGCCGACGGAGGCCGGGGGCTCCTTCAGCGTCAGCTGGGCCCTGGCCCGACTGGAGCGGAACGAGGGGGACATGCCGGGACTTCCTTTCCGGTGCGAATACGCGGACGGGGTAAGGGCGATGAGGGTGCGTCAGAAAGGCCGCAGCCCCTCGTGGGCGATCTCCAGGGTCTCCACCGCGGCTTCCGAGTTGCTGGGGTCGAAGGACGGACCCTGCCAGCGCACCGGGACGATCCCGAACACCTGCCAGCTGATGATCTTGGTCAAGTCCGGTTTCAGCGCCACGATCTCGCCGTCCTTGGGCTCCACCCGCTTCAGCGTCTCGTCGAGCCAGCGGCCGATCTTCGCCGTGTCGGCGGTGACGGGCCGGGTGAGCGTGATGTTCGACCAGCTCACGCGGCCGGGCAGCTGCCAGGTGAAGCCGTTGTTGCCGCCCTCCTGGTAACTCTCCATCTCTACCTCGGCGCCCATGCCGGAGCAGGTGTGGAAGGCGCCCAGGTCGTTGCCGCCGATCGCGAGCCGAAAGAACACGCTCGTCGCGAAGATGTTGTCCGTCATTCGTCCGTCATCCGTTCCGTGCCCTCAGCGGCGTCCGTCGTAGGGGCGGCCTGTACGTTCCCGGCCGCGCCGCAGCTCGGTGCGCAGCAGCCTGGCCATCGGGTCGAGCAGGCGGCGTGCCAGGTCGTCCAGGTCGAGGCCGGGGTCCTGCGGTGACTCGGCGCGGTGTGCCTTGCGCTTGCCGGAGGCTGAGGACGTGTCGTCCGACCGCGACTGACCGCGCGCCGGCACTGTCTTGGCCGGTTCGGCTTTGGGTTCGGCGAGGTCGCCGGCAGCGGAGGCCGACCGCCGCCGGCCGCGCGACGGCAGCTCCTTGGGCGTACCAGTGTTGATTGCTGAGTCGTCCGCGCTGTAGACCGCGCGCTGCACCGGGAGTGCCGCACCACCGGTCCCGCCGCCCGGCGTGGCGGTCCGGGGCCGGACCACGGGGACGGTCGCCCCCGGTGCCGGTGCCGGTGCCGGTGCCGGTGCCGACGTGCCCGTCGGGCGGTCCGCGAGCGGCGGCGCCTGCGGGGCGGTCACCGGCAGGGACCGCGCGGGTACGGCGACGGCCGGGGCAGCCGCCGTACCGGAAGTCTGGTGGTGCGGCGCAGGCTTGACGACCGGGACGCGCTGGACGGAGCCCGCGGAACTGGTCCCTCCGCCGCCCGAGTTCTGCGGTCCGTGCGCCGACACGGCCCGTTGGACCCGCGGCGTCGCCGTGGCGCCCCCGGCAGGTCCGGGCGTCGGCCGCGCGGCCACCCCGGTGTGCGGTGCGGGGTCGCCCCCGGAGGCAGCCGGTTCGCCCGGCCAGCGCATCGCCACCACGGGACGTGTGCCGGAGCGGGAGGCGGTCGGCCGTGCCACCCCTTCCGGGGTCCGGGTGTTCAGGGTGAGCGGGCGCGCCGGGAGCAACTGGAGGGTGCGGGGTGCCGCCGGGGCGGAGTGCGCTCCGGAGCCGGTCACGGTGCGAGGGCGCGGGTCGGCGGCGCCTGCGGTGCCGCGAGGGCGGGGTGCCGCCGGGGCAGAGGGCGTGCCGGCTGCCGGGGGCCGGGCGTCTCCGGTGCCTTCGGCCAGGGCGCGGGCTACGACGACCGGGCCCGGGGCGCGGGGGAGTCGAGGCCGTTGCCCGCCGGGGCCAGGCCCGTCGGACGTCGCGCCGGGGCGTCGCGCGTTTCCTGCCGGGTCTTGCGTGCCTTCGGGCGCGGCGGCCTGGGACGGCGTCACCAGCGGTGTGGCGGGCCCGTTTTCGTGGTCCGCGGGACCGTGCTCGGTGGCTCCCCCGGTGGAGGGGTGGTCCGCGAGGCGGCGTTGGACGTCGACGGCCCCCAGCAGCGGCGCGTCCGCTCCGGCCTCGCTCCCCGTGAGCGGCGGGGCCACGGTGGGCATCCCGTCGCGATCCGCCGCTGATGACGCAGGAGGGGTTACGGACGCCCAGTCCTCGCCGGCCGGGGCGCGCTGGACGTCCGGGCGGGCCGGTGCGCGCTGGATGTTCGGGCCGGGCGCCGCCGGACGGGAAGCGCGGGCGCCGGACGCGCCGGAGCCGGGCACGTCGGCGCTCGGCGGCAGTGCAGGCAGCGGCGCACCGAGGCCGCCACGCGCGCGTGCTCCGGACCGACTTGAGTCGGCAGTACGGCGCGGGGCGGGACCCTCCTGAGGCGTACCCCGCACGCCGCCGTCGGACGCGACCGACGTACCGGCCGTGCTCGTGTCATCCGTCTGGCGCTGGACGACGGGAAGCGCCGGGCCGGACGCGGATCCACTACCGGGCGCGCGGGTTCCCTGCGCCAACCGTGCAACCGTAGAGGGAAGTTCAGTCAGCGGGGCGCCGAGAGGCGCGCGGCTTCCCGTACGCGTGGCGGAACGCTGTGCGGGGGTGGTCGAGGGTGCGCTCGTCCCGGCCGGTGCGGAGGCGGGGCCGGGTGCGTCAGGGACCGTGCCGCTGCCGGGCGCCGGGGTGGCGGCGGGCCGCAGGGCGGGGACCGGGCGCGCAGGTCCAGCCGGGCGACGGGCGACGGTCAGTCGAGGACCCACCGAGCGGAGCTGTACGGGTACTTGGGACACGTCGGCGCTGGAGGCACGCGATGCCTCCGGCTGCCTGCTGCCTGCCCCGTTGGACTGTGGCCCCGACGTCCCCGTCGCGGTGCGCTGGACGGCCGGGCCGGAAGACGTACGACCCCCGGAACCGCCCGACGCCCGGGAGACGCTCCCGGAGTCCGGCCCGGGTGCGCTGGGCCGTGCCGCCGTAGCGGGCCCACCGGAAGCGGGCCGGGCCAGGCCGGCGTCCGCGGCTGCGCCCGTGAGCACCGCCACACGTCGGACCAGCGGAATGTCACGAGCGGCCGACGGGCGGCCGCTCTCGGCGGGGTTCACGACTGGTGCCGCGCCCGGCTCGACGGACCGTTGGGCAGGGGGAGTTGACGAGGCGAGTACGGCGGGGGAATCCGCCGGCGCGATGCCACGGGCCTGCAGAGCTTCGGCCGAACGGCCCTTCCCCGCAACGCTGTTGTCGCCGGAAGGCGCCACCACGGGCTTCGCCCCTGACGCCGTGTCCCCCGCTCCCGCGCCGCCGGAGCCGCTGCGGGAAGGCCGTACGGCGGAGACCACCGGGTCGGACGGAACCGAACCGGACGACGCCGGTCCGGACGGCCGCGCCCCGGGACGCACCCGGCGTGAGACCTGCGGTGTCCGGGCGGTGGCCGGCGACCGGGTCGCGCCGCCCGCGGCCCCGGCGTCAGACGTACCGTCCTGCGGACCGTCGGCACCCTCCGGGCGCAGTGTCCGGAGCAGCAGCGGTCCCCCGCCGGTAAGGGTGGGCTGCGGGGCGGCCGGACGGGTGACGCCGCGCACCAGGCCGGTCGGGGCGGTGGGCAGCAGGGCGTGGCCGAGACCGGCGTCGAACGACGGGTTTTGCCAGGCGGCGAGGCCCGCGCGGAACTCGAGGCCGTCGCTCACGCCCAGCGGGGCGCGGGAGACGGTGAGTTCCGGCGGTGGGGTACGGCGCCAGCCGCCGTCCCAGTCGTCGGGCACGGAGGGACCCGGGTCGCCGGGTGCGCCCCGGTCCGGGCCCTCGCCGGACGGACCGGCCGCTGAGGCGCCGGAGCGCTCCGTACGCCGCGGACGGTCCGCGGTGTCTGTTCCGGCGGCCCGGCGGCGCAGCCTGTCCCGCCATGCCATGTGCTCAACCGCCTTCGTTCATACGGGTGTTGATGCGAGCGATCTCGCCCACCCACTGCCGGCGTTCGTCGTGGGTCAGGTCGAGGATCTCCTCGCGCTGCCAGTGGAAGTGGTAGGCGATGTACGCGACCTCCTCCCGGAGCCGGGGAAGGGCGTACGTCACGATTCCCCCAGGCGCCCACCCGAGAGGTCGACCTCGAAGCCGCCTTCGCAGTGCGGGCACGTCACCGCCGCGCGGGTGTGACCCTCGCTGTTGACGCGCCGGTAGAAGTCCTGGAGGAAGGCGACGTCGGTGGCGTACATCCGTTCCACGACCCCGGCGTGCACATCGGTGATCGAGCCGATCCGGGTGATCACCTGGCTCAGCAGCACCACACTCAGGTACGCCGGGTTCTCCTTGACCCGCAGGTCGATCTGGGGCCGCAGCTCGTCACGGGCCGTGGCCAGGCGCATCGAGCCGTGGCGGTGCACGGTGCCCGCCTCGTCCACGTACCCGCGCGGCAGCTCGAACTCGAACTCGGTGCGCAGCCCGTGGTCCTCCCGGCGCGGCGGAGCGGCGGCGGGGGTGGCCGCCGCCTGCTCCGACGCCTGGGCGGGCGCTGTCACCTGGAGGATCTCCTCCAGGCTGCCCGCCGTCACCGTACGGCGTTTCATTCGACGATGATCTCCTCGAACACGATCGTGACGGACTCGGTGGCCGGTGACGACTCGCCCGCCTTCAGGGACGGGCCCTCCCACTTGGAGGCCCAGCCCTGCATCAGCTGGATGCGGCGGACCGTGTTGCCCTCGGAGTCCTTGATCTCGATGGTGAGGTTCTGCCGCGCGGAGTTCACGGCGCCGTTGTTCAGGGTCTCCTTGATCCACTTGGTGAACTCGCTGCTCTGGTCGAGTCCCCGGGTGATCGTGATCTCACCGGCCTGCCGCGCTCCGGGCTGCTTGCGGATGATCTGCTTGCCCTCGGCGCTGACCTGCTTGACCTCGACGACCTCCTCCTCGACGGTCAGTCCGCTGATCTCCTGGATCGACTCGACCAGGTAGCCGCCCAGCTGCACGCCGAAGACGTGGGTGGAAAGAGCATCGCCCGTTGCCATGACTGTCTGTCACCTTTCCTTGCTGACCCGCGGGTCACTCGTCGATGAGGCTGGTGCTGTCGGAGAACTGGGCCAGCCGGAACACCACGAACTCGGCGGGCTTGACCGGCGAGACGCCGATCTCGCAGATGACCCGACCCTGGTCGATGGACTCCTGCGGGTTGTTGTCGCGGTCGCACTTCACGTAGAACGCCTCTTCGGCGGTGCGGCCGAAGAGCGCGCCCCGGCGCCATTCCTCCTGGAGGAACGCCGTGACATTGCGCCGGATGCTCGCCCACAGCCGGTCGTCGTTCGGCTCGAACACCACCCACTGGGTGCCCAGGAGGATCGATTCCTCAAGGTAGTTGAACAGACGGCGCACGTTCAGGTAGCGCCAGGCCGGGTCGGAGGAGAGGGTGCGGGCACCCCAGATCCGGATGCCCCGGCCGGGGAAGGCCCGTACACAGTTCACGCCGATCGGGTTCAGCAGATCCTGCTCGCCCTTGCTGAGCCGGAGCTCCAGGTCCACCGCGCCGCGGATCACTTCGTTGGCGGGCGCCTTGTGCACGCCGCGCTCGGCGTCGCTGCGCGCCCACACACCGGCGATGTGACCGCTCGGCGGGACGGTGGTGTTGCGTCCGGCGGCCGGGTCGAAGACCCGCACCCACGGGTAGTAGAGGCTGGCGTACCGGGAGTCGTAGCCCGCCTCGTCGTTGCGCCAGGTGCGCACCTGCTGGGCGGAGAGCCCGGGCGGGGTGTCCAGGACGGCCACCCGGTCGCCCATCTGCTCGCAGTGCGAGATCACGGCGAGCTGCACGGTGCGCACGCCCTCGGCGTCGATGTCGCCGCGCTGGTAGGCGCCCATCAGGTCCGGCACCGCGACCATGGTGATCTCGTCGATCGTCTCCAGGCCGCCGAACCCGGTGCGGGCAGCGGCGTCGCCGACGTACTCGGCGGGGCTGAGGCGGGACACCTCGCCGGAGCCGTTCGCGGCGGGCGCGGCCGGGGCGTCGGGGATCGCGACGGTCTGGCCGGCGGGCCTGCTCTGGGTGGCGCCCCGCTGCTCCGTGACCTCGATCAGCTTGGATGCGCGGGCCTGGTTGACCAGGTACCCCTTGACGTTCTTGCGGGTGGATACCTCATACGTCTCCGCCACCCGGTCGCCCTGGCGGACCAGGACCTTGAAGCGGTCCTCCGGAGGGTTCTCGGCGTCCGAGTCGGCGACCTCCACCGACACACCGGAGACGCCCGGCTTGACCGCGACCAGGAAACCGCCGAGCTCCACGGGCTCCGCCGCCCGGGTCTCGCGCCGCCCCTGAGCACCGTCCGCAGCGGGGGCGGAGGTGTCCTCGGCGGAGCCGCCGATCCGCACCACGTACGCGGCGCCGCCGCCGTTGGCGAAGTACCCGTAGACCGCGTGGGCCAGGTAGGTGCCCTCGGTGAAGCCACCGAAGTGCTGGGTGTACTGGTCCCAGCTGGTGACCAGCGTCGGCGCGTGGAACGGGCCGTTCTCGGCGAACCCGACGAACGCGGCGACGGCGGTGCCTACCCCCTCGATGGGTCGGGCACCGGACTGCACCTCCTCCACGTACACGCCCGGGGTGAGGTACGTCGGCATACTCGCTCCTTCGCGTCCTTACAGGCCACCTGTGTCCAGGCCGAGTCTGCGCGGCGGGTCCGCCGGGCGACAGGGACCCGCGGACCTGGCCGGGGGCAAGACCACTGCCTTTCCGGACTCCTCGCGTGGACCGTCCGGGTGTTGCCCACCCTTGCCCTCGCATTGCCCGTCCGGACCTTCCCGGCCGGCCTCCGACTCTGTAGAGATGCAGGAAGTCCAAGGAGGTCCCGCCATGCACAGCAAGGAACTGCCGGAGAAGAATGCCGGTCGGCGTCGCGTGCCGAACCCGCCGCGACAGGTAGCTGCAGTGGCACGGCCCGCCACCGGGGCTCTGTCCCCGCAGACGGTCGCGGCCTTGCAGCGCACCGCCGGAAACGCGGCGGTGGCACGGATGATCGAGCGGCATGAGGAGCACGGGGGACGCGAGGAGCATCGGCACAGTGCCGGATGCGGGCAGGACCATGGCGCAGTTCAGCGACGTGCCGCTGACGAGGTGGGCTCCGTGGTGCGGTCCGCGGGCAGTCGTCTGGCCCCCTCGTTGCAGCAGGAGATGGAAGCCCGATTCGAGGGCGAGGACTTCTCCGACGTCACGGTCCACACCGGCACCGCTGCCCGACGTTCCGCCGAGGCAGTCGGAGCCGAGGCGTACACCACCGAGGCCAGCCACATCGTCTTCCGCAGCTCGATCGACAAGAAGACCCTCGCGCATGAACTGGAGCACGTCCGACAGCAGCGTGCAGGCACTGTGGCCGGTACGAACGACGGCAGCGGCCTGAGGATCAGTGATCCCTCCGACCGGTTCGAGAGGTCGGCCGAGCGCAAGGCGGAACAGGTGATGCGAGGCGGGGTGGACGTCCAGCGCTCGGCTGCGGAGGACGCTGCAGGGGCGGCACATCGAACGGCCGGGCCGTCGGCCGCGGTTCAGCGCATGCCCAACAAGAGGCCGACGAGGAAGACCACGGAAGGCCAGCCTTCCACCGAGCCACCCGCTGCCGAGAAGAGTGAGTTCGAGAAGATCGTGGAGTACTTCGAGGGGCTCAGCGAGGAGTTCAAGAAAAAGAAGCAGAACGAGAAGGAGTACATCCTCGAAAGGATCGGGGTCGAAGACGGAAGCGACCTTTTCACTCTCGACGATGTAGTGGACAACGATGACATGTTGAGCGATTTCTCCATTGAGATGGAAACCGCGCAACACGCGTCCGGGTTCGGGGGGACGGGCGGGGGGAAGAGTGACTGGGCGGCAAGTGCAGTGACCTCGGCGCATGCGGAGATGCGGAAGGACCATCCGCACTGGGGCGACGACACAACCCTCCACCACAAGATCTCCCGCAGCGAGTTGGACGGCGTACTCGCGCAGGCCGAGAAGGACAAGGCGAATGCGAAACCGCTCTTCGAGTTCCTCGATGAGATCCGGGCGGTACTCGGGTCGACCGCGGCGGACAAGAAGGCACTGCACAATATGCCCTCGAATCTGGAAATGGGACCTTCGAGTGACACCAGGAGAGGCGACCCGGGTTCCGGAACCGACTTCAACTACGTTCCTTCAGGCGCGATGACGCCACGATCGAGCGAGCTGAAGGACGCGCTGGCCCTGGCGAACAGGGCACCGGTCGACTGGGAAGCCGTCGCGGAGAAGCTGCGGGAGGCGCAGCGCCTTCACGAGAAGGAGTACGGAGGCGCGATCCTTTCCCCGCCCGTTCTCGAACGATGGGAGAAAATAGGTGCCAAGTGGAAGAAAGCCTCCGATTGACCGAGAAGGCCTCCGGCTGACCGCCCCTCAGACGCCGGTGGCCTCCGCCCAGTACGGGCCGAACTCGCCCTCCAGGACGAGCCGTCCGAGCTTGCGGTACTCCTGCGCGACCGCCGTCACCACCTGCCGCATGGTGAGCGGGGTGCCGGACTCCGCCGCGAGGTAGGCCGCGGTCACGGCGCAGGCTCGGATCGAGCCGCCGGCCAGTTCGAAGCGGTCCGCGCAGAAGGCGAGGTCCAGGTCGTCGGCCCGGGGCAGCCGGTCGCCCAGGCACCGCTCCCACAGAGCGAGGCGGTGGTCTGCGTCGGGCACCGGGAAGTCCGCCACCACGTCCAGGCGGCGTGTGAACGCCTCGTCCAGGTTGGCCCGCAGGTTGGTGGTCAGCACCGCGATCCCGTCGAACGACTCCATGCGCTGGAGCAGGTACGCCGACTCGATGTTGGCGTGACGGTCGTGCGCGTCCTTCACCTCCGAGCGCTTGCCGAAGATCGCGTCGGCCTCGTCGAAGAGCAGCACCGCGTTGACCGCCGACGCCTCGGTGAAGATCCGCTCCAGGTTCTTCTCGGTCTCCCCGACGTACTTGTCGACGACCGTGGACAGGTCCACCACGTACAGGTCCATGCCCAGGTCCGCCGCGACGACCTCGGCGGACATGGTCTTGCCGGTGCCCGACTCCCCGGCGAACAGCGCGATCACACCGCGCCCCCGGCCGCCGCCGGGCCGCATCCCCCACTGCCCGAGCACCTGGTCGCGGTGGCGGGCCCGGAGCGCGAGTTCGCGCAGCCGCCGGTGGGTAGTCGGCGGGAGCACCAGGTCGTCCCAGCCGACTCCCGGCTCCACCCGGCGGGCGAGCCGCTCGAGGCCCGCGCCGTTCTGGGCACGCACGGCGGTCTGCAGGTCGTCGGGACGGACCGGACGGCCCGCGGCGGCGGCCGTGCGCACCGCCACGTCGGCGGCGCGGCGCACCTGCCCGGAGTCCAGGCGGTGCGCGGCGACCGCCCGGGCGAGCGCCTCGGCGTCGCCGGTCACGAAGCCGTCACCGGCGGCCCGTTCGAGGGCGTGGCGCCAGCGCGCGGCCTGCCGCTCGGGAGAGGGCGCCGGCACGGTCAGGACAACGGGGGTGTCGGCCGCCCACAACGGGTCCCAGCCTTCGGTGCCGTACATGAGCAGGGGGATCCCCCGCAGTGCCGCGCACAACTCCCGCACCGTACGCCCCCGTTCGGCGGGTTCCGCGGGCAGCGCTTCCAGCGGGCCGAGGACGACCCCGGCGCCGGTCAGGCGGGCTTCGCGGGCGGCTGCCCGGGCGAGCTCGGGCCCCTCGCCCGAGCGACGGGCGAGTGCCGTCGCATCCAGCACGATCGGGTGCAGCCCGGCGGCACGCAGGGCGGCGGTGGCCAGTCCCTCGGCGTCGCCGCCCCGGCTGCGCAGATGGACGAGGCCGACGCCGGCCTTGGCCGCGGCCGCCGTACGCCGGATCTCCTCCGCCTCGGCGGTCGGGTCCTGCCTGGCCTCGCCGAGCACCCCGGCGAGCCGGGCGTCGGGCTGTGCGCTGCCCAGGAGGTGCCCGGTGACCCGGTCGGGGACCGCCAGGACGCGGGACAGCGGCGGCCGTTCCGGCTCGGTGACCTCCACCAGACCACCCGCGATCAGCGGCGCTCCGGGGGCGAGCCGGAATCGGGCGGATGCCGCCCCAGCCAGCCCGCACAGCTCCAGGGCGAGCCCGACCGTGGGCCGACGGCGCGTCAGGTCGTCGTGGAGGTAGCCGTAGAGCCGTTCGAACCGCGCGTCCAGGTCGGGCGCCACCGCGACCAGGAGCAGGTCCAGGTCCAGCGAGGACAGGCCGAACCGCCCGGCGAGGCCGTCGAGGACGGAACCGGCCGGTGGGTGCCAGGGCTCGTGGGCGGTTACGTCGAGGCCGCCCGGCTCATCCAGGATGCGGGACACCGCCTCGGGTGTGAGGTACTGGCCCCGGTACGGGTCGTCGGGGTCGGGGTCGACGGCGCGCCGGACCGCCACCGCATGCCGCACCCGCTCCTCGACCACGCGAAGCCGCGCCCATAGATGGTCGACTTCGGCGGAGAGGGGTTCGGTGTCGGGTCGGGCGACGGCAGGTTCGGCGGTGTGTGTCACGGCAGGCGGTCTCCCCGGCGGCGCCGGTCGGTGTGGGACTGAACGGTGGGTCGGACCACGGCAGGTTCCGCGGTGTACGTCACGGCTGGCGGTCTCCCCGCCGGCGGCGCCGGGCCGGGGCGGGGCCCCGCTCGCGCGGACCGGCGAAGCCGTCCGGGCCCGGGTCGCTGACCTCCGTGTAGCGCAGCCGGCGGCCCGGTGCCGCTTCCTCGCCCTCGCGTGCGGCGGCGGAGCGTACGACGAGGCCTTCGGTGACCGGCGGCGCGGTGGCCCTGGTCAGGCCCGCGAGCGGCGCCCGTACCCGCACCCCGAGTGACGCCTTCAGCTCGCCGCCGAGCGCCGACCACACGTCGGACGCGGCCGGTGCGTCGAGCGCCGCCCCGCCGGCGTCCAGCCCCACGGTCAGGCCGAGTTCGGCGAGCGTGCCGGTGAGCAGCCGCTCGGGCAGCGTGTCGGTGGCCACCAGAGTGGCGAGCACCTGCGAGAGCAGCCGGTGCTCGTCCTGTGGACGGCTCGTCCACGCCGTGACCATGTACGACAGCCAGAACCAGCGCGGCGGGGAGCGCCGCGCCACCAGGTACCCGTCCTCGTCGTACACCTCCCCGGCGCCGCTGCCGCGCCGGGTGGCGTCCTCGCGGATGTCGTACAGGAAGACGCAGACCGTCGGGGCGCTGCGGCGCGCCGCCCAGTCCCGGGTGGGGGCGTCGAAGACCACCTCGACGCCCGTTGCCTCCAGACCGGACTCGCCGAGCAGGCGGCGCAGCCCCTCGTCGACCTCGTGGATCACCGGCGGGTCACCTCGTCGGGCGGCTGCACGCTGCCGCTGACCACCAGGAAGTCGGTCTTCACCGGTGAGAACCCGGGGCCCCGGGCGGTGATGACGCGCGGTCCCGTCTGGTCCTTGGCGAGGATGAGCAGCTGGCCGATGAACGTGCCGTCCGGCTTCGGTACGGTCGGCGCCGCCGCCGCGGTGATCCCCGGCTTCCAGGTGAACCGCACCGGCACTCCCGGCGGGAAGTCCTTGCCGCGTACGGAGGTGACGAAGCCGGGCTTGCCGATCTCCGGCACCGCGATGATGCGCGGCTGGAGAATCCGCAGCCGCTCCCGGGCGGTGTTGTCGTTCGTGTTCGCATCGGTCCCGGTGGTGGTGAGTACGCCGGTGGCCTGGCCGGTCAGCGCCTTGTTCGGGCTGAGGACGACCCGTACGACGGTGCTCGCGCCCGGCTCGAGGTCCGCCAGCGCGCACACCCAGGAGGCGTCGCAGCCCGCCGGCGGCCCGCTGTTCGGGATGCCCTTGGGCAGACCGATCCGCAGCCGCAGCCCGGTCGCCAGCGCGTTACGGCCGTTGCGCACGGTGTACGTCACCACGACGCGCCCACCGACGTAGCCGGGGTTCGGCTGGGCCGTGACACGCACGCCGGGCCCGGCCTTCGGCTCCTCCGGCTCCGGGGGCACGGTGGGAGTCGGCGTGGGAGTCGGGGTCGGCGTCGGAGGGGTCGGCGTCGGAGGGGTCGGGGTCGGAGGGGTCGGGGTGGGAGGGGTCGGGGTCGGGGGCGGCGTGTCCTCCTCGACCACCGGCACCACGGTCCGGCCCGTGTTGTCGCTGGGCTCCGGATCCAGGACCGTACCGGTGACCGACCAGTCGATCGGCGCGTCGCCGGGTGTGACGCCGGTGAGGGTGACGTCCACCGGAACGGTCGTGCCCGGCTCCACCACGCCGACGTTGCACTGGAGGGAGGCGGCGTCGCAGGTGCCGCCGGGCCAGGTGATCCCGGTGATCTGCACGCCGGGCGGCGGGGCGAGGGTCAGCGTGGTGCCGGGGGAAGCGGCGGGACCGTTGTTCACCACGTTGACGCGGACCGTGGTGGAGTCGCCGACGGTGACCTCCGGCATGGTGCCGGGCGCCTCGAGGGCAAGGTCCACGGACTGCTGGACGGCCGGCTCCTTCTGCCGGCCCGGGAGACCGGTGGTGAGCAGGGTGATGTCGCCGGACTCGATCTCCAGGACGCTCAGCTTCTCGGGGCTGTTGACCGCGACGTCGGCGCGGGAGCTGAACACCAGGCTCTTGCCGTCGGCTGTCCAGGCGGCGTCCCGCGGCTGGAACGGGCCGGTGGCCGAGGTGTCCGGCAGCGCCCGGCCGCAGGCGCCGGGGAGGTTGATGACGGAGGCGGGCAGCAGCACCTGGCAGTCGTCGCCCGACAGGGACGTCAGGAGCAGGCCGTTCTGTTCGTCGACCGCGCCGCCGCCGTTCTTGCGGTTGAAGGCGATGCTGAGCCCGTCCGGGGAGAACGCCGGGCTGTCGTCGATGACTTCGCAACTGCCGGGGCAGTTGGTGGCGCTCAGGTCGCGCTGCTGGGTCAGGACGTTCACGGGCACGGTCCAGATGTGCTTGTTGCCGCCGCCCCCGTCGATCTCCATGTTGCGGGTGAAGGCCAGGGTGGTGCCGTCGGAGGACCAGGTGGGCTGGGCGTCCTGGCCCTGGAGCTGGCCGGCCGGCGGGGTGACCTCGCCGGCTATCGCGCCGGTGGCCGCGTCGGCGATGAGGATGCGGCTGGGTCCCGCGGCCCCGCCGACCCCGCCCGGCGAAGTCCGGGTGAAGGCAAGTAACTTGCCGTCCGGGGAGAACGTCGGGTCGGTGTCCCAGTCCGTCGCGCCACGTCCGGCGAGCGGCATGGGCGCCGCGTTGGAGCCGTCGGCGTCCACCATCCAGATCCGCTCGACCCGCTGGCCGTCGACGGTCTCGAAGCGCGTGACGACGATCCGGCGGCCGTCGGGCGTGTAGTTCTGCCGCTCGGTCCACGGGTCGAACCCGGCCGCGGGCTGGAACAGCGGGTCCTTGGCGGGATCGGTGTTGGTGTCGGCCGCCGGGTCCTCGTTGAGGAGCGTCAGCCCCAGGTCGCGGGGGTCGGACCCGTCCATCCGGACGTCCTGCAGCGTCACCACGTGCGCGCCGGAATGGTCCTTGTCAGGGGCTGTCGCCGTGGTGCGCTCCACCACCACGCCGCCGCCCTCGAGCGGGCCGAGCCAGGTGGGCGAGAGGACCTCCCGGTCCTCGTTGAGCTCCAGCTTGGGGACCTGGTCGGAGTGCGCGGTCGAACTGAACACATGGTCCCAGCCGCCCTCGCACTCACAGGTGATCTCGGGGCTCAGGAACAGCACCCCGTCCCCGTCGGGCTTCCACGCTGCCCCGTGGGCACGCCATGTTGCGATCGTGCCCCCGAACAGCGGCTCGTCCGTGGTCCCGTCCGTCACCCGCAGCCGGGGCACGGACTGCCCGTCGACGGTGGTGGTGGCGGTGTACGCGATCCAGTTCCGGTTCTCGTCGTCGTTCACCGGGTTCCACGCCGGCTCGGTGGCCGCGCCGTTCACGGGATCGGTGATCCGGGTTTCGGTGCCGCCTGCCAGCGGCCGTACGTAGATCTGCTGCCCGACCGACGCGTCGCTGTCGCTGTCGCTGGAGTACGCGATCCGCTGCCCGTCCGGGGAAACGGTGGGGCACTCCTCGTCCGCGGCGGTGTCAGTGAGCCGCGTCAGTCCGGTGCCGTCGGTGCGAACCAGCCACAGGTCGCGCTGCGTGCCGCCGTCCGTGCCGCCGGGTTCGGCAGAGTCGAACACCACCGCTTGGCCGTCCGGCGTCAGCCGGGGATGCGCCGCGTCCCGGCCGCTGGTGAGACGGCGTACCGAACCGTCGGCGGACCTCAGGTAGATCTGCGGGTCCTTCTCGTCGCGGCGGCTCGCGAAGACCATCTGGTCGCCGAGGGCGGACGGCTGGACGTCGAAGTGGGCCGGGCCAGCACCGAACAGCGGTGTGCTGGAGGTGCTGGTGGCGACCTGGCCGAGACTGCGGTGGCGGGTACCGGCGTACGCGACCCGGGCGTCCGCGGCGTCGGCCGCCTTCACCTGGGGCTCGGCACTGCCCGGCCCTGCGGCCGCCGTCACCCCGAGCAGCGGGATCAGCAGCAGCAGCGACATCCCGAGTCTCCCCAGGCGGTACCGCCCGCCGGGGCCAGCGGATTCCATCACGGTCCCCTTCGCAGTCTGGTGCGGCATCTGGATGTGCCCCCACCACCCTGCATCGGCCCGCGTACGGCGCGGCAGGGCGGCGGGGACGAACCCGGGGGAAGCGCGGGGTGCGCTTTCGGGCAGTGCCGGGTTCCCGGCCGGCGTCGGACGGGCCATCGGACGGGCCCGTCAACGAGTCCGTCAGATCAGCCCGTTGCGCAGCGCGTAGCCGACCGCGTGGGCCCGGTTGCGCAGTTGCAGCCGCGTGATGATCTCGTGCAGCACGTTCTTGACGGTCCGTTCGGAGTACGAGGTCTTGCGGGCGATCTCCGCGGTGTCCAGGCCCTCCGCCACCAGGCGCAGCATGTCCGCCTCGCGCGTGGTCAGCGTGGACAGGGAGAGGCCCCGCGGGTCGAGCGCCGAGCGCTGGAGGCTGCCCACCTGGGTGAGCAGCTTGCCGAGCAGGTCGCCGGGCAGCACGCCCTCTCCGTTGGCTATCGCCAGGACCAGGTGGAGGAGTTGGTCCTGGTCGGCCTCGGTGCGCCGCAGCACCGCCGCCACGCCGCACTCGATGACGCGCTGCAGCGTGCCGGGCCCGAGAGTGCCGACCACAAGGCCGGTGCGGGTAGCGGTGTTGTGCCGCAGCCGGTGCAGCAGGGCGGCCACGTCGTCGTCGACGTTGTCCACGACCACCAGCGACACCTGGGCCTGCTCGGCGTCGGCGTTGTCGAGCAGGTCGACCTCGGGGCGCTGGCGCAACTGCTGGACGACGCCGACGCGCAGAACCGGATCGGCGGCGCAGACGGCCACGGTCACCCGGTCCCGGCGATCCGAGCGGGAGGCCCCGTGCGTGGCGCCGGACTGGGCGGGCTCATGTGACATGGCGGCGGACATGGCAAGGCTGTTCTCCTGGGCGCAGGACATGGAGGGTTACCTGTTTCCTGAGTTCGTGGGGGTGGATACAAGGGCGAGACGACCACCGGAGGGCGGCGCGCGGGAGGCGGCGCGCCGCATTAACCACTCACCGTTACAACGGAGTTGGCCTTCACTCCCCGGGCACCGCCACTGCCCGGGTGTTGCCCTCGCGCTCCTCGTGGCGCTCCCGGGCGCGCTCCTACCGTGGTGGCGTGACGCCTTCTGCAGCCTCTTCCGGCCCCGGTGCGCCCGGCCTCGACATTCCGGCCGTGACGGTGACGCCGGGTGACACCGCCACGACCACTCTGACCGTCCGCAACGACAGCGACATCGTCGAGGCGTACAGCCTGGAGGTCGTGGGGGACTGCGCCTCCTGGACCACCGTGGAACCGGCGCGGGTCTCTCTCTACCCCGGCACCTCCGAAACAGTGACGATCCGTCTGGCGCCGCCGCGCTCCCCGGAGATCCGGGCCGGCGACCTGCCTCTGGGCGTGCGGGTCCTGCCGACCGAGCACCCCGAGTCGGTGCGGGTCCTCGAAACCACGGTGCACATCGAGGCGTTCCACGAGCTGCAGACCGAGCTGGCCCCGCGCCGGCGCCGCGGCTGGCTGCGCGGCCGCTACAAGCTGGCGGTGCGCAACCAGGGCAACACCCCGGTGCAGGTGGGCTTCACTCCCGGGCAGGCCGGCGAGGAGCTGGGGTTCGCCTTCAGCCCGGCGGAGCCGAAGCTGGAGCCCGGCGAGTCGGCGGAGGTCCGGCTTCGGGTCCGCACGGGCAAGCCGGTGTGGTTCGGCGCCGCAGTGGTGTGGCCGTTCACCGTGGACACCGCCGAGAAGGGTGACCGGGAGGAAGAGGCCCGGTGGGACGAGCCCGCCGTCCGGCCGCCGCTGGACGCGGAGTTCGTCCAGATCCCGATCTTCCCCAGGTGGCTGCTGATTCTGCTCGCGGCGCTGATCGCGCTGTTGCTCGCCTGGTTCGCGCTGGTCCGTCCGGCGGTGAAGAGCGCCGCCAAGGAAGCAGCCAGCGAGGCAGTCCAGGCGCGTCCCACGCCCGGCGGGGAGCAGGACGGTCAGACTCCGGGCACCGGTTCCGGCGGCGGTAAGGACACCCGGCCCGGTGGCCAGGGCACGGACGCGCCGCCCGGATCGGACTCCGACGCACCGCCCGGACCGGGCGGCGACGGTACGTCGGTCGGCGGCGGCCAGCAGGGTTCGGCGACCATCGACCTGCAGACGTCCGGCGGGGAAACCAAGACCGGTACCTACCGGGTGCCCAAGGACACGGTCTTCGGGATCACGGACATCGTCGTCGCCAACTTCCAGGGTGACGAAGGGGTGTTGACCATCACGTTCGGCGACCGCAAGATCACCACGATCGCGCTGGAGACTTTCCGCAACCAGGACTATCACTGGGTCACCCCTATCAAGATCCCTGAGAACGACACCGTGACCGTCAACGTGACCTGTGCGAAGCCGGGCACACCGGCCACCGGCCGTCAGGCGGAGGGGTGCCACGAGGTCCTGAACGTGAGCGGCGTGCTCAGTCGTACCAAGCAATGAACCGGGCCTTCCGGGACAATTGTTGGTCAGTGTGGCGCCATCCGGAAGAGGAAGATCTTGTTCCGTCCAGAAAACGGCAACCCTGGTCCGGAAATCGACACCCAGGTCCGGGCGGAAGTGTGCCGCTTTTCACAGCCGAGCGGCGTGACTTGACGCAAAGCCTCAGCGATCAAGGCGTGGCGTCGAACTCCCATCGGGCGATGGGCAGTCGGGTGCGGTCGGGCATGGTGACGTAGTTCTCGCGCGGACGGCCGTCAGCGGATGGATGTCTTCCCGCCCGTGCCGGGTGAGGGTACGGAGAAAGCCGGGACACCGCTCGGCTTGAGACGGCGGGAAATGGCGACGAGCAGGAGCTCGGGCTCCTCGGCGGCATGGAGGAGAGCCCGCCCCCGGAGGGAAGACCTCGTGACCATGATCGCGAATAGGCCCAACGCCGTCGGCTCCCCTGGCTACTTGACGGACAGCGGAAAAGGGCCGTCGGCCGCGCTCTCCGGTGAGGGAAGAGCGCGGCCGACGGCCCACAGACCGCCCCGTTCTGGCCCTCTTCTTCGGGACCCGGCTTGAGGATTACCTCAGGCGTAAGACGACGGCCCAAGAGGCGGGGCGTACAGCCCCGCCTCACGGCGTAAGCGAGGATCGGGTGTCCGTGGTCGTCCGGGAGGAGTCACCTGGTGTCGAGGCATCTGGCTCCCTGCTTGGCTCCCTGCGGGACTCATTGCTGAGACTTGTTGCGCAGGAACTCATACAGTGCGGCAGCGACTTGCGATCGGGCGCGCCGTGCGACCCTGGGACCGGCCCCGGGCTATGCGGCCTCCGCCTGGTCGGCGAGCAGCAGCTCGGACAACTGCTCCTGAGTAGCGGCGTATGCAGGGTGGTTGGTGATCGTCGCGCGGTCCCGAGGACGCGGGATCGGCACCGGGATGATCGTGCGCACCGACGGCTGCGGCGGGTTGGACATGACCACGATCCGGTCGGCGAGCAGAATCGCCTCATCGAGCCCGTGCGTGACCATGAGTACCTTCTCCGTCTCCGACTCGTTGCCCCACAGCTCGACGAGTTGTTGCTGCAATCGCGAGCGAGTGAGCGCGTCCAGCGCACCGAACGGCTCGTCCAGCAGCAGGGTGCGGGGTCCCACGGCGAAGGCCCTGGCGACCGCGGCGCGCTGAGCCATGCCGCCCGACACCTGACCTGGGCGCTTGTCGCGGTGCTCCCACAGCCCGACAGCGGTCAGATACCGCTCGACCATGTCGTCGGCCTTTGTCCGAGACCAGTCCGGCCGTGCCGCGCGGACGGCCTCGCGCACATTGGAGAGAAGGCTCAGCCGGGGCAGCAGTGAGTAGTTCTGGAAGACCATCGCCCGTTCGGGACCCGGCCCGGTGACTGTCTGACCGTCCACCACGACCTCACCCGCATCCGGGCGGACCAGCCCACCGACCAGATTGAGCAGCGTCGACTTGCCGCAGCCCGAGTGGCCGATGAAGGAGACGAACTCCCCTTCGTCGACGGTCAGGTCGACACCCCGCAGGACATGCTGAGCGGCTGCCCCCCTTCGGCGGAACTTCTTGTGCAGCCCGCGGATCTCGACGGTCACGACTGAACCTCCTCGATAGCTACATTGCGCGAAACCCGCACGAGAATCACGTCAAGGACCAGGCCGACAAGACCGATGAGCACGATCGCGGCGACGACTGTGCTGAGGTTCCCGGCGTTGTACGAGTCCCACACGAAGAACCCGATCCCCGCATTGCCGGAGAGCATCTCGACCGCCACGATGACCATCCATGCGATGCCCATCGACAGCCGCAGTCCGGTGATGATGGACGGCAAAGCGTTGGGCACGAGCACATGCCGTAGGTAGGCCAGGCGGCCGAACCGGAAGACTCGCGCAACGTTGCGGTGGTCCCGCGGGATCTCCGCCGCGCCCGCCGCGGTGTTGAGCAGCGTTGGCCAGAGCGCGGTAATGAAGATCACGAATACCGAGGCCTGGTCAGCGTCCTTGAACACGGCCAGCCAGATCGGGAACCAGGCCAGTGGCGACACGGGACGCAGCACCTGCACCACTGGGTTGAACGCCAGCCAGGCCCGGTGGCTCGCGCCGATGAGCAGGCCGGCCAGTACTCCGACCACAGCGGCCAGCGCGAAGCCGGTGAACACCCGCTGCAGCGAGATGCCCAGTTGACGGCCTATTCCCTTGTCGTTCGGGCCATTGTCGTAGAACGGATCCGCGAGCAGGTCAACCAGCGCCCGGGCCCCGTCGAGCGGGGTCGGGACGTCAGCTGACCGGGACGCGGCAAGCTGCCAGAGCAGCACGATGGCGGTGGTACCGATCACGGCCCAGCTGATGCCGCGGCCGATCTCGGCGAGCCGGCTCCCCCAGACGCCGGGGTCGGGCGGGCCGGACGGTTGTGGCTCGGTGGCCGGCGCCACTGCAGGATCAGCCTGGTCCGTGCCGGTCAGCGACGTGGTCATTGCCGCTTCGCCTCCTCCTTGGGCTTGGCAGGGTCGAACGTTGCGCCATCGAGCTTGACGGGGAACGGGCTCATGTCGTCGCCCGGTACGTCGATGCCCTCCTTGCCGGCGACCTCTTCGTAGAGGTCGCGCAGGACGATCTCATCGGCGATCTTGGCGTAGGGCGGCGCTTCCTTGAGCAGTCCGAAGCGCTGATACTGGCTAAGGAACCAGATCGCGTGCGCGCGCCGTGGCGCGGAGGCCTTGCCGTCGCGGAAGAACATCATCTGGTCGCCGCTGTACTTCTTCTCGCCGAGGTCCGCTCCCAGCTCGTAGGTCCCCAGCAGTCGGCCTTCGATGTCCTTCGCAGGCGCGTTGACGTACTTCGCGGCGCCGATCGTCGTCGCCGCCTTGGCGCGGTTGTCCAGGTCATCGAGCCACTTCGCCGCCTTGAGGATGGCCCCCATCACGTCGGCCAGGACCTCTTTGCGCTCCGCTACGAACTTGGCGCCCGCGACCAGGGCCTTCTCCGGGTGGTGCTGCCACAGGTCCTGGGTGGTCAGGTGAGTGAAGCCGATGCCTTGCTGGACGGCGACGGCGTTCCAGGGTTCCCCGACGCAATAGCCGTCCATGTTGCCGACCTTCATATTGGCAACCATCTGCGGTGGCGGGACCGGAACGATCTTGACGTCCGACAGATCGGCCTTGGTGGCTTTCAGCCAGTAGCGCAGCCAGGTGTCGTGCGTGCCGCCGGGGAAGGTCATGGCCAGGGTCGGCGACTTCTTCTCCAGCAGTGCCCGGGCGGCTTCCAGGTCCGCGTAGCCGGCGTCGGCGAAGTCTTTCTTGAGAGTGATGGCCTGGCCGTTGTTGTTGAGCACCATGGCTATCTTGAGGTCGGTCGAACCCGTGCCCGCGATCTTTGATGCAACGGACAGGGGGAGGCTGAAGAGAGCATGAGCGGCATCGATCTGCCCGTTGAGCAGGTTGTCCCGGGTGGCCGGCCACGAGGCCTGCTTGATCAATTCGACGTTGAGGTCGCGCTCGGCGAAGTACCCGAGTTCTTTCGCCATCACCAACGGAGCACAGTCGGTCAACGCGATGAACCCAAGTCGCACGGTACGGCCGGGCTTGGCTGATGAGGACTTCTTGTCGGCCGATCCGCACGCGGTGAGGGCGCTGCCCAGCGAGGCAGTGAAGGCGGCTGTTCCAGTAAGACGCAGGAAGCCTCTGCGCCCGAGGTTGTTCTCCATGGCCAGAAAGTAGGGGTCCACCGCGACGGTGGAATTGCGTATGCGTCAAGGACGTAAATCACACATCTCGCAGCCCCGTGGGCACGCAGTGTGAGGCGGGGGAAACGAGCCGCGACTCGTCCGGCCCACCGCCACGTCCAGCGCGTCACCGCCGAGCGTGCTCAGCACGGGCCGCCCTCGACGCCGCATTCAGTGCGAACGTCGAGGGCAAAGGCGACGACGGAGCGGCCCCCGCCGCGGCCTGAAAGGCACCCATGGAAATGGCCGTCGGCCGCGCCTTCCGGGAGCGGAAGAACCTCGAGCGCCGGACCGGTCAGGAAGATCCGGCACCCGCATAGGAGCCGCGCGGCGGGCCCTCCGGCTCACACGGGGCCGACAGCGCCGCCGCGCCACCGTCGACTGACGCCTCGTAGTTCCCCGGTAGTTCGTTGACGGCATGCATGAGTAGGCCCGACAGCATGCACACTGCCGGGGCCGTCAGTAGCACTTCGGGCAGGTCGTCCGGGACCGAGCGCTGCTTGCCCTGCACGGTGGCGTGGGCGCCGATCACGTTCATGATGTCGACGACGAACACCACAGTGTCCGTACCGGAGACTCCGAGTTGGGCACTGCCGGTTGTACCGTACGCAGCCGCCGGGGGCGCGGCCACCAGCACCCGGCTCCCGGCGTGCTCGTCGGAAACAGCCTTGTCCAGCGCGGGCAGAGTCCCACCCCGCCCCACGGCGAACACCTGAGGGCGGGCGCCCTTGTCGTAGGAGCCGGGAAGGGGCTTGCCGCTGCGCCACACCTGCGCCGTGTAGTTGACGATAGCGACGTCCCCGGCACGCGCCGCACGGCCTCGGCCTTGTATCTGCGGCGCGATGACGAACTTTCCGCTCGGCTTGGCCTTCGGAACCGCGAGCGTGGCCCTGGTTCCGAACTGGCCCGAAACGGTGGGCAGTAGAGCATCGCTGCTCACCGCAACGGGCACGGCTCTCGCGGGGGCGGACACCGACGGCGCCGGCAGAGGGCGATGCCAGCCATCAGGCCGCTGGTGATCAGATGAATCTTCGCTGCTGCACCCCACGACCCTGTGGTCTGTCAGGAAGGATCGGATTCGGGGGTGTTTCTCTTCGTCTTCTGCAATGGCGCCGTCCCTCGAGTGCGGAACAGGTGCAGTGCTGCGCAGGCCCATGCGCCGACTATGAGTGCGCATGAGGATTCCAGGAAGCCGATCGGCCGGTCCCCTGATTCCACGAGCGATACCACATAGATGGCGGCGTGAACGCTGCCCGTGAAGAAGAGCACGGCCGATGCGACAACCAGCCCAGGGGCCTTCTTCATGAGTGACTCCGATCTGTGATGTCTTCCCCCGCGTCCTGTAACACCTGTCCAGCGGCCTCAAGAGGCCGCCGGACAGAGTCTTTCCTGCGCGCTATCCGCTCAGCACCTGCCGTACCACGGGTATCCACTCTGGGAGACGGCGACCTCCAGCGCCAGTGTTCGGGCTACTGGGGGGCGCCCTAGGCGGCCCGTTCCGCCGAGTGCAGGGCCGCTGCCCAGTCCCGCACTGCCACCAGATGTTCGGGCAAGAGGCCGATGTGGGGGTCGGGCTGGACCGGCAGGGTGGGGAGCCCACGAGCGACGCGTGCGGCCGCCCAGGTGTGGTCGAGATCGGTGAAGTCGTCGTCGATCCATGAGGCCGGTGCGTCGCCGAGCCAGACGTCCACGTGGTCTCGTTTCCAGAGGTAGCCGTTGGGGTGGCTGGTGGTGATGTTCGGGCGGGGCAGGTCGACGTACGGGAATGCGGGGAGCCCTAGAAGTGGACCGATCAGCGTGGTGGCATCCCGGCGCCAGCTGGTGCACCACACCGGGGCGACCAGCCTGGTGCGGATGAGGTCGGTGAGCATCGGACCGTGTGCCGGGTTCAGCCACACCGGGACGGGAGTGTCGGGTGGGCGACCGGCAGGCACAACGTCGTGGCGGACGTGACTGGACGGCGTGGTCCCGTCCGCCCGCGGAAACGGTATGAGGACGCCGTCGATGTCGATCAGGAGGTAGGGCGGGCGCATCGGTTCCTCCGGCTCGTGTGAGGGGCGGGGTCAGAGCTTGCGCGCGGTGATCAGGAGGGTGGTCGGCCACGGGCCGTGGCGCGGGTCGTGGAAGTCCTGTGCCGAGGTGAGCCAGAGGCCGGCGCGGGTGAGGTGCTGTTCCCAATGGTCGGCATCGAACTCCCAGCGCACCAAGGGGAGTCGGGTGCGCTCGGGGAGAGTGACGTGGTCGCGTCGGGGACGGTCGTCAACGGCAGGGCGTCGGCCGCCGCGTTGGGGGTGAGGGACGGAGAACGCGAGGGTGCGGCCGGGTTTGAGGTGGGCGGCGATGGCCGGCAGGAGGAGGTTTCGGCGGGACGAGGCCGATCGCGCCGAAGACGGAGTAGATGGCGTCGAAGTGTTCGTCGGTCGCCTGGAGGTAGTGGAGGGCGTGACCGGCGGCGAAGGTGAGGCCGGAGAGGCGGCCGTAGTGGGTGCGGGCTCGCCGGATCTGGATGCCGACGAGGTCGACGCCGGTGACGTGGGCGCCTCGGCGGGTGGCTAGATGGGCGGCGTTGTGTCCGGGGCCGCAACCGAGCTCGAGGATGCGGCGGTGGGCGAGGTCGGTGCCGAGGATTTCCGCGCCGGGGCCGAGAACCGGTCGGGTGGTCCACTCCATGCGGGCAGGGACGGGCAGAGGCTCGGCGGTTGCCGCCGCCGTGCGTTGCAGGGCGTGGGTGTGCCAGGGGGAGGGAGCAGGTGCCGTGGGCATCTAGACCTCCAGGAGTCGGAGGACGTCGGTGAGGTGGCGGCGTACGACCTTGATGTACGCCGGGTCGGTGGCGGGGTCGTTGATCCAGCGGATCGCCTGCTCCATGAACCACTCCACGCTCCAGATGCGCTGCCAGCCCAATGCCCATTGCTCGGCGGGGAGTTCGCCGCGCGGGGTGAGAGCGTCGGGGGTGCCGCCCGCAGCCACGTACTGCTCGATGAAGGCGCGCAGACGGCCCGGGGCGGGGTTCTCGATGGTGCCGTGCCAACTGGCCAGGTCGAGAAGGCCGGGGCCGGTGAAGGCGCGGGCGAAGTCGAGCAGGCGCCAGGTATTGCCGTGGCCGATGTGGAGGCTGGTGGGGTGGAACTCGGAGTGCACCCAGCCGAACGGGGCGAGGGTGGCGCCGGTCGCGCGGTGCCGTGCGGCTCGGGCGAGGAGTTCGAGGGCCTGCTCGATGTCGTGGGTATCTTCTTCCGCCCAGCGATCGGCCTTGCGCAGGGCGTGGAGGTGGTCGAGAGCGCGGGCCGGGAGAGCGCTCAGTGCTTCCTCGTCGAGGAGGGAGAGCGCACCGGCGGTGCGGGCGCCGTGTACGACGACCGCTGTCGCGGCGCCGTCGAGGTCGTCGGCCTCGCGGGTCGCAGGGCCGAGGTCTTCGAGGAGCATGCCGAGCCGGCCTTCGCGTACGGCGGAGGCGTACACCTTGGGCACGGGGATGCCGAGGGTGTGCGCGAGGCGCAGGGCCTGGTCCTCGCTGTCGAAGGGGCGCTTGGCGTACTTGAAGATCGCGGTGGTGTGGTCCGGGAAGGTGACGCGTTCGACGCCGGACATCGACCACACGCGGACTTCTTCGCGGGTGGGGAGGGGGCGGCCTGTGGCGGTGCACAGGTTGTGGAGGACTTCGGCGGTGAGGGACTCGTCCATGGGGAGTGCTCCTGTATCTCCTGTACGGGGATGAAGGCGTCCGGGGCGGGAGAAGTGGTTCGGTGGCATCCCGCCCCGGGGCCTCGTCGAAGGGCTACGCGGCTGGGCTGCCGGTCACGCGGTGGGCGTAGACCTGCTCGATCCATCCGGCCTTGAACTGGGCAAGGTCGCCACGGAAGTTGGCCATCGAGGCACCGTAGGGCGCGACGACGCCGCCGGTCTGGTCCGGCACGGACTGGCAGCCGTGGACCAGGCGCCCGCCGAGGGCGGCATGGGCCTTGATGGACTCGATGCGGCGGTACTCGTTGAACCAGCCCCCGTGGTAGACCTCGTCAAGCAGACCGCCCATGTCATCGTCCAGGTCGAAGACGAGTGAGGTGGCGTCGGGGAAGAACCAGCACGGGCCGACGTTGGAGATGTGCCCGTCCAGTTCGACCTTGTTGAGGGCCATCAGCGTGGCTGCCTCGCGAAGCATCCGCAGGTGCCCGGCGGTGATCTGCGGCAGGCCGAGCGAGGCGAGGTGCTCCTCGCGGAACAGGTAGGCGTACACCTCGTATGCCGTGGCCAGGACGTGTGCGGCGTCCGAGGTGGAGCGGGCGTGCTCCTTGATGAAGTCGAGCGCGAGCTGCTCGACCGCGCTCTCGGTCGTCTCGTCCACGTTCAGGAGCTGGTCCTTGACCAGCTCCCAGTCGGCGACGAGCCAGGTGCTGGACTCGAAGCGGAAGAAGTACTCGGCCGGGTCGATGGTGATGCGCTGGCCGTCGACCTGGATGCCGGGCAGGCGGCTCCAGCGCTCGTCGAACGCCTCGGGAAGCTCGACCGTGATGGCCGCGGTGTCGATGGTGGTCACCGTGTCTCCGTTTCTCATCGGCTGGGTTCGGGCACAGGAATGCCCGAACCCGATGCGGGTGTACGGAACTTGGGGCCGCCCGGACCAGGAGGGGAGTCTGGATCGGTCGGAACCTGGAACCGGTCCGGGCGGCCGATGATTAGTGAACCCGTCGTCACGCACAGTGGGTACGGTGAGAGGCGGCGGAAGCGGTATACGCGGTTTACAACTCCTGATCCGGGGAGGTCGTGCCAGCGCCCAACCAGCCCAACTCGCGGCTACGCGAGGTGATCTCTGCCAGCGGCTGCACCTTCGACGCCCTGGCCAAGGACGTGCGCCGGGTCGCCGCCGAGAATGGCGAGATCCTCCAGACCAACAAGTCCGCGATCTCCCACTGGGTCAACGGCATCCGCGAGCCCTCTGGCCGGATGGGCCAGTACCTGGCCGAGGCGCTCTCCCGTCGCCTGGCGCGGACGGTCACGCTCACGGAGATTGGCCTGCGCGGCCAGGCGGAGACTTTGGCCGAGGAGACCGATCCAGTCGTCGCCGCAACGGAGTTGGGCCGCGCCGATGTCGATCGTCGACGCTTCCTGGCGATCGCCGCCTTTACCACCGCCGGTGTCGCGATGCCGCTCGCCTACGACCACGAGGCGACTTCCCGTATGCTCCGCGCCCGCACCGGGGGAGTCCTGGTCGGATCCGAGGATGTCGACGTCGTACGCCAGATCACCACCGCGTTCAGCTCCGCCGACGAACGCCTCGGCGGCGGACACGGCCTGACCACCGTCACTGCCTACTTGGCCGACACCGCAGCCCCCATGCTCCGCGCCCGCTTCCCGAACGAAGCCTTACGCCACGCAGCCTTCGGCGCGGTCGCCGAACTCGCCTACTTAGCAGGCTGGAAGCACCACGACCTCGGCCAGGAGGGCGCCGCCCAGCGCTACTACCAGGTCGGCTATCAGCTCGCCTGCGAAGCCGACCCACATGGCCACGCCGCCTGGATGATGCGTGCCCTCGCCCACCAGGCCCTCAGCCTGAAACAACCCCACCACTGCATCGACCTCGCCGAAGCCGCCCTCACCCGAGGCACCGGGCACATCGACGGCCAGACCGAGGCCCTGCTCCACATCACTCACGCCCGCGCCTACGCGGCTACCGACGAACAGCCCGCAGCCGCACGAGCCCTGCTCGCGGCCGAAGACGCCCTCCTGCGCGACGACGGCCCTCAGCCCAGCTATTCCCACGTCAGTGGCCCGGCCGCCGGCACCGTGGCCAGCCACACCGCCCGCACCCTGACCGACCTCGCAGATCATGTCGGCACCGAACAGCAGCACCGCGATGCCCTGGTCCGCTGGGACCCCGTGAAGTACAAGCGCGTCCACGCTCTGACCTACGCCGACCTGGGCGACAGCCTCGCTGCCCAGGCCCGCGCCGACGAGGCCGTCGCCGCCTGGTCGCAAGCTCTGACGCTCATGGAGGGCATGACCTCCGACCGCACCCGCAAGGCGATCACGTCGCTACGGTCCACTCTCGCGATCTACCAGCGCCGCAAGGTACCCGGAGCTACCGAGCTTGCTCGCCGTGCGCGCGAAGCACTCGCCTAACATGCCCAGGAACCGGCCGATGAAGGGACGCACAGTGGCTCAACCGACCACCGACGATCAGCCCAAAGCCCTCAAGCCCGCGCTTGAATCCATGACCCTGCTGGTCGCCGGCGTCATCGTCCATGACCTGGCCACGAACCGCGTCGTACTCCTCCAGCGCAGCGAGAACGCGAAGTTCGCCCAGGGCATGTGGGATCTGCCCGTCGGCAAGAGCGAACCCGGCGAGCCCATCACCGAAACCGCGGTGCGCGAGCTCTACGAGGAGACCGGCCTGAGGGTGAAGCCGGAGGCGCTCAAGGTCGCTCACATCATCCACGGAGCGTGGGGAGTTGAAGCTCCCAACGGCTTTCTGACCGTCGTCTTCGTAGCCAATGAGTGGACCGGCGAGCCCGAGAACCGTGAACCTCGCAAGCACGCCCATGTCCGCTGGGTGGATGCCAATGCCGTCCCCGAGGAGTTCGTAGACACCACCGCCAGCGCTCTCCACCGCTACCTGGACGATGGCCCCCAGGTGTCTCTCGCTGGTTGGCGTCAGTAAACACTCGCCTCATTCGCAGGGCCCGGCAATGGCAATGACTCCGAGGAGCCGACTGTGAGCCATGAGTTGCTGGCCCGGCCCCAATGCCTGCAAGCGCTTATCTCTGGCGGCGAGGGCAGCCTCTGGGGGACATGGACGAAGCCGACAGCAGTCAGCTCGCGTTGCTCCGGCGACGTCGAGGGAAGGGGTCGCCGACCGGCCAGTGCTCGGGCAGGCCGAGGGCGGTGTAGATGGGGCAAGCCGGTGGCTGGTGTTCGACGTGGACATCGACCACCTGTGCCGTTGCCCAGGTGGGGAGGACGAGGGCCGGGAGCGAGCTGGGGTCGGGACTTTGCCAAAGGATGGGGGTGTTCTTCGTCCAGGTCCAGGGAGCTGGGTTGTTGACGGTCAGCACGCCGCTGACCCTGCTGTGAGCGTGGTCGTAGGTAGCAGTCCAGTAGCCGTTGGGCTGTCGGCCGAAGGTCGGTGTGCTGTTGTGGACGTACTCGACGGAGGTCCCGTACAGCGCGGTCTCTACGTCTTCGTCTGGCGCATGCTCGGCGATGACCTGATCGGGGTCCAGGCTGGCGAGCCATCGCTTCAGCCCAGCCTTCAGCCGCCTCTGCGACGGTGTTGCCGACCCCGTCTGGTGAATCCTGTACGACACGAAGAAGTTGGGGCTCGGCACAGCGTCGATGGCATCGATCAGGATGGGTGGGAGCTGCCTGTTGGGTACCGTTTCGTCCAGGCGCTGGACCGTCCACTTCGCCTCGACGACGAACTGCTTGCCCTCGCGGGTGACCAGGAAGTCGGGGTTTGTGCCGCGAGTCCCTATTCCGGGCTCGATCTCCACAGTGCAACCGGAGCCAAGCAGCATCTCGTGCAGGTACAACTCCCACAGCGCGGAGTGGACGTTCGAGTCGGAGTTCCGGTCCAGCAGCCGACTGCGCAATCCGGGCTGGGTCTGATCCGGGAAGTGGGACCACCACTCGTTGATCACGTTCCGAACCTGATCCCAGAACGGACCGGCGATCCTGTCAAAGAACTCTGATTCTGTCTCTGCAGCTCGCTTCGGTGAGGCGTCTGTCCGAATCCGGCTCGCGTACACGACCATGACCAACGATCGTAGATTGCCCCGCCGACAACTCTCATACATTTTCTGCGGCGGGTGGGCCGCAGGTGCCGGTCAACAAACGTGGGTCCGCATGGAGGTGGCGCCGTGGCGCTGAATAGCGAGTGAAGGCCGTCACCCGTAGGTGACGGCCTCCACTGTCGTGTCTGACGCGAAGTCAGGGATTCCGTCGTCTGGTGCACACTCGGTGCACAACGCGGCGGAAATCAGCCGGGGACTGTGAGAACTCGCGAGGAGTCTTTTCACAGGTCACAGCACGTTTCGGATGGCCCTCGCAGGCCATCCGACCCCGCGTTTTAGATGTCGAAGTACAGCTCAAACTCGTGCGGGTGCGGCCGCAGCTGGATCGGGGCGATCTCGTGCGTCCTCTTGTAGTCGATCCACGTCTCGATCAGGTCCGACGTGAACACGCCGCCCGCCTGCAGGTACTCGTTGTCCGCCTCCAGCGCCTCCAGCACCGCCGGGAGCGAGGTCGGGACCTGCGGGACGCTCGCGTGCTCGTCGGGGGCGAGCTCGTAGAGGTCCTTGTCGATCGGCTCCGCCGGCTCGATCTTGTTCTTGACGCCGTCGAGGCCCGCGAGCAGCAGCGCCGAGAACGCCAGGTACGGGTTCGACGACGGGTCCGGCGCGCGGAACTCCACGCGCTTCGCCTTCGGGTTCGAGCCCGTGATCGGGATACGCATCGCCGCCGAGCGGTTGCGCTGCGAGTAGACCAGGTTGACCGGCGCCTCGAAGCCCGGGACCAGGCGGTGGTACGAGTTGACCGTCGGGTTCGTGAAGGCCAGCAGCGACGGGGCGTGCTTCAGGATGCCGCCGATGTAGTAGCGGGCGGTGTCCGAGAGGCCCGCGTAGCCCTGCTCGTCGTAGAACAGCGGGGAGCCGCCCTGCCACAGCGACTGGTGGACGTGCATGCCCGAGCCGTTGTCGCCGAAGATCGGCTTCGGCATGAAGGTCGCGGTCTTGCCGTTGCGCCAGGCGACGTTCTTCACGATGTACTTGAAGAGCATCAGGTCGTCGGCCGCGGCCAGCAGCGTGTTGAACTTGTAGTTGATCTCCGCCTGGCCGGCCGTGCCCACCTCGTGGTGCTGGCGCTCGACCTGGATGCCGGAAGCCTCCAGCTCCAGGGAGATCTCGGCACGCAGGTCGGCGAAGTGGTCGACCGGCGGGGCCGGGAAGTAGCCGCCCTTGTAGCGGACCTTGTAGCCACGGTTGTCCTCGACCGCACCGGTGTTCCAGGCGCCGGCCTCGGAGTCGATGTGGTAGAAGCCCTCGTTCGAGGTGGTGTTGAAGCGCACCGAGTCGAAGACGTAGAACTCCGCCTCCGGGCCGAAGTACGCGGTGTCCGCGATGCCGGTGGAGGCGAGGTAGGCCTCCGCCTTCTTGGCGATGTTGCGCGGGTCACGGCTGTACTGCTCGCCGGTGATCGGGTCGTGGATGAAGAAGTTGATGTTGAGCGTCTTGTCCTTGCGGAACGCGTCGAGCCGCGCCGTCGACAGGTCCGCGCGCAGCGCCATGTCGGACTCGTGGATCGCCTGGAAGCCGCGGATCGACGAGCCGTCGAAGGCCAGCTCGTCGGACGGGTCGAACGCCGTCGCCGGGATCGTGAAGTGCTGCATCACGCCGGGAAGGTCGCAGAACCGGACGTCTACCATCTTGACGTCGTTGTCCGCGATGTACTTCTTGGCGTCGTCGGCGTTCTGGAACATCCAACTCCTCCTACTCCCGACCCGGGATGGGCGGGGTTGTAGCTCTTCGTGCGGCCAGTGCGGTGGCACACGCTGAGACCCGACCTTAGGCAGCCGGGATTTCTCCAGCATGACCCATTTGTTTCGCCGAAGTTAACCGGGCCCGGAGTCGGAGCCGCGTCAAGGCCCCGCCTTCAGGTGGGTGAAACCGGGCGCAGTAACGTGTACGGGTGGACAAGAGGCAAGCAATCGGATCGTGGCTGTCCGGGCCCCGCGCGGCGGCCGAGGATATGGGCGCCGACTTCGGTCACCGGGGCGAGCGGCTCGGGCTGCCGGAGTCGGGACCGGGCTCCATCGCGCCCCTCGGGCGGCGCTTCGGCGCCGTCCTCATCGACTGGGGGCTGTGCCTCCTGATCGCATACGGGCTGTTCGCGAACGGTGACCGCCAGGGCGCCGGGAACTGGACGCTCGGCATCTTCCTCCTACTGAGCGTGCTGACCGTCGGGACCGTCGGCTGCACGCCCGGCAAGCGGATCCTCAGGCTGCGCGTCATCTCCGAGGACGGCGGGCGGCTCGGGATCGTCCGGGTTCTCGTACGCAGCTTGCTCCTCTGCCTCGCTCTCCCGGCCCTGATCTGGGACCGCGACGGGCGCGGGCTGCACGACCGCCTCGCCCACGCCGTTCAGGTGCGGATCTGACCCGGCAGGGGCCGTAGGCGAGATTGAGGGCCTTAGACGAGATACGGAGGCGGGGGGGGGGGGCGGGGGCCGCGGCCCCCCCCCCCGCGCAGGGGCACGCAACACAACGGCGCCGCAACGAGTACGCCCCCCCCCCCCCCCCCCCCCCCCCCCCCCCGCCCCACCGTGCCGGGGGGGGGGGGGGGGTGGGGGGGGCGGGGGGGGGGGGGGGGTGGGGGGGGGCGCCCCCCCCCGCGGGGGGGGGCCGCCCCCCCCCCCCGCCCCCCCCCCCCCCCTCCGTATCTCGTACGACATCTCGTACGAGGTCAGCGCATCTTTCCGCCCCGCGGCATCCGCATCCCCTTCGGCATCGGACCCTTCGGCAGCGGCATATTGCTCATCAGGTCGCCCATCGCCCGCAAGCGGTCGTTCGCCGCCGTGACCTGCGGCCCGGTGAGCACCCGCGGCAGCTTCAGCATCGTCGTGCGCAGCTTCTTCAGCGGCACCTGGCCCTCGCCGGTGCCCACGATGATGTCGTGCACCGGCACGTCCACCACGATGCGCGCCATCTTCTTCTTCTCGGCCGCCAGCAGCGACTTCAGCCGGTTCGGGTTTCCCTCCGCCACCAGCACGATGCCGGCCTTGCCGACCGCCCGGTGCACCACGTCCTGGCTGCGGTTCATCGCCACCGCAGGGGTCGTGCTCCAGCCGCGGCCCACGTTGTCCAGCACCGCGGCCGCCGCGCCCGGCTGGCCCTCCATCTGCCCGAAGGCCGCCCGCTCGGCGCGGCGTCCGAAGACGATCGCCATCGCGAGGAAGGCCAGCAGGAATCCGAGGATGCCCAGATAAATGGGGTGGTCGATCAAGTACCCGATCGCGAGGAAGACACCGAAGGTGACGATTCCCACAGCCGCGAGGACAAGACCGATCTTCGAGTCGGCCTTCCGGGTCATCTTGTACGTCAGGGCGATCTGCTTCAGTCGCCCTGTATTCGCAGCAGCGTCAGCGCTGTCTGAGTTTGCCTTCCTCGCCATAACCAGAAGTTTACGTGGCCTAGGAAGTCCGGTCGGCCACGCCCTCCAGTACATGCTGCGCATCGACCCGGTCCTTGGCCCGGCGTCGGTCTTCGAGGACCGCCGTCCATGCGTTCCTGCGGGCGGTGCGCTGGCCGCTGCCCAGGAGCAGCGACTCCATGGCGCGCAGGGCATCGGTGACGGACGGGATGGCGGTAGCGCGTACGGGACGAACCGGCGCGGCCTGCATGTGGATGTCCCCCCTCGGGGTGAGAGACGAAGAGCGGGAGCTGTGCGGGGCGGTACGGAGAGCGGTGTGTGCTGTGCACAGAGCGAGCGATGCGTGCTGTGCGTAAGCCCAGGGTCACTGATTGGTGTTACCAGGGCGTGACCGAGCGGTCAAACACTGATGAAACCTTTCCGCGGCGCGCCCGGACGCTGACGCGGCCCGTACGCCGCCCCGACCTGCGGGGAGGGTACGAGCCGCGTACAACCCGCCATTACTGGCCAGTAGTCGCCTGTGCCCGATTTCACACGGCTTGGGAGGCGGCGACCACGGCGTCCCGGCGCTCGATCGCCTGCTGGTACAGCCGGCCCGCGCGGTACGAGGAACGGACCAGCGGGCCCGACATCACACCGGAGAAGCCGATCTCCTCGGCCTCCTCCTTCAGCTCCACGAACTCGTGCGGCTTCACCCAGCGCTCGACCGGGTGGTGGCGTACCGAAGGACGCAGATACTGGGTGATCGTGATCAGCTCGCAGCCCGCGTCGTGCAGGTGCTGCAGCGCCTCGCTGACCTCCTCGCGCTCCTCGCCCATGCCCAGGATGAGGTTCGACTTGGTGACCAGGCCCGCCTCGCGGGCGCGCGTGATGACTTCGAGGGAGCGCTCGTAACGGAAAGCGGGGCGGATCCGCTTGAAGATCCGCGGCACGGTCTCGACGTTGTGCGCGAGCACCTCCGGGCGGGACGAGAAGACCTCGGCCAGCTGCTCCGGCACCGCGTTGAAGTCGGGGATGAGGAGCTCGACCTTGGTGCGGCCCGCCTCGCGCTCCGACGTCATCGTGTGGATCTGGCGCACCGTCTCGGCGTACAGCCAGGCGCCGCCGTCCTCCAGGTCGTCGCGCGCGACGCCGGTGATGGTGGCGTAGTTCAGGTCCATGGTGACCACGGACTCGCCGACGCGACGCGGCTCGTCGAGGTCGAGGGCGGCGGGCTTGCCGGTGTCGATCTGGCAGAAGTCGCAGCGCCGGGTGCACTGGTCGCCGCCGATGAGGAAGGTGGCCTCGCGGTCCTCCCAGCATTCGTAGATGTTCGGGCAGCCGGCCTCCTGGCACACGGTGTGCAGGCCCTCGCTCTTCACGAGTTTCTGCATCTGCGTGTACTCGGGGCCCATCTTCGCCCGGGTCTTGATCCACTCGGGCTTGCGCTCGATGGGCGTCTGGCTGTTCCGGACCTCCAGGCGCAGCATCTTGCGTCCGTCGGGTGCGACTGCGGACACGTCCGGCTCCCTACGACTTCGATTCTTCGGCGGACACCAGGGTACGCCCGTTATTTGTGTGGCCCCATGTCTGGGTGTGGCCCTACGTTCGGCCAACCCCGGATCAGGGGGGTGCATTCCCTAGACGGCGGCCTCGATGGGCCTCGGTCGCAGGTCCGCGTTCTCCAGGACGTCCCGCAGGTGCTTCTCGGCGACCGGAAGCACATCGGCGATGGTGATCTCGCGGCCCAGTTCGTACGCCAGCGACGTGACGCCCGCGTCCCGGATGCCGCACGGCACGATCCGGTCGAACCAGGTGTTGTCCGGGTTCACATTCAGCGCGAAGCCGTGCATCGAGACGCCCTTGGCGATACGGATGCCGATCGCCGCGAGCTTGCGGTCCTCGCGGCGCTGGCCCGCGTTGGAGGGGGCGTACTCCGGGCCGTTCAGCCGCGGGTCGAACTCCTCGTCCTGCAGGCGCGGGTCGAAGTCCAGCGAGAGACCGTCGATCGCCGGGCGGTCCTCGACCGGGTCGCCCAGCACCCACACACCACTGCGGCCCTCGACACGGCTGGTCTCCAGGCCGAACTCCGCACAGGTGCGGATCAGTGCGTCCTCGAGCCGGCGCACATGCGCGACGACGTCCACCGGGCGCGGCAGCTTCACGATCGGGTAGCCGACCAGCTGACCGGGGCCGTGCCAGGTGATCTTGCCGCCGCGGTCGACGTCGACGACGGGGGTGCCGTCCAGGGGTCGCTCGCTGTCCTGAGTGCGCCGGCCCGCGGTGTAGACGGGCGGGTGCTCCAGGAGCAGGCAGGTGTCGTCGATCTCGTCGGCGAACCGGGCGGCGTGGACCTCGCGCTGCTTCTGCCACGCCTCTTGGTACTCGACGGCTTCGTTACCGAACCCCAGTTGGACGAACCGCAGCTCACTCACGGCCGAGCCTCCCTAGAACCTTCACCCTGCACAACCTTCACCCTGCACTCATCACGCCCAAGCAACTGTACGGCGGCTCGCGGGAGGCATAGGGGGCAGGTGTTCCCGTCAGCGACTTCCCCAATCCTCACACGATCGGATGAATGTGGGGCGAAGGTGGCGGTCCGGGCGTGAAGGGCCGCTAAATTCGCGCCGTTCCATGAGGGCTGCTCGCGGCCCGGAAGGCAGGAGACCGCACAGCTGATGACGGAACGATCCCCACAGCGCATCCCCAATCGACAGCTCGCGGCGCTGATCGCAGAAGCCGGATTCTCCAACGCAGGTCTTGCCCGCCGAGTGGACCAGCTCGGACTCGAGCACGGGCTGGATCTGCGGTACGACAAAACCTCCGTGACCCGCTGGTTGCGGGGCCAGCAGCCCCGCGGCACCACCCCCGCCCTGATCGCCGAGGTGTTCACCCGCAGGCTCGGCCGCCGGCTGTCGGCGCAGGATCTGGGTCTCGACGCCTGCGCGCCCGTCTACGCCGGTCTGGAGTTCGCGGCCACGCCCGAGGAGGCCGTGGACATCGTCAGCGGGCTCTGGCGCAAGGACTCCGGCAGCCATGCGGAGCTGCGGAAGATCGCGTTCACCCCGGCCGGGCTTGTCGTGCCGAGCAGGGACTGGCTGATCGGACGGGCCGACGAGCGGGTCAGCCGGGGGGAGACCGGGCAGAACGGGACCGCCCGCGTCCCTGTGCAGGGCCGGGCCTCCGTGCCCCGGCAGCGCTCCACCGACCGGGGGCCGGGCCAGAAGGTCTCCAGCGGTGACATCGCCGCCCTGCGATCGGTAGGCGAGCTGTTCCGCACCCTGGACCACGCCTACGGCGGCGGGCACGCCCGGCAGGCGCTGGTCCGCTATCTCGAGCACGAGGCAGAGCCGATGCTCCGCGGCACCTATGGCGAGGTCACCGGGCGGCGGCTGTTCGCCGCCGCTGCCGATCTGACCCGGCTGGCCGGCTGGACGTCGTACGACATCGCCGCCCACGGCCTCGCCCAGCGCTACTTCGTCCAGGCGCTGCGGCTCTCCCAGGCCGCGGGAGATCGTGCGTACGGGTCCTATGTGCTGGTGACCATGAGCCGCCAGGCGGTCTATCTCGGGCACGGTCGGGAGGCGGTGCAGCTGACGCGCGTCGCCCAGCAAGGGGTGGGCTCGTCGGCGCCGCCCGTGGTGCAGGCGCTGCTGCACGCCGTCGAGGCGCGCGGGCACGGCGTGCTCAGCGACGTGCGGGCGTGCACCGCCGCGCTGGTGCGGGCCGAGCGGGCGCTGGAGACGGCGCGGCCCGGGGACGATGTGCCGCACTGGGCGCGGTTCTTCGACGAGGCGCAGCTCGCGGACGAGTTCGGGCACTGCCACCGGGATCTCCAGCAGTACCGGGCGGCGGCGCAGTACGCGGAGCGCTCGCTCCAGCTGCGCGCCCCGGCGTTCGCGCGCAGCAGGGTCTTCTGCCGGGTGGTGCTGGCCTCCGCCCGGCTCGGCCTGGGGGAGCTGGACCAGGCGTGCGCGCTGGGGGCGGAGGCGGCGTTGCAGGCGTCGGAGATGCGGTCGGCGCGGGCGACGGAGTACGTACGGGAATTCGAGCGGCGGCTGGAGCCGTACCGGGACGCGGCGGCGGCGCGGAACTATCGCGACCGGGTGGCAGCGCTGGGCTGAACCCGGGGGCGCCCCCCGGCCCCCCGGACGCCTGGGCCGGCCCCCCTGACCTCGGCGCCTCAATCCGTAACTGGGGCTTCGCCCCAGACCGGTGTCCTCAATCGCCGGACGGGCTGGATTTTCCAGCCCGTCCGGCGATTGAGGACAAAACCTACGCGACCGCCGACAGCGCGGCCTCCCCCTCGTACCCGGCCTGGACGCCGAAGTCCCGCAGGATCGCGTCCGCCGCCCTGCGGCCCGAGAACAGCGCGCCCTGGACCGTACTCGTATCGCGGTGGTCCCCGCAGACGTACAGCCCGGAGAGCAGCCGCACCGGGCGGCGCGGGTCGTGTGGCGGGCGCATCGCCGGGACCGCCTCCGGGTCGTGGTGGACCGCGAGCAGCTCCCAGTCGGCGGTGGGCGTGCCGTACAGCGTGGAGAGATGGGCGCGGACGGCCCGGTCCAGCTGCGGCGGGGGAGTCCCGAGCACCGTCGACGAGATGAGCACGCGGTCGCCCGGCGCGCGCGACGGGTCGACCTCGCTCATCACGGCGGTGTGCGAGACGGGCCCGCTGCGGTCGGCGTCCAGCACCAGGGCAGGGTCGGCGAGCGGGGCCTCGGGCGCGGTGTGGTGCAGCACCGTGACCGGGTGGAAGTCCGGAACGCGCAGCCCCGGCAGCAGCTCGGCGGCCGCGCGGGCGCCGGTGGCGAGCACCAGGGCGCGGCAGCCGAGTTCGCCGTACTCCTCGGTCGTGACGCGGCTGATGGAGGCGTCGGTGACCCGAATCCCCGTGCGTACGGTGCCGGGCGGCAGGGCGGCCGCCAGCTGCCGGGGCAGAGCCGCCGCGCCGCCCTCCGGTACGCACATCCGGCCGCGTGCGTAGCCGCGCAGGGCGAGATCGGCGCACCGGCTCGAGGTGGTCAGCGCCGGGTCGCAGAGCAGTGAGGACAGCAGCGGGCGCAGGAAGCCGTGGACCGTACGGGCCGGCACGCCGCGGGTGCAGAGCGAGTTGGTCGTGGGCCGCTCGGGGCGGGCCAGCAGGCGCTCCACCGGGGTGGCCGCGAGACGGGCGAGGGACGCGCCGAGCCTGGCCTGGTCGAGCGGCCGGGGGGCGCTTGCGAGGGCGCGTGCGACCGTGAATGCTCCCCCTGCGCGCCGGAGGGCGTGGGGGGAGCCCCACCTTGCGCTCCCTGGTTCACCGGACCGCCCCACCACCTCTCCGGTCCGCTGGAGCCGCCCCCCGCTGTGCACGAGGACACCGGGCGAGAAGGGCCGCAGGACGACGTCCGCGAGCCCCTTCGTGCGGCGCAGTTCGGGATATGAGGTGTTGAGCAACTGGCCGATGCGGTCGAGCAGGAATCCGTCGATCTCCTCGGTGGCCATCCGGCCGCCCACCTCGGGGGCGGCCTCCAGAACACTGACCGTGATGCCTGCGCTGATGAGTTGATGAGCTGCCGAGAGACCGGCGATCCCGGCCCCGACGATGACGACGTCCGCATGGTGAGCGGTGCTGCTGAGCACGTGCCCCTCCCCGAGGTCGGCGCGGCTGGTGGGAGGCTCATGCCCCCATCAGGCCCCCGGAATGCCCGAGTTCGGACGAGAGTAGGCAGCGGTGGCCGAACCGCAAGTCGCGCATGCGGTGGAGCACCGGGGCGCGGGGGCGCACACGTCTTCCCGGGGCGCCGTCCCGGACCAGGCGGCCCGGGCGGCGGACTACCCCAGGCCCGGCGGCCCGGGCGGGGCGGATTGCCCCGGACCCGGCGGTCTGGGCGGCGGGCTCCCCAGGGCTCGGCGCGGAGGCCCCGGCGCGGAAGCCTGGTGGCCCGGGCGGCGGGGCTACCCAGGCCCGCCCCGGCCGGCGGGCTACCGCAGGACCGCGCGGATCGCCTCGTCGATCCCGGGGAACGCGAACGTGAAGTCCGACTCCAGCAGCCGGCTCGGCACCACCCGCTGGCTGCTCAGGACGTCCCCGGCCAGCTCGCCGAGTACGGCGCGCAGCACCGGCGCGGGAACCGCGAAGAACGCGGGACGCCGCAGCGCCCGGCCCATCGCCTCTGTGACCTCGCGGTTGGTGACCGGGTGGGGCGCCGTGAGGTTCACAGGACCGGACAGCGACTCCGTGTCCAGGATGTGCCGCAGCGCCGCCACTTCGTCGTGCAGCGAGATGTAGCTCCAGTACTGCCGGCCGTTGCCGAGCTGCCCGCCGACGCCCGCCTTGAACACCGGGAACATCCGGCCCCACGCCCCGCCCTTGCGCGCCACCACAAGCCCCGTGCGGGCGAAGGCGGTCCGGATGCCCGCCTCCTCGGCGGCGGCCGCCGCCTCCTCCCACTCCACGACCATCTTTGGCAGAAAGCCGTCGCCGGGCGGCGCGCTCTCGTCCACCGCACGGTCCCCGGTGTCGCCGTAGAAGCCGATCGCGCTCCCGCTGATCAGCACCCGGGGCGGTACGTCCAGGGAGGCGACCGCCTCCGCGATCGCGGCCGTGCCCAGCACGCGGCTGTCCCGGATCTCCTTGCGGTACGCGTCGTTCCAGCGGCGCGCGCCGATGCCCGCCCCGGCGAGATGCACGACGCCCTCGCAGCCGGCCAGGCCGCCCACGTCGACGTACTGCCGGTGCGGGTCCCACTCCACCTCGTCCCCGGCCCGCGCGGGGCGGCGCACCAGGCGCACCACCTCGTGCCCGTCCGAGCGCAGCGAGCGCACAAGTGCCGTACCGATGAGTCCGGTGGAGCCGGTGACCGCGATCCGCATGGGCTCATCCTGCCCCCGTTCGGCCGCATGGCACAGTGACCTTCATGTCCGAGTCGCACATACGCCCCGCACTGCGCGCCGACGAGGCAGCCCTCGGCGAGCTCGACCGGGACACCTGGTCGCCGCTGCACGCGGTACAGCCGAGGCCGAAGCCGCCGTACGGCAGTTTCTTCGACGCGAACCACCCGCCCGAGCACTTCCTCGTCGCCGCGGACGCCGACGGCAGGGTCATCGGCTACATCCGGCTCGTCCCGCCCACGCCGCTGGCCTGCAACCAGCATGTGCAGCAGATCCAGGGCCTCGCCGTGGCCGACCGGGCGCGCGGGCGGGGCATCGGGCGGGCGCTGCTGCGAGCCGCGTTCGACGAGGCGCGGCGGCAGGGCGCGGTGCGCATCACGCTGCGGGTGCTCGGCCACAACAAACCGGCCCGTGCGCTGTACGAGTCGGAGGGCTTCGCTGTCGAGGGCGTGCTGCCGGGGGAGTTCTACCTGGAGGGGCAGTACGTCGACGACGTGATGATGGGCCGCAGCCTCACCGCGTGAGCGACGTCGTGACCAACGGCCCCCAGCCGGGCGGGAGTTCTCACGGGTTGCCGAAGCGTTCCCAGAGCCGGGGGAAACGTTGCGCCAGCGCCTCGTCGTCGTCGAAGTCGAACGGCGTCCCGGCCGGCTCGGCCGTCTGTGGCGCGATCCCGAGATCAGGCGCGACGACCCCGGTGAGCTGCTCGTACGTCTCGTCCGCCGCGTATCCCAGCTCCTCGCCGTCCCCGTCGATGTCCTCGTCGAACTCATCGAGCAGCTCGGCCAGCGCGTCCGGCTCGTGCAGCGCGCCCTCGAAGATCTCCCGGCCCTGCCCGATCAGCCAGCAGCGGAAGTAGTCGAATGCGTCGTCGCTCGCGCCGCCGAGCAGCACGGCGGCCGCGCCCCACAGATCCCACGTGTACGCGCGGTTGTAGCGGGCCTCGAAGTGCCGCGCGAAGTCCAGCACGGAGTCGGGGTCGAGCTGCAGCAGTCGCTCGACCAGCAATTCGGCATGGTCCTCGGGGTCGCCCTCGGCGGCCTCGCGGGTGCTGTCGATGATCTCCCAGAACTCCGTCTCGTCCATCACGGGACAAGCATCGTGGTTGGCGGGGGGCGGCGCACGCGGAGCCGCCGAAATGCTGACTCTTTCGAATGGCGGACAGGAGATGTCGGGTATACGTGCGACTGTCGGCGCATGACGACGGACACACCGACGGGCACACCGACTGGCACACCACTGACAGGGAAAGTCGCACTGGTCGCGGGGGCCACCCGGGGCGCGGGCCGCGCCATCGCCGTACAGCTGGGCGCGGCCGGCGCGGCGGTGTATGTGACGGGACGCACCACTCGCGAGCACGTCAGCGAGGTCGGCCGGGCGACGGAGACCATCGAGGAGACGGCGGAGCTGGTGACGGCGGCGGGCGGCGAAGGCATCGCCGTACCGGCCGACCATCTGGAGCCCGAGCAGGTAAGGGCGGTCGTCGAGCGGATCGACCGCGACCACGGCCGGCTCGACATCCTGGTCAACGACGTCTGGGGCGGCAACCACCTGCTCGACTTCGACACGAGGATGTGGGACGTCGAGCTGAGCCGCGGGCTGCGCATGATCGAGCTCGGGGTCAAGAGCCACATCATCACCAGCAGCATCGCGCTGCCCCTGCTCGTACGGCGGCCCGGCGGCCTGGTCGTCGAGGTCACCGACGGCACGGCCGAGACCAACAAGAGCTTCCGCGAGAACTTCTACTACGACCTCGCCAAGAACGGCCCGATCCGGATGGCCTTCATCCTGGGCGAGGAGCTGAAGAGCGTCGGCGGTACGGCGGTGTCCGTCACCCCGGGCTTTCTGCGCTCCGAGGAGATGCTCGACATCTTCGGCGTCACCGAGGAGACCTGGCGCGAGGCGGTCGACAAGCAGGCGCACTGGGCGCTGTCCGAGTCGCCGGTCTATGTCGGCCGGGGGGTCGCGGCGCTCGCCGCGGACCCGGAGCGGGCCCGCTGGAACGGGCAGTCTCTCTCCAGCGGGCAGCTGGCGAAGGTGTACGGCGTCACGGACGCGGACGGCAGCAGGCCGGACGTCTGGACGTACATGGCGGAGGAGGCGGCGGGCGCGGACCCGGCCATGGCCGACTACCGGTAGGGCCGCGGCCGACGGTAGGAGCGGCAGGGCCGCTACTGATACAGCCGCGCCGCCAGCTGCGCGGCCTCGGCGAAACGGGCGCGCAGATCCGGCGGCGCCAGCAGCTCCACATGGGGGCCCAGGCCGAAGAGCTGGCCGAACGCGACCTCGTGGGATTCGACGGGCAGGGTGAGCGTCACCCGGCCCTGCCCGTCCGGGGGTTCGGCCGCGGCCAGCGCCTCTCGGGCCGCCGCCCGGTCCGTGACGTACGGCAGCCGCCGCGCGCCTTCCTCGGTGACCCGGACCAGCACTTCGGCGCGGAGTATGGAGCGCGCGAACTGGGCCGCGCGCTCCTCCCAGAAGCCGGGCAGGTCGAACTCCTCGTCCCGTACGAAGAGTTCCCCGTCCGTGTCCACCGCCGTGAACCGGTCGATCCGGTACACCCGGAAAGCCGCGTCCGCGCGGGCGCACAGGTACCAGACACCCGCCTTGAGTACGAGTCCGTACGGCTCCAACTCCCGCTCGACCTCGGTGTCCTGGCGTCGGTAGCGGGCCCTGAGACGGCGGTCGTCCCATACCGCCTCCGCCACGGCCGGGAGCAACTCGGGCGTCTTCGGCTCCTGGTACCAGCCGGGGGCGTCGAGGTGGAAACGCTGGGCCGCGCTGTGGGAGGCGTCCTTCAGCGAGGGCAGCAGCGCCGCGGACACCTTCAGGCGTGCCGCGGACGCCGCGTCCTCGAGGCCCATCTCCCGCAATGCGCCCGGGAGCCCGGACAGGAAGAGGGCCTCGGCCTCGCTGCGCCCGAGCCCGGTCAGCCGGGTCCGGTAGCCGCCGACGAGCCGGTACCCGCCGGCCCGCCCGCGGTCGGCGTAGACCGGGACGCCCGCCTCGGACAGCGCGAGGGCGTCCCGGGTGATGGTCCGCTCCGACACGTCGAGCTCGCGTGCCAGCTCGGCCCCGGTCATGGAGGGCCTTGCCTGGAGGAGCAGCACCATCTTGATCAGCCTGGCAGCGCGCATGTCCCCATGATGGCCGAGGCCGGGACGAGACCGGAATGATGGCCGAGGCCGGGGAGGAGACCGGGGGCCGGGACGAGACCGGCGGTCAGGATGACCACGGGGGTCAGGATGACGACGGGGGTCAGGCGAGCGGCTCCTGGAGTTCGGTCACCCACTTGTCCTTGTCCGGCGGGCACTCGAGGTAGATCTCCCGGGCGTAGCCGACCGAGCTGTGACCGCCCGCGTCGATCCAGCGGGCCAGGTTCTGGGCCGTGGGCACGATCGCGTCCATCGGCCCGCGGTGCACGATCGTCGCGGCCCGCTCGACGGCCGGTAGATCGGCGACCTCGAAGTCCGGGCCGGGCTCCTGGCCGGCAGCGACCGTGCACCCGGCGTGCACCAGGATCGCGCCTTCACCCTCCGGCGCGTCCTCGTAGTACGCGATACCGGGCCCCGTCGGAGTCACCCCGGCCGCCTTCAGCCGCCGGAACAGCTCGTCGTACAGCGGGCTGATGACCGGGCCGATGTGCTCGGGGGCGTAACTGGCGGCCACTGCGGTCAGTTCGGCGACCCGTACCGCCGGTGTGCTCTTGATCATGACGTCCTGGGTGGGCATGTGGCCCTCGCTCTCGATCGACCGGAGCCTCGCCTCGACCTGGGACAGCCTCGCGGCCGCCGCGGCCATCGCGTCTTCCAGTTCCGCCTGCCGCAGCTTGAGCATCCCGCGCAGCTCCTCCGTACTCACCCGCTCCTCGAGGATCTCCTGCACCTGCTGGAGCGTGAAGCCGAGATCCTTGAGGGCGACGATGCGGTTGAGCTGGGCGAGCTGGGCCGCGGTGTAGTAGCGGTACCCGCTGTACGGGTCGGTGTGGGCGGGGCGCAGCAGCCCGATCGCGTCGTAGTGACGCAGCATGCGGGCTGACACACGGCCGTGCCTGGCGAAGTCTCCGATGGTGAACATGACGTCTCCCAGTGCACGGCTTCACACGGTGTCAAGGTCAAGCATCACCTACGACGGGAACCCCCAGCGGGGGTTCCCGTCGTACAGGTCCGGGTCCAGGCCCGGGTCCGGGGCCGGTCAGAGACCGTAGCGCTCGCGCGCCTCCTTCACGGCCGAGGCCGGGACCTCGCCGCGTCGGGCCAGCTGGGCCAGCGCCGCGACCGTGATCGACTGGGCGTCGACGCCGAAGTGGCGACGGGCCGCCTCACGCGTGTCGGAGAGACCGAAGCCGTCCGTGCCGAGCGAGGAGTAGTCCTGCTCGACCCACTGGCTGATCTGGTCCGGGACCTGGCGCATCCAGTCGGACACCGCCAGGACCGGGCCCGGCGCGCCTTCCAGCGCCTGGGTGACGTACGGCGTGCGCTGCTCGCCGTGGAGCAGGGCCTCGTCGGCCTCCAGCGCGTCGCGGCGCAGTTCGCCCCAGGACGTCGCGGACCATACGTCGGCCGCAACTCCCCAGTCGGCGCTGAGCAGTTCCTGTGCCTCGAGGGCCCAGTGGATCGCCGTGCCGGAGGCGAGGAGCTGGAGCCGCGGCGCGTCCGCGGAGGAGGCCACGCCCTCCTTGAAGCGGTACAGGCCGCGCAGGATGCCCTCCTCGACGCCCTCCGGCATCGCGGGCTGCAGCTTCGGCTCGTTGTAAACCGTCAGGTAGTAGAAGACGTTCTCCGCATCCGCGCCGTACATCCGGCGCAGACCGTCCTTGACGATGACGGCGATCTCGTACCCGAAGGCCGGGTCGTAGTTGAGCGACGCCGGGTTCGTGGACGCGATCAGGTGCGAGTGGCCGTCCGCGTGCTGCAGGCCCTCGCCCGTCAGCGTCGTACGGCCGGCCGTCGCGCCGACGATGAAGCCCTTGCCGAGCTGGTCGGCCAGCTGCCACATCTGGTCGGCGGTGCGCTGCCAGCCGAACATCGAGTAGAAGATGTAGAACGGGATCATCGGCTCGCCGTGCGTGGCGTACGACGTGGACGCGGCGATGAAGTCCGCCATGGCCCCGGCCTCGGTGATCCCCTCGTTGAGGATCTGGCCGTCCTTGGCCTCCTTGTAGTACATCAACTGGTCGCGGTCGACCGGCTCGTACGTCTGGCCCAGCGGGGAGTAGATGCCGGCCGACGGGAAGAGCGACTCCATGCCGAAGGTGCGGGCCTCGTCCGGCACGATCGGGACCCAGCGCTTGCCGGTCTCCTTGTCCCGCATCAGGTCCTTCACCAGGCGTACGAAGGCCATGGTGGTGGCCATCTCCTGCTTGCCGGAGCCCTTTTCGAGCGCCTTGAAGCCGCGCGCGTCCGGCTCGGGCAGCGTCACCGCGTGCACCCGGCGGGCCGGGGCGGGGCCGCCGAGGGCGGCGCGGCGCTCGGTGAGGTAGCGGACCTCGGGGGAGTCGGCGCCGGGGTGGCCGTAGGGCACCAGGCCGTCGGCGAAGGCGCTGTCCGCGATCGGGAGTTCGAGCAGGTCCCGCATGCCCTTGAACTCGTCGATCGTCAGCTTCTTCATCTGGTGGTTGGCGTTCTTCGACTCGAAGCCCTCGCCGAGGGTGTAGCCCTTCACCGTCTGCGCGAGGATCACGGTCGGCGCGCCCTTGTGCTCGACGGCCGCCTTGTACGCCGCGTACACCTTGCGGGCCTCGTGGCCGCCGCGGGAGGTGAAGAAGCACTCGGCGATCTTCGCGTCGCTGATCAGCTTCGACAGCTCGACGAGCGCGGGCTCGGCACCGAAGAAGTGCTCGCGGATGTACGCGACGTCCCGGGTCGCGTACGTCTGGAACTGCGCGTCCGGCACCTCGCGCAGGCGGCGCACCAGCGCGCCCGTCGCGTCCAGCTGGAACAGCTCGTCCCAGGCGGAGCCCCAGAGCGACTTGACGACATTCCAGCCGGCGCCGCGGAACTGCGCCTCCAGCTCCTGCACGATCTTGAAGTTGGCGCGGACCGGGCCGTCGAGGCGCTGCAGATTGCAGTTGATGACGAAGGTCAGGTTGTCGAGCCGCTCACGCGACGCGAGGGCGAGGGCGGCGGTCGACTCGGGCTCGTCCATCTCGCCGTCGCCGAGGAAGGCCCAGACGTGCGAGTTCGACGTGTCCTTGATGCTCCGGTTCTCCAGGTAGCGGTTGAAGCGCGCCTGGTAGATCGCGGAGAGCGGGCCGAGGCCCATGGAGACGGTGGGGAACTCCCACAGCCAGGGCAGACGCCGCGGGTGCGGGTAGGAGGGGAGGCCGCCGCCGCCCGCTTCCTGCCGGAAGTTGTCGAGGTGCGCCTCGGTGAGGCGTCCGTCGAGGAAGGCGCGGGCGTAGATGCCTGGGGACGCGTGGCCCTGAATGTAGAGCTGGTCGCCGCTGCCGTCGCCCTCCTTGCCGCGGAAGAAGTGGTTGAAGCCGGTCTCGTAGAGCCAGGCCGCGGAGGCGAAGGTGGCGATATGGCCGCCGACGCCGAAGCGGGAGCCGCGGGTGACCATCGCGGCCGCGTTCCAGCGGTTCCACGCGGTGATGCGGGCCTCCAGCGCCTCGTCGCCGTCGAAGGCGGGCTCGGCGGCGGTGGGGATGCTGTTGATGTAGTCCGTCTCCAGCAGCCGGGGCACGGGGACCCCGGCGGTCTCGGCGTGCTGGAGGGTACGGCGCATCAGGTACGCGGCGCGGTGCGGGCCGGCGTGCCGGGTGACGGCGTCGAGGGACGCCGCCCACTCGGCGGTTTCCTCGGCGTCGCGGTCCGGGAGCTGGTCGAGCTCGCTCGGAAGCTTGCCTACGGGGTCGGTCATGGTCGCCGCCTTCCGGACAGGAGGGGGGTGGAGAAAGGGGGCCTTGTCTGGCAGGACAGGGCGAGGGGTTGGTGAACCCCAGGTCGACTGTAAGTCTCTGATCGATGATCGATCAAAGCCTGGGGCGAAATTGGCATGCGGTGCCGCGAAATGGGGCACTCGGTGCCGGGGAAATTGGGTGCTTTTCGGGCGGGGGAGGGGTGCGCTGGTCACCCGGGGCTGCCGGGTGACCCGGTGTGTCCGTCCTCAAACGCCGGACGGGCTCCAAACGCGCCCGGAGTCTCGGGGTGCCAGCCGAGTCCGCCCGGCGACGGGCCGGGTGACCGGCGGCTCGGGGCGTCAATGCCAGCCCCGTACGACCACGCCGCCCCGTTACGCCCGCGGCGCGCACCCCAGCACGTGCGCCTTCACCAGCGCCCCGATCTCCGGGTCGCGCCGGCGAAACGCCTCGACCAGTTCCTCGTGCTCCTCCGCGTACGACTTCTGCACCGTCCCCAGCCACCGGATCGACAGCGCCGTGAACACCTCGATCCCCAGCCCCTCCCACGTGTGCAGCAGCACGCCGTTCCCCGCCGCCCGCACCAGTTCCCGGTGGAATCCGACCGTGTGCCGCACCTGCGCGGCCGAGTCGCCCGCCCTGTCCGCCGCGTACAGCGCCGCCACATGCGGCTCCAGCGCGGAACAGTCCTCCGCCAGCCGCCCGGCCGCCAGCTCGGCCGCGATCTGCTCGAGGCCGGCCCGGACGGGGTAGCTCTCCTCCAGGTCCGCGGCCGTGAGACTCCGTACGCGTACACCCTTGTTGGGCGCCGAATCGATCAGCCGCAGACTCTCCAGCTCCCGCAGCGCCTCGCGCACCGGCGTCTGGGACACCTGGAGCTCCGTCGCGATCCGCCGCTCGACGATCCGCTCGCCGGGCTTCCAGCGGCCGCTGACGATCCCCTCCACGATGTGCTCGCGGATCTGTTCGCGCAGCGAGTGGATGACGGGCGGGGTCATGAGGGCTCCTGGGGAGGGCAGCGCGGACCCTGTCATTATTGCCGCCGCTCGTCGGCGGCGAGATCGCGCAGTAGTTCCACGCACTGATCGACCCCCCCTGGACACCGAGATCCTGGAAGATCCACATCGCCGGATGGCACTGGCAGCGGCCTTCGGCGAACCGGCCCTGGAAGCCGTAGGTCCGCGCGATGCCGTACAAAGCCTGGGCCTGCGCCATCCGGTCGTCCGTGGAACTCGCCAGTCAAGGGCCCGGTTGTAGCGGAACGCCGGCTCGTATCTGCGCTGCCCGCGGTGCGCATGGCCGATGCACGTGAGGGCGTACGCCTGCGCGCTGACGTTCCCGATCTCCGCGGCCAGCGTCACGGCCTCATTGAAGTAGGGGAGGCCGTGACCGTCCCGGAACTCGTAGCGATACGTGTCGCCGATGCCGGTCAGCGCGTAGACCTGGGCCACCAAGTCGCCGGTGGTGCGGGCGAGTTCGAGCGCCCGCTCGTAGTGGGTGCGGGCATCCGCGTACCTCTGCTCGACGCTGTAGGCGAGCGCGATGCCGTTCAGCGACTCCGACGTGGCGGTGAGGTCGCCGTCGGCGAGTTCGAGGGCCTGCCGGTAGTGGGCGCGGGCATTGGGCACAGCATCGCCGCGCCGTATGTGCGATGGCAGCTCGAGCGCAACCGGGCCGAACTCGGCCGGCACCGCCTCGACACCGTGTTCCTCCACAACCCCGAACGCACCACCCGACCCGACCAGCTCTACGACCAGCTGCGCGCCGCGTTCGCGGTCCTCGAGGAAGCGGCCGCCGCCGGCCACCTCACCACGTACGGCATCGCGACCTGATCCGGCTTCACCGAGCACCTCATCACGGTCCCGGACATCGACCTGCCGTGAAGTGTGTTCAGGTATATACGCTTTGCGGAGTACGGGCAGGTGGGCTCGAGCGGGCAGTCCAGGCAGTTGTCGGCCGCCTCCGCCGGCGCGGTGGCAGGCTCCACGTGCAGGGCGTCCTGCGTGGCGATGATCACCGCGTCGGCCAACTTCGGCTGCGCGGCAAGTTCCCGCCAGTCGTCAAACACTACTCAGGCGGAATTGTATGCTCGATGGCTGCCTGCTGCCGCATTTGTGGGCGGGGGTCTGTGACCGCGATCCGCAACCTGCACCTGCTTCAAAGGAGGCCTGAGGACCGGACCATCAGGGCGTCAGCGGAGTCTGGCGACGTCCCTGGTCACGGGGCCGACGGCGGATGTGGGTGACCTGCGCCTGCATAGGGTCTGCAGGGGTGATGGGTTGCCCGAACAGACGGGTGATCTAAAGTCCCTACCCAACACCCCCGCGTACACCAGGGAGCCCCTCACATGACCGTGCAGGAGGTGTCTACCGCGAGATGAAACAGGCCCTGGGCCTGGCCCACTTCGAGGGCCGCACCTGGAGGGGCTGGCACCACACGTCACCCTCGTCTCCGTCGCGCACGCCTTCTGCACCCTCCAGAGACTGACTCGATCCCCAAAAGGAACGGCGTCGGCCTGACCCTCTACCGGGTTACCCGCGAACTGCAGTTACTCCTCGCGGTCTGGACCGGCGCCTGCCTCACCTGTCACCGCAACACACCAGACCCCATACCAACCTGACCAAGCCCTACTAGTTGTGTTGGAGAAGGGCGAAACGCAGTTCAGTCACTGCCACGGTGTCCACCATGCGGCTCAGCTTGTGCCGGGCGCGTGTTGCGTATGCCCGCGGCATAGTGATGTCGGCGACAGCTTGTGCCGAGCCAGTGGCCACGTACGCCAGTGCCAGCACTGGCGTGCTGCTGAGAGTTGAGGCGATCCGGCCCAGCGCCCCTGGGGTGTCCTTGAGGGATACGACCAGCGTGCACGCGTCGGCGTGGGACGCTGCCTTGTGCTCATCCAGCGGTGCGGCGGAAGGCCGAGCCGCATGCCGAGCCCGGAGCAATCCGTAGTTGAGCGCGTCCTGCAGAGCCTCGTAGGAGGCGGCGATGACGTTCTCGCCGACACCGACGGTCGACCACTCGTCATTGCCGTCGCTGGTGGTGATGAGGACCCGGGTGATGGACTCGGTGCCGTGTCGGCTCTCCAGGATGCGGACCTTGTAGTCCAGGAGCTCAAATCGGGATACCTCAGGGTACGTCGGCTGCACGGCCCGGTGCAGCGCGCAGTACAGAGCGTCGACCGGGCCGTTGCCGTCGGCGGTGGAGGTGCTTGCCTTGCCGTCGATGCGAACCCGTACTGTGGCTTCGGCTGAAGCTGGAGTCCTTGCCGCCCATCCCTCCGTGATGACCCGCCAGGACTCCGTACGGAAGTAGCGGCGCGGGCGGCCCTCGGCCTCCTCGCGCAGCAGCAGCTCGAAGGAGGCGTCGGCGGCCTCGTACGTGTAGCCCTGGAGCTCGCGCTCCTTGACCCGCTCGACGACGCGGCCGATCAGCGCGCGGTCGCCGCCGAGGTCGATACCGAGCTCCTTGCCTTTGAGCTCGATGGAGGCGCGGCCGGCCATGTCGGAGACGAGCATCCGCATGGTGTTGCCGACCAGTTCGGGGTCGATGTGCTGGTAGAGGTCCGGGTCGACCTTGATGGCCGAGGCGTGCAGTCCGGCCTTGTGGGCGAAGGCGGATACACCCACGTAGGGCTGGTGGGTGGAGGGGGTGAGGTTGACGACCTCGGCGATCGCGTGCGAGATCCGGGTCATGTCGGCCAGCGCGCCCTCGGGGAGCACCTTCTTGCCGTACTTGAGCTCCAGGGCGGCCACGACCGGGAAGAGGTTGGCGTTGCCGACCCGCTCGCCGTAGCCGTTGGCGGTGCACTGGACGTGGGTGGCGCCCGCGTCGACCGCGGCCAGGGTGTTGGCGACGGCGCAGCCGGTGTCGTCCTGGGCGTGGATGCCCAGCCGGGCGCCGGTGTCGGCGATGACGGCGGCGACCACGGCCTGGACCTGGGCCGGGAGCATGCCGCCGTTGGTGTCGCAGAGGATCACGACGTCGGCGCCCGCCTCATACGCCTCAGCGACCACGGCTTTCGCGTAGTCGGGGTTGGCCATGTAGCCGTCGAAGAAATGCTCGCAGTCGACGAAGACCCGGCGGCCCCGGGAACGCAGGTGGGAGACGGTGTCGCGGACCATCTCCAGGTTCTCGTCCAGGGTGGTGCGCAGGGCGAGCTCGACGTGCCGGTCGTGGGACTTGGCCACCAGCGTGATCACCGGGGCGCCGGAGTCGAGCAGCGCCTTGACCTGCGGGTCGTCGGCCGCGTTGCCGTCGGCCCTGCGGGTCGCGCCGAATGCGACGAGCTGCGCGTTCTTGAAGGAGATCTCCTGCCGTGCACGGGCGAAGAACTCCGTGTCACGCGGGTTGGCACCGGGCCAGCCGCCCTCGATGAAGCCCACTCCGAACTCGTCGAGGTGCCGCGCGATCGCCAGCTTGTCGGCGACGGTGAGGTTGATGCCTTCACGCTGCGCCCCGTCGCGCAGCGTCGTGTCGAAGACATGAAAGCTGTCGTTTGCCATGAGGTTGTTCCTGTCCAGGTCTGCCAGGCTGGGTAAGCCGTTGCGTCAGGGTTGCTGAGGAGAAACAAAAAGACCCCTCGCGGAACGCGAGAGGTCTGCGTGCGGGCGGTGGGCCGCCTGGGAGGGATCGCCCCCAGGTCACCTCGGTGCCGGCACGCGGGCGCTAATAATGAGACGCCGCTGCATGCCGGGGATTGTCACACGATGTGGTCACAGTGGAAAGGCTGTCTCACTTACCGGACAGCCGACAGGGATGTCGGCGGCGCGGGCTTCCCGGAACTGCGTCGCGACGGTGACACGGAAATGGACGGACCCGTTCTTCTGGAAAGCCGACCCAAGCGGTCCCGAGAGCGTCGAAGGGCCTCCCAGCCAAGGCCGCGGGCCGCGGCCGTAGGTCCCGGCGGTCCTCCCACTGCAGGGGCGGTGACGGCGGCGTGCCGTGCTGCCGTCGTGGACGCCTCGCGGGGCCCAGTGGATCAGCCAACTGAGGCATGGATCTTGCTCCATCGTGAGCTGCGTCGGGCGCTGCGCTGGACCGCACATGTCGGGCCGGTGAGGCGGAGGCGGCGCTACGCCTCCTGCAGCCACCGTGGCACCTGTCAAGATTTTCTGTCCAAGCTTGACAATTTTCCTACTCTGACAGTATCTGTTGATGCGGCAGTTTCAAGTGCTGCTGGTAGAGCAGCCGGGCGGTGGTTGTGCACTCCTCGAACCGGAATGTTGCCGCTCCTCTGCGACGTACATGTCGTGCCTGCTACTTCCTTTCGGCCGGTTGAGTATCGCCCGCGCTGGAGTCAAAGAGCGGGGACGGACAGGCTGGCGGCCTTCGTCGGCCGGAGACCTTCAGACGATCCCCGCCAGGCCCGCGCGCTGCGGCATCGTTCTCAACCTTCTCTATTTGTGAGCTCGCTAGGGCAACCGAAACCACAGAGACAAGTCCGCGGACCGCATCCCGCCGCACATGGATTCTGCCCGCCGCCACCAGCTCCTGCGGCAAAGCCCGCCGTCAGGTGTCAGGCCAGCTGAAGGAGTGGAAGCTCTCCCATGTGGCAGACGACCTCGTGCTGATCGTCTCTGAACTCGTGGGAAACGCAATCGTTCACGGTGCAGGACCGGTCCGCGTGGCCCTGCGCCTGCGATCACGAGACGACATCACGCACATCCGCCTGGAGGTGGGGGACCGCGGGCTCGGTTGGGACGGCGCCCGGCCTGCGGAGGAATCGGACGAAGAGCAGACCTGCGGCCGTGGCCTGTGGCTGATCGAAGCTCTGTCTGCGCGGTGGGGAAGCCTTCGGCATACACGTGGTCAGACGGTCTGGGCCGAGGTCGCGGATGGTTGAGGAGGGGAGTGTTCGGGCCCCGCCGCATGCAGCGGCGGGGCCCGAGTGCGTTTCCCGTGCCTTCGGTCAGGCCGCCCCGAGTTGCTGCCTGTTCCTCGCCGGCAGCGCCAGGCTGAGCACCAGCGCTACCGCGCCGACGGCCGCGCAGATGTAGAAGCTGGTCTCGAACGCGGCCCATGTCGGGACCGGCGTATTGGGGATCAGATCGGACGCCAGAATGCCGGCACCCACCTGACCGCCCAGGGTTCCCCCTACGTTGCGTAGGACGAACGCGGTACTCGAGATGCTTCCCGTCTGCTCCGGAGGAACGGAGCAGACGACGATGTTCATCGACTGGGTGAGCGCTAGGCCGATACCGATGCCCGCCACACCGCTGGAGATGTAGAAGACCGCCTTGAAGTCGGTTGCGAAGACCAGGATGAGACACGAACTGGCGATCAGCGCCGTGCCCACCGCCATGACGCTCCGCGCACCCAGCCACTCTTCGGCCTTCCCGGCCAGGGGAGCGCTTATTGTGCCGAGGACGCCGAGGGGCATGAGCAGCAGACCGACGGTCAGTGTCGTCGCGTCGAGCCCGTAACCCGTGCTGGAGGGGAGCCGGGCGAGCATCGGCAGCTGGACGAAGATGGCGAAGGTGCCGAAGCCGACGACGAATGAGATGACGCAGGTGAGCATCACGGCGCGGTTGTGAACCAGGCGAAGGTCCACCAGCGGGTGCTCCACGCGCAGTTCGACGATAACGAACACGGCGAGCAGGACCACGCCTGCCCCGATGAGCCCGAGCGCACGGAAGGACAGCCAGCCATGACTGGGAGCGAAGGTCAGCCCCAGCAATATGGACACCAGCGTAAGCGCCAGAAGTGCTCCTCCGGCCCAGTCGACCTTGCCGCTCGTTTTCGACGGAAGAGACGGCACCAGGGCCATGGCCGCCACCAGCATGGCCAGTAGGGCAAAGAGCGGGATCCAGTACAGCCAGGTGTAGGGCAGTCGCTCAATGAGCCAGCCGGAGAACAGCAGTCCCAGGGAGGAGCCGAGTCCGGACAGCCCGATGATCAAGCCGTTGGCTGTCTTGAGTCGTTCCGCCGGCTGGGTGTCACGCAGAACCGCGAATGCGAGGGGTGCAAGCCCGAGGCCCACACCCTGCAAGGCCTGTCCGACCGCGAGCATCCAGACCGAGGACGCGGTGGCCGCGAGGGCGACGCCGGCACAGAGGACGAACAGCGTGCCGATCAGCACGCGCCTCTTGTCCGTGACATCAACGAGCCGACCGACGATGGGCGTGGTGACGGCGCCAGCGAGCAGAAGCCCGGTGAAGACCCACACGATCTCCTCGGTGGACGCGCCGACTGCCTTCTGCAGCGCGGGCAGTGCTGGGACAAGCATCGCTTCGAGTACTGAGTAGGCGAAGATCGCCGTACTGAGTATCAGCGTGATTGCGATGCTGTTCCGGGCTTGCGGCGGGGACGCAGTGTTCATGTCAAACCTCCTCGGGCAGGGCCAGGCCCAGCCAAGAGATTGGGGAGTGTCGCAACATGGAGCGGACTTCCTGTGAGGGCGACGGGGATCACGGGAAGAGACCTGCGGCAATCGTTGTCCCGCATGTGCTCATCCGGCACGAAGCGGTGCGAGCATGCGCCGGCCAGAAGGGCAGGACAGGGCGGCCGACGCATGCTCGGTCCTAGGGGGCCCAAGGGGCCTGCGCGGCGGTGATGCCGGCGAATAGGGAGTTGTCACGAGAGTGCTGGGAGCGCAGCGGACGGCCAGGGCATCTCGCATGGATCTGTTTGCCAGGCTCGCTACTTGCGTAGTTGCGTCGGTGGTACGCCGAACCGATCACGGCCAGCACACGACGCTACGTTTGAGGCAGCCCCAGGAGGGAGGGGTGAATGAGGAGTGCAACGCCATCCGGTCGGTACCGTCCGCTGCCCCCAAGGGCCTTACCGGGCGGTGGCCTTGGAGACGACCTCAGGGAGCAGTTTCAGGGTCCCGTGTACTTCCTCCAGGAGCGTTCGTGATTTCGGGTTGGCCCGCCAGCGCGACAGAGCCAGGTGATTGGCTGCCGCTACCACTGCGACCAGAAGCTCTGCCTCATGTGCCCGCTCCGGGCCTACGTCCGGCCGTGCGATGACGGCCTCCGCAACGGCCCTCTGCTCGCGGGAGCTGTACAGAAGAGCCCTCGCACGGACGGAGTCCACTTCTTCCATCAGACCGAACACGGCAAGGAGTTCGTCCTCGGTATGCTCCTGGAGGGCCTCTTCGATGGACGCGGTCATCGCCTGGCCGATGGCTTCCAGCAGTGGCCGTTCGGAGCCGAGCTGCATGTGCCTCGCCAGAGCCTGATCGAGGTCGAGCCCGACCGCCAGGGCGAGGTCTTCCTTGGTCGCAAAGTAGCGCCGGATGGTGCGAGACGACATCCCGATCTGGTCAGCGATCTGTTCCATCGTGACGTTCTCAAACCCTTCCTGATCGAAGAGCCTGAGAGCGGTCGAGATCATACTGGCCCGGCGGCTGGCCTTCTGGCGTGCCCGAAGAGAGCCCGTGCCGGCCGAGATGGGCAGAGACGTGTTTACCATGCCGACGCCTTTCATTCGTACGCTGGGCCAGCAATCTCAGGATGGTGTCCACCGGAGAAAAATGTCAACGGTGGCCAGATTTGCTCGTTGGAGAGCAGTCCCCGCCGCATCCAGCCGCCCCCGTGCCGCCCCGACCTGCGGCTCAGCCTGACGCCGGAGCGGTTAGGTGGGCCGCACGAGCGCACCTGCGGCTGCCGTGGAAGCGTTACAGTAATAATGCTGTTATGCTTCCGTGAAGTGAACCTCACGCAAGCCGAGGGGACTCACATGACGGGACGAAGGGCCGAGTCGCGGCGCCGCAACCGGGAAGCCTTGATCGCTGCCGCAGAGCAGCTGTTCATGAGCAAGGGCTACAAGGACGTCAGTGTCCAGGCGATCGCCCAGGCCGCCGACCTGACCAGTGGAGCCATCTACTCGATCTTCGGGTCCAAGCTGGATCTGCTGTTCGCGGTGCTCGATCACACGCTCGACGGGCCCGACGCTGCACTGGCGACGCTGGACGACGACCAGACGATGACTGCAGTCGACATACTCAAGATGTATGCCAAGGAGCATCACCGCATCGTCGCGTCCTTGGACGGACTTAGGGCGCTCCGGCTTGAGGTTGACGTCATGTCCGTTCTTCTTCGCAGCGAGGAGCCGTTGGAGCGTCTTCGCTGGGGGATACGCCGGAACGAGCTGCTGGGTTCCGTTCTGACGTCCAGGGCCGTCGCTGCCGACGATGAGCACCGGCTCACAGGTGAGGAGGCCGAACGGCTCGCCTGTGCGGCCTCCGCGATGCTCCGCGGGCTGGCTTTGCAGCAGGTTCTTACCGGGAGCGGGTTCACGGCGGGTCAATGGGGCGAGCTCGCGAGTGCGCTGACTGCCGCTGTCGGCAGGTTGTGACATAGCAGGCGCCGACTGCTGATGGGGCGCCGGCCGCGGTGATCCATCCCGGCCGGTCGACAGCCTGGGGCTGCCCGGGCGTAGCCCGGATTCGGCGCTAGCCGGCATGGGCGCAGGTGCAGAGGTTCGGCCATCTCCAGCGCCATCCATGCGCGAGCGGCGCTGCCGCCCCTGCGTAGGCCCCCCTGCCTGTGCCGGTGAACGGGGTTACTCCGTAGCTCCGACCCGTCCGCGATCCATGGCGCCCTGTCCCGAGGCGCCGCGAAGAGCGGGTCGGATGAATTGACGACACGCACCCGCTAATCCATAGTGACATTACGGCAATAGTGACGTTACCGTTTCTTCTCCGGGCTGTAGCGCTGAAGAGGACCGGCGGCGGGTGAAGAGGGAGGCGCGTCGTCCCCCTTGCTGCTGCGGCCTCCATGGCTCCTGCCCGGCCCGGCTGGCGGAGAGGAAGGGGCTCGCGGCGGAACGACGTAGCCAGTGCGTTGTCCGCGCATGTTGGCCGGACCTGACGGCCCGCAACCGCCAAAGGCCAGGCGTCTACTTCGGACGCCGTCGATACAGGGAAACATCGAAAGATCAAGGTGGAAATCGTAGTGGACTACGGGTACGTGCCCACTCAGATCGACCGGTTTCTCACGGTCGATGAGTTGAATGCCGCTATTGAGGAGCTTGTCCGGGACTTCCCCGAGCAGTGCCGACTGCGGCGGGTCGGTTCGTCGCGCCAGGGGGAGCCTCTCACCCTGCTGTCGGTGGGGCACGGCCAGGAGCAGGTGCTGGTGGTGGGCGGCCCGCACCCCAACGAGCCGATCGGACTGCTCACGGTGGTACACCTGGCCAAGCTGGTCGCCGAGAACGAGGAAGCGCGCGGGCGCTATACGTGGAACTTTATTCCCTGTCTCGACCCCGACGCCACGCGCCTGAACGAGGGCTGGTTCGCCGGTCCCTACACCATCCGCCACTACCACGAGCGGTTCTACCGCCCTGCACTTGCCGAGCAACCGGAGTGGACTTTCCCGGTATTGGAAGACGGTGCCTACTTCGACAGGATGCTCCCGGAGACGCAGGCTCTCGCCCGTGTCGTCGACGAACTGAAACCCCGGCTGTCGTACTCCCTGCACAACGCGGACTTCGGCGGCGTCTTCTACATCCTCAACCGCAACCTGCCTGGCGCCGCCGAGGCCCTGGGGAAGGTCAGCGCCAAGCGAGGCGTCGAGCTGTCCCTCGGCCCCATGGACACTCTGGGCTGGCCCGAGGCGGGAACCGCGGTCTACCTCATGCCTGAGGCGAAGGCGCTGGCCGCCGCTGCTGCTCGAGCAGACGGAACAGCCGCCTTTGGCTCCTCCAGCTCGCACTACGCCGAACGACACGGCGCCACGACGCTGGTCGCTGAGGCGCCCCTGTGGCGCGACCCCCGAGCGAACGACATCAGCCCCAGCGGCCGGTCCTACCCCGCTGTCCTCGTAGAAGGCGCCCGCAACGCCCAGGAAACCGTCGAGAAACTCGCGAGCATCGCGAATCCGGTGAAGCCCCACCTCACGATCAACACCCCCCTGCGCCGCGCCCTGGACGGGTCCCTCGAGCAGACCGAAGGGCTCGCACCGGCCTATCAGGCGATGGCGTCGGTGTTCGCCGGCCGGGACGCCACCGTGGCTGAGGAGTTCACCGTTCGCTGCACCACCCACATGATGCGACTGAGGGCCGCCGGCCTGATTCGGCGGCAGCTCGACGCCGAGCTGCGCGCGGGCAACCAGCGGACCGCTCTGCGCGTAGCCAGCCACGAAGCCGACGCACTCTTCGACAGCTGGTGCGCCGAAGCCGAGGCGTACCTGGTCGCTGAGACCTATCCGCTGGGCGACCTGGTCGCTGTGCAGGTCGAGGCGGCGCTGGCGGTAGCGAGGCTGCTTGACGCCGAAGCCGAGTAACGGGCGCGGCACTACAGCCCCCAGCGGATGGATCCCGGCCGCCACCCGTGTGGCACCCCAGTGCACCCCTTTGGCCACGCAGACGATCCACGCCGCCGGGCATGGCCGAGGCACTGCGCCGCAAGGGCGAGGACGCCGTCGTCATGGCGTTCAGCGGCGACGGCGGGACCAGCGAGGGCGACTTCCACGAAGCCCTCAACGACGCCGCCGTGCTGAACCCAGCGGCCCCCGCGGCGTGGTCATGCGCCGAGACGTTGGTAGTGGGGCGCGGGCATCCTCGAAGCGGATGTGCGAATTCAGCCAGGCGCGTGCCTCGTCGGCCGAGGCGAAAGCCGGGCCGTCGGCGGTGGGCGCGCTGGGGGCCGGAGCACCGGTGAGCACGGACAGCGCGTCTGCCAGCGAGCCGAGCAGATGTCCGTACAGACTCCGGCGTACGTCCGTCCCGCTCAGCGCGGGATCCTTCTCGGCCACCACCTGCGCGTAGTGCCGGAACAGTCCGTGAAAACCGAAGCGCCACCGCGTGGCCAGCAGGACGTGACGCTGCTGGAGCCGCCCGAGCCGCAGCGCGGTCGCCGCCGGGATCGACATCATCACCGCCACCGCGTCCCCGGCGAAGTCGGGCCCGGGGTGCAACGCGCAATGGCGCAGGGTGAGCTGAAGCTCGCGCGGCAGCCGGTGGTACGACGCCAGGAACGCGGCCCTGACCGGGCCGTCCGCCTCGGGGAAGTCCCGTAGCGGATCGGGGGCTTCCATCGCGGCCAGCAGATCCGCCACCGCGGTGTGTCGCAGTGCCCAGCCCATCGGGCGCAGGGCCACCGGCAGCCTGCCGCAGCGGTCCGCCAGCCGCGCCAACCCGGCCTCCGGCAGGGCGCTTTGGTCCGTGTCACCGGCGATAAGCCGCAGCAGGGCGACCGCGTCCCGCTCCGGCAGCAGCCCCGCTCCGAGCGAACGGCCGGCCAGGATGTGCTGATTGCGGCTGGAGACCAGGATGGGACAGGCGGCGTGCGGGCCGGGCAGCAGTGGACGGATCTGCTCGGCGTCATAGGCGTTGTCCAGCAGCAGGAGTACGCGCCGCGTGGACAGCCAGGCGCGCCGCGCCTCCTCGCGAGCATCGCGGTCGGCCTGGATGTCCGTACGCCCGACCTGCCGAAGCAGGCTCTCCAGGACCTCGCCGGGGTCCCGGGCCTCCGGTGCCTGACGACCGTCTTCCGGCTCCGAACCCGGACGGAAGAGGGGGGACGGAAGGGATGACCCGCACATGAATGTGCCCCCGTCCGGCGGACCGGACGGGGGCACACCCACAGTGCTGGAGCCTTACAGGCCGAGCTCGACCTCGAACTCGCCGGCCTCCAGGATCGCCTTGACGTGCGTCAGGTAGCGGGCGGCGTCGGCACCGTCCACCAGACGGTGGTCGTAGGAGAGCGCGACGTACGTCATGTCGCGGATGGCGATGGTCTCGCCGAGATCCGGGTGGTTGACGACCACCGGGCGCTTGACGGTGGCGCCGATGCCCAGGATGGCGGCCTGGTTCGGCGGCACGATGATCGTGTCGAACAGCGCACCACGCGAACCGGTGTTGCTGATGGTGAAGGTCGCGCCAGCCAGGTCGTCCGGGGTGATCTTGCTGGAGCGTACGGCTCCCGCGAGCTCCGCGGTCTTCTTGGCGATGCCGGCGAGGTTCAGGTCGCCCGCGCCCTTGATGACCGGCGTCATCAGACCCTTCTCGGAGTCCACGGCGATGCCGATGTTCTCCGAGTCGAAGTACGTGATGGTGCCTTCGTCCTCGTTGATCCGGGCGTTGATGACCGGGTGGGCCTTCAGCGCCTGGGCCGCGGCCTTGACGAAGAACGGCATCGGGGACAGCTTGACGCCCTCACGGGCGGCGAAGGTGTCCTTGGCCTTGGCGCGCAGCTTCATCAGCTTGGTGATGTCGACCTCGACGACCGAGGTCAGCTGCGCCTGGCCGTGCAGGGCCTTCATCATGTTGTCGCCGATGACCTTGCGCATCCGGGTCATCTTGACGGTCTGACCGCGCAGCGGGGACGGCTCGACCGAAACACCGCCCGGAGCCTTCAAGGCGGCGGCCGGTGCCGGAGCGGCCGCGGCAGCCTTGGCGGCCTCCGCGGCGGCGATGACGTCCTGCTTGCGGATTCGGCCACCGACGCCGGTGCCCTTGACCGTGGACAGGTCCACGCCGTTCTCGGCGGCGAGCTTACGGACCAGGGGGGTCACGTAGGCGTCACCGGCGTCACCGGCGGCGGGGGCGGCCGGAGCAGCCGGGGCCGGGGTGACGGGCGCCGGGGCGGCCGGAGCCGGAGCGGGCGCGGCGACCGGAGCGGGAGCCGCCGGAGCCGGAGCCGGAGCAGCGGCGGCCGGAGCAGCAGGCGCGGCCGGGGCCGCGGGAGCCGCAGGGGCGGCCGGAGCCGGAGCCGGAGCAGCAGCGGCGGCGGGGGCCGGGGCCGGGGCGGCGGGCGCGGGAGCCGCAGCCGGAGCGGCACCCGGGGCGCCGATCACGGCCAGCTTGGCGCCGACCTCCGCGGTCTCGTCCTCGCCGACCACGATCTCCAGCAGCACACCGGAAGCCGGGGCCGGGATCTCGGTGTCGACCTTGTCCGTGGAGACCTCGAGCAGCGGCTCGTCGGCCTCGACGGTCTCGCCGACCTCCTTGAGCCAGCGGGTGACGGTGCCTTCGGTGACGCTCTCGCCCAGCGCGGGGAGAACGACGTCCGTGCCGGTGGCGCCGCCCGCGGGGGCAGCCGCCGGAGCGGGCTCGGCGGCCGGGGCGGGCGCCGGGGCCGCGGGTGCCTCTGCGGCCGGGGCCGGAGCTGCGGGTGCCGGGGCAGCCGCGGCCGGGGCCTCGGCCGCTGCGGGTGCCGGAGCCGCAGCAGCGGTACCGGTGCCGTCGTCGATGACCGCCAGCTCGGCGCCGACCTCGACGGTCTCGTCCTCTGCGACCTTGATGGACGCGAGGATGCCCGCGGCCGGGGCCGGGATCTCGGTGTCGACCTTGTCGGTCGACACCTCGAGCAGCGGCTCGTCGGCCTCGACTCGCTCGCCCTCGGCCTTCAGCCAGCGGGTGACAGTGCCCTCGGTGACGCTCTCGCCGAGCGCCGGAAGGGTTACGGAAACCGACATGGTTTCAGTTGCTCCTAACGGATGTGCGGAAATGGTCGTCGGGCCCGCGGGGGCTCAGTCGTGGGAGTGCAGGGGCTTGCCCGCGAGTGCCAGATGGGCCTCGCCGAGCGCCTCACTCTGCGTCGGGTGCGCGTGGATGAGCTGCGCGACCTCGGCCGGCAGAGCCTCCCAGTTGTAGATCAGCTGAGCTTCGCCGACCTGCTCGCCCATACGGTCACCGACCATGTGGACGCCGACCACGGCACCATCCTTGACCTGGACGAGCTTGATCTCGCCCGCGGTCTTCAGGATCTTGCTCTTGCCATTGCCCGCGAGGTTGTACTTCAGGGCGACGACCTTGTCCGCGCCGTAGATCTCCTTGGCCTTCGCCTCGGTGATGCCCACGGAGGCGACCTCGGGGTGGCAGTACGTCACCCGGGGCACGCCGTCGTAGTCGATCGGAACAGTCTTCAGACCGGCCAGCCGCTCTGCCACCAGGATGCCCTCGGCGAAGCCGACGTGCGCGAGCTGGAGCGTGGGGACGAGGTCGCCGACCGCCGAGACGGTGGGCACGTTCGTCCGCATGTACTCGTCGACCAGGACATAGCCGCGGTCCATCGCGACACCCTGTTCGTCGTAGCCGAGACCGGCGGAGACGGGCCCGCGGCCGACGGCGACCAGAAGCACCTCGGCCTCGAAGGCCTTGCCGTCCGCGAGGGTGACCCGCACACCCTCGGCGGTGTACTCGACCTTCTCGAAGAAGGTGCCCAGGTTGAACTTGATGCCGCGCTTGCGGAACGCGCGCTCAAGAAGCTTCGAGCTGTTCTCGTCCTCGACCGGCACCAGGTGCTTCAGGCCCTCGATGACGGTGACTTCGGAGCCGAAGGACTTCCACGCCGAGGCGAACTCGACGCCGATGACGCCGCCGCCCAGCACGATCGCGGACTGCGGGACGCGGTCCAGATTCAGCGCGTGGTCCGAGGAGATGATGCGGTTGCCGTCGATCTCCAGGCCCGGCAGCGACTTCGGTACGGAGCCGGTGGCGAGGAGGACATGACGGCCCTGGACGCGCTGGCCGTTGACGTCGACGGAGGTGGGGGAGGACAGCCGGCCCTCACCCTCGATGTAGGTGACCTTGCGGGAGGCGATCAGACCCTGGAGTCCCTTGTACAGGCCCGAGATCACCTCGTCCTTGTACTTGTGGACGGCTTCGATGTCGATGCCCTCGAAGGTGGCCTTGACGCCGAACTGGTCGGCCTCACGAGCCTGGTCGGCGATCTCGCCGGCGTGCAGCAGAGCCTTCGTGGGGATGCATCCGTTGTGCAGGCAGGTGCCGCCGACCTTGCCCTTCTCGATCAGGGCGACGTCCAGGCCCAGCTGAGCTCCACGCAGCGCCGCAGCGTAACCGCCGCTACCACCGCCGAGGATCACTAGGTCGAAAACGGTGCTGGCGTCGTTCGCCACGTCACGTCCTCCATGCATGTGCGCCGGGCGCCGGTCCTCGACCGGGCGGCGGCTGGTGTTCGGCCGCTGTTTCTTCGGCCCTGTGGTGGGGCCCTGTCCTGCCGAGAACCCATCTTCGCACTTGTTGACGGGAGGCGGGACGCGGGGCCGGGGTCTGGGGCGGCCGGTCGACCGTCCCGAGGGGTTACTGGCCCGTACGAACGTACGGATTCCGTTGAAGGCGAACCTAACAACACGGACGGCCCCGGACGTATGCCCGGGGCCGTACGGAGAGAAAAGCCTCAGCCCAGGTCGCCGGCGGCGGTGCGCTCGGCGAGCTTGACCAGGGTGCGGACCGCGGAGCCGGTGCCGCCCTTGGGGGTGTAGCCGTACGGCGCACCCTCGTGGAAAGCCGGGCCCGCGATGTCCAGGTGCGCCCAGGTGATGCCCTCGCCCACGAACTCCTTCAGGAAGAGACCGGCCACCAAGCCGCCGCCCATCCGCTCACCCATGTTGGAGATGTCGGCGGTCGGGGAGTCCATGCCCTTGCGCAGCTCGGCCGGGAGCGGCATCGGCCAGGACTGCTCGCCGACCTCCTCTGCGATCTCGTGGATGGAGGTACGGAAAGCGTCGTCGTTGGACATGATGCCGAAGGTGCGGTTGCCGAGAGCGAGCACCATCGCGCCGGTCAGCGTCGCGACGTCCACGATGGCGTCCGGCTTCTCCTCGGAGGCCTTCCACAGCGCGTCGGCCAGCACCAGACGGCCCTCGGCGTCGGTGTTGAGCACCTCGACCGTCTTGCCGCTGTACATGCGAAGGACGTCGCCGGGGCGGGTGGCGGTGCCGGACGGCATGTTCTCGGCGAGCGCCAGCCAGCCGGTGACGTTCACCCTCAGGCCGAGGCGGGCCGCGGTGACGACGGCGGCGAACACAGCGGCGGCGCCGCTCATGTCGCACTTCATCGTCTCGTTGTGACCGGCGGGCTTGAGCGAGATGCCGCCCGAGTCGTAGGTGATGCCCTTGCCGACAAGGGCCAGCGTCTTCTCCGCCTTGGGGTGGGTGTAGGCGAGCTTCACCAGGCGCGGGCCGTGGGCCGAGCCCTGGCCGACGCCGAGGATGCCGCCGAAGCCGCCCTTGGCGAGGGCCTTCTCGTCGAGCACCTGCACCCTGATGCCGTGCTCCTTGCCGGCGGCGGTGGCGACGGCGGCGAAGGACTCGGGAAAGAGGTCGTTCGGCGGGGTGTTGACCAGGTCGCGGGCGCGGTTGATCTCCTCGGTCAGCGCGATCGCGCGCTCGGCCGCGGCCTTGTGCGCCTTGTCGCGCGGCTTGGCGCCGATCAGGGCGACCTCGCCGAGCGGCTGCTTCGCGCCTGCCCGGGAGCCGGTGGCCTGGGTGGCCCCAGCGTTCTTGGAGTCCTTCGTGTCCTTGTTGTTGCCCTGGTAGGCGGTGAAGGCGTACGCACCGAGGAGTGCGCCCTCGGCGATGGCCTCCGCGTCCTCGGCCGCCTCGACCGGCAGAGCGAACGCGGCCTTCTTCGAGCCGTTCAGCGCACGGGCCGCGGCGCCCGCCGCACGCCGCAGCGTCTCGGCGTCGTACGCCTCGTCCTTCTCCGGCACCGCGCCGAGGCCGACCGCGAGGACGACTGGGGCCTTGAGCCCCGAAGGGGCGGGGAGCTTGGTCACCTCACCCTCGGCACCGGTGGCGCCGAGGGTCTCGAGAACGGAGGCGAGCTTTCCGTCGAACGCCTTGTCCACGGCCTCGGCGCCGGGCGCGACGACCGGGCCCTTGGCGCCCTTCGCGACGCCGACCACGAGGGCGTCGGCGCGCAGCGTCGCCGCGCCGGCAGTGCTGAGAGTGAGAGCAGTCACGGTGGTGAAATCTCGCTTCCGTTGAGTTCCGGGGCCGTAGAAGGGGGTGGATCGACACCCCACGCCGGACAAGAGCCTACGCGCGGTCACATGTATCGCTCACGGCGGCGGCGGTTCACTCGTCCGTGGCGACGACTCCGTGGCGACAACATGGACGCGTGCGCCAACCCCACCCGCTGCCCCATCACCGCATGCGAGCAGCTCCGCTGCAACCGCCTGCTGGGCCCCCTCGCCCACGACGGCGGGCCGGCCGTGGGCCTGAACGACAACGCTTGACGGAACGATCAAGCACGGCCCAGCACCAGCGCGACGAGGCACACCGTCGCCGCCGTCTCGGCGAGCGCGCCGAACACGTCGCCCGTCACCCCGCCGAAGCGGCGTACGCAGTGGCGCAGCAGCAGTTGTGCCGCGCCGAGGCCGGCCAGGACCGCCAGCGCGTTGTGCATCGCTCCGAATCCGCCGAACAGCGTGCCCGCCGCCGCACAGACCGCGGTGACCAGGGCGGCGACGGCGAGCCCGGTGCGTACGGGAACGACTTGGGCGACCGCCGCGCCGAGGCCTTCGGGGCGGGCCGCCGGGATGCCCGTACGCGAGGCGAGGGTGAGGGCGAGGCGGGCGGTCACGCCCGAGACCGCGGCGCCCACCGCTCCGTACGTCCAGCCCTCTGCGTACAGCTCGGCCACCGCCGCGACCTGGGCGAGGAGCACGAACAGCAGCGTGATGACCCCGAACGGCCCGATGTCCGACTGCTTCATGATGCGCAGCGCGTCCTCAGCGGGCTTTGCGCTGCCCAGGCCGTCGGCCGTGTCGGCGAGGCCGTCCAGATGGAGGCCGCGGGTGAGCGCGGCCGGGACGGCGACCGTGGCCGCCGCGGCGAGCAGCGGGCCGGAGCCGAGCAGCGTCAGCAGCCCGCCGGCGCCCGCGGCGAACAGGCCGACGACCAGCCCGGCCAGTGGCGCGCACAGCATTCCGGCGCGGGCCGCGGCACGGTCCCAGCGGGTGACGCGGACCGGAAGCACGGTCAGGGTGCCGAACGCGAAACGTATGCCGTCCAGAGGAATCATCGCGCGAAGGGTAGCCCGGCCGGAGTGACGGTAAATTGCGCATATCGCGCATATCGGGAGCGGGTGGCATGGGATGGGTCACTGGTTTTATCGCAACATCCTCGAGCCGGGGAAGCTCCCGATGCTGCTCGCGCTGGCCTCCTTCATCCTCACCTTCCTGGTGACCCGTACGATCACCCGGCTGATCAGGGCGGGCAGAGGGCCGTTCAAGAACGTCACGCCCGGCGGCATGCACATCCACCACGTGGTCCCCGGCGTCATCCTGATCGTGATCGGCGGATTCGGGGCGGTCGGCAGCGCCCGGCAGGGCCCTGGCGCGGCGGTCTGCGCGGTCATCTTCGGGATCGGCGCGGGCCTCGTACTGGACGAGTTCGCGCTCATCCTCCATCTCGACGACGTCTACTGGACCGAGCAGGGCCGTCAGAGCGTGGAGGTCGTGGTGCTCGCCGCGGCCTTGGCGATGCTGGTCCTCAGTGGCTTCGCACCGCTCGGCGTCAATCAAATGACCCCCGACGAACGCCAGAACCGCGCCGCACTGATCGCTACGCTGGCGATCAACTTCCTCCTTGTGCTCGTCGTGCTCTTCAAGGGCAAGCCACGGATGGCCCTCATCAGCGTTCTGCTGCCGTTCCTGGCGATCCTCGGGGCGGTACGGCTGGCCCGGCCCGGCTCTCCGTGGGCCCGCCGCTTCTACCGCAAGCGGCCCAAGGCCCGCGCCAGGGCCCGGCTGCGCTCCTTCCGCCACGACCGCCGCTGGGTCGGACCACGGCGCAAGTTTCAGGACCTGATCGGCGGCGCCCCCGACCGGCTGCCCGTGCGCAAACGCTGACGCATGCGCCGCTGCCGCACCTCCGAGAGCGCGCACACCAGGAGCACAGCCGCGATCGCCGCCAGATGCTCCTTGCCAGCGAGGTTGTTCTTGACCAGCACCTCGACCACCATCGACACGATCACCAGCGCCGCCGTGAGCCAGGCCCGGTAGCGCCGGCAGACGAAGAGCGCGAGGCCGACCACCGCCGCCGACGGGCCGGTGTCGACGACCTGGGCGTCCGAGGCGGGCAGCCCGAAGAACCCGTCGGGGCCGAGCGCAATGCCGATCCGTGCGTACGTCGTGCCGGCCAGCGTCGACACGTACGCGATCACCAGCGTCCGCCGGCGGCCCAGACAGATCTCCGCGATCCCGAACACCAGCAGCACCTGCGCCAGCGCACCCCACACCGGCAGATCCAGCGCCGGAACGAACAGCGACAGCGGGGTGCGCAGAAGGGCCACCCAGAGCGGGTCCTCGGCCTTGACGAAGCCGATGTCGTGGACCGGGCCGAAGCCCCAGGACCGGTTCTGCACCAGCTGGAAGAGCGCCGTGAGGCAGACCGCCCCGAGCGTCATCGGAACGGCCCGCCACTTCTTGGTGACGAGCGCCTCCCGCAGGGTCGCGTACAGCGGCCCCCACTCGCGGCGTGCGAAGGCGCTCACCGTGTTCAACGCCTGGTCTCCAGATGTCTGCGGTGCACCCACTTGGGCAGCCCGGGCGCCTCCAGGAAGCCCTCGGCGCGGCCCGCCGCGAGACCGATGCGCAGCAGGTCGGCGCTCTTCTCGAAGAGCAGGAAACGTGGCTCCCAGATGGGCCGGTACTTGGCGTTCGCGCGATAGAGGGACTCGATCTGCCACCAGCGGGAGAAGAAGCTGAGGAGCGAGCGCCACAGCCTCAGCACGGGGCCCGCGCCGAGCTTCGAGCCACGTTCGAAGACCGACCTGAACATCGCGAAGTTCAACGACACCTGCGTGATCCCGATCTCCTCGGCACGCTGCAGGAGTTCGATGACCATGAACTCCATCAGGCCGTTCTCGGAGTCCCGGTCACGCCGCATCAGATCGAGCGAGAGCCCCTTCGGCCCCCACGGCACAAAGCTCAGCACCGCCCGCAACCCGCCCTCGCCGTCCGTGCATTCGAGCATCACGCAGCGGCCGTCCGCGGCATCGCCGAGCCGCCCCAGAGCCATCGAGAAGCCGCGCTCTGTGGCTCCGTCGCGCCAGTCGTCGGCGCGCCGGAGCAGTACGTCCATCTCCCTCTGCGGGATCTCCTCGTGGCGGCGGATCCGTACCTCGTACCCGGCGCGCCCGACCCGGTTGTAGGCCTGGCGCACGGTCCGCATCGCGCGCCCGTCCAGGGTGAACTCGTCGGTCTCCACGATCGCCTCGTCGCCCAGCTCCAGCGCGTCCAGGCCGTGCCGCGCGTAGATGGTGCCCGCTTCCTCGCTCGCCCCCATCACGGCCGGGATCCAGCCGTGTTCACGCGCCTCGGCCAGCCATGGGTCGATCGCGCCGGGCCAGGCCTCCGGGTCGCCGATCGGGTCGCCGGACGCCAGCGAGACCCCGCCCACCACGCGGTAGGCCACGGCGGCCTTCCCGGTCGGGGACCAGACGACGCTCTTCTCGCGGCGCAGCGCGAAGTAGCCGAGCGAGTCCCGGTCGCCGTGGCGTGCGAGTAGCGCGCGCAGTCTCTCCTCGTCGCCCTCGGTGAGCGGGTCGACGGCCCGGCGGGAGCGGAACGCCGCATACAGCACGGCGAGCAGCAGCAGGGTGGAGAGGACGTTGATGGTGACGTTGACCCAGCCGGGTGTGCTGATCCCGGCGAAGGGGACGTCGTCGGCGGCCAGCGACACCAATCGCATCACGCCGTAGCGCCAGCGTTCCGGGAAGGTGGAGTGGCCGGCCGAGGTGTCGGTGACGGTGACGAGTATCGCGGCGAGCAGTGAGGTGACGAGCAGCCCGCCCGCCGCCACGGCCGCGGCCAGCTTGGGGTTGGCGCGGTCGCCCTTCGCGTAGAACTCCCGCCGCCCGAGCGCCAGGGCCAGTACGAAGGCGGCCGTCAGGACGAGCGAGATCCAGTTCTGCGCGTGCTCACGGACGTCCGGGTCGACGGCGATCGCGAGGGCGAAGAGCAGCAGAAAGAGCCCGGCCAGTACGGAGTTGAGGATCCAGGCGGCTCGCTTGCGGCGGCGCATGGTGATGGCCAGGAAGAGCGTGAAGGCTCCGGACGCGAAGCCCGCCGTGAGCAGGTACGGCGTGAAGTAGTCATCGATGTTGTGCCGCCGGAGATCCTGGCCGAGGGAGACCCAGACGGCGCTCAGGAGGTTGACGAACGTCACGGCGCGCAGATACCAGACGGCGAATGCCGCGCCGCGTCGTGAGCGGACGGTGCTGCGGCCGGTGCCGGTGCCCGTGCCCGTGCCCGTACCGGTACCCGTACTCGCGCTCGTACTTGGGCCGGTACTTGTACTCGGACTCGCCTCTTCGGTGGACAAACGGACCTCTCCCATGAAACGCGATGATATGGGGCATCACGCGTCATGGTGGGCGAGGGTGCGGCCGCCTGGTCGGGGGCGGCAGCACCGGCGGGCCCGTCAGTCCGTGTCGCTCTTCACCGGCTCCGTGCGCTCCGGCAGTTCGGCCGCGAGCGCGGCCGCCGCCTGGACGAGGGGGAGCGCGAGCAGTGCCCCGGTTCCTTCGCCAACAGTGACGCCATGGTCGAGCAGTGGGTTGAGCGCCATGCGGTCGAGCGCCTTCGTCTGCGCCGGTTCGCCGCTCACCTGGCCCGCCAGCCACCAGTCCGGCGCGCGGAACGCCGCACGCTGCCCGACCAGCGCACACGCCGCCGATACGACTCCGTCGAGGATCACCGGCATCCGGCGTACGGCGCTCTGCAGCAGGAAACCCGTCGTCGCGGCCAGATCCGCGCCGCCCACCGCGGCCAGCATCTCCAGCTGATCGCCGAGCACCGGCCGGGCGCGCCGCAACGCGTCACGGATCACCGCGCACTTGCGCATCCAGGCCAGATCGTCGATGCCCGCGCCGCCGCGGCCGGTCACCACAGAGGCGTCCGTGCCGCACAGCGCGGCGATCAGCGTCGAAGCGGGCGTGGTGCCGCCGACGCTCAGATCCCCGAGTACGACCAGGTCGGTGCCCGAGTCGGCCGCCTCGTCGGCGATCGCCATGCCCAGGCGTACGGCCGCTTCGGTCTCCTCGATCGTCAGCGCGTCCTCGATGTCGATACGTCCGCTGCCGCGCCGCACCCGGTGGCGTACCACCTCGTCCGGCAGCAGCCCCGGGTCGCAGTCGAGCCCCGCGTCGACGATCCGCACCGGCACGCCCATCCGGCGGGCCAGCACGGCGACCGGGCTCGCGCCGTCCAGCGTGGCGCGCACCAATTCGTGCGCGGTGCCGGACTCCCGGCCGGAGACGCCCAGTTCGGCCACCCCGTGATCACCGGCGAACAGCACCACACGCGGCTGCTCGATGGCCTTGACCGGCACGGAGGCCTGCGCGGCCGAGAGCCACTCGCCCAGCTCGTCGAGTCGGCCGAGGGCGCCGGGCGGGACGGTCAGCCGCTCCCGCCGCTCTTCGGCGTCATTCCGCACGCCGCTGTCGGGGCGCTCGATCAGGTCGGAGAAGTCATCGAGATTCAGCCTGCTCATTCGCCGAACAGTACCGGCAGCGGTGTCGCGGTACGGCAGCGCCTGTCAGCTGCGCAGCACGAGGGCCTGGCCTGCGACGACCAGCAGGACGTGTTCGCACTCGGCGGCGAAGGCGGCGTTGAGACGGCCCAGTTCGTCGCGGAAGCGGCGCCCGGAGGCGGTGGCCGGCACGACGCCGCTGCCGACCTCGTTGGTCACCGCGACCACGGTGCGCGTGGTCTGCCGTACCGCGGCGACGAGTTCGGCGACCCGCTCACGCAGCGCGCGATCGCCGCCCGCCGCCCACGTGGCGTCGTCCCAAGCGCCCACCCGGTCCATCGCGTCGGTCAGCCACAGCGAGAGACAGTCGATCAGCACCGGCGGTCCCTCCTCGGCGAGAATGGGTACCAGATCGCAGGTCTCGCTCGTACGCCACGAGCCCGGACGCCGCTCGCGGTGCAGGGAGATCCGGCCGGCCCACTCGGTGTCCCCCTCGCGGTGGCCGCCCGTCGCGACGTACAGCACCTCGGGGAAGGTCTCCAGCCTGCGCTCGGCCTCCAGGGACTTGCCCGAGCGGGCGCCGCCGGTGACGAGGGTGCGGCGGGGGATGTCGGGCACGGCGTGGTACTCGCCGACGATCAGCGTCGTCCCGTCCGGTACGGCCCGCGCGCCCGCGGCGGCGAGCCGTCGGCCCAGATCGGGACCGCCGCCGGCGACGTCGTGGTCGATGTGCACGGCGATGACGTCGGTGGTCGCGCCGATCGCGCCGGTGGCGCGCAGCCGGGCGATCGCGTCGGGCCGTCCGACGACATCGGCGACGACCATGTCGTACGCCGCGCGGCCCTCCGCGAGGCCGGCCGGCGAGGCGCCCGGCGGCAGATAGAGCAGTCGCTCGCCCTCCGGGGACGTCACCTCGTACCCCGTGCCCGGCTGATCCATCGGGATGGCCCGCACCCGGTGCCCGCTGATCAGCGTCAGCTCCCGGCCGTCCGGCACCCGCCCGGCCGCGGGCAGCCCGGCGGGCAGATCCACGGCGGGCCCGTCGTGCGGATGTGTGAGCAGCACCTGCCGTACGCCGACGAGCGAATGCCCGGCCCGCGCGGCGGCGAGGGCGGCGCCCGGGGTGAGGTCGAGCAGCAGGGCGCCGTCCACGAGCAACGCGGTGGCGGCCCGCGCGGACGCCCCGCGCGCGGTGGCACAGGCGGCGCAAGGGCAGTCGGGCCGGGGGAGTCCGGCGGGGGCGCCGGTGCCGAGCAGAGTCAGTTCCACGCTCACGATCCTCCCGCGTCACCGCTGGCCGTGCGCGCCCGGCTACGCTGCGGGCAGGAAAGAGATCACTGGTGGGCCCTGGGAGGCGGACATGGCATGGACGTGGCGGTTCGAGAAGTCCGACGGAACGGAGGTCCAGCCGGCGGTGCAGCCGGAGGAGTTCACGACGCAGGGCGACGCGGAGTCGTGGATCGGTGAGGTCTGGAAGGACTTGCTGGAGGGCGGCGCGGAACAGGTGGTGCTGTCGGAGGACGGCACGAAGGTGTACGGCCCGATGAGCCTGCGGGCGAACGAGTCGTAGGGGAGTAGGGGGCAGGGGCGGGTCCGCGCCGGGCCTGCGGGGCGCGGGCCCTGGGCGGCGGTCTGTAAGACGCCGGCGCCTCCGATCAGGGAGCCGACGCCAGGAACTGAGTCGCCGCCAGCTCCCCGTACAGCGGATCCGCCGCCACCAGCTCGCCGTGCGTGCCCACCGCCCGTACCTTCCCCGCGTCCATCACCACGATCCGGTCCGCCAGCGTCACCGTCGACAGCCGGTGCGCCACCACCAGCACCGTCACGTCGCGGGCCACCTCGGCGACCACATCGCGCAGCGCCATCTCGTTGACCGCGTCCAGCTGAGAGGTCGCCTCGTCCAGGAGCAGCAGCCGGGGCCGCCGCAGCAGCGCACGGGCGATCGCCACCCGCTGCCGCTCGCCGCCCGAGAGCTTGGAGCCGCGGTGCCCGACCACCGTCTCCAGTCCCTCCGGCAGCCGCTCCACGACCGCGTCGAGCCTGGCCCGTACGAGAACGTCCCGGATCTGCTCCTCGCTCGCGTCCGGCGCGGCGAAGACCAGGTTCTCCCGCACCGTCCCCGACAGCACAGGAGCGTCCTGCTCGACATAGCCGATCGCGGCGCGCAGATCGGCCAGCGGCCAGTCCCGTACGTCCTTGCCGTCGACGAGGATCCGTCCGCCAGTCGCCTCGTAGAACCGCTCGATCAGCCCGAAGACTGTCGTCTTGCCCGCCCCGGACGGGCCGACGAAGGCCGTCATCCCGGCGCCGGGCACCTCGAAGGAGACTCCGTGATGGACGTACGGAAGATCGTCGCGGTAGCGGAAAGCGACGTCCTCGAAGACCACCGACGCCGGACCCGTTCCCGCGTCCCCCCGCGGCGCCGTCAGCGTCTCCGTCTCCAGCCGTTCCGCCTCCACGATCCGCGCGATGGCCGCCGAGCCCACCTGGTACTGCGAGGCCGCCTCCACGAGTCGCGACACCGGGTCGATCAGATAGAAGAGGAAGAGCAGGAAGGCCACCAGCGTCGATACGGAGATCGCGCCGGAGGCGACCCGCGCCCCGCCGATGCCCAGCACCGCCAGGAACGACACCTGTACGGCCAGGCCCACCGAGGACCAGGCCGCCGACTGCCACTTCGCGGACCGTATGCCGTGCCGCCACGCCTCCAGCGCCGCCTTCGACACGACCGCCGCCTCACGCTCCTCGGCCCCCGACGCCTTGACCGTACGGAAGGCCCCGAAGGCCCGCTCCAGCACGGTGGAGATCTGGCCGACCGCCTCCTGGGAACGTTGCGTCGCCTGGGCGATCTTCGGCATCAGCAGCCCGACGCAGCCGCCGATCAGCACGATCACGCCCAGCGTGACGCCGAGCAGCACCGGGTCCATCAGCCCCATCATCACGATCGTGGCGACGAAGGCGAGCCCGCCGGCCGCCGCCGAGACGATCGACTGGGTGGTGACGGCACGCAGCAGCGTGGTGTCGGAGGTGACCCGGGACATCAGATCGCCGGGCTGGGTCCGCTCCACCTCCGGCAGCCGCAGCCGCAGCAGCCGCCCGATCAGGGTGCGGCGGGCGGCCAGCACCACGGACTCGGCGGTGCGCTCCAGGATGTACGCGCCGACCGCCTCGATCGCCGTGCCGAGCACCACCAGCGCGGTGAGCAGCGCCAGGATCCCGGTGATGGACTGATCGTCGCCGAGCCGGTCGACCAGGGTCTTGGCGGCGAGTGGCTGGGCGAGACCGGTGACTGTGCCGACCAGGGTGAGGGCGGCGCCGAGCGCGACGACCCAGCGGTGCGGGCGGAAATGCGCGTACAGCGCCCGCCAGGTCTCCCTGGCGGGCAGTCTGACGGGCGGTTTGTCGACGCCGGCGGTGGCGTCTGCGGTCTCTGGGGTCTGAGCGGGCTGTGTGGTGGTGTCTGCGGTTTTCGCGGCGGCCTCTGCGGTGGTCACCTCAGTGAGGACGCGAAAACCCCCGGAACACCTGAGCGGTTGCCCGAATCAGTCGCTCAGTCGCTCAGCCGCGTACGCCGCACAGATGCAGCAGGGCCGCGACCCGGCGGTACGGATCCGTGCGCCCCGCGCGGTCCTCCGCGGCCAGCAGCCGCTCCAGCTCGTCGGCGGCGGGCAGTTCGGCCTCGTCCGGCACGTTGTCGGTGAAGACCCGCACCCCGTACCAGGCGTGCAGCGGCGCCGCGATCCCCGCCAGCGTCGCCGTCAGCGCGTCGAGCCGGTCCGCCCGCACCACGAGCCCGAGCCGGTTGGTGTACGTGTCCGAGTCGAAGGCGGTCAGCGCCCCGGGCCAGTCCCCTGCCAGACCCGGCCGCATGGCCAGCGCGTCCCCGTTCCGTACGAGCAGGGAGAGCAGGCCCCCGGGCGCCAGCATCCTGGCCAGGCCCGCGAGCATCGCATCCGGTTCCTGGACATACATCAGCACCCCGTGGCAGAGCACCACGTCGAAGCTGCCGGGCAGGAAGTGCACCCCGGTGTCCCGGCCGTCGCCCTCGATCAGCCGGACCCGTTCACGGATCCCGGCCGGCTCGGTGGCGAGTGACTCACGGGCCGCCTTCAGCATGTCGCAATCGGACTCCAGACCGGTCACCGTGTGCCCGGCCCGGGCCAGGCGCAGCGCCTGGGTGCCCTGGCCCATGCCGACGTCGAGGATCCGCAGCCGCTGCCCGACGGGGTAGCGCGCGGCGATCTGCTCATCGAGCTGACGGGCGACGAGCTCTTGGCGGACGGCGTTGCGCAACGCGCCGAGCCCACTGAGCCAGCTCGCCGCAGCGCCCTCGAAACCGACCGTGCTCAGGGCCGCTCTCCGCGCTTGACCTGCGGCTTCGGCAGACGCAGTCGGCGCATCTGGAGCGTACGCATCAGGCCGTAGGCGACGGCGCCGCGCTTGGGCTCGTCCGGGAACCGCTGGTTCAGCTGCTTCTTCAGACGGATCGCCAGACCGACCGAGTCGACGATGATCAGGATGATCACGCCGAGCCAGAGCAGCAGAGCGATGTTCTGCAGGGAGCCCACCCGGACCATGCTCAGGACCAGGATCACCACCGCGAGCGGCAGGAAGAACTCCGCGATGCAGAAGCGCGAGTCGACGAAGTCGCGCACGAACCGGCGGACAGGTCCCTTGTCACGGGCCGGCAGATAGCGTTCGTCGCCACTGGCGAGTGCCTCACGCTGCCTCGCCAGATCCGTACGGCGGGCCTCCCGCTGGCGCTTCATCGCCTCCTTGCGGTCGGCCGGCGCGCTGGAGGCACGGCGGCGCTGGGTCTGGGCCTCACTCCGCTTGGGAGTGGGGCGGCCCTTCGGGGCCTCGGGGTCGCGGGGCTGCTTGGAGAGGTCCAGCGGCACCTTGTCGGTGGGGGACTTCTCTTCCTTGGAACGGCTACCAAACACAAAGCCCAAGGGTACGGGGTGGAACGCGCCGGCCCAACGCCGACGGGGAACGATCCCGCAACATGGAGCGTCTGTAGGAGACAGAAGCCCGGCGGAAGCCGGACAGAGCGGACGCTGCCCACGGCTTCCCTGACGGCCACCTACTCCTTGCGCCGGATCGAAGCCCTCAGCAGTCGTCCTTGGGGAGGAGCGCATCCGCGCTCGAACAGTGCGGTAATGGATGCAGGGCCCGTACTGTGGGTTCTGTTGGAGTGCTGAAGCTGAGTCCGTCAGAAGGGGGCGCGCGAAGCCCATGAGCGGTGTCATGAAGCGTATGGGGATGATCTTCCGCGCGAAGGCAAACAAGGCCCTTGACAGGGCCGAGGATCCGCGCGAGACCCTCGATTACTCGTACCAGAAGCAGCTGGAACTGCTGCAGAAGGTGCGCCGCGGAGTCGCCGATGTGGCGACCTCCCGCAAGCGGCTCGAGCTGCAGCTGAACCAGTTGCAGGGACAGTCGACCAAGCTGGAGGACCAGGGCCGCAAGGCACTGGCGCTCGGCCGCGAGGACCTGGCGCGCGAGGCGCTGTCCCGCCGTGCCGCGCTCCAGCAGCAGGTCACCGACCTGGAGACGCAGCACCACACGCTGCAGGGCGAGGAGGAGAAGCTCACCCTCGCCGCCCAGCGGCTGCAGGCCAAGGTCGACGCCTTCCGTACGAAGAAGGAGACCATCAAGGCCACCTACACCGCGGCCCAGGCCCAGACCCGGATCGGCGAGGCCTTCTCCGGCATCTCCGAGGAGATGGGCGACGTCGGCCTGGCCATCCAGCGGGCCGAGGACAAGACCGCCCAGCTGCAGGCCCGGGCCGGCGCGATCGACGAGCTGCTCGCCTCCGGCGCCCTGGACGACCCGTCCGGGATGGCCAAGGACGACATCGCCGCCGAACTGGACCGCATCTCCGGTGGTACGGACGTGGAGCTGGAACTGCAGAGGATGAAGGCCGAGCTCGCGGGCGGCTCGACCTCGAAGCAGGCCATCGAAGGCGGTACGACCGAGCAGCAGGACGCCGCTGGCCAGCAGAACACCCCGCACAAGTTCGACAAGCAGTAGGGACTCGTCATGATCGTACGGATCATGGGGGAGGGTCAGCTGACGCTGGCGGACAGCCACTTCGGGGAACTGAACAAGCTGGACGACGAGCTGCTGGCCGAGATGGAGCGAGGCGACGGCCCCGGATTTCGCCAGACCCTCCACGCGCTCCTGGAAAAGGTCCGCGAGCTCGGCGAGCCGCTTCCGGACGACTCCCTGGAGCCGTCCGAGCTGATCCTCCCGGCTCCGGACGCGACTCTCGAGGACGTACGGCAGTTGCTCGGCGACGACGGCCTGATCCCTGGCTGACGCTCGCACTCCAACAGACAGCGGCGCCCCGCTCCGGCCGGTCCGGAACGGGGCGCCGTTGTGTTTCCGCCGCTCGAGGGGAGGTACGCGTCCGTCGCGGCACGCCGTACCGTTGCTGGATGTGACCTCACTCGCCACCGGGTTCGCCCGCACCCAAGGCTGGCTCCGCGCGCATCCGCTGGCGTTCGACGGCGCGCTGGCCCTGGCGGTACTGCTCTGCATGCTCGTCGGCTCCTTCGCCGACCCGAACGGACCGCACGGGCCGCAGTTCGGAAACCGCACCCCCGAACTGCGCAGTGTGGTGCTGATGGTCCTGGTCGCCGGCGCCCTCGTCTTCCGCCGGCGCAACCCGATGGCCGTGCTTGTCTTCACCGCCGCGGTCGCCGTCGTGGAGCTGGTCGCGGGCGATCCTGCCGCCCCGGTCGCGATGAGCGCCGTGATCGCGCTCTACACCGTCGCCTCCCGCACCGACCGGCCCACCACCTGGCGGGTCGGTCTGCTGACCATGACCGTGCTGACCGGCACCGCGATGTTCTTCGGCTCGGCCCCCTGGTACACGCAGGAGAACCTCGGAATCTTCGCCTGGACCGGCATGGCGGGGGCCGCGGGAGATGCCGTACGCAGCCGCCGTGCCTTCGTCGACGCGATACGGGAGCGGGCCGAGCGCGCCGAGCGCACCCGTGAGGAGGAGGCCCGCCGCCGGGTCGCAGAGGAGCGGCTGCGGATCGCCCGTGACCTCCACGACGTCGTCGCGCACCACATCGCCCTGGTCAATGTGCAGGCGGGCGTCGCCGCCCATGTCATGGACAGACGTCCCGACCAGGCCAAGGAAGCCCTCGAGCATGTACGGGAGGCCAGCCGCTCCGCGCTGAACGAACTGCGTGCCACGGTCGGCCTGCTCCGCCAGTCCGGCGACCCGGAGGCCCCCACCGAACCGGCTCCCGGCCTCGATGTGCTCGACGAGCTGGTCATCACCTTCCGGCAGGCCGGTCTGCCGGTCGAAGTCGCCCGCGCCGACGACGGTGTCCGGCTGCCCGCCGCCGTCGACCTCGCTGTGTACCGGATCATCCAGGAGGCGCTGACCAATGTGCAGAAGCACGCGGGTTCGGACGCGAAGGCCGAGGTGAGTGTGATCCGGGTCGGCCCGACCCTGGAGGTCACCGTGCTGGACAACGGCGCGGAGACGGAAGGGCCGAAGGACGGCGGCGGCCACGGTCTGCTCGGCATGCGCGAGCGGGTCACCGCACTCGGCGGCGGCCTCACGGCGGGGCCCCGCTACGGCGGCGGCTTCCGTGTACAGGCGATACTTCCCCTCGAGGCACGATCGGGGGAGGACCGATGACGATCAAGGTACTGCTCGCCGACGACCAGACTCTGCTGCGCAGCGCGTTCCGGGTGCTGGTGGACTCCGAGCCCGACATGGAAGTGGTCGCCGAGGCCGCGGACGGCGCCGAAGCGGTCGCCCTCGCCCGCTCCACCAAGGCCGATGTCGTCCTGATGGACATCCGGATGCCCGGTACGGACGGTCTCGCCGCGACCCGCATGATCAGCGCGGACCCGGAGCTCTCCCATGTACGCGTCGTCATGCTCACCACCTTCGAGGTGGACGAGTACGTGGTCCAGTCGCTGCGGGCCGGGGCCTCGGGCTTCCTCGGCAAGGGCGCCGAACCGGACGAGCTCCTGAGCGCCATCCGTATCGCCGCGGCGGGCGAGGCGCTGCTCTCCCCGGTCGCGACCAAAGGCCTGATCGCCAAGTTCCTTGCGCAGGGCGGCACTTCGGACGACGGGCCGGAGTCCCAGGCGTACTCCGAGCGGCTCGACGCGCTCACCGGGCGCGAGCGCGAAGTCCTCATCCTGGTCGCCGGCGGCCACTCCAACGACGAGATCGCCGAACGGCTCGTGGTCAGCCCGCTGACCGTCAAGACCCATGTGAACCGGGCGATGGCGAAAGTCGGCGCCCGCGACCGCGCCCAATTGGTGGTCATCGCGTACGAATCGGGCCTGGTACGCCCAAGGGTGGAGTGAGCCGGCGGCCCCGCGTACTCCAGCTGCGGTATGCGCGAGATAAGGAACTGGACCTGCGGTCGACGGGTGAGTCCCTTCGGATGGCTGATCGTATGAGCGGGGAGCCGGCTGTGTCCCGCCATACCCTCAACGTTCCTCCTGCCGCGTAAGCCACAGAAGAGAGACCCCATGTCCTGGCTGTCCCGATTCAGCCTGTCGCAACGGGCCTTGATAGGTCTGATGTCGATCGTCGCGATCGTCTTCGGAGCGATCGCCATCCCGCAGCTCAAGCAGCAACTGCTGCCCTCCATCGAGCTGCCGATGGTGTCGGTGCTCGCCCCCTACCAGGGCGCGTCTCCCGATGTGGTCGAGAAGCAGGTCGTCGAACCGCTCGAGAGCACGCTCAAGGCCGTCGACGGCATCAAGAGCATCACCTCCACGGCGAGCGAGGGCAACGCCGTGATCATGGCCAGCTTCGAGTACGGGGACGGCACCAAGCAGCTCGTCGCCGACGTCCAGCAGGCTGTGAACCGGGCACGTACCGAACTCCCCGGAGATGTCGACCCACAGGTCGTCGCCGGTTCGACGGACGACATCCCGACCGTCGTCCTCGCCGTCACCTCCGACAAGGACCCGCAGGCGCTGGCCGACCAGCTGGAGCGCACCGTCGTACCGGCGCTCGAGGACATCGACGGCGTGGGCCAGGTCTCCGTCGACGGCGTCCAGGACCTCCAGGTCTCCGTCACCCCCGACGACAAGAAGCTCGCGGCGGCCGCCCTGAACACCATGGCGCTCGGTGAGGCGCTGAAGGCGGGCGGCGCGACCATGCCGGCCGGCTCCTTCGCCGAGGACGGCAAGAGCCGCACGGTCCAGGTCGGCGGCGGGTTCACCACGCTGAAGCAGATCGAGGACCTGCGGATCGCTCCCACGCCGCCCGCGGACGGCAAGCCCGTACGTCTCGGCGACGTCGCGACGGTCAAGCAGACGCCGTCGACTCCGGTCTCCCTGACGCGTACGAACGGCAAGCCGAGCCTCGCCGTCCTCGCCACCATGGACAACGACGGCAGTGCCGTCGCTATCTCCGACGCGGTCCAGGACAAGCTGCCCGGGCTGCGCAAGGACCTGGGCTCCGGCGCCGATCTGACCGTCGTCTCCGACCAGGGCCCGGCCGTCTCCAAGTCGATCTCCGGTCTGACCACCGAGGGCGCGCTCGGCCTGCTCTTCGCGGTGATCGTGATCCTCGTCTTCCTGGCCTCGCTCCGCTCCACCCTCGTCACCGCGGTCTCCATCCCGCTGTCGGTCGTCCTCGCGCTGATCGTGCTGTGGACCCGCGACCTGTCGCTCAACATGCTCACGCTCGGCGCACTGACCATCGCCATCGGCCGGGTCGTCGACGACTCGATCGTGGTCCTGGAGAACATCAAGCGGCACCTCGGCTACGGCGAGGAGCGGCAGAGCGCGATCATCACCGCGGTGAAGGAGGTCGCGGGAGCGGTCACCTCGTCCACCCTGACCACGGTCGCCGTCTTCCTGCCGATCGGCCTGGCCGGCGGGATGATCGGCGAGCTGTTCGGCTCGTTCTCGCTGACCGTCACCGCGGCCCTGCTGGCCTCGCTGCTGGTGTCGCTGACCGTGGTGCCGGTGCTGTCGTTCTGGTTCCTGCGCGCGCCGAAGGCCGTACGCGGGATCGACCCGGAGGAGGCCCGGCGCAAGGCGGAGGAGAAGGAGGCGCGCAGCCTGCTGCAGCGGATGTACGTCCCGGTGCTGCGCTTCGCGACCCGGCGCCGTCTGACCAGCGTCGCACTCGCGATCGTCATCCTGGTCGGCACCTTCGGCATGGCCCCGCTGCTCAAGACCAACTTCTTCGACCAGGGCGAGCAGGAGGTCATGTCCGTCAAGCAGGAGCTGGCCCCCGGCACCAGCCTGGAGGCGGCCGACGCCTCCGCGAAGAAGGTCGAGAAGGTCCTCGACGGCCTCGACGAGATCAAGGACTACCAGGTCACCGTCGGCTCCTCCGGCTTCATGGCGGCCTTCGGCGGCGGTACGGGCGCGAACCAGGCGTCGTACCAGCTGACCCTGAAGGACGCGGCCTCGTACGAGAAGACCCGTGACCGCATCGACGAGGAGCTCGGCAGGCTCGACGGCATCGGCGACACGACGATCGCGGCGGGCGACGGCTTCGGCAGCCAGGACCTGAGCGTCGTGGTGAAGGCGTCCGACGCGGACACGCTGAAGAAGGCGTCGGAGGCGGTACGGGCCGAGGTGGCGAAGCTCGACGACGTCACCGACGTACAGAGCGACCTGGCGCAGAGCATCCCGCGGATCTCGGTCAAGGCGAACGCGAAGGCGGCGGACGCGGGCTTCAACGAGACGACGCTGGGTCTGGCCGTCGGCCAGGCGGTGCGCGGCACCCCGTCGGGCAAGGCGATCCTGGACGACACCGAGCGCGACGTCGTCATCACCTCGGCGAAGCCGGCGCGGACGCTGGCGGAGCTGCGGGCCCTGCCCCTGGGCGCGGTGAAGCTCGGCGACATCGCGGACGTGAAGCTGGTGCCGGCGCCGGTCTCGATGACCCGGATCGACGGCTCGCGGGCCGCGACGATCTCGGCGAAGCCGACGGGCGACAACACCGGCGCGGTCAGCGCCTCGCTCCAGAGCAAGCTGAAGTCCCTGGACCTGCCGGAGGGCGCGACCGCGACGATCGGCGGCGTCTCGGAGGACCAGGACGAGGCGTTCGCCTCGCTGGGGCTCGCGATGCTGGCGGCGATCGCGATCGTGTTCATGCTGCTGGTGGCGACGTTCCGCTCGCTGATCCAGCCGCTGATCCTGCTGGTCTCGATCCCGTTCGCCGCGACCGGCGCGCTGGGGCTGCTCATCGCCACCGGCACCCCGATGGGTGTCCCGGCGATGATCGGCATGCTGATGCTCATCGGCATCGTGGTCACCAACGCGATCGTGCTGATCGACCTGATCAACCAGTACCGCTCGCAGGGCCTTGGCGTGGTGGAAGCGGTCGTCGAGGGCGGCCGTCACCGGCTGCGCCCGATCCTGATGACGGCGCTCGCGACGATCTTCGCGCTGCTCCCGATGGCACTGGGCATCACGGGCGAGGGCGGCTTCATCGCCAAGCCGCTCGCGGTGGTGGTGATCGGCGGCCTGATCACCTCGACGCTGCTGACGCTGCTGCTGGTGCCGACGCTGTACGCGATGGTGGAGCTGCGGAAGGAGCGCCGCGCGAAGAAGAGGGCGGCGAAGCGCGCGGCGAAGTCGGGCGGCCCGGCGGACCCGGCGGCGAAGGAGTCCGCGGCTCCGGAGCCGGCCCAGGTCTGACCTGAGCACGTAAGGGGCGTCCGCTATGGCGGACGCCCCTTACGCATGCCCGGGCGCGACGCATGCCCGGGCGCGACGCATGCCCGGGCGCGACGCATGCCCGGGCGCGACGCATGCCCGGGCGCGACGCATGCCCAGGCCTTACGCATGCCCAGGCAAGACGCATAGCCAGGCGAGCGCTACGGCAGTGCCAGCATCCGCTCCAGCGCCAGCTTCGCGAAGCTCTCCGTCTCCTTGTCGACCTCGATCCGGTTCACCAGATTGCCCTCCGCCAGCGACTCCAGCGCCCACACCAGGTGCGGCAGGTCGATGCGGTTCATGGTCGAGCAGAAGCAGACCGTCTTGTCGAGGAAGGCGATCTCCTTGTCGGGGTGCGCGTTCGCGACCCGGCGGACCAGGTTGAGCTCGGTGCCGATCGCCCACTTGGAGCCTGCCGGGGCCGCCTCGAGCGTCTTGATGATGTACTCCGTCGACCCGACGTAGTCCGCGGCCGTCACGACCTCGTGCTTGCACTCCGGGTGCACCAGGACGTTCACGCCCGGGATCCGCTCCCGCACATCGTTGACCGAGTCCAGTGAGAAGCGACCGTGCACCGAGCAGTGCCCGCGCCAAAGGATCATCTTGGCGTTGCGCAGCTGCTCGACGCTCAGTCCGCCGTTCGGCTTGTGCGGGTTGTAGAGGACGCAGTCGTCGAGCGACATGCCCATGTCCCGTACGGCGGTGTTCCGCCCGAGGTGCTGGTCCGGCAGGAACAGCACCTTCTCGCCCTGCTCGAAGGCCCAGTCCAGCGCGCGCTTCGCGTTCGACGAGGTGCAGATCGTCCCGCCGTGCTTGCCCGTGAAGGCCTTGATGTCCGCGGAGGAGTTCATGTACGAAACGGGCACGACCTGCTCGGCTATACCGGCCTCGGTCAGCACGTCCCAGCACTCCGCGACCTGCTCGGCCGTCGCCATGTCGGCCATCGAGCAGCCGGCGGCCAGGTCGGGCAGCACGACCTTCTGGTCGTCGGAGGTCAGGATGTCCGCGGACTCGGCCATGAAGTGCACGCCGCAGAAGACGATGTACTCGGCCTCCGGCCGCGCCGCGGCGTCCTTGGCCAGTTTGAAAGAGTCCCCGGTGACGTCGGCGAACTGGATGACCTCGTCGCGCTGGTAGTGGTGGCCGAGGACGAAGACCTTGTCCCCGAGCCTCTCCTTGGCTGCGCGAGCACGCTCCACGAGGTCCGGGTCGGACGGGGACGGCAGGTCGCCGGGGCACTCGACACCGCGCTCGCTCCTGGGGTCGGCTTCGCGGCCGAGCAGCAGCAGGGCGAGCGGCGTCGGCTGGACGTCGAGCTCCGGGCGGGCTTGGGCGGTGGTCACGACACGCACCCTTTCTCTTCTGCAGACAGGCCTTCTCGTCTATTTGACGCTATCTATCATAACTGCTTCACGTCACTTTGACGACGGCGATAGCGTCTATGTGACGCACCCCCCGCGTCCACAGGTCAGTGCCCCTTGTCGACCCAGTGTGCGAGCATGAAAGGGAATGACCTGCCCTCGGCCCGGAATGAATCCGCGGCCACGCCGGTTGCAATCGTCGGCAAGCAGTCTCCGTACAACCCGGGAGAGAAGCAGATGTCCGTATCGGACGAGACCACCACCGTGAGCGACGGCATCCTCCTGTCCGACGCCGCCGCGGACAAGGTCAAGGCCCTGCTGGACCAGGAAGGCCGGGAGGACCTGGCGCTGCGCGTCGCCGTTCAGCCCGGCGGCTGCTCCGGCCTGCGTTACCAGCTGTTCTTCGACGAGCGTTCGCTCGATGGCGATGTCGTCAAGGACTTCGGCGGTGTCAAGGTCGTCACCGACCGGATGAGCGCCCCGTACCTCGGTGGCGCGTCCATCGACTTCGTGGACACGATCGAGAAGCAGGGCTTCACGATCGACAACCCGAACGCGACCGGGTCCTGCGCCTGCGGCGACTCCTTCAGCTAAAGCTGCGTACGCACGAAGGCGGCGGCCCCTGCAAGTCAGGGGCCGCCGCCTTCGTCATGCCAAGGCGTTATTTCATCGGGACGGTCTCACCCGTCGCCGCGTCCACGACCTTCCGGTCGCCCAGCGGCTTGTCCAGGGTCACCTTCTCCGTCAGCTCCTTGGCGATCATGATGCAGACCCGCTTCGGATCCGGCTTCGACTCGGTGATCGTCACCTTCACCTGGCTGCCGCTCTCGGCCGCCTTCGCCGAGTAATCGCTGCACACCCCGCCCCAGAACGTCACGCTCAGCGTCCGCCCGTCCCGACCGTCCACGCTGTACGACAGGACGCGCCGGTCGGACGGCGCCGCGGTCTCCTGCGGCGGCTCGGTCGGCTTGATGTCCTGCTGCGGCGTGGCCTCCTTCAGATACTTCGGGTCCACCGCGGGCTGCGTGACCGTGAACGGCTGGGCGCCGCCCTTGGGCTCCACCTCGAACAGCCACGACGGTACGAGCGCCTGCTGCCCGTCCACGTACTGCGCGGCCAGTCCGAAAACCGCCTCGCCGACAGTCAGCCGCTCGGGGCCGGCCGGCTTGCCCTTGGGCTCGCACGGCGCGTCGGGCTTCTGCTCGCCCTCCAGCGGCACCGGCGTGGCGCAGCCGCCGATCCCGATCGTGCCGCTGTCCCGGCCGGCCTTGTTCAGGTGCTTCAGCGCCTCCTCGGCGGAGAGCACCGGATACTCGTCACTCTTCACGGGCTTCTTCAACTGCCCGCTGCCGCCGACCACTTGACCGTCCGCGCCGACCTGGATCCCGGTCGACCAGCCGTACGTCGGCAGCCCGCCGACGACCGGGTCGGCGTTCACCACCCGTACCGCGCCCATCAGTTGGCGGGCGTCCAGCTCTGCGTCGCTCTGGCCGACTGATTTCAGCACGGGGGCCGCGGCCTTCTTCGCGGCCGCCTCGCTCACCGGCGCGACGCGGGCCGTGCTCTCGACCGTCGTCCCCATGTCGGCGCGGGAGGGACAGACGTCGACCTTCTTGCAGTTGTCACCGCCCGGCGAAGCGCCGAACCTGGCGAACGTCCAGGTACCCGGAGCCTGCTTGTTGACCTGGAGCAGCGGGCCCGCGCCGTCCTTTTCCGCCCCGATCTTCCAGGCCGGGCCGTCCAGCCGCGGTGTGCCCGGCACCCCGAGCGCCTTCGCCAGCGCTGTCACCTCGGCCGCGGTCACAGCGCCCTTCGTACGGTGGAGGAATGCCTTGTCGGGACCGTCCGGCAGCTTGCCCTCGGCCCGGTAGACGATCCCGCCACCCGAGGGGTCGGGCTCACCGGGTGCGATGCCGGGGCTGCCGGTGGAAGTGTCAAGGGAGAGCAGCGGCGGCTTCGCGTCGCGCTGCGCACCGCTCTTGGCGCTCGCGCCGCCGCTGCTGCCGCCGAAGCCGGATGTCGCGAAGTACGCACCGCCGCCACCCGCGACCAGCACCGCCGCCGCCACCGAGGCGACGACGAGCGGGGAACGCCGGCGGCCCGGGCTGTCGTGCGTGTTCTCCGTGCTGCTCACCGCATCGCTCCTTGTCTCGTGTCCCCGTTGTACGGGGGCACGGATGAGACGGAGCGGGGGAGCGCACGGTTCCCTCGTGCGCCCCAATCGTCGGCCGTCCAGCCGTGAGCCCTCGGCCCTCAGCCGTCAGCCGTCGATCGTCAGTCGCCGTAGTCGGACATCGCGTCGATCAGCCGGGCCGACGAGGCGGGCACGATGACACCGTGGATACGGGACGGCGGCACCGGCGCGGGCACGGCGGCCGCGGGCACCACCCAGTGCGGAGCCATTCGCGCGCAGTCACCGCGCAACTGGGCCAGACTGATCTCGGACTCCCGCGGCTCGCTCGAGGCGATGGGCTTCGTCATATCCGCACCGTACGCACCAGGGGGTCCCGGAAAAAGGACCTACTATCGGGTAGTTTCCGCACTTCAACCCGGGTGCCCGGACCCGGTAGCGTTAACTGTCAACGCCCCCCCTTCTCAGGAGCGTCCCAGCCGTGCGAATCGCAGTCACCGGCTCAATCGCCACCGACCACCTCATGACCTTCCCCGGCCGCTTCGCCGACCAGTTCGTCGCGGAGCAGCTGCACACGGTCTCCCTCTCCTTCCTCGTCGACAACCTCGATGTGCGCAGGGGCGGAGTCGGCGCCAACATCTGCTTCGGAATGGGCCAGCTCGGCACCGGGCCGATCCTGGTCGGCGCCGCCGGGTCCGACTTCGACGAGTACCGCGCCTGGCTCGACCGCCACGGTGTGGACACCGACTCCGTCCGTATCTCGGAGGTCCTGCACACCGCACGTTTCGTCTGCACCACTGACGCCGACCACAACCAGATCGGCTCCTTCTACGCGGGCGCGATGAGCGAGGCCCGCCAGATCGAGCTCAAGTCCGTCGCCGACCGGGTCGGCGGCCTCGACCTCGTGCTGATCGGCGCGGACGACCCCGAGGCGATGCTCCGCCACACAGAGGAGTGCAAGACCCGCTCGATCCCGTTCGCCGCGGACTTCTCCCAGCAGATCGCGCGGATGAGCGGGGACGACATCCGCACCCTCCTCGACGGCGCCACGTATCTCTTCTCCAACGAGTACGAGAAGGGGCTCATCGAGTCCAAGACCGGCTGGAGTGACACGGAGATCCTGGACCGGGTCGGCCACCGGGTCACCACACTCGGCTCCAACGGCGTCCGCATCGAGCAGGCGGGCCGGCAGCCGATCGAGGTCGGCTGCCCGGAGGAGGACGCGAAGGTCGACCCGACCGGCGTCGGCGACGCGTTCCGGGCGGGCTTCCTCTCTGGCCTGTCCTGGGGAGTGAGCCTGGAGCGCGCGGCGCAGGTCGGCTGCATGCTGGCGACGCTGGTCATCGAGACGCTCGGCACCCAGGAGTACACCCTGCGCCGGGCCCACTTCATGGACCGCTTCACCAAGGCGTACGGCCACGATGCGGCGGCGGAAGTCCGGACTCACATCCACTGACGCCCCGGGGCTCCGCCCCGGACCTCCCCCATAGCCCTTCGGGCATGGGAGGTGCCCCCACCCCCTACGCCCTGCGGGCGTGGGGGGGGACCCCCACGCGTCAATCTCCGGCGAGGCTTGATTTTCCCGCCGGTCGGCCGCCTCGGGCCGCTCGCCCTCGCCGCCCGGGCCTCGGCCGCCGACCGCCGCCCGGCGGGCGCAGCCGCAGCCGCTCGGCGCGTGGCGCTCGGGGGCGAGACGGCGCCGCCCTCGGCCGGCGCCACAACGCGCATCACGCCAGCCGCCGCACCACGTACGCCGAACCCCGATCCGCCGGCTCTTCCCCCACGTACTCCTGCCCCCGCATCTCGCACCACGCCGGGATGTCCAGCCGTGCCGCCTCGTCGTCCGACAGGACCGTCACCGTCTCGCTGACCGGCACGTCACCGATCACCTTCGCCAGCTCGATCACCGGAATCGGGCAGCGCTTGCCCCGGGCGTCGACGATCAGGGATCCCGCCGTGCCCGCCGCCGCGGGCGTGACCGGCGCGCCGAGCCGCTCCCGTACGTCCGCCACCACCCCCGGCAGGACCTCCAGAAAGCGGTCCACGTCCTCCTCCGGCGTGCCGAGGGGGAGCGAGACTCGGACATTCCCCTCCGAGAGCACCCCCATCGCCCGCAGCACATGGCTCGGCGTGAGCGTGCTGCTCGTACAGGAGGAGCCCGACGAGACGGAGAACCCGGCCCGGTCCAGCTCGTGCAGCAGAGTCTCCCCGTCGACATAGAGACAGGAGAAGGTGACGAGATGGGGGAGCCGGCGCACCGGATCGCCCACCACCTCCACATCCGGAACCAGCTCCGGCACCCGCGCGCGGATCCGGTCCACCAGGGCACGCAGGCGTGCCGCCTCCTGTGCGGCCTCGGCCCGCACCGCCCGCAGCGAGGCCGCCGCGGCCACGATCCCCGGAATGTTCTCGAAGCCGGCCGACCGCCCCGACTCCCGCTCGTCGGCGGGGCCTTGGGTCGAGAACCGGACACCCTTGCGTACGGCGAGCAGCCCGACCCCCGCCGGACCGCCCCACTTGTGGGCGCTTCCGGCGAGCAGCGACCAGTCCCCGGCCACCGGCCCCCACGCGAGTGACTGCGCCGCGTCGACCAGCAGCGGCACCCCGGCCGCCCGGCATGCCTCTGCGACCTCGCCCACCGGCTGCTCCGTACCCACCTCGTGGTTGGCCGACTGCAGGCAGGCCAGCGCGGTGTCCTTGCGCAGGGCGGCGGCGTACGAGGCGGGGGAGACCGCTCCGGACCGCTCCACCGGGACCTCGGTCACCGACGGGAGGTCCGCCCCGCCCGCCGCCCCGGCAGCCGCCGCGCCCCCCGACCCGCCGTCCGCCCCCTCGTAGGAGGCCGCCGCATGCAGCACCGAGGAGTGCTCGACCGCGGAAACGACCAGGTGGCGCCCGACACGCCGACGGCCCGCGAGCGAACCGGAAATTCCCAGGTGAACCGCGTGCGTCCCCGAAGGAGTGAACACGAGTTCGTCGGGACGGCAGCCCACGGCCTCCGCCGCGGCCTCCCGGGCCGCGTCCAGCAGCAGCCTGGCGCGCCGCCCCTCGCGGTAGAGCCGGGCGGGGTCGGCCCAGCCCTCGTCCAGCGATGCCTGCAGGGCCTGCCGGGCAACCGGGTGCAGAGGAGCGGATGATGCGACGTCGAAGTAAGGCACACTGCAACGCTAACCCCCATACGCGGAGGGGGCGTCAGATGCCTGCCGGAGGCCGGGATTCCAGGGGCGCTCCACCCCTTCGGGGTGTCGGGCGGCGCGTTAAGCACCCTCCCCGCGCGACCCCAAATTGCGTCCAGTAGGGTTTGGTCCGCATAAACATCCAAACCCCTGCCCGCGTCAGGGCCGGCGACCGACCAGCGAGACGGCCGCGGCATGCCGCGCGGGCCGAGACTCTCGGGAAGGCGCTACGTGAGTCCCAACGGCTCCGACCGCTCGTCGCGGCGCCCGATGCGGCGGAAGCTGCTCCAGGTGCTGACCGCGGGCGTGGTCCTGGCGACCGCCTCTGGTTGCACATACAAGGACTTTCCCCGCCTTGGAATGCCCACCCCGGTAACGGAAGAGGCCCCTCGGATCCTCTCCCTCTGGCAGGGCTCGTGGGCGGCAGCGCTCGCTACGGGCGTGCTGGTGTGGGGTCTGATCATCTGGAGTGTCATCTTCCACCGGCGCAGCCGCACCAAGGTGGAGGTACCTCCGCAGACCCGGTACAACATGCCCATCGAGGCCTTGTACACGGTGGTTCCGCTCATCATCGTTTCGGTGCTCTTCTACTTCACCGCGCGTGATGAGTCGAAGCTCCTCTCTCTCTCGGAAAAGCCCGCCCACACGGTCAACGTGGTCGGCTACCAGTGGAGCTGGGGCTTCAACTACGTCGAGAACGTGGAAGGCTCCGAGGGTGACGCCAAGACCAACAAGGAACTGAAGGCCGTCCCGGACAAGTACCGCGCGGACTTCCCGGCGAACGCGGGCGGCGTCTACGACGCCGGCATCCCCGGCACCCGGAACCCCCAGACCGGCAACCCGGGCCCGACCCTGTGGCTGCCCAAGGGCGAGAAGGTCCGGTTCATCCTGACCTCTCGTGACGTCATCCACTCCTTCTGGGTGGTCCCCTTCCTGTTCAAGCAGGACGTCATCCCCGGTCACACCAACGTCTTCGAGGTGACTCCGAACCAGGAGGGCACCTTCCTCGGCAAGTGCGCCGAGCTCTGCGGCGTCGACCACTCCCGGATGCTCTTCAACGTCAAGGTGGTCTCCCCCGAGCGCTACCAGCAGCACCTGAAGGAGCTCGCCGAGAAGGGGCAGACCGGCTTCATCCCGTCTGGCATTGAGCAGACGGACCCGGCCAGGAATGCGGAGAAGAACCAACTGTGAGCATCCTCAACGAACCTCAGGGTGCCGCCGCAGCAGCTGACGACTCGTACGAGAACGAGCTGCCGGTACGGCGCAAGCAGCCCGGCAATGTCGTCGTGAAGTGGCTCACCACCACCGACCACAAGACGATCGGCACGCTCTACCTGATCACGTCGTTCGCCTTCTTCTGCATCGGCGGCGTGATGGCGCTCTTCATGCGCGCCGAGCTGGCCCGTCCCGGCACGCAGATCATGTCGAACGAGCAGTTCAACCAGGCGTTCACGATGCATGGCACGATCATGCTGCTGATGTTCGCGACGCCGCTGTTCGCCGGATTCGCGAACTGGATCATGCCGCTGCAGATCGGCGCGCCCGATGTGGCGTTCCCGCGGCTGAACATGTTCGCGTACTGGCTCTACCTCTTCGGCTCGCTGATCGCGGTGGCCGGCTTCCTCACCCCGCAGGGTGCGGCCGACTTCGGCTGGTTCGCCTACTCCCCGCTGTCGGACGCGGTCCGCTCGCCGGGTGTCGGCGCCGATATGTGGATCATGGGTCTGGCCTTCTCCGGCTTCGGTACGATCCTCGGTTCCGTCAACTTCATCACCACGATCATCTGCATGCGCGCGCCCGGCATGACGATGTTCCGGATGCCGATCTTCACCTGGAACGTGCTGCTGACCGGTGTGCTGGTCCTGCTCGCCTTCCCGGTGCTTGCCGCCGCGCTCTTCGCGCTGGAGGCCGACCGGAAGTTCGGGGCCCATATCTTCGACGCGGCCAACGGCGGCTCGTTGCTCTGGCAGCACCTCTTCTGGTTCTTCGGCCATCCAGAGGTGTACATCATCGCCTTGCCCTTCTTCGGGATCGTCTCCGAAGTGATCCCGGTCTTCAGCCGCAAGCCGATGTTCGGCTACATCGGCCTGGTGGGCGCGACCATCGCGATCGCCGGTCTGTCCGTGACGGTGTGGGCGCACCACATGTACGTCACAGGCGGCGTGCTGTTGCCGTTCTTCTCCTTCATGACCTTCCTGATCGCGGTACCGACCGGTGTGAAGTTCTTCAACTGGATCGGCACCATGTGGAAGGGCTCACTGTCCTTCGAGACACCGATGCTCTGGACGATCGGCTTCCTGGTCACCTTCACCTTCGGTGGACTGACCGGCGTCATCCTGGCCTCGCCCCCGATGGACTTCCACGTCTCCGACTCGTACTTCGTCGTCGCGCACTTCCACTACGTCGTCTTCGGCACCGTGGTCTTCGCGATGTTCGCCGGATTCCACTTCTGGTGGCCGAAGTTCACGGGCAAGATGCTGGACGAGCGGCTCGGCAAGATCACCTTCTGGACGCTGTTCATCGGCTTCCACGGCACGTTCCTGGTGCAGCACTGGCTGGGCGCCGAGGGCATGCCGCGTCGTTACGCGGACTACCTCGCCGCCGACGGCTTCACCGCGCTGAACACCATCTCCACGATCAGCTCGTTCCTGCTCGGTCTGTCGGTCCTGCCGTTCTTCTACAACGTCTGGAAGACCGCCAAGTACGGCAAGAAGATCGAGGTCGACGACCCGTGGGGCTACGGCCGTTCACTCGAATGGGCGACGTCGTGCCCGCCCCCGCGGCACAACTTCCTCACCCTGCCGAGGATCCGCAGCGAATCCCCGGCGTTCGACCTGCACCACCCGGAGATCGCGGCGCTCGACCAGCTCGAGCACGCCGGCCACGGCGCCAGCGTCATCGCCGGTGAGAAGGAGGCAGGCAAGTGAGGATCCAGGGCAAGATGTTCCTCTGGCTGAGCGTCTTCATCCTCGCCATGGCCGTCCTGTACGGCGTGTGGTCGAAGGAGCCGGCCGGTACCACCGCGCTCTTCCTGGCCTTCGGCCTGAGCATCATGATCGGCTACTACCTGGCCTTCACGGCCCGGCGGGTCGACTCCATGGCGCAGGACAACAAGGACGCCGACGTGGCGGACGAGGCCGGCGAGGTGGGGTTCTTCTCCCCGCACAGCTGGCAGCCGCTCTCCCTGGCCATCGGCGGTGCCCTGGCCTTCCTGGGCGTCGTCTTCGGCTGGTGGCTGCTGTACTTCTCGGCCCCCGTCATCCTGGTCGGTCTGTGGGGCTGGGTGTTCGAGTACTACCGCGGTGAGAGCCAGAACCAGTAACACCGCGTCAGCAACACACGGGCCGGGCCCGGATCCCCCTCACTCCTGAGGGGGATCCGGGCCCCTCGTTTGGAGTCACTCGGCGCGCCGTTGCAGACCTGTCTTCTTAACGTGTGCTTATGAACCACACGCCGCGCTTCCGCACCGTTCTCAGCTGCACCCTGCTGGTCGTGTCCTTCGGGGCGGCCGCGGCGGCGTGCGGCGCTTCCGACAGTCACCCGCTCGCAGCGAAGCCCTTCGACGCGGCGGAGCAGGTCTCCTTCAACACGCCCACAGGCAAGGCCAAGGTGAACCCCGACAAGCCCCTGGAGGTCACCACCAAGGGCGGCGACGGCGGCCGGATCACCGATGTGACGGTCACCGACGACTCGGGCCACCGCCTCGCGGGCGAACTCTCCGCGGACGGCGCCCGCTGGCGCTCCACCGCGCCGCTGTCGGCCGGCGCCAAGTACACCGTGAAGGTCTCCACGGAGGACGACGACGGCGCTCCGGGCGCCCGTACGCTCACCTTCGAGACGTCCCCGGCAAAGCGCCTGCTGACGGTCAAGTTCGGCCCGCAGGCGGGCACGTACGGCGTCGGTCAGCCGATAACCGCGGAGCTCAGCGCTGCGGTCAAGTCCAAGGAGGCCAGGGCCGTCGTCGAACGGGCCCTGAGGGTCGAGTCCGAGCCCTCCGTGGAGGGCGCCTGGTACTGGGTGGACGACAAGAAGCTGCACTTCCGCCCGAAGGAGTACTGGCCCACCGGCGCGACCGTCAGCGCCACCAGCAACCTCCAGGGCGTCAAGGTCTCCGACAAGATCTACGGCACCGCCTCGAAACCGCTCGCGATCACCATAGGTGACCGCATAGAGGCCATCACCGACGCCGGAGCGCACAACATGACGGTCCTGCGCAACGGAGAAGTGATCAACACCATTCCGGTGACCACGGGCAAGCCAGGGTTCTCCACCCGCAACGGCATCAAGGTCGTGCTCGGCAAGGAGTACTTCGTACGGATGCGCGGTACCAGCATCGGAATCGCCGAGGGCAGTTCCGAGTCGTACGACCTGCCGGTCTACTACGCGACACGCGTCACCTGGAGCGGTGAGTACGTCCACGCCGCGCCGTGGTCGGTCGGCTCACAGGGGTACGCCAACGTCAGCCACGGCTGCACCGGAATGTCGACCGGCAACGCAGCCTGGTTCTACAAGACAGTCCGCGAGGGCGACATCGTCAGGGTCATCAACAGCCGCGGCAACGAGATGGACCCCTTCGGAAACGGCTTCGGCGACTGGAACCTGCCCTGGGAGAAGTGGCGCAAGGGCAGCGCCCTGGTGGCCGACACCAGGGACGGCAGCGACCCCGCGGCAGCGGCGCGGCTGCGTCCCCAGGTCTGACCGGCCAGGTCTGAAGGCCCTGGTCTGCAGGCCCTGGTCTGACCGTCCCAGGTCCTACGCGTCGACGCCGAGCCGACCGCGCAGCAGGGCGGCCAGTGCGTCCGCGAACTCCACCGGATCGACCGGCAGGGTCACCGCGGCGTCCGCGCGGCTCCAGGTGGCCAGCCAGGCGTCCTGCGGGCGGCCGATCAGCAGCAGCACCGGCGGGCAGTTGAAGATCTCGTCCTTGATCTGCCGGCACACGCCCATGCCGCCCGCCGGAACCGTCTCGCCGTCCAGCACGCAGACGTCGACGCCGCCCTTGTCCAGGGCCTTGAGGACAGCGGGCAGGGTCGCGCACTCCAGGAACTCCACCGGCGGTACGTCGGCCGCCGGCCTGCGTCCCGCCGCCAACCGGACCTGCTCCCGGGTGCCCGCGTCGTCGCTGTAGACCAGGACCGTGGCAGTCGCCTGCATTGTTCCTCCGTCGTTGGATCAGGAACCGATGCGCCGGATGCTACTCCGTCCGACTCCCTGTCAACAGCAGTTGGCGCGGTGCTTCGATGGGCCGTTCGGGCTGGACAAGGCCCACTGACACACCGAACGGCACCCCCCGGAGTGAGGGCGGGATAAGCGACCGACATAATGTCGGTCGTGGCGACAGCAACGACAGTAGAAACCGGGCACGCGCACCCGTCGGTCAATCGGCCGAACCTCACCAGCGTCGGAACCATCATCTGGCTGAGTTCCGAGCTGATGTTCTTCGCGGCCCTCTTCGCGATGTACTTCACCCTGCGATCGGTGACGGGAGCCGAGTTCTGGAAGTCGCAGGCGGATCACCTGAACTTCCCGTTCTCGGCGACGAACACCACGATCCTGGTGCTCTCCTCACTCACCTGCCAGCTCGGCGTCTTCGCCGCGGAGCGGGGCGATGTGAAGAAGCTCAGGTCGTGGTTCATCATCACCTTCGTGATGGGTGCGATCTTCATCGGAGGCCAGGTCTTCGAGTACACCGAGCTGGTCAAGGACGCGGGCCTCTCGCTCTCGTCCAACCCGTACGGCTCGGTGTTCTACCTGACCACCGGTTTCCACGGCCTGCACGTGACGGGCGGACTCATCGCCTTCCTGCTGGTTCTCGGCAGAACGTACGCGGCCAGGAGATTCACCCACGAGCAGGCAACCGCCGCCATCGTCGTGTCCTACTACTGGCACTTCGTCGATGTCGTCTGGATCGGCCTCTTCGCCACGATCTACATGATCAAGTAACGGCGTGGGCAGCTCGCTGCCTGAAGCAGACACAGTCCAGAAGCATCGACGCAGAAGATCCTGACACCGGGGTAATCCGTGAAAAAGCTCTCCGCACGACGACGCCATCCGCTGGCGGCGGTCGTCGTCCTCCTCTTCGCGCTGGCGGCTACTGGGGGGCTGTACGCCGCGTTCGCACCCGCGGACAAGGCGCAGGCCGATGAAACCGCCCAGTCACTCGCCATCAAGGAGGGCAAGAAGCTCTACACCGTCGGCTGCGCCAGCTGCCACGGAACCGGCGGCCAGGGCACCTCTGACGGCCCGAGCCTGGTCGGCGTGGGCTCCGCCTCCGTCGACTTCCAGGTCGGCACCGGCCGGATGCCGGCCCAGCAGCCCGGCGCCCAGGTGCCGGAGAAGAAGGTCATCTACTCGCAGAGCGAGATCGACCAGCTCGCGGCGTACATCGCCTCCCTCGGCGCCGGTCCGATCACGCCGACCGAGAAGCAGTACAACCCCGAGGGCGCGGACATCGCCAAGGGTGGCGACCTGTTCCGTACCAACTGCGCCCAGTGCCACAACTTCACGGGTGAGGGCGGTGCCCTGACGGACGGCAAGTACGCCCCGAACCTCGAGGGCGTGGACCCCAAGCATGTTTACGAGGCCATGCAGACCGGCCCGCAGAACATGCCCTCCTTCCCCGACACGATTCTGCCGGAGCAGCAGAAGCGGGACATCATCGCCTACCTCCACACCGTGAACAGTGGAGAGGCCGAGAGCCCCGGCGGCCTCAAGCTGGGTGGCCTCGGCCCCGTCAGCGAGGGTCTGTTCGGCTGGGTCTTCGGGCTGGGGACACTGATCGCAGTTGCCGTCTGGGTCGCGGCCCACACCGCTAAGGCCAAGAAGTCATGAGTAGCCAAGAGAATCCAGAAGAGAACCTGCCTGCTGAGCAGGGCACCGCGCACGGCGCGGTAAAGGTCGCAGACGACCCGTTCGCGGACCCGGGGCTGCCGCCCCACAGGCCGCGCATCCAGGACATCGACGAGCGGGCCGCCAAGCGCTCCGAGCGCGCGGTCGCCTTCCTGTTCACGTTGTCGATGCTGGCCACTGTCGGCTTCATCGCCTCGTACGTCGTCTTCCCGGTCGACAAGATCGTGTACATCTGGCCGATCGGCCATGTGAGCGCGCTCAACTTCGCCCTGGGCATCACGCTCGGCGTCGCCCTCTTCTGCATCGGCGCGGGCGCGGTCCACTGGGCCCGCACCCTGATGTCCGATGTGGAGATCGCCGACGAGCGCCACCCCATCGCCGCCCCTCCCGAGGTCAAGGCCAAGGTCATGGCCGACTTCGCGGCGGGCGCCGAGGAGTCCGCCTTCGGCCGGCGCAAGCTGATCCGCAACACCATGTTCGGCGCGCTTGCGATGGTGCCGCTCTCCGGTGTGGTGCTGCTGCGCGACCTGGGCCCGCTGCCCGAGAAGAAGCTCCGGACCACCCTGTGGGCCAAGGGCAAGCAGCTCATCAACATGAACACGAATGAGCCGCTGCGTCCCGAGGACGTCGTCGTCGGTTCGCTGTCCTTCGCCATGCCCGAGGGCCTGGAGGAGGACAGCCACGACTTCCAGAAGGAAATCGCCAAGGCGGCCCTGATGATCGTCCGGATTCAGCCGGACGACATCAAGGACAAGCGCGAACTCGAGTGGTCGCACGAGGGCATCGTGGCGTACTCGAAGATCTGCACCCACGTCGGCTGCCCGATCAGCCTGTACGAGCAGCAGACGCACCACGTGCTCTGCCCCTGCCACCAGTCCACCTTCGACCTCTCCGACGGCGCCCGCGTCATCTTCGGCCCGGCCGGCCACGCCCTCCCGCAGCTGCGGATCGGCGTGAACGCCGAGGGCAACCTTGAGGCGCTCGGCGACTTCGAAGAGCCCGTCGGTCCTTCCTTCTGGGAGCGCGGATGAGTACTACAACTGAGACGAACCGCAAGGCACCGGCACCCGCGGGTGAACGGGTCGCCGACTGGGCGGACGGCCGGCTCGGGATCTACTCCATGGCCAAGGCCAACATGCGGAAGATCTTCCCGGACCACTGGTCCTTCATGCTGGGTGAGATCGCCCTCTACAGCTTCATCATCATCATCCTCACGGGTGTGTATCTGACGCTGTTCTTCCACCCGAGCATGAACGAGGTCGTCTACGAGGGCTCGTACGTGCCCATGCAGGGCATCCGGATGTCCGAGGCCTACGCCTCGACGCTGGACATCAGCTTCGACGTCCGCGGCGGTCTGCTGATCCGGCAGATCCACCACTGGGCGGCGCTGATCTTCGTCGCGGCCATGATCGTGCACATGATGCGCGTCTTCTTCACGGGCGCCTTCCGCAAGCCGCGTGAGATCAACTGGCTGTTCGGCTTCCTGCTGCTGGTCCTGGGCATGTTCACCGGTTTCACCGGCTACTCGCTCCCCGACGACCTGCTGTCCGGTACGGGCGTCCGGTTCATGGAGGGCGCGATCCTCTCCATGCCGATCGTCGGCACGTACCTGTCGTTCTTCCTCTTCGGCGGGGAGTTCCCCGGCGGGGACTTCGTGAGCCGGTTCTACTCGATCCACGTCCTGCTGCTGCCGGGCATCATGCTGGGCCTGCTGGTGGCCCACCTGATCCTGGTCTTCTACCACAAGCACACGCAGTTCGCGGGCCCCGGACGTACGAACAAGAACGTCGTCGGCATGCCGCTGCTGCCGGTCTACACGGCCAAGGCCGGAGGCTTCTTCTTCCTGGTCTTCGGCATCATCACGATCGTCGCCGCGGTCGCTTCGATCAACCCGATCTGGGCGCTGGGCCCCTACCGTCCGGACCAGGTGTCCACCGGCGCTCAGCCGGACTGGTACATGGGCTTCTCCGAGGGCCTGATCCGGGCCATGCCCGGCTGGGAGATCAACTTCGCGGGCCACACCCTCGCCCTGGGCGTGTTCATCCCGCTGATGATCTTCCCGATGATCCTTGCGGTGATCGCGGTCTACCCGTTTGTCGAGTCCTGGGTCACCGGGGACAAGCGCGAGCACCACATCCTGGACCGCCCGCGCAACGCCCCGACCCGTACGGCCTTCGGTGTGGCCTGGCTGACCTGGTACGTCATCCTGCTGATCGCCGGTGGAAACGACATGGTGGCCATCTTCTTCCACCTGTCGATCAACCACATCACCTGGTTCGCCCGGATCGCCTTCTTCGTCGGCCCGGTGATCGCCTTCATCATCACCAAGCGGATCTGCCTGGGTCTCCAGCGCCGCGACCGGGACAAGGTGCTGCACGGACGCGAGACCGGCATCATCAAGCGACTCCCGCACGGTGAGTTCGTCGAGATCCACGAGCCGCTCTCGCCGGGCCAGCTGCACACGCTCACCTCGCACCAGCAGTACAAGCCGGAGGAGATCGGCCCGACGGTCGACGAGAACGGCGTCGAGCGCAAGGTCAAGCGTCTGGAGAAGCTGCGGGCAGGGCTCAGCAAGGGCTACTACGGGGGAGACAGCCAGATCCCCAAGCCCACGGCCGAGGAGTACAAGGAGATCACGAGCGGCCACGGCCACCACTGATCCCACCCGACCGCGAGGTCGCCACAGCGAGAGCCCCGTCCATTCGTCGGACGGGGCTCTTCGCCGTCTGCCGGGCTGGATAGGGTGGACTCATCCCTGTTCGGCTGTGGACCCAGGAGTGGACCATGAACGTTGTGACCCCGGTTGGCGGCGACAGCGTGGCGGACCTCTCCTGGCCCGAGGTGCTGAACGCTCTCCTCGACAACCGTGACCAGAGCGCGGAGGCCACCGCGTGGGCCATGGACCGCATCCTCAGCGGCGAGGCGACGAACGCGCAGATCGCAGGCTTCGCGGTCGCTCTGCGTGCCAAGGGCGAGACCGTCGAGGAGATCTCCGGACTCGTACGGACCATGTACGCGCACGCGAACCTGATCGAGGTGCCGGGACCGAGCGTCGACATCGTCGGGACCGGCGGTGACGGCGCCAGGACCGTGAACATCTCCACCATGTCCGCGATCGTGGTCGCGGGGACGGGCGCGAAGGTCGTCAAGCACGGCAACCGCGCCGCGTCGTCCGCGAGCGGCGCATCCGACGTACTGGAGAAGCTCGGCGTCAATCTCGAGCTCACCCCGCAGCGGGTCGCCCAGGTCGCGGAAGAGGCGGGCATCACCTTCTGCTTCGCGGTGAAGTTCCACCCGGCGCTGCGGCATGTGGCGGCCGCCCGCAAGGAGCTCGGCATCCGCACCACGTTCAATTTCCTGGGCCCGCTCACCAACCCGGCGAAGGTGAAGGCGCAGGCCACCGGTGTCGCGGACGCGCGGATGGCACCGATTCTGGCTGGCGTACTGGCCGAGCGCGGTTCCTCTGCGCTGGTCTTCCGCGGCGACGACGGCCTGGACGAGCTGACCACGACGGCGACCTCCCGGGTGTGGGTGGTACGGGACGGGGCGGTGCGCGAGGAGGCCTTCGACCCGCGGGACATCGGCGTCGACCTCGTGCCGGTCGAGGCCCTGCGCGGCGCCGACGCCTCGTACAACGCGGATGTAGCGCGCCGGCTGCTCGGCGGCGAGACCGGGCCCGTACGGGAGGCGGTGCTGCTCAACGCGGCGGCGGCTCTGGTCGCGCTGGAGCCGACGGACGGCACGCTGAACGAGCAGCTGGCGGCGGGCATCGCAAGGGCCGCCAAGTCGATCGACTCGGGCGCGGCCAGAGCGGTGCTCGAGCGGTGGGTGGCCGCGAGCAACGCCTGAGACCGCGGTGGCGTGAGGCAAGGCGTGGTCCGGTTTCCCGTCTCAGGAACTGGACCCCGCCTTGCACGCGGTGGGACGTATGGCAGGATGCTCTCCAAGGTCATGAGTGACAGCGATTACGGCCCCGGCTCGCTGTCCGGCAACCCTCCGTCCGTGGCGGGGTGCCCCGGGTGAAGACCAGGCCGTAGGCAGCGAGGTCTGCGGCAAGCGCGGACCCCTGCAAGCCCTGGGGTCCTGGTCCTCAAGGGAGCAGTCTCGTGAGCAAGCGAATGCGGTAGGGCTACTCGCCCCTTCTTCAGTACGCCTCCGTGCGGCCGTCGCCGTGTGCTCGAGGCAACCCCTGTGCGCCGAACGGCCGTTGAGCCGCCGCGCAGGTTCTACCGAAGCCTCCCTCCGACTTCGTCGGGGGGGGACCCCCACGCTTGTCCTGCCGGGAGATACCGCCATGTCCGCACGCCCGAACGCCGTTGCCACCGCCCCCGCTGTCGCCCCCGCCCCCGCTGTCGCCCCCGCCTCTGCCGTCGCCCCCGCCGACTCCGACCCCGCCTGTGCCGCGCCGCTTCCGGTCCTCGGCCGGGACGTCACCGTCCCGCTCGTCACCGGCGGCGAAGTCACCTACGCCGCCCTCGACTACGCGGCGAGCGCCCCGGCCCTGCAGCGGGTGTGGGACGACGTGGCCGCGTACGCCCCGTACTACGGCAGCGTGCACCGCGGCGCCGGGTACCTCTCGCAGCTGTCCACCGACCTCTTCGAGAACAGCCGGGTCACGGTCGCCGAGTTCCTCGACTGCCGGCCGGGCGACCAGGTCGTCTTCACCCGCTCCACGACCGACTCACTGAACCTGCTGGCGGCCGCGATCCCCGCCGACTGCGAGGTCTTCGTCTTCGAGACCGAGCACCACGCCTCGCTGCTGCCGTGGTCGGACGCGAGGGTGACGTATCTGAACGCGCCGCGTACACCGGCGGAGGCGGTGCGGACGCTGGAGCGCGCGCTCGCGGACCGCGCCGAGTCGACTCAAGAGGGGTACGGCCCGGCGCTGGTCTGCGTGACCGGCGCGTCCAACGTCACCGGTGAACTGTGGCCGGTGAAGGAGCTCGCGGCTGCCGCGCACGCCCACGGTGCGCGGATCGTGCTCGACGCGGCTCAGCTCGCGCCCCACCACCCGGTCTCCGTACAGGAGTTGGACGTCGACTGGGTCGCCTTCTCCGGGCACAAGCTGTACGCGCCGTTCGGCTCTGGCGTGCTGGCCGGCCGTGCGGACTGGCTGCAGGACGCGGAGCCGTACCTCGCCGGCGGCGGTGCCTCGCGCAAGGTCGCGCGGCGCGCGGACGGCGGCGTGGACGTCGACTGGCACACCACGGCCGCCCGTCACGAGGCCGGTTCGCCGAACGTCATCGGCGTCTACTCCATCGCCTCCGCCTGCAAGGCGCTCACAGAGGCGGGCTTCGACAACCTGGTCGCCCGGGAGCAGCACCTCGTCGCGAAGGTCCGCGCGGGCCTGGCCGAGGTGCCCGAGGTGAAGGTGCTCTCGCTGTTCGGGGACGACTCCCCCTCGCGTTCCACTGGGGGGACCCCCACGCGGGTCGGCGTCATCTCCTTCGTCGTCGAGGGCTGGAACAGCTCGCACTTCGCGGCCGCGCTCTCGGCGGAGTACGGCATCGGCGTACGGGACGGGCTGTTCTGCGCGCACCCGCTGGTGCGGACCCTGCTGGGCAGCGACCCGCAGGACCCGGGCGAGTGCGGCGCGCCGGAGGCCGGGCCGGGCGAAGCCTCGCTCAACGCGATCCGGGTGAGCTTCGGGGCGGGTACGCCGGACGAGCATGTGGAGCGTTTCGTACGGGCGGTGAAGGAGCTGGTGCGCGAAGGCGCCAAGTGGAACTACCGCACGGAGGACGGCCGCTGCGTCCCGGCCGTGTGACACCGGGGCTGCCTGCCACGTCCCCCGGGGCTCCGGCCCCTCAGACGCCGGACGGGCTGGTTTCCAGCCCGTCCGGCGTCTGAGGACAGACAACGGAAGGCGCTACGAGTCCAGCCCGATCGCGAACGCCGCCTCCAGGTCGTGCTGCGAATACGTACGGAACGCCACATGCGTGTCCGTGCCCTCGACGCCCTGGATCTTGCTGATGCGGCCCGGGATGACGTCCGCCAGGTCGTCGTGCTTGGCCACCCGCACCATCGCGATCAGGTCGTACGTGCCGGTGACGGAGAAGACCTCGCTGACGCTGTCCAGCGCGGCGATCGACTCGGCGATCTCGGGGATGCGGTCCACGCTGGTCTTGATGAGCACGATCGCGGTGATCACGGTTGGCTTTCTCCCTCGGTGGCCGCTGCTGGGGCCCTCACTCTAGTCGCATGCCGGAATCGTCCCCAGGCGTAGACGAACCCGGCCCCGAACCCCACCAGATGCGCCAGATACGCGACGCCGGGGCCGCTGCCCGCGCCCTGGGCCGCCAGCCACTGCAGGACGAACCAGAAGATCAGCACGATCCACGCGGGGAAGCGCAGCGGCAGGAAGAAGAGGAACGGAAAGAGACTGGTGACCCGGGCCCTGGGGAAGAGGAAGAGGAACGCGCCGAGCACACCTGAGATCGCCCCGGACCCTCCCACCAGGGTCTGCTCGGATTCGGCGTTGGCCGCCGCGTAGGCGACCAGCGCGAGATAGCCGCAGCCCAGATAGAACAGGGCGAACTCCAGCCGCCCCATGCGCTCCTCGGCCATCGCGCCGAAGACGTAGAGGAAAAGCATGTTGCCGAGCAGATGCAGCCAGCTGCCGTGGACGAAGAGTGCGGTGAGCGGGGTGAGGAGTGGGTCGAGGGTGCCGGGGGAGCTGTTCATCAGTTCTGCCGGGATCACGCCCCAGCGTTCGAAGTACGCGCTCTGGGCTGCGAGCAGTGCGTCACCGGTGCCGTACACCGGGTTGAGGCCCGAGACCGGGCCGAGGAGGAACACCGCACAGCAGACGGCGATCACGCCGTATGTCACCGAGGGCCCCGTCACCGCGCTCCGTACCGCACCGCGCGCCGCGCCCTGCCAACTGATCATGGACAGAGCATGGCGTAGTAGGTCTGAACGGTACAGAGTGCCTCGCCGCGCCACGGGGTACCTGCGAGGCCGTAGGGTTACGGGCAGTACATCCGCGGTTCGACGGCGCACAGCGGCACCTGCATCCGTACGACGAAAGAAGACGGCACGATGACGACGGTCTCCCCGCCGACGGCCGGTACCCGCTGGCGCTGCACGCTCTGCGGCAACCTCACGCGCTTCGATGTCACCCGTTCCTCCAAGGTCGTCGAGTACGTCCATCTGGACCTGGCCGGCGAGCCGACGGTCGAGGAGCGCGAGGTGGTCAGTGAGAGCATCGAGTCGGTGCGATGCCGTTGGTGCAACGCGGTGGACCAGATCGAGCTGGTGGACAGGCCGGGCGCCGGCTCCTGAGGGAGCGGCCCGAACGGGTAGTGGGGTGACGGATCGTGGAGCAGCCTGCAAGTGGCGCTGAGCCGGCCGGTGCGGCCGGTGGCGCCGCAGAGGCGCTCGACCGCCCGTTGCCGGAAGGCGTACGGCGCAGGGTCATGGCGCTGGTCTCGGATGCCTTCGGAGGCCTGACCGTTGCCGAACTTCCGGCCCAGCTACGGCAGTACGCCCGGTTCACCCCCACCCGGCGCGCAAAATTCGCGGGCAACGCGATGGCCGCCGCCCTGGAGAGCGACCCGGTCTTCCGGCAGCGTATCGGCGAGCGGCTCGGCCAGGCCCAGCCGGAGCTGTCCGCGGCACTGGAGTCCGGATCGCCGCCCGCGGCCGCCGACCCCGTCGACGTGGCCGCCGCCGCCTACGTGCTGCGACCCACCGGATGGGTGAAACTTGTCGCCGCCGCGGGTGAGGAGGCCCTGCGTGCCGACGCCGAGCGCGCCGACGAGGCGGGGCGGCGCGAGCTGGAGCGGCTGCGCGAGGAGCTGACGGAGGCGCGAGGCCTGACCAAGAGCGAGACCGAGCGGCTGCGCACGGAGCTGGAGGCGGCCCGCAAGGAAGCCGAAACGCTTCGTCGCAAGCTGCGCAGCGCCCTGAGCGATGTGAAGCGCGGCGAGGCCGCTCTGCGCCGTAGAGACGCCGATATCGAAGCCATCAGGTCGGAAACCGCGGCCCAGGTCTCGGCGGCCGAGAGTGAGAGCCGTCGGCTCAAGGCACGCCTCGCCGAGGCGGAGGCCGCCGTGGAGGCGAGCCGCCGGGCCGCCCGGGAGGGGCGCTCGATCGAGGACATGCGGCTGCGCCTGCTGCTGGACACGGTCCTCGACGCGGCTCAGGGACTGCGCCGGGAACTGGCCCTGCCGCCCGCCGCCGTCCATCCCGCCGACACGGTCGACGCGGTCGAGCCGGGCCGGATGTCGCCCAAGGACATCGCGGCCCGTGCGCTCTCCGAGACCGATCCCGCGCTCCTGGACCAGCTGCTCGCGCTGCCGCAGGCGCATCTGGTGGTGGACGGTTACAACGTCACCAAGACCGGCTATCCGACGATGCCGCTGGAGAAGCAGCGGCTGCGGCTGCTCGGCGGTCTCTCGGTGCTCGCGGCGCAGACCGGCGCCGAGATCACCTGTGTCTTCGACGGGGCGGAGCTGGCGGCCCCGGTGCTGCTGGCGCCGCCGCGCGGAGTGCGGGTGCTGTTCTCCAAGCCGGGCGTGACCGCCGACGAACTGATCCGTCAGCTGGTACGGGCTGAGCCGCCGGGGCGGCCCGTGGTGGTGGTCTCCACCGACCGCGAAGTCGCCGACGGAGTGGCGAAGGCGGGCGCGAGGCCCGTCGCGTCCGCATTGTTGTTGAAGCGGCTTTCGCGCGTCTAGTTAACTGCCGTGCCAAATGCCCGAATTAGCTGCTTGTCTGACGGACGTAGTGTCAAGTGGCCATTACTACGCGTGTGATGTGGGTAAAGAAACGCTCGGCGACCAAGATTTTTCTCCGCAGGATTTGAAGTGATCACAGGAAGGTCACTAAGGTCGGGCCTCGAACCTTCGCGCGGTTGATCGCTCACCCGGGGCGAACAGCGAAGGAACCGCCGAGTCCGTGCAGTTCAGTCCTTTTCCCCTGTAAGGACCCGAAGTGCGGACGCCGGGGATTCAACCCCCCACAGCCCGGTAGGCGGCTCGAGGAAGAAGGAGCTCGCCTTCGTGGCGTCCCACCGTCGTCCCAAGCAGCCGAGCCGCACCCGCGTGACCGTGCTCACCGCGACCGCCGCCGCGGCCGTAGCCCTGACCTCCCAGGCCGCGCAGGCCGACCCGAAGCCGAGCAAGAGCGAGGTCAAGGAGAAGGTCGACAAGCTCTACGAAGAGGCAGAGGCGGCCACCGAGAAGTACAACGGGGCCAAGGAGCAGCAGGGGAAGATCCAGAAGCAGGTCGACGCCCTGCAGGACAAGGTCGCCCGCGGACAGGACGAGCTCAACACCCTGCGCGACGGCCTCGGTTCGGTGGCGAGCGCCCAGTACCGCTCCGGCGGCATCGACCCCGCCGTGCAGCTCTTCCTCTCCTCGGATCCGGACACCTACCTCGAGAAGGCCTCCGCGCTGGACCAGCTGGGCGCCAAGCAGTCCGACGCGCTGTCCGAGATCCAGGCCAAGCAGCGGACCCTCGCGCAGCAGCGCAAGGAGGCCCAGGACAAGCTCGCCGACCTGGCCAGCACCCGCAAGGAGCTCGGCGAGAAGAAGAAGGAAGTCCAGACCAAGCTCGCCGCCGCGCAGAAGCTCCTCAACTCGCTCACCGCGCAGGAGCGTGCCGCGCTCTCCGCCGACGAGTCCCGCGCCGACCGCGCCAGCTCGCGTGCGGACCTCGGCGCAGCGGTCCCCGCCTCGCAGCGCGCGGGCGCGGCCTTCTCCGCCGCCCAGAGCAAGATCGGTTCGCCGTACGTCTACGGCGCTTCCGGCCCCAGCTCCTTCGACTGCTCCGGGCTGACCTCCTGGGCGTACGCGCAGGCCGGTGTCTCCATACCGCGCACCTCCCAGTCGCAGGCCAACGCCGGCACCCGCATCTACTCGCAGGGTGCGCTCCAGCAGGGCGACCTGGTCATCTTCTACGGCGACATGCACCACGTCGGCTTCTACGCGGGCAACGGCCAGGTGCTGCACGCCCCGAAGCCCGGCGCCAGCGTGCGCTACGAGTCGATCAACAACATGCCGTTCCAGTTCGGCGTACGCATCTGACGCCCAATCGGGCGATTTCCCGCGCCCGTAACTGACGTCGCGCCCCGCCGGTGACCTGTGGTCTCCGGCGGGGCGTCACTTTCTGTGCATGTCAGGGCCGTTGGCCGCTGTGTGATCGCCCGGCTACTGTCTGCCGCGCAACATCCCTCGCACAGCGGAAGGGAGCGCGGTACGTGGCGCCCCATCGACGGCTTTCACAGTCCGGTCTCACTCAGAGTGTCCGGGTCACCGTTCTGTCCGCCGCGGCGGCAACGGCCGCTGCGGCGCTCGGGGCCGCACCGGCCGGCGCAGAACCGCACGACACCGCGGAGAGCGCCCGGGCCAAGGTGGACCGGCTGTACGAGGAGGCCGAGCAGGCCACCGAGCACTACAACAAGGCCGGTGAGCGGGTCGAGCGGCTGCGCGAGCAGGTGGCGCAGGCGCAGGACAGCGTGGCCCGCGGCCAGGAGCGCGTCAACCGGATGCGGGGAGCGCTCGGTTCGGTAGCGGGCGCGCAGTACCGGTCGGGCGGCATCGACCCCGCGCTCGCTCTGCTGCTCTCCGCGGACCCGGACAGCTACCTCGACAAGGCGGCGACCCTGGACCGGATCAGCGAGCGGCAGGCAACCGACCTGCAGGACCTTCGGCTGGCGCAGCGAAGACTCGGCCAGGAGCGCACGGAGGCCTCACACGACCTCGCGGAGCTGGAGCGCAGCCGGACCGCCGTCGCCCACCACAAGCGCACCGTCGAGCGCAAACTCGCCGAGGCGCAGCGGCTGCTGAACTCCCTTCCGTCCGAGTATCGCGCCGCCTTCGACCGGGCATCCCGCTCCGGCCGCGGCTCCCTGCCCGAACTCTCCGGCCTCGCCCCCGCCTCCTCGCGGGCGGCCGCCGCGGTGATGGCGGCCCGCAGCGCCGTCGGCAGCCCCTATGTCTGGGGCGCCAACGGGCCCTCCGGCTTCGACTGTTCGGGGCTAACCCAGTGGTCGTACGCGCAGGCGGGCGTCGGGCTGCCGCGCACCTCGCAGGCGCAGCGGTACGCGGGCCGGCAGGTTTCGCTGTCGGAGGCGCGGCCCGGCGACCTCGTGACGTACCGCAGCGACGCCAGTCATATCGGGATGTACATGGGCAACGGACAGGTCGTGCACGCGCCCTACCCGGGAGCGGCGGTGCGCTACGACCCGGTCGGCATGATGCCCGTCTCGTCGGTCACCCGCGTCTGAGCCGCGTTCCGTTCCGCGCCGCGTTCCGTACGATCGACCACGTGGCAGGTCACGGGCGCACAGTGCGCCGGGCGGTACGGCGTGCGGTGGGGCTGGGCCTCGCCGCCGCCCTGCTGGCGTCCGGCTGCGCGGTCCCCGGGGCGTCCGACACCACGATGCGGGACATCCAGCGCACGCTGGACGGGCGCGCGGCCGCCGTCCTCGGGCATGACGAGAGCTCCTATCTCGCCGCCCTCGATCCCGGGGCCCCGGCGCTGCGGGCGACGGAGCGCAGGGAGTTCCGGAACCTCGCGGATGTGCCGCTGCGCTCCTGGGAGTACCGGCTGAGCCAGGTGAAACGACAGGGCGCGCGGGCGGTCGCCGAGGCCGAACTGCGCTACCGCATCGACGGCTACGACACCGTCCCGGTCACCGCCTCCCGCACGCTGGAGCTCGCCGAACGCGAGGGCCGCTGGTACATCACGGCCGACCGCGCGAGCAAGCAGGGCGCCCAGCACCTCTGGCAGCAGGGCGACGTCGAGGTCGTCCGGGGCAAGCGGAGCCTGGTTCTCGGCGTCGGCCAGGACACGGCGCGGCTGCGCGCCCTCGCGGCCGACGCCGACCGGGCCGTGCCCGCCGTCTCGGACGCCTGGCCCGCCCCCTGGGCGCGGCGCGTGGTGATCCTGGTCCCCGCCTCGCTGAACGCCATGGGAGGGCTGCTGGGGGCGCCCGCGGCCGGGTACCGGGGGATCGCAGCGGTCACCACGGGCGAGACCGGGGCCACCGGGACGGTGCCCGCGGACCGGGTGATCGTCAACCCCGAGGCGTACGGCGCCCTCGGCGACTTCGGCCGGGGCATCGTGCTCACGCATGAGGCGGCTCATGTGGCTACGCGCGGGTACACCTCGGCGGCCACCCCGATGTGGCTCTCGGAGGGCTTCGCCGACTGGGCGGCGTACCGCGGCACGGACCGCAGTGCCGGGCAGACCGCCCCCGAACTCCAGCGCGCGGTCGTGCGCGGCGATGTGCCTGCCGCGCTGCCGTCCGACGAGGACTTCGCCTTCGGCGACGACGGGGACAGGCTGGCGCGCGCGTACGAGGGCGGCTGGCTGGCCTGCGAGCTGATCGCCGCGCGCTGGGGCGAGAAGAAGCTCACGTCGTTCTACCGGGCCGTCGGCGCGGGGAAGCACCGGGAGGCCGCGGTCGAGAAGGCGATGGCCGATGTACTGGGCACGACGCGGGAGGACTTCACGGTGCGCTGGCGGGAGTATCTGCGCGAGCGGCTGGACGGCTGAGCCGCGGCCGGCGGCGGCGCGGTTCGGTCACCGTCTGCCGCCACAGCCGCAGGCACGCGGTCAGCGTCGCCGCGACCAGCAGCCCATTGCGTACGGCCAGCAGCAGCACGCCCAGCGGGTCGCCGGCCACCACGTGCGAGAACCAGACCGGGAACTCCAGCAGCGTGACCCCCGTGGCGGCGAGCACCAGCCGGCCGGGCAGAGTCATCCGGCTGCCCCGGAAGGCCAGGCAGGCGGCGGCCAGGCCGACCAGCCAGATCATGTACTGGGGGCTGATCACCCGGCTTGTCGTGGTGAACAGCAACACCGCGGCGAACGCCGCGTCGCACGGCGTGCTCGGCGTGAACCTCTTGGCCCGCACCCGCCACAGCACCAGCCAGCCGCAGGCGAGGAGGGTGAGGGCGAGGGCGAGCGTGGAGACGAGCGTGACGTACGGGCCGACGAACTCCACCGACCCGTAGTTCAGCAGCACCTCGCCCTGCCAGCCGAAGTGCCGCGCCACATGGAAGACCAGCGCGCCCAGTGACTCGATCTCGGTGCCCCGGTCGCGCTGGAAGGTGAGGAACGCCGGCGCGCCCGGCATCGCCACGAAGAGCACAAGCGCCAGCGCGGCCGCCGTGCCCGCCGCGGTGGCCCAGGAGCGGCGGGTCGCCCGGCCGCGCGGGGTGCCCACGATCAGCAGCAGCGGCCAGACCTTCAGCAGGGCGCCGAAGCCCGCCAGCGCGCCCAGGGTGCGCGGACGGCGTGCCCCGGCCAGCAGGGCCGCGACGGCGACGGCCGTGACCATCAGGTCGAAGCGGGCGTACGCGGTGGGGCCCAGCAGCGGCACGCCCGCCACCCACACCCAGCTGCCGCGCTGCGACTTGCCGGGCCGCCCGCCGGTGTACAGCAGCAGGCTCAGCACCAGCGCGTCGCAGAGCAGGGCGAGGACGAAGAAGGCCGAGGTGTAGCCGAGGAAGGGCAGCAGGGCGGGGGAGAGGATCGCGAGCGCGGCGGCGGGCGGGTACTGCCAGGTGACGTCGTCCAGCGGGAAGGTGCCGGTCTTCAGCACCTGGTACCAGCCTTGGTAGATCACCGAGATGTCGCTGGTCACATCGGGGCCGGGGACAGTGACCACCTTGAAGACGCAGAGCAGCAGCGCGGTCCTGGTGATGATCCACACCGTGAGGGGAAGCCGCCTGCCGCTGCCGCTTGCGCCCGCCATGAGCCTCATCCCATTCATGCGGAATTGTGGGTGCCCATGATGCCGGGCAGGGCTGCGCGTGAGCGGTGAGGCAGGGCCGTTGGGTACTGTCGGCGGCGATGCACAAGACCCTGATCGTGACCAATGACTTTCCGCCCAGGCCCGGCGGCATCCAGGCGTTCCTGCACAACATGGCGCTGCGGCTGGACCCGGATCGGCTCGTCGTCTACGCCTCCACCTGGAAGCGCGGCCGCGAGGGCGCGGAGGCGACCGCCGAGTTCGACGCAGAGCAGCCCTTCACGGTCGTACGGGACCGTACGACGATGCTGCTGCCGACCCCGCGCGTCACCCGAAGGGCGACCCAGCTGCTGCGCGAGCACGGCTGCGAATCCGTGTGGTTCGGGGCGGCCGCCCCGCTCGGTCTGATGGCACCCGCTCTGCGCAGGGCCGGGGCCCGGCGGCTGGTGGCCACCGCGCACGGGCATGAGGCGGGCTGGGCGCAGCTCCCCGTCTCCCGGCAGCTGCTGCGGCGGATCGGCGAGGGCACGGACACGATCACCTATCTGGGCGAGTACACGCGCTCGCGCATAGCCGCCGCGCTGACTCCGGAAGCGGCCGGCCGCATGGTCCAACTGCCGCCCGGCGTCGACGAGAAGACCTTCCACCCGGGCTCGGGCGGGGACGCGGTCCGGGAGCGCCTGGGGCTCGCCGACCGGCGGGTGGTGGTGTGCGTATCGCGGCTGGTGCCGCGCAAGGGCCAGGACACGTTGATCCTGGCGATGCCCGGGATCCTGGCGAAGGTGCCGGACGCGGTGCTGCTGATCGTCGGTGGCGGTCCGTACGAGAAGGATCTGCGGAAGCTGGCGGACGAGACCGGGGTCGCGCAATCGGTCCGCTTCACCGGCTCCGTGCCCTGGGAGGAGCTGCCCGCCCACTACGGCGCGGGCGACGTCTTCGCGATGCCCTGCCGTACCCGAAGGGGAGGCCTGGACGTCGAGGGCCTCGGAATCGTGTATCTGGAGGCATCGGCGACCGGTCTTCCGGTCGTCGCGGGCGACTCGGGCGGAGCACCCGACGCCGTACTCGACGGAGAGACGGGCTGGGTGGTCCGCGGCGGCTCGGCCGACGAGTCGGCCGAGCGGATCGTGGCGCTGCTCGAAGATCCCGGGCTGCGGCAGCGGATGGGGGAGCGCGGCCGGGAGTGGGTCGAGGAGAAGTGGCGCTGGGACCTGCTGGCCGAGAAACTTCGGACACTTCTCTGACCTGCGTAAAGTCTTTTTTGATGGTGCGTCAGTTCTAGGCCGCGCGGAGCATGGGCGGAAGGTGAGATTCCGCCCATGCTCCGGACATGACACCACATCTGACGCGCCGTCAGCTGCTGGGCATCGCTGCCCTGCAGACCGCGGCCGCGCTCGGCTTCACCCGCATTGGTCTCTCCTCGGCGGCCGCCGTTCAGCCGCCGGCCACCGACTACGCCCCCGCCGTCGTGATCGGTTCCGGCTACGGCGCCGCCGTCGCCGCCCTCCGCCTCGCCGAGGCGGGCGTGCGCACCCTCGTACTGGAGATGGGCCGGCTCTGGGACACCCCGGGCCCGGACGGAAAGATCTTCTGTACCACCGGGGCGCCCGATCAGCGCTCCATGTGGTTCCGGACCCGCACAGAGGCGCCGCTCTCCACCTTCCTCTGGCTGGACGTCGTCAACAAGGACATCAGCCCCTACCCCGGCGTCCTCGACCGGGTCCGCTACGCGGAGATGTCCGTCTTCGTCGGCCGGGGCGTCGGCGGCGGATCACTGGTCAACGGCGGAATGGCGGTGACCCCGCCGCGTACGTACTTCACCGAGGTGCTGCCCCAGGTCGACGCCGCGGAGATGTACGGCACGTACTTCCCGCGGGCCCGCCGGATGCTCGGCGTCAACACCATCGACCCGGCCTGGTTCGAGTCCAGCGAGTGGTACCGCTTCTCGCGGATCTCACGCAAGCACGCCCAGAACGCCGGACTGAAGACCGTCTTCGTGCCGAACGTCTACGACTTCGGCTACATGCAGCGCGAAGCCGCCGGCCAGGCCACCAGGTCGGCGCTCGCCGGCGAGGTCATCTACGGCAACAACCACGGCAAGCGCAGCGTCGACAAGACCTATCTCGCCGCCGCGATCGGCACCGGCAACGTCACCATCCAGACCATGAGCCGGGCCAGAGACATCCGGACAGAGCCTGACGGCAGCTACGTCCTGACCGTGGACCGCACGGACACCGCGGGCCGCGTCATCGAGACCGAGGAGATCGGCTGCAAGCAGCTCTTCCTCGGCGCCGGCAGCATCGGCAGCACCGAACTCCTGCTGCGCGCCCGGGAGAAGGGCACCCTGCCCGGCCTCAGCACCGAGGTCGGCAGGGGCTGGGGCCACAACGGCAATGTGATGACCGGCCGCGCCAACCACATCTGGGACACCGTCGGGGCGAACCAGGCGACCATGCCCACCATGGGCATCGACGACTGGGGCAACCCCACCAATCCCGTCTTCGCGGAGATAGCGCCGCTGCCGATGGGGTTCGAGCACTGGATCAGCCTCTATCTGGCGATCACCAAGAACCCGGAGCGCGGCAGCTTCTCGTACGACGCGGCGACCGACTCGGCGAAGCTCAACTGGACCAGGTCGCAGAACCAGCCCTCCGTCAAAGCGGCCAAATCGCTCTTCGACCGCGTCAACAGGGTCAACGCCACCATCTACCGGTACGACCTCTTCGGCGGCAACAAGACCTTCGCCGACGACTTCACGTACCACCCGCTGGGCGGCTGCGTACTGGGCAGGGCCACTGACGACTACGGCCGCGCCAAGGGGTATTCAGGGCTGTACGTCACCGACGGCGCCCTGCTCCCCGGCTCGATCGGGGTCAATCCGTTCGTCACCATCACGGCGCTCGCCGAACGGAACATGACCCGGATCCTCGCCGAGGACCCCAGCGGCTGACCTCTGGCCAAGGGCTGTCAGCGGCCGTTCAGCCGCGGTAGATCGCCTCGATCTCGTCGGCGAAGTCCTTCGCCACCACATTGCGCTTCAGCTTCAGCGACGGCGTGATGTGTCCCGCCTCTTCAGTGAACTGGGAGTCAAGGATCCTGAACTTCCGCACCGACTCCGCCTTGGAGACGGCCGCATTGCCGTCGTCCACCGCCTGCTGGACCTCCGCGAGCAGATCCACGTCGTCGCGCAGCGAGGCAGCGGTCGAACCGGCCGGCTTGCCGTGGTCCGAGACCCAACGCCCCAGGAATTCCTCGTCGATGGTGACCAGCGCGCCCACGAACGGCCGCCCGTCGCCCACCACCATGCACTCCGCGACCAGCGCGTGCGCGCGGATGCGGTCCTCGATCACCGCGGGAGCGACGTTCTTGCCGCCCGCGGTGACCAGGATCTCCTTCTTGCGGCCCGTGATCGCGAGATAGCCGTCCTCGTCCAGGGTGCCGATGTCGCCCGTGTGGAACCAGCCGTCGGCCAGCGCCTCCGCGGTCGACGCCTCGTTGTTCCAGTACCCCTGGAAGACATGCTCGCCGTGCAGCAGCACCTCGCCGTCGTCCGCGATCCGTACCACCGAGCCCGGCAGCGGCTGACCGACCGTGCCGATCTTCTGCCGGTCCCACGGATTGAACGCGGTCGCCGCGCACGACTCGGTGAGGCCGTAGCCCTCCAGCACCGTGAAGCCGATGCCGCGGAAGAAGTGCCCGAGCCGCTCGCCCAGCGGCGCGCCGCCGGAGACCGCGTACTCACCGCGCCCGCCCAGCACCGCCCGCAGCTTGCTGTAGACGAGCCGGTCGAAGACCTTGTGTTTGAACTTGAGGCCGATCGACGGCCCCTCGGGGGTCCCCAGCGCGCGGCTGTAGGTGATCGCCGTCTGCGCGGCCTTGTCGAAGATCTTGCCCTTGCCGTCCGCCTGCGCCTTGGCGCGCGCCGAGTTGTAGACCTTCTCGAAGACGCGCGGCACACCGAGGATCAGCGTCGGCCGGAAGGAGGCCAGCTCGTCGGTCAGGTTCTTGATGTCCGGTACGCAGCCGAGCTTGATCGGCGCCATCACGGCCGCAAGCTCGACCATGCGGCCGAAGACATGCGCGGCCGGGAGGAAGAGCAGCACGGAGCTCTCGCCCGTACGGAACAGCGGCTTGAGGCGCTCGACCAGGTTGCCGCACTCCGCGAAGAAGGCGCGGTGGGTGAGCACACAGCCCTTGGGGCGGCCGGTGGTCCCCGACGTGTAGACGATGGTCGCCGGGTCGTCCGCCTTGGCGCTCCCGCTGCGCTCGTCGAGCAGCTCGTCGGTGATCTCGGCGCCGGCGGCGGTCAGTTGCCCGATCGCGCCCTGCTCGATCTGCCAGCTGTGGCGCAGGCCGGGCAGCCGGTCCCGTACGGACTCGACGGCGGCGGCGTGCGCCTCGCCCTCGACGATCACCGCGACCGCGCCCGAGTCACCGAGGATCCACTGGACCTGCTCGGGCGAGCTGGTTTCGTACACCGGCACGGTGACCGCGCCCGCGCTCCAGATCGCGAAGTCCAGCTGCACCCACTCGTACCGGGTGCGAGACATCAGGGCGACCCGGTCGCCGGGCTGCACGCCTGCGGCGATCAGGCCCTTGGCGGCGGCCCGGACCTCGGCGAGGAACTGGGTGGCGGTGACGTCCGTCCAGACGCCCGCCACTTTTCTGCCCATCACCGCGACCTCGGGATGCTGAGTGGCATTGCGGCGGATGAGATCCGTCAGGTTGCCGTCCGAGGGGACCTCGTACAGGGCCGGAAGGCTGAACTCGCGCAAGACTGCTGCTCCTCATCGGGCGCCGGCGCCACGGCTCTGTGTGATGCACCGGTTGCGGTCCAAGATCGGGCAGGTGCTCAGTGGGGTGAGCACGACTGGACTGCCCGGACGTTACCCACCAGTACTCGGTTCCCGATAGGGGGTTCCGGCCAGATGTTCCCTGCGTCACACGTGATGGCAGTGCTTCGCGCAGAGTAGTCCACACTCATGACGACTCGGAAGAACGGCTGGTCCGCCCCGCTCTACCGAGCCGCGAACCGGCGTCCTAGGGTGATCACCATGCGAGGCATTCGAGTCAACGTGGTCAGTGACGTACACGGCAATGCCACGGATCTCGCTCAGGCGGGAGACGGCGCGGACGCGCTCATCTGCCTCGGTGACCTCGTGCTCTTCCTCGACTACGCCGACCACTCGCGCGGCATCTTCCCCGACCTCTTCGGCGTCGAGAACGCCCATCTGATCGTGGAACTGCGCACCGCCCGCCGCTACGAGGCGGCCCGCGAACTCGGACGCAGACTCTGGGCCGAGCTGGAGACGGACCGGGAGTCCGCCATCGAGTCCGCCGTACGCCGCCAGTACGCCGAACTGTTCGCGGCCTTCCCCACCCCGACGTACGCCACCTACGGCAATGTCGACATGCCGACCCTCTGGCCGGAGTACGCACGGCCGGGCACCACCGTCCTCGACGGCGAGCGCATCGAGATCGGCGGCCGTGTCTTCGGCTTCGTCGGCGGCGGGTTGCGCACCCCGATGCGCACTCCGTACGAGATCTCCGACGAGGAGTTCGCCGCCAAGGTCGAAGCGGTCGGGGAGGTCGATGTGCTCTGCTCGCACATCCCCCCGGACGTCCCCGAGCTGACGTATGACACCGTCCCGCGCCGCTTCGAGCGCGGCAGCCGAGCCCTTCTCGACGCAATCCGCCGCACCCGGCCCCGGTACGCGCTATTCGGCCATGTCCACCAGCCGCTCGCCCGAAGGATGCGCATCGGCTCGACGGAGTGCGTGAACGTCGGGCACTTCGCCTCGACCGGTCGCCCCTGGACCCTGGAGTGGTGAACCGCTGGGCCCTGGAGTGGTGACCAGCCCGGTCGCGATAGCCTGCACCCCACACCACCCCCGGTCCGTACCGCACTCTGAGGAGCCGCAGCGATGGCGGAACACACCAGCTCGAGCATCACGATCGAGGCGGCGCCGGCCGACGTGATGGGCGTGATCTCCGACTTCGCCCGTTACCCCGAGTGGACCGGCGAGGTGAAGGAGGCCGAGGTGCTCGCCACCGACGCCAAGGGCCGCGCCGAGCAGGTCCGGCTGGTCCTCGACGCCGGCGCGATCAAGGACGACCACACCCTCGCGTACACCTGGAACGGCGACAACGAGGTCAGCTGGACGCTGGTGAAGTCCCAGATGCTGCGGGCCATCGACGGTTCGTACACCCTCGCCGCGGTCGGCGGCGGTGATCGCACCGAGGTCACCTACCAGCTCACCGTCGACGTCAAGATCCCCATGCTCGGCATGATCAAGCGCAAGGCCGAGAAGGTCATCATCGACCGCGCCCTGGCCGGCCTGAAGAAGCGCGTCGAGAGCGTGCCCACCGCCTGATGCGCACGGTCCTCGTCACCGGGCTCGGCGGCGCGGGCCGAACCACCGTCGCCGCTGCCACCGCGCTCGCCGCGGCCCGGCGCGGCAAGCGCGCCCTGTTCCTCTCCGCCGAGCCGGGCGACGTGTTCGGCACGGCCGTCACCGGTCGCCCCGACGCACCGGACGCGATCACGGACGGCCTGTGGGCCGCCCGCATCGACCCCGGCGCCGACTTCCGCGCCGAGTTCCTCTCTCTCCAGGAGCGTGCCGCCGCCGGGCTCGATCTGCTGGGCGCGGCGCGACTCGAGGACGAGGAGCTGACCGAGCTCCCGGGCAGCGAGCAGTTCGCCCTGCTGCGCGCGCTGAATGCCGCCGCCGCTGGGGTGCCCGGCGACTGGGACGTGGTCGTCCTCGACATGCCGCCGCTGCGCGAGACCATCGCCCTGCTCGCCCTGCCCGAACAGCTGCGCCGCTATCTGCGCCGCCTGCTGCCGCCGGAACGGCAGGCCGCCCGGGCTCTGCGACCGATGCTCGCCCAGCTCGCCGGTGTGCCGATGCCCGCGCAGTGGCTGTACGAGACCACGGCCCGCTGGGACAGCGAACTGGCCGGCCTCCAGGCGGTGATCGAATCCGCCGGCACGACGCTGCGGGTGGTCGCAGAGCCCGGACCCGCGGCCGCAGAAGCTCTGCGCACCGCCCGGGCCGGGCTCGCGCTGTACGGAGCGCCGGTCGACGCCCTCGTACCGAACCGGATTCTGCCGCGGGACTCGGCCGACAGCTGGCTCGCGACTCTCTTCGCGCAGCAGGAGAAGTGCCTCGGCGAGTGGTACGAGGAGTGGGCGCCCCAAGGCTCGCTCCGCGAGGTGCCCCACCTCGGCAGGGACCCGCGCGGCCTCGACGACCTCGCCCTCCTCGACACCGGCGACGGGCTCGCCGTAGAAGCCGTAGAAGCCGCGGAAGCACCGGCAGCGCATCTGGATGGCGGCGAGCGACGTGAGGACCCATGGCGGGTCGCGGAGGGGCACGGCCCCGACAGCGTCTTCGTCTGGGAGCTCGCGCTGCCCGGCGCCGTCAAGGAGGAGCTCGCACTCGTCCGCCGAGGGGATGAACTCCTCATCAGCGTCGGACCGTTCCGCAGGATCGTGCCGCTGCCCTCCGCGCTGCGCCGCTGCACCGTGGCGGGCGCGGGTCTCACGGACGGCGTGCTGCGGGTCCGCTTCCAGCCGGACCCCGAGCTGTGGCCGCGCACACGCTGAACACGCTGCCTCCATTCGGGTACCGTCGAGCGTACGAACCCTCAGTTTTTCCGCCAGTTCTTCCGCAGGAGTACGCCATGAGCGATGCCACCGAGCGTCCCTCCGTCGATGACGACGCCTGGGCCAAGGCGTGCGCAGAGGACCTGGAGGCGGAGAAGGCCCGCCGCCGCGCCCAGTACGGGCCGCCGCCCGGCTCGGCCGGCGAGGAGCTGCGCAAGTTCCTCGACGCGGTCGCCGACAAGGTCTCCTCGTTCCAGTCGTCGCTGCCCGGCCTGGCCGCGCAGAACACCGTGCAGCAGCTGGTCAACCAGGCGAAGGCCGCGGTCGAGCCGGTCATAGAGCGCAACCCCGAGGTCTTCGACCACCTCACGGCGGCGGGCGGCGAGCTGCTCGCCGCGTATCGGTCCGCTGTCGAGGGCCATGAGCGGCGCTGGACCCAGCGGCCCACCGTCTCCAAGGACGACCAGGATCCGCGTGACGACGGCCCCGGGGCGAGCGAGCACATCGACCTGGACTGACCAGGGCGTGCCCCTCCCTCGGGTACGGTTGGCCATAGCGGGGCTCGACCGAAAACTGAGGGACACATGGGACTCACCATCGGCGTCGACATCGGCGGCACGAAGATCGCAGCGGGCGTGGTCGACGAAGAGGGCACCATCCTCGAGACGCACAAGGTGCCCACCCCGTCGACCCCGCAGGGCATCGTCGAGGCGATCAGCTCGGCCGTCGCCGGGGCCGGCGCGGGGCACGACATCGAGGCGGTCGGCATCGGCGCCGCCGGATACGTCGACGACAAGCGTGCCACCGTGCTGTTCGCGCCGAACATCGACTGGCGCCACGAGCCGCTGAAGGACAAGGTCGAGCAGCGCGTCGGCCTCCCGGTGGTCGTGGAGAACGACGCGAACGCGGCGGCCTGGGGCGAGTACCGCTTCGGCGCGGGCCAGGGCCACGAAGACGTCATCTGCATCACCCTCGGCACCGGGCTCGGCGGCGGCATCATCATCGGCAACAAGCTGCGCCGCGGACGCTTCGGCGTGGCCGCGGAGTTCGGCCACATCCGGGTCGTCCCGGACGGTCTGCTATGTGGCTGCGGCAGCCAGGGCTGCTGGGAGCAGTACGCCTCCGGGCGCGCTCTCGTCCGCTACGGCAAGCAGCGCGCCAACGCCACCCCGGAGAACGCGGAGATCCTGCTCGGCCTCGGCGACGGCACGGTCGACGGCATCCAGGGCAAGCACATCAGCGAGGCGGCGCGGCAGGGCGACCCGGTCGCGGTCGACTCGTACCGCGAACTGGCCCGCTGGGTCGGCGCGGGCCTGGCCGACCTGGCCTCGCTCTTCGACCCGTCCGCCTTCATCGTCGGCGGCGGCCTCTCCGACGAGGGGGACCTGGTCCTCGACCCGATCCGCAAGTCCTTCCGCCGCTGGCTGATCGGCGGCCGGTGGCGTCCGCACGCGCAGGTGGTCGCGGCGCGGCTGGGCGGCAGCGCGGGCCTGGTGGGCGCGGCGGACCTGGCCCGCCAGGGCTGAGTTTTCTTTGTCCTCAATCGCCGGACGGGCTGAAATTCAGCCCGTCCGGCGATTGAGGACTGAGGTCTGGGGCGGAGCCCCGGAAAAGGGCCGCGCACGCGTATCTTGCTGCGCATGGCGATCACCGCACTGCCAAACTCCCGCACCGAACCCGACGGTTCGGCCGTGATCCGGGTGCTCAGCTACAACATCCGCTCCATGCGCGACGACGAGGACGCCCTCGCCCGGGTGATCCGCGCCTGCGAGCCGGACCTGGTGTTCATCCAGGAGGCCCCGCGCTTCTTCCGCTGGCGCAAGCACGCCGCGCGGCTGGCAGCCAAGAGCGAGCTGGTGGTGCTGAGCGGCGGGGCCACCGCGGCCGGGCCGCTGCTGCTCTGCTCGCTGCGGGCGACCGTGGAGCGTACGGAGGATGTGCTGCTGCCGCTCACCCCCCGCCTGCACCGGCGCGGCTTCGCCACCGCCGTCGTACGGTTCGGGGGCGCCCGGATCGGGCTGCTCAGCTGCCATCTGAGCCTGCAGAGCGACGAGCGCTATGCGCAGGCCGGGATGCTGCTGGACCGGCTGAAGGCGATGGACGTGCCGTACGCGATCGCGGCGGGCGACCTGAACGACCGGCCCAGCGGCCGCAGCTTCCGCAGGCTCGCGGGGGAGCTGCAGGACTGCTGGGCGGTCGCACCCTGGGGCGGCGAGCACACCTCGACACCGGACGACCCGCACCAGCGGATCGACGCGATTTTCGCTACCCCGGGGGTGGAAGTGCTGGGCTGCGGTGTGCCGTTGACCCTGCCGGGGATCACCCAGGCCGATCTGCGTGCGGCGACGGACCACCTGCCGGTGCTGGCGGCGCTACGCGTCCCAGCGGGGTCGTCCGACGGACCAAGTGCCGTCTGAGTCGCCTCCGACGGCCGAGCCGCGTCCGACGGCCGGAAGCCGACGCCGCGTCGCGAATCAGACCACCGCGCCGCGGCCCGGGTCGTCGTCGTCCTCGTCGTCGCCGTGTGACATCCGGGCGACCAGCGTGCCGAAGCCGCCCAGGAAGCCGCCGACGCAGAGCGTCGTCAGCCACCACGTCATGTTCCACTGCAGCAGCACCGCCACCAGCATCAGCACCGGCCCGCCGACCACCGCCAGCCAGGCGAACTTGGCTGTGACATCGGCCTCCGGCAGCGGCGGCGGCTCCGGCGGTACGAAGTGGCCCTCGTCGCTCTCGTCGAGGTCGTCGTCCTTCGCCGCGGCCACCTGGTAGTCGCGCGGGCCACCGATCCCGGGCGCGAACGTGATCGAGCTGCCCAGCGCGGGCTTGTCCGCGTCAGGCCGTGCTTCGGGCCCCGTTGCGGGGTCCTCCGGATCGGGTTCCGGCCGGGCCTCCGCCGCCCTGTCGTCCTTCGGCGTCTTGTTCAGATCACCCTCGAGCAGGGCGAGGTCCTCCACCGACTTGAACGGCTTGGCGCCCGGAGGGTCGGACGGCTCCTCGCCGTACCCCTCGACGATGGCCGCCCATGCGGCTTCCTCGTCGATCGGCTGCGGCTCGCGGTCCGCATCGTGCTGCTCAGCCACCGGTGGTGCTCCCCTTCTTCCCGATATTCGGAGCGAGCCGGCCGATGAACGCGTAACTCTCCTCGAAAATCCGCTCCGCATCGTGGTCCAACGTCGCCACGTGGTAGCTCTGTTCCAGCAGGATCTCCGAGACGTCCGTGGACGAGACCCGGCCAAGGATCCGCGCCGAGTCGGCGGGCGGCACCACATGGTCCTGCGGGCTGTGCAGCAGCACCATCGGCTGCGTGACCTGCGGCAGCTCGCCGTCGACCAGCCGGAAGAAGGTCCGCAGCGAGTGCGCGGCGTGCAGCGGCACCCGGTCGTACCCGACCTCCTCCGAGCCCTCCTTGGCGATGTCGCTCGTCAGCCCCTTTGTCGTACGCACAAAGTGGCGCGCGACCGGCAGGGCGTACGCCGACAGGCCGTGGACCTTGTTCGCCGGGTTCACCACGACGACGCCGCTGATCGCGTCCCCGTGCTTCGCGGCGAGCCGCAGCGTCAGCGCCCCGCCCATCGAGAGACCGAAGACGAAGACCTGGCTGCACCGCTCGATCAGTACCCGCAGCTCGCGGTCCACCTCTGCGTACCAGTCCTGCCAGCCGGTGACCTGCATGTCCTCCCAGCGCGTGCCGTGTCCGGGGAGCAGCGGCAGGGACACGGTCAGTCCGCGCTCCGCCAGATACTCGGCCCAGGGGCGCAGCGACTGCGGGGAACCGGTGAATCCGTGACAGAGGAGGACGCCGACCTCGCCGCCTTCGTGGCGGTACGGCTCGGCTCCAGGAAGGACCGGCACCTGGGTCTCCTGTTCGTGAGTGTCTGAAGGTGTACTTCACCGTACGCGACCGGACTGACACCGACCAGGTCCGTATGCCCCCCCAGCACAGGGATGACGGACCCACCTCGGGATAAGGTCTGTTCGACAGCACACAGGAGGCATTCGAGTTGATCTACGGCGCAATGAAGTTCTCCATCGGGGGCTCACTGAAGCTTGCCTTCAGGCCTTGGGTGGAGGGCCTCGAGAACATTCCCGCTGAGGGGCCGGCGATCCTCGCGAGCAACCACCTGTCCTTCTCGGACTCGTTCTTCCTGCCGGCGGTGCTCGACCGCAAGGTCACCTTCATCGCCAAGGCGGAGTACTTCACATCGCCCGGGGTCAAGGGCAGGCTGACCGCCGCCTTCTTCAAGGGCGTCGGGCAGCTCCCGGTGGACCGCTCGGGCGCGCGCGGTGCGGGTGAGGCGGCGATCAAGGCCGGGATAGACGTCATCGAGGCCGGTGGCCTGTTCGGCATCTACCCGGAGGGCACCCGCTCGCCGGACGGCCGCCTCTACCGCGGCAAGCCGGGCGGCCTCGCGCGCGTGGCGCTCGCCACCGGCGCTCCGGTCATCCCGGTCGCGATGATCGACACCGAGAAGATCCAGCCGCCCGGCAAGGTGGTCCCCAAGCTGATGCGTCCGGGGATCCGGATCGGCAAGCCGCTCGACTTCAGCCGCTACCACGGCATGGAGAGCGACCGCTTCATCCTGCGCTCGGTGACCGACGAGGTCATGTACGAGATCATGAAACTGTCCGGCCAGGAGTACGTCGACATCTACGCGGCGGCGGCCAAACGCCAGATCGCGGACGCGGAGAAGGCGGAGAAGGCCGAGAGGGCTGCGGCCGAGAAGGCCGCGAAGGCGAATAAGCCAGAGAAGACGGACACGGCCGAGAAGACGGACACGGCGGAGAATACGGACCGGCCGGCCGCCTAGCCGCGCTGTCCGTCCTGGGGTGGGGGATATGGCCAAGCGCGAGCGTGTCGTGCGGATGTCGGTCGAGCTGCCGCTTTGGCGCGCGCTGGCCGCCTACCGCCTACTGACCATGGTCTACGCGGTGCTCCTCTTCGTCCTCATTCCCAGCAAGTACGAGCGCCCCTGGATCGCGGCCGCCTTCCTCGCGGTGATGTCCGTATGGACGCTTGCCACGCTCCCCAAGGTGGCCAACGCGGGCAGCTGCACCAAACGCTTCCTGGTCGCCGACCTCACCGTCGCGCTGACCGGGATCATGCTCACGCCGCTCGCCGACGCCCAGGCCCAGACGCAGGACGGCCCGACCCTGCCGACGATATGGACCGCCGGGTCCGTGCTGGCGTTCGCGATCAAGGGCGGCTGGCGCTGGGCGGGCTTCGCGTCCTCACTCGTCGCCGTCGCCAACATCATCGAGCGCGGCCAGCCGAGCCGGGACACCTTCCACAACGTCCTGCTGGTCTGGGTCGCGTCCATAGCCATCGGTTACGTCGTCGAGGTCGCCCGCGCCTCCGAGCGCACCCTCGCCCGCGCCCTGGAGATCGAGGCGGCGACCCGAGAGCGGGAGCGGCTGGCCCGCGACATCCACGACAGCGTGCTCCAGGTGCTCGCGATGGTGCAGCGGCGCGGCGCCGCGCTGGGCGGCGAGGCCGAAGAGCTCGGCAGGATGGCGGGGGAACAGGAGGTCGCCCTGCGCACCCTGGTCTCCAGCGGTCTGGTACCCGCCACACGCGCTTCCGAGGACGTCTCACTCGGTGCAGTCGTCCGCACCGTCGATGTGGACGATCCGTCCGACGGGCCCCAACTGGACGACCTGCGTTCGCTGCTGGCCCGGCACGCCGGGTCGAAGGTGACCCTCTCGGAGCCGGGCGCCCCGGTGCTGCTCCCCACCGCAGCCGCGGCGGAACTCGCCGCCGCTGTCAGTGCCGCCCTGGACAATGTCCGCAGACATGCCGGCGAGGACGCCCACGCCTGGATCCTGGTCGAGGACTGGCCGGACGAGGTGATCGTGACGGTACGGGACGACGGTCCGGGCATCCCGGAGGGCAGGCTCGCCCAGGCGGAGGGCGAGGGCCGGCTCGGAGTCGCGCTCTCGATCCGCGGGCGGCTGCGGGACCTGGGCGGCTCGGCCGAGCTGATCTCGGTCCCGGGCCAGGGCACAGAAGTCGAATTGAAAGTTCCACGGGGGAAGGCAGACGCATGACGGACCAACAGACGATCAAGGTGATGGTCGTCGACGACCACCCGATGTGGCGGGACGCGGTCGCCCGCGATCTGGCCGCGGCAGGCTTCGACGTGGTGGCGACGGCCGGCGACGGTCCGCAGGCCGTGCGCCGCGCGAAGGCCGTCGCGCCCGACGTCCTCGTCCTCGACCTCAATCTGCCCGGGATGCCGGGCGTCCAGGTGTGCAAGGAGCTCGTCGGCTCCTATCCCGCCCTTCGGGTCCTGGTGCTGTCCGCCAGCGGTGAGCACGCGGACGTTCTGGAAGCGGTGAAGTCCGGTGCGACCGGCTATCTGCTCAAGTCGGCCAGTACGGAAGAGCTGACCGACGCCGTGCGGCGCACCGCCGTCGGCGACCCGGTTTTCACGCCGGGCCTCGCGGGCCTGGTGCTCGGTGAGTACCGCCGCCTGGCCTCCGAACCCGTTGCCGCAGCGGGTGTTGACGAGCCGAAGGCCCCGCAGCTGACCGACCGGGAGACCGAGGTGCTGCGGCTGGTGGCGAAGGGGCTCTCGTACAAGCAGATCGCCGAGCGGCTCGTCATCTCGCACCGCACCGTCCAGAACCACGTGCAGAACACCCTCGGCAAGCTCCAACTGCACAACCGCGTCGAGCTCGTGCGGTACGCCATCGAGCGGGGTCTCGACGACGCCTGACGCCGTGCCCCGCCCGTACAGGGGTCGTAGGGGACTCGTACGAGTGAAATACGCGTGAATGGCGGGGAGTTAACCGCCTTATGACGCACAGGAATTGACCTTTCGCCCCATCCCGCAGTGACCTGGATCACCATTAGCGTGGCGGTCATAAGGCTCACCAGGCGAAGGGAAGTTTCCATGCGCGTCGGAGTACTGACCGGGGGCGGCGACTGCCCCGGCCTCAACGCGGTCATCCGTGGTGTCGTCCGCAAGGGCGTGCAGGAGTACGCGTACGAATTCGTCGGCTATCGCGACGGCTGGCACGGACCCCTCGAAGGCGACACGGTTCCGCTCGACATCCCGGCCGTCCGCGGCATTCTGCCCCGCGGCGGCACCATCCTCGGCTCTTCGCGTACCAACCCCCTCAAGGAAGAGAGCGGCATCCGCCGCATCAAGGAGAACCTCGCCAAGCACGAGGTGGACGCGCTGATCGTGATCGGCGGCGAGGACACGCTCGGCGTCGCGACGCGGCTTCACAACGAGTACGGCGTCAACTGCGTCGGCGTGCCCAAGACCATCGACAACGACCTGTCCGCCACCGACTACACCTTCGGCTTCGACACGGCGGTCGGCATCGCGACCGAGGCCATCGACCGGCTGCACACCACCGCCGAATCGCATATGCGCGTCCTGGTCGTGGAGGTGATGGGGCGGCACGCGGGCTGGATCGCCCTGCACTCCGGCCTGGCCGGCGGCGCCAATGTCATCCTCATCCCCGAGCAGCGCTTCGACGTCGACCAGGTGTGCGCCTGGGTGACGTCGCGTTTCAAGGCCAGCTACGCCCCGATCGTGGTGGTCGCCGAGGGCGCAATGCCCAAGGACGGCGAGGCGGTCCTCAAGGACGGCTCGCTCGACTCCTTCGGTCATGTCCGGCTCTCCGGCGTCGGTGAGTGGCTGGCCAAGGAGATCGAGCGGCGTACGGGCAAGGAGGCCCGCACCACGGTCCTCGGCCATGTCCAGCGCGGCGGGACTCCGAGCGCCTTCGACCGCTGGCTGGCCACCCGCTTCGGGCTGCACGCGATCGATGCGGTGCGGGACGGGGACTTCGGCAAGATGGTCGCGCTGCAGGGCACGGACATCGTGCGTGTTCCGATCGCCGAGGCGACGGCGAAGCTGAAGACGGTGGACCCGACGCTGTACGAGGAGGTCGGGGTCTTCTTCGGCTGACGGGTTGCTGTCCCCGGGGGCGCTGCCCCCGGGGTCCGACCGCGTGCGGGGGCTCCGCCCCCGGGCCCCCGCGCCTCAAACTCCCCCAGACTTCGTCCGGGGGGACCCCCACGAGGCTGCAGATGCAGCCCGTGCGTAGGAGGAGGGTCCGGGGCGGAGCCCCGGTTACGGGATGGGGCGGGGTGGGGGAAAATCAGCCCCGGCCCACCCGCGTCGTTGAGGCCAGGAGCCCGTGGATCACCTCCGGCCCCCGCATCGTCAGTACCGACTCCGGGTGGAACTGGATGCCTGCGAAGCCTGTGCCCCGCAGGGCGTGCACCTCTGCCGAGTGGGGATCGCGGGCCACCTCGACCCCGTGCGCCGCCAGCTCCGCCGCCGCCGCGTCGTCGCAGCGTGCCGTGAAGCTGTTGTAGAAGCCCACGGTCTCCTCACGCCCGAAGAAGTCGATCCGCTCCTGCGCCCCCTGGTGCGGCGCGTCCTTCCGTACGATCTCCAGGCCCAGTTCGGCCGCCATCAGCTCATGGCCGAGGCAGACGCCGAGCAGGCCGTGGCGGTGATCGCGCAGCAGATCGGCGGCGAGTGTGCGCAGGAAGCGCATCTTCGGGTCGGTCGCGTCGGCCGGATCGCCAGGGCCCGGGCCGAGGACCACCGGTCCGGTGTGCGCGAGGACCGTCTCGCGCAGGCCCGGCTCGTCGTACCGCCGCACCGTCACCTCCAGGCCGGTGGAGCGCAGCAGATGCGCCAGCATCGCGGTGAAGGTGTCCTCGCCGTCGACCACCAGCGCGTGCCCTGTCAGCCGGGCGCCGCGCTCCTGCATCCGCAGCCAGAAGGGCGCGAGGTCGGCGCGCCGGGCGTCGAGGGCGGCCCGCACCCGCGGGTCGTCGGCGAGCTTGGGGCGCTCGCCGTCCTCCTGCGGCCGCCCGGGGCGCACGCCCAGCGCGGCCAGTACGCCTGCCGCCTTGGCGTGCGTCTCGGCCACCTCGCCCGCCGGGTCGGAGTGCCGCACCAGGGTCGCCCCGACCGGCACCCGCAGGGAGCCGTCGGCGTCGATGTCGGCGGTACGGATGAGGATGGGGGAGTCGAGGGTCTGCGCACCGCGCGCGCCCTCGCCGATCAGCGCGAGCGCGCCCGCGTAGTAGCCACGGCCGCCCACCTCGTGGCGCTCGATGACCCGGCAGGCGTTCTGCACGGGCGAGCCGGTGACCGTCGCCGCGAACATCGTCTCCTTCAGCACCGCACGCACATCGAGCGACGAACGGCCGCGCAACTCGTACTCGGTGTGGGCGAGATGAGCCATCTCCTTGAGCCGGGGCCCGATGACGACGCCGCCCATGTCGCCGACGGTGCACATCATCTTCAGCTCCTCGTCGACGACCATGGAGAGCTCCTCGCGCTCCTTGCGGTCGCCGAGGAAGCCGAGCAGCGCCTCGGGGGTCGGGCCCTCGGGCGGATAGCGGAAGGTGCCGCTGATCGGGTTCATCACGACGGTGCCGCCGCTCATCCGGACATGGACCTCGGGGCTGGCGCCGACGAGAGTGCGCCCGCCCGTGTGCACGACGAAGGTCCAGTACGCGCCCCGCTCGCCGGCCAGCAGCCGCCGGAACAGGGCCAGGGCGTCAGCCCGGCCGAAGCCGGGGATGCGGCCGGTGTAGGTGCGGCGGATGACGAAGTTCGCGCCCTCGCCCCGGCCGATCTCGTCCTCGATGACGCGCCGGACGATCTCCGCGTACTCCTCGTCGTCGACGTCGAAGGCCCCGCCCTCTACCCGGACATCGTGCGCCGGCAGTGACTCCAGGGCCTCGGCGAGCGGCACTTCGTACGTCTCGTCGGCGACGAGCACGGACAGCGGAGTGCCGTCGTCGCGTACGTCGAAGCCGCGCTCCCTGATCTGGCGGAACGGGATCAGGGCCAGTGAGGGACGGTCCGTGGCCGGGATGTCGGCGAGCGAGGCGGCCTCGTGCACGGTGCCGATCAGGACCTCGACGGTGTCGTGATCGTGGCCGGGGGTGCGTCTGCGCAGCAGGGCGAAGGGCGGGCAGTCGTCTTCGAGCAGTCTGCTGATGGGCATCGGGTGTTCCTTCCGAGCGGTCCGAGTGGTCCGGGTGTCCGGGTGGTCCGGGTGGGAGGAACGGCCCGTGGAAACAGGAAAGGCCGCCCCTCGGGGCGGCCTTCGCGAGCTGTGTGTACGCGCAGTCAGTGGGCCGCCGGATGAGCGGTCCACCACCAGGTCTGAGTCGAGTGCGCGAACATGACGCCGACCATAACGCATCCGCCCGCGGCACCGCGGCGCGTCCGGGGAGCGGACGGCCGCGGTGCCGCGGGCGGGTCATGCCTTGTGCGTCAGACCAGCAGGTTGTAGATCTGCCAGCCGGTGGCGATCTGCGCCCTGGCGGCGAACGGGGCGGTGCCGCTGCCCGTGCCCTTGTACAGCCACAGGACGCCAGAGGAGTCCCTGGCGATCAGGTCCGGCCTGCCGTCACCAGAGACATCGCTCGGTCCGTTCAGGAGGTTGTAGATCCCCCAGCCGGGACCGACCTTGACCCTGGCGGCGAACGGCGCGGCGGCATTGCCCGTGCCCTTGTAGAGCCACAGCACGCCGGAGGTGTCCCTGGCGATCAGGTCCGCCTTGCCGTCGGCCGTGATGTCACCGGTGTCGGTCAGCGTGTTGTAGATCTGCCAGCCGGGACCGATCTTGACCCTGGCGGCGAAGGGCGCGCCGGCGGTGCCGGTGCCCTTGTAGAACCACAGCACACCGGACGCGTCGCGCGCGATCAGATCGGCGATGCCGTCGACGTTGAGGTCCCGGGCGCCGGTCAGCTGGTTGTAGATGCCCCAGCCCTTGCCCACCTCGGTGCGCTTGAGGAACGGCGCGGACGGATTTCCGCTGCCCTTGTAGTGCCAGAGCACGCCGGACGTGTCACGGGCCACCATGTCGCCCGTGCCGTCGGCGCGCAGCGCCGTCATCGAGGTCACCGCGTTGTAGCCCTGCCAACCGCTGCCGACGCGGTAGCGGCTGAAGTACGGCGCGGTCGCGCTGCCGGTGCCCTGGTACTGCCAGAGCACGCCAGAGGAGTCGCGGGCGAGAGTGTTGTACCGGCTGGCGCCCGCGTCCGGGACGGTGCTGCTGATCTGCTCGACGTCGCTCGCCTTCACCCACGCCATGCGGTGGTTGTAGCGGATCGGGACGTAGAGGTCGGTCTTGCCCTCGACCCGGAGCTGCGTGGAGCCGAAGTAGTCGTCACCGAGGACCGCCTCGCCTGCCTTCACGTAGGCCTGGCCGGAGGGGAAGGTGTACTTCGACAGGTAGTTGGGGTTGTCCGTCGGCGCGGTCTCGCCGGTCCCCTCGTAGGCCGAGGCCTCGGGGAAGGAACGTCCGTAGACTCGGGCCGTCGCGCCGGCCTTGAGCTTCACTACGGTCCCACCGGCGACCGGCGCGGTGTACTGGCCGCCGGGGTTGTAGAACCAGGCCTTCTGCCCGCCGTACCAGATGGCCGTCCAGTTGTACTGCGCCTCGGCGACGACGTAGGTACCTCCTGCGAGGACCTTGTTGCCCCAGTTCGGGCCGTCGCTCCACAGCACGTTGGGTATGTATGGGTCCTTGATCGGCGTGGCCGTCGACGCCGTCGTGTACAAGTACCCGAAGTTCGCCGGCTGCTTGGCGACGGTGCTGCCGTTGTACGTGATCGTGGGCTGGTTCGCCGTGGTGAACGGCGGCACGACACGGACCAGTTGACCGGCCTTGAGCAGGCCGCCGGCGCCACCGGCGCCCGTCGGCGCCCCCAGCAGCGACATGTAGTGGTTCCAGTCCCAGAACGGGCCCGCGTCCCAGTGCATGCCGGCCACCTTGGCGTCCAGCTGTCCCGGCACCTCGTCGTGGCCGATGATGTGCTCACGGTCCAGCGGAATGCCGTACTTGGCCGCCAGGAACTTCACCAGGGCCGCGGAGGACTCGTACTGCGGCTCGGTGTACCAGCTGCCCGCCTTGATGGCGTAGCCCTCGTGCTCCAGGCCGATGGCATGCATGTTGACGGTCCAGTTGCCCGCGTGCCATGCCAGGTTCTTGTTCTCGACCATCTGGGTGACCAGACCGTCCGACGCGCGGATCAGGTAGTGCGCGCTTCCCCTGGCCGCGGAGCTCTGGAAGGCGGCGATGGTGCCGTCGTAGCTGCCCTCGGTGTCGTGGATGACGATCTGGCGGATGCCGAACCCGTTGGCGGGGCGGTCCGCGAGCGTGTAGTTGCGCTGGCCGGTGCTTGGGACCTCGGCCGGGATGTAGTTGCAGTTCAGGCCCGCCGGGCACTCGGGAGTCGGAACCGCCGTCGTGCTCGCGAAGGTCGCGGCGAGCGGGACGTTCGACGGCTTGACCGGCTCCACCGAGGGATCGGCCGTCAGCGTGACCAGCTGGCCATCCGCGGTGAGCTCCCGCTCGCCGGTCTTGATCGACTCGAAGACGCGCTTCGCGAAGAGATCGGCGCCCTTCTTGTCCGGCGACTCACTGAAACGGGCGACGGCCGGGTACCACTGCCCCGGGTCGCCCGGCAGCTCGCCGGTGGCCTGGCGCTGGTACTCCGCGAGCAGCGCCGCACCGGCGCGGATGCTCTCGGCTGTGTCGTTCTTCACGGAGTCTGTCGAACCGTCGATCAGCTTTGCGGCCTTGTCCAGCGTGTGCAGCCGCGGGTCGTCGGTGTCGACGGTCTCCTCCGGCAGGCTGCGCAGCATCTTCGCGGCGTCGAAGGTCTTCTCGATCTCCGGGTTGCCGCTCGCGTTGAGGTGCGCGAGGCGCTCCTTGCCGTCCGGCTGCTCCACGTCCTCCGGGTTCACCTGTGTGAGCCCCATGACGTTGTACGCGCCGGTCGTGCTCGGAAGTCCGTCGTGGGTCTCCCAGCGGGTCTGCCGGTACGAGACCGCCATCAGCACGCTCTGCGGCACGTCGAACTCCTGAGCCGCGTCCTCGAACTGGGACTGCAGCACCGCGCCCGCGGGCCCTGGCTTGCCGTCTGCCGAAGAATCCAGGAAGCCGGGCGAGGCCACGGCGATGGTGCCGATCGTGGCGGTGGCGACCACGGCTGTGGCAATGCCGTAGATGAGCAGCCGTCTCTTGCGGTCTCTGCGGTGTCCGCGGTTCAAAGCCCCACCCCTGTGTTACTTGTTTTAATATCGAACCACTCGGAAAATCGGCGTGAGAGTAGCAGGCTCGGGGGCTTCGAATCGCCTCGGCAGACAGATCGGACAGACCGGACGGCCTTGCCCGTTGAACAGGCAGTGTCGAGGTGGTGGACATCGCGTCTCATTCAGTGGGCGCCGGAAAGGGTGTCCGCGAAGACCCCGTAATGTTGACTGCGTGACCGTGAACGCTAAGACCACCGCTGTCGGTGGCAACACCTGGCGAGACCTGCCCGCGGCGCAGCAGCCCGAGTACCCCGATGCCGAGGCTCTGCGCGATGTGATCGCGGACCTCGAGTCGTATCCGCCGCTCGTCTTCGCGGGCGAGTGCGACCAGCTGCGCGCCCGGATGGGAGCCGTCGCCAAGGGCGAGGCGTTCCTGCTCCAGGGCGGCGACTGCGCCGAGGCCTTCGACGGCGTGTCCGCCGACCACATCCGCAACAAGCTCAAGACCCTGCTGCAGATGGGCGCGGTGCTCACCTATGCCGCGTCCGTGCCCGTGGTCAAGGTCGGCCGTATCGCCGGCCAGTACTCCAAGCCGCGCTCCAAGCCGACCGAGACCCGCGACGGCGTGACGCTTCCCACCTACCGGGGCGACTCCGTCAACGGCTTCGACTTCACCGAGGCCGCCCGGATCCCGGACCCCGAGCGCCTCAAGCGGATGTACAACGCATCCGCGGCGACGCTCAACCTGGTGCGCGCCTTCACCACCGGCGGCTACGCCGACCTGCGCCAGGTGCACGCCTGGAACCAGGACTTCGTGAAGTCGTCCCCCTCCGGGCAGCGCTACGAGCAGCTCGCGCGGGAGATCGACAACGCGCTGAACTTCATGAAGGCATGCGGCACCGACCCGGCGGAGTTCCGCACGGTCGAGTTCTACTCCTCCCACGAGGCGCTGCTGCTCGACTACGAGGGCGCGCTGACCCGCACCGACTCACGGACCGGCCAGCTGTACAACACCTCCGGCCACATGGTCTGGATCGGCGAGCGCACCCGCCAGCTGGACGGGGCGCACATCGAGTTCGCCTCGCGGATCCGCAACCCGATCGGTGTGAAGCTCGGCCCGACGACCACGGTCGACGACGCGCTGCAGTACATCGACAGGCTCGACCCGGACCGCGAGCCGGGCCGGCTGACCTTCGTCGTCCGCATGGGCGCTGACAAGGTCCGCGACAAGCTCCCCGAGCTGGTCGAGAAGGTCACCGCCTCCGGCGCCACGGTGGCCTGGGTGACCGACCCGATGCACGGCAACACCTTCGAGGCGGCATCCGGTCACAAGACCCGCCGCTTCGACGACGTGCTCGACGAGGTCAAGGGCTTCTTCGAGGTCCACAAGGCGCTCGGCACGCACCCGGGCGGCATCCATGTCGAGCTCACCGGTGACGATGTCACCGAGTGCGTGGGCGGCGGCGACGAGATCTTCGTCGACGATCTGCACCAGCGCTACGAGACGGCCTGCGACCCGCGCCTGAACCGCAGCCAGTCGCTGGACCTGGCCTTCCTGGTCGCCGAGATGTACCGCGACCAGTAGTGACGGATCAACGACGACGGGGCGCGGATCGATGTGATCCGCGCCCCATCGTCGATTCCGGGGCTTTTACGCACCGGGTCCGCCGGGTAAGGTTAGGTTAGCCTCACCGATCATCGGGGAGGGTGCCCACCTGTCAATCCCGTCCGGGAGGTGAACCGCGTGTACGTCTGCTCATGCTTCGGCATCACCGAGAAGCAGGTGAAGGAACACGCGGACGCCGGTGCCTGCACTCCCCGCCAGATAGCGTCGGTCTCCAAGGCCGGAACCGACTGCGGATCGTGTGTACGCCGTATCCAGGGGCTTCTCGGTCGTGACGCCTGCCCCCGCCGCGAGCTGCTCGAGCAGGGCAACGCCGCCGCCGTGCTGGCCACGGACCCCGATTCCGGCCGCGCCGGAACCGAGCTCGGCGAAGCGGCCTAGCCCTCGGGCTGTGGACAGGCGGTAGCGCTATGGCCTAGCTGTCCGGCTGCTCGATCAGCTGCGCGATGTACAGCGCCTCACCGAGCTTCTCCACCAGCTCCAGCTGGGTGTCGAGATAGTCGATGTGGTGCTCCTCGTCCGCCAGGATCGACTCGAAGATGTTCGCGGACGTGATGTCGCCCTTGGCGCGCATCACCTCGATTCCGCGCCGGAGGCGGTCGATCGCCTCCACCTCGACCTGCCGGTCGGCCTGGAACATCTCGGTGACCGTCTGGCCGATGCGCACATGGAACAGGCGCTGGTAGTTCGGCAAGCCCTCAAGGAAGAGGATCCGGTCGGTCAGCAGCTCCGCGTGCTTCATCTCGTCGAACGACTCGGACCGGGTGTACTTGGCGAGCTTCGTCCAGCCGAAGTTCTCCTGCATCTTCGCGTGCAGGAAGTACTGATTGATCGCGGTCAATTCGGCGGTCAACTGCTCATTGAGAAACTCGATGACCTCGGGGTCGCCCTGCATCGCAGAGGCTCCTTCCGCGCGCGTGTGACTTTGGCAGGTGCGCGCATCCTCGCACTGCGACCGGGGAGCGTCCAGTAAGTGCATGCTTAGTAGGAGTTGCCCGAATCGGGCCAGACCTGGTCATGACCACCCCTCCCGGTCTGTCACCATTGAAGGCATGGGTCAGCCGGAGAGCCGGGAATACCGCGCATCAGAGGGGTCCGAGCTTCCGCCGGGGCAGCGGCTGCAGCGTGGCTGGCCGGTCACCCATTACGGGCCTGTACCCAAGTTCAAGCCGGACCGCTGGGAGTTCAGGGTTTTCGGCGCCACGGCGGACGGCGACAAGCGCTGCTGGAACCACGAGGAGTTCTCGGAGCTGCCCTTCTCGACGGTCGTCGCCGATCTGCACTGCGTGACGAAGTTCAGCATGCTGGGGGCCGAATGGGGCGGTGTGCCCGCCCGTACGGTCGTGGACCTCGCGCCGCCCGCGGCGAACGTCACCCATGTCATGGTCTGGGCCGAGTACGGATTCAGCGCCAACCTGCGGCTCTCCGACTTCGTCTCGGACCGCACGATCTTCGCGACCCACAAGGACGGTGAACTGCTCACCGCCGAGCACGGCTTTCCGCTGCGTCTCGTCGTCCCGCATCTGTACGCCTGGAAGGGGCCCAAGTGGGTCCGCGGCGTGGAGTACATGAGCGCCGACCGCCGAGGCTTCTGGGAGGAGCGCGGCTATCACAATCTCGGCGACCCGTGGCGTGAGCAGCGCTACTCATATCAGGAGGAGCCGGGGGACGGCCCGGAACTCTGACCCCTGGAGCTCCCGGGGGTTCAGTGGTGGTACTGGTGGACCACCGCATGGCCCTTGCCGCGGCCGATCATCCACTTGTTGACGGGTGTGGTGATCAGGAAGGCGGCGACGAGGGCGATCGCCAGGACCCACCAGAACATCGCGTCAGCGAGGTGGGCGTCCATTGCGCCGGGCCACAGGGCGATCACTCCGTTGTCGATAATCTCCATGACGGCGATGGAGAGGGTGTCGGCGGCGAGGGCGACCCGAACGGCGGTCCTGAGGCCGACGCCGGCCTTGAGGACTCCGCGCAGGGTGAACGAGTAGCCGAAGAAGAAGGCCAGCACGATCGCGAGGATCATCGTCGGCATGTTCTCCCAGCCCAGCGCGGTGCCGATGACCATGCCGAGCACCTCGCCGATGGCGCAGCCGGTGAGGCAGTGCAGCGTGGCCTGGGCGGCCATCGACCAGCTGACGGGGCCCTGCTGCCTGTGGTGCTCATGGTGTGTGTGCTGGGCGTGAGCGTCGTGCTGCATGAGAGAGCCCCCAAATCCAGGTAGCGGTTCCTGCCGACAATAGAAACCGTATACCCCCCAGGGGTATCCCCCCCTGTTCAGCGGAGCTTCTTCAACCGCGCCACATCCGCCGCGTGCCCTTCCTTGCCGCCGGGTGTCTCGATGATCAGCGGTACGCCTTCGGTCGCCGGATGCTGCATCAGCGCCCGGAACGGCTCCTCGCCGATGTGGCCGGCGCCGATGTTCGCGTGGCGGTCCTTGTGGGCGCCGACCACATCCTTGGAGTCGTTGGCGTGGATCAGCTTCAGCCGCCCTTCGCCGACCGTCTCCACCAGTACATCCAGAGTCTGTGCCATCCCGTGCGGCCCGGTCAGATCGTGTCCCGCGGCGAAGATGTGGCAGGTGTCCAGGCAGACGCCCAGCTTGGGGTGGGCGTCGAGCGCCTCGAAGTACGGACCGAAGTCCCAGGTCCTGGAGCAGAGCGAGAAGCCCTGGCCTGCCGTCGACTCCAGCAGCAGGAACGGGTCGTCCTCGTGCGTCAGCTCGTCGAGCAGCGGCAGCATCCGCTCCCGCACCTGCGCCAGCGCCACCTCGCGGGTCCGGCCGCCGGTCGCCGAGCCGGTGTGCACGACCACGCCCAGCGCGCCGATCTCCCGGCCACGGCGCAGCGAGTGCCGCAAGGACTCCACGGAGCTCTCGGCGGTCGCCTCGGTGTGCGAGCCGAAGTTGATCAGATACGGGGCGTGGACGTACGCAGATATCCCGTCGGCTGCGCACTCGGCGCGGAACTGCTCGTCCTGCACCGGGCTTCCGGCGGGCGTCGCCCAGCCACGCGGATTGGCCACGAAGACCTGGACGGTCTCCGCCTCCAGCTCACGGGCGTAGGCGAGACCGGTCCTGGCGAGGCCGCCGGCCACGGGGACATGGCCGCCGACGGGGTTGCGCATCTGAACTACAGTCCCTTGGTCTTGATGGTGATCGTGCTGCCCTCGGGAGCCTGAGCGCCGCCGACGACGGACTGGCTCTCGACGGTGTCGCCGAGGAAGGGGAAGTTCTTCTCGACCTTGACCTGGAAGCCCGCGGACTCCAGCGCGCCGGTGGCGGCGTCGACCTTGTCCCCGACCACATCGGGGACCTCGATCATCCGCGGTCCCTTGGAGACCGTCAGCGTGATGGTGTCGCCGCGGGCCAGCTTCGCGCCCTCGGCCGCCGACTGCTTGGCGACAGAGCCCGCTTCCTCGGGGGAGTTGATCCGCTCCGGGGCGACCTTGACCTTGAACCCGGCGTCCTTGAGCGCGCTGGTGGCGTCCTCCACGGTCTCGCCGGTCACGCCCGGTACGTCGATCGGGGAGCCCTTGCTGACGACGAGGGCGACCGCGGAATCGGGGCTGCGCCCGGCCCCGGCCTCCGGGTCCGTGCTGATCACCGAGCCCTGGTCGATCTCGTCGCTGAACGCCTTGGTGACCACTCCCGGCGCCAGACGGAGCTTCCTCAGCTCGCGCTCCGCCGTGGCGAGCGGCTGGCCCTTGACGTCGGGGACCCGGACGATCTCCGGGCCGCGCGAGACGATGATGACCACCGAGCCGTTGCCGCGGATACGCTCATTGATCGCGGGGTCGCTGTTGATGACCGTGCCGCGCTTGACCGTCTCGCTGAAGTCGTACCTGACCTTCTTCACATCGAGCCCGGCGCTCTTCAGCTCCTGCCTCGCGTCCTTCTCGGTCTTGCCGATGAGGGCGGGGACACGGGTGAACTGCCCGGAGTTGATGTACCAGACGCCCGCACCTATGCCGAGCGCCAGGAACACCGCGACCAGCACCGCGACGACGCCGCGCCTGGGCATGGGCCGGCGCCGGGACTGCTGGGGCTGGTGCGGCGGCTCGGAAGGCGGCATCGCCAGCCGGGTGGTGTGGTTGACCACCGGCTCCTCGCGGGAGAGCACCCGCGGGATCACGTTCGTGGCGTCCTCGGAGGAGGGGGCCGCGTGCACCCGCTCGCCGCTGTCCTGCGCCGTGTCCTGGGCGTGCGCCTGCGGCGGCACCAGGTCCAGCTGCTCGTCGCCGAGCGGAGCACGGGCCTCACGGACCTGCGCCAGCAGGTCCACCGCGTCGTACGGACGGACGTCGGGATTGCGGGCGGTGGCGCTCGCGACCAGCTCGTCGAGCTCGACGGCGAGCCCGGGGACCAGTGCGGACGGCGACGGAACGTCCTCGTTCAGATGCTGGAAGAGCACTTGGGCGGGGGTGTCTCCGGCGTGCGGCTTGCCGCCGGTCAGCATCTCGTAGAGGACGACCCCGCAGGCGTACACATCGGCGCGGGTGTCGGCCGTGCCGTACTCGATCTGCTCGGGGGCGAGGTAGGAGACCGTGCCCAGCACCGTGCCGGTGGTGTTGGTGACCGAGCCCACAGCCCGTACGAGACCGAAGTCGGCGACCTTGACCCGGCCGTCGTCCCCTATCAGCACGTTCTCCGGCTTCATGTCCCGGTGGACGAAGCCGGCCCGGTGCGCCGCGCCGAGCGCCGCCAGCACGGGCTCCAGGATGTCGAGCGCGGCCCGCGGCTGGAGCGCCCCGCGCTCGCGCAGCACGTCGCGCAGCGTGCAGCCCGCGACGTACTCCATGGCCAGATAGACGTACGCGCCCTCGGCGCCCTGGTCGAAGACCGCCACCACATTGGGGTGGGCGAGACGCGCCACGGACTTGGCCTCGCGGATGAAGCGCTCCACGAAGGAGGCGTCGGTGGCGAGGGCCGGGTGCATCACCTTGAGCGCGAGCACCCGGTCGAGGCGGGTGTCGACGGCCCGGTAGACCGTGGCCATACCGCCGACGGCGATGCGCGCGTCGACGCGGTAGCGGCCGTCGAGCACCTGCCCGACGAGGGGGTCCTTGAGGGTCGTATCCACGCCGGTGATTCTACGAGCCACCGCGGACAACCCTGACGCCTCGGGTCGGGACCGGGGCCGTACTGGAGCCGAGCTGTGACGCTGCGCTGATTTCAGCCTCTGCGGCGTTTGAGGAGCGAGGTCCGGGGCGGAGCTCCGGTTCGGTGGGGGACCGGCTCCGCGCAGCGGTCAGAACGCCGGGCGTTCCGGGTCGAGGGCCGCGCGGCCCTCTGCCGGCGACGACGCCTCCGCGAAGTGCCGGCGCGGGATGCGCCCCGCCCGGCGAGCCAGACGGCCCGCCTCGACCGCGTGCCGCATCGCCTCCGCCATCAGCACCGGCTCCTGCGCTCGGGTGACCGCAGAGGCCAGCATCACCGCCGCGCAGCCCAGCTCCATCGCCAGTGCCGCGTCGGAGGCCGTGCCCGCGCCGGCGTCCAGAACGACAGGCACGCGCGCGTGCTCGACGATCAGCTGGAAGTTGTGCGGATTACGGATGCCGAGACCGGAGCCGATCGGCGAGCCCAGAGGCATGATCGCCGCGCAGCCAGCGTCCTCCAGCTTCCGGGCGAGCACCGGATCGTCATTGGTGTACGGCAGGACCGTGAAGCCGTCGTCGACCAGGGTCTCTGCCGCCTCCAGCAGCTCGATCGGATCGGGCAGCAGGGTGCGCTCGTCAGCGACGACCTCGAGCTTGATCCAGTCGGTGCCGAGGGCTTCGCGCGCGAGCCGGGCGGTCAGCACGGCCTCGCCCGCCGTGAAGCAGCCCGCCGTATTGGGCAGGACGCGGATGTTCAGCCTCTCCAGGACGGACAGCACGGAGCCCTGGACGGTCGGGTCGAGGCGGCGCATCGCGACGGTGGTGAGTTCGGTGCCGCTGGCGACGAGGGAGCGTTCGAGTACGTCGAGGCTGGGCGCCCCGCCGGTACCCATGATCAGGCGGGAGTTGAACGTGCTGCCGCCGATGGTGAGACGGTCGTCGGCCATGCCCGTCAGCCTCCCTGCACTGCGGTGAGAACCTCGACGCGGTCGCCGTCGTCGAGGAGGGTGCCGGACCACTGACTGCGCGGGACGACCGCTTCGTTGACCGCGGCCGCGACCCCGGAAGGGGCGGCGGTGAGGTCCGCCACCAGGGTGTCCAGGGTGGTCCCGGTGGCGAGCTCACGGGCCTCGCCGTTGACGGAGACGTTCAGGAGGTTCATGCGGGCTGCTCCTGGGGCACGGGGGAGAAGCGGCGAGGTGTGAAGGGGCGGGCCTCGTCCGGCAGCTCGCCGGTGACCAGCACGGCGGCCATCACATCGCCGGTCACGGGCGTGAGGAGCACCCCGTTGCGGTGATGGCCGGTGGCCAGATGCAGACCGGGCAGGGCGGTCGGGCCCAGCAGTGGAGCGTTGTCCGGGGAGCCGGGGCGCAGCCCCGCGCGGGTCTCGGTGAGCGGCAGCTCCGTGATGCCGGGCACCAGCTCGTGCGCGTCGCGCAGCAGCTCGTACACCCCGCCGGCGGTGACCGTGGTGTCCCAGCCGAGCTCCTCGCTGGTCGCCCCGACGATCAGCTCACCGTTCTCGCGCGGCACCAGATAGACGTGGCTGCCGCGCACCACGGCCCGTACGGTCCGGGAGAGGAAGGGCGCGTACGCGGGCGGCACGGTGAGCCGCAGAACCTGGCCCTTCACCGGCCGCACCGGAGGCAGCACATCCACCGGCACACCGCCGAGCCTGCCGCTCAGCGAGCCGCCCGCGAGGACGATCTGGTCCGCGGTGAGCTCGACGGCATCCCTCAGCACTGCTCCGACCGCCCGGTCCCGTACCACGGAAAGACGCTCCACCCAGCCGCGATGGAAGACCACCCCGGCCCGCTCGCAGGCCGTCACCAGCGCCGCGGTCAGCCGCCGCGGATCGACCTGGTGATCGCCGTCGACCCGCAGGCCCCCGCGTACGCCCGGCGCGAGCATCGGCTCCAGACGGCGGCATTCGCGCCCGGCCAGCCACTCCGACTCCAGGCCGGAGCGCCGCTGCAGGGCGTGCAGTTCACGCAGGTGCGCACGGTCGTCGGCGTCCAGGGCGACGGCCAGCGTGCCGCATGCGCGGTAGCCGACACGCTGCCCGCTCGCCTCCTCGAGCTCGGCGACGAACGCCGGATAGCGCCGGGCGGACTCCACGCTGAGGCGGAGCAGCGTCTGCTCGCCGTAGTGCAGCTCGGTCACGGCGGCGAGCATGCCAGCCGCGACCTGCGCGGCCCCGCCGCCCGGCTCCGGATCGACGACGGCGACGCGCAGTCCGCGCTGCGCCGCACGCCAGGCCGTGACCAGGCCGATGATTCCGCCCCCGACCACGAGGACATCTGATGTACGAGACATGGGCGTCCAGCCCCTCCCTTCGCCGGCATGACCCGGATCAGGTTCGTACGGTCGGAGGCCGCCCAGCCTCCCTCTCAGCCCGGTGCGTCCGGACTCCCGCGAGTGCCTTACGGTGGCCACCCTAACCCCAGCCCCCAACTCGCAGTAAGGGAGCAGCCGCTGTGGCACGGTCGCTCGACGGACTTGTACTCTCGCCGGTCGCCGACCAGGCTCCGGGCCAGGTGGGGACCCGCACCCGGTTCACGTACCACGAGCGGGACGGCCGCATCTGGGCCGAGTACGAGGGCGGCGACGTCGTACGCGGCCACCTTGTGGGGACGCGGGAGGGCGACCGGCTGGACTTCCGGTACGTCCAGCTGAAGACGGACGGCCGGACGGCCTCCGGGCACTGCGTCTCGACCGTGGTCGAGCTCGAGGACGGGCGAGTCCGCCTGGAGGAGACCTGGGAGTGGGAGTCCCAGGAGGGCAGCGGGACGAGCGTTGTGGAGCAGCCAGCGACCTGACGGTCCATCAGGTGCGTAAGGTTGTCGGGTGAGCGAGCAGCAGACAGCACAGGGCGCGCGGCGCGTGGTCGTCGTCGGCGCGGGGATGGCCGGTGTGCAGACCGCCGTGGCCCTGCGGGAACAGGGCTTCGCGGGACCGGTCACCGTGATCGGCGCCGAACCCCACCAGCCGTACGACAGGCCACCCCTCTCCAAGGCGATCCTGCTCGGCACGGCGGAGGGGTCGGCCTTCGAGCTCGACTTCGAGGTGCTCGACATCGAACTGCGGCTGGGCTGCGAGGTGACCGGCGTACGCCCGCAGGCGCACGAACTGGACACAGAGGCGGGAGTCGTCCCGTACGACGTCCTCGTCATCGCCAGCGGCGCGGAGCCGATCACGCTGCCCGGCGCCGAAGGTGTCCCGGGCGTCCACCTGCTGCGCACCCTCGACGACGCCGACCGGCTGCGCCCCGTCCTCGCACGGCAGCACGACATCGTGGTCGTCGGCGCCGGCTGGATCGGCGCGGAGTTCGCGACGGCCGCCCGCGAGGCGGGCTGCACGGTCACCGTCGTCGAGGCCGCCGACCGCCCCCTCGCGTACGCCCTGCCCGCCGAGGTCGCCGCCCCGATGACCGACTGGTACGCGGAGTACGGCGTCGAACTGCTCACCCACGCGCGCGTGGCCGACGTCGAGCCCGGCACGGTGATCCTCGCGGACGGCCGGCAGCTCCGGGCCGGGGCGGTGGTCGTCGGCATCGGCGCACGACCCGCCACCCGCTGGCTCGCCGGCTCCGGCATCGAGCTGGGCCCGGACGGCGCAATCACCGCCGACGAGCATCTGCGCACCTCGCTGCCCGATGTGTACGCCGTCGGGGACTGCGCCTCCTTCCCGTCCGGCCGCTATGGCGAGCGGCTGCTCGTGCACCACTGGGACAACGCCCTGCACGGGCCGCGCACGGTCGCCGCCAATGTCCTGGCGAGCGCACTGGGGCAGGCGCCCGAGGTCTACGACCCGGTGCCGTACTTCTGGTCCGAGCAGTTCGGACGCTTTGTGCAGTACGCGGGCCATCACCCGGCCGCCGACACGAGGGTGTGGCGGGGCAATCCGGCGGACGCCGCCTGGTCGGTGCTGTGGCTGCGTGAGGGCGCGCTGGTCGCGCTCCTGGCCGTCGGCCGGGCCCGCGATCTGGCGCAAGGGCGCAAGCTCATCCTGGCCGGCGCACGGCTGGATCCGGACCTGGCCGCCGACCCGTCCGTCCCTCTGAAGGCGGCGGCTGTCCAGGGCTGAATGCGGGCTCGTGTCCAGGGTCCGGGTACCGACTGTCAGTCCGGGATGGCACGCTTGTCCTGTGACCGAGATTGACGCAAAGATCGATGCTCTCGTCCCCGCCTGGCTCCACCTTCCCGACATCGCGGAAATGCTCGATGTCGAGGTGACACGCGTACGGCAGCTGGTCAAGGAAGGCCAGCTGATCGCCGTACGCCGTGGTGAGAACCGCGCGCTTCAGGTGCCTGCCGCCTTCATCGACGGCAACAAGGTGGTCAAGGGTCTCGCCGGGACCCTGACGCTCCTGAGGGACGACGGCTTCACCGACGAAGAGATGCTCGAGTGGCTCTTCACCCCCGACCCGACCCTGCCGGGCACGCCCGCGCAGGCGCTCAGCGAGAATCGCGGCACGGAGGTGAAGCGCCGGGCCCAGGCGCTCGCCGTCTGACGTCCTGAAGACAACACCACGCGGTGTGCGGGCGGGGGTCAGTGGTGCCTGCCCGCACGCCGCCGACCCACCCGGGGGGAACACCCATGTCCACGGCTCGTGCGCTGCTGTCCGACGCCCGGATCTATCTCTGCACGGACGCCCGCAAGCAGCAGGGCGACCTCGCCGGGTTCCTCGACGCCGTGCTCGCCTCGGGGGTCGACATCGTGCAGCTGCGCGACAAGGGCATGGAGGCGGCCGAGGAGCTGGAGCACCTCCAGGTCTTCGCCGACGCCTGCCGTCGGCACGGCAAGCTGCTCGCCGTGAACGACCGCGCGGACGTGGCCCATGCCATCGGCTCCGACGTGCTGCATCTGGGGCAGGGCGATCTGCCGGTCCCTGCCGCCCGCGCGATCCTCGGCGACGAGGTGCTCATGGGCCGCTCCACGCACGCCGAGTCCGAGGTCGACGCGGCGGTCGCCGAGCCCGGCGTGGACTACTTCTGCACGGGCCCCTGCTGGCCCACCCCGACCAAGCCCGGGCGGTACGCCCCGGGGCTCGGCCTCGTGCGGTACGCCGCGGGGCTCGGGACCGACCGGCCGTGGTTCGCGATCGGCGGGATCGATGCGGGCAACCTCGACGAGGTGCTGGACGCGGGTGCGCGCAGAATCGTCGTCGTGCGGGCGATCACCGAGGCCGACGACCCGGCAGCGGCCGCCGCCTCCCTCGCCAAGCGGGTGCGGGAGCGCGTCGGATAACCGTCCGAGGGGCAACTGTCCGAGGGGTGGACAGAAAACCGGCGAATTCGGACGTATTTCCCCCGTCCGGTTGGGTGACCGGCCCGGCCTGGATAGCCTGCGGGTATGGCCCTCGGTACAGCTTCGACCAGGACGGATCGCGCACGGACCGTGCGCGAGCTTCTTGCTACCGGCAAAACTTCCTACTCGTTCGAGTTCTGGGCGCCCAAGACCGAGAAGGGCGAGCGGAACCTCTGGAATGCGCTCCGCAGGGTCGAGGCGGTCGCCCCCAACTTCGTCTCCGTGACCTATGGAGCCGGCGGCTCGACGCGCGCCGGCACGGTCAAGGCCACCCAGCAGATCGCCGCCGACACCACTTTGACGCCCGTCGCGCACCTCACCGCGGTGGACCACTCCATCGCCGAACTGCGCAACATGATCGGCCAGTACGCGGACGCCGGAATCCGCAACATCCTCGCCGTCCGGGGCGACCCGCCCGGCGACCCGATGGGCGAGTGGGTCAAGCACCCCGAGGGCGTGCGGTACGCCGCCGAGCTGGTCCGGCTGATCAAGGAGTCCGGTGACTTCTGCGTGGGCGTAGCCGCCTTCCCCGAGATGCATCCGCGCTCGGAGGACTGGGACACCGACATCCGGCACTTCGTCGACAAGTGCCGGGCCGGCGCCGACTACGCGATCACGCAGATGTTCTTCCGGCCCGAGGACTATCTGCGGCTGCGCGACCGGGTCGCGGCCATGGGCTGCGAGACCCCGATCATCCCCGAGATCATGCCGGTCACCAGCGTCAAGCAGCTCGAACGGTTTGCGCAGCTCAGCAATGCCGCGTTCCCGCCGGACCTGAAAGAGAGGATCCTCACCGCCAAGGACGATCCGGCCGCTGTACGCTCCATTGGGATCGAGTTCGCGACGGAGTTCTGCGCAGGACTGCTCTCCGAGGGAGTCCCCGGACTGCACTTCATTACGCTCAACAACTCCACCGCGACGCTCGAAATCTACGAGAATCTCGGACTGCACGGGCAGTCGTGATCGGTCGTAGCCGCCCCGACCTGGGGCGACGGCCGAAGGAGAGGGGCGGGCATGGGCTGGACGGTCCTCTATATCGCGTTCGGTGTCGTCGCGCTGTGGCTGCTCGGTGAGGTGCTGCTGCAGTACAAGGCGCGGCTGCGCTGGCGACTTCTCGCCTTCGTCGGGTTCCTCGGCGTGGTCTTCGGCGTCCTGCTGCCGTCCGTCGTGGTGATCGCGCTCGGCGCGATCGCCTTCGCCGTCGGCCAGACGTATGTCACGCTCTCCTTCCGCCGCGGCTTCTCCACCGGCTGGGCGCTCGGCGGAAGCCCGGGCGTGAGCCCCCGCCGCAAGTCCGGCGCCAGGTCGGGGGCGGCTTCGCGCGAGCCCTCGCTGGAGGTCACCGACCTCTCCTACGAGCCTGCCGCGCCGTACGAGCCCGACCCGTACGAGCCCGACCCGTACGAGCCCGCCGCGTCGGCGTCGCAGCGCGAGCCGGTCTACGAGCCGCAGCCTCTCCCGGACGACACCGGGCAGTACGGCGTGTACAGCGACGCCGCCTACGCGGCCCAGCAGCAGGACCAGAGCCAGAACTACGCCCAGTACGGCGGCGCGTACGACAGCTCCGGCTACGAGCAGCAGCCGGCGGGCCAGGACAGCTACGCCGGGCAGTACGACTACGGGACGGGCCAGCAGCAGTACGCCGCGTACTCCGATCCGTATGTCGGCGGCCAGCAGTACAACGCGTACGAGGCGTACGACAGTTACGGCGGCCAGCAGCTGTACGCCGACCCGTACGCCCAGCATCAGTACGGCGAGACTCCGCCCGGCGGGGTGTGGGTGCCGCAGCAGCGCGACGGCGAGCAGGAAGTGCCGCCGATGCCGCAGGAGCAGCCCTCCCCCTACGGCTACGACACCGGGTACAACGAGCAGCAGTACCGCTACTGACAAGCCGGTTACCGGCGGCTGGTCCCTGACAGCCGGTCAGTCGCAGCCGTCACTGGCAGCTGTCATTGGCAGCCGTCACTGGGAGCCGCTACTGGGAGCCGCGGAAGTCCGCGCCCTCCACGATCAGACCGGCCACCAGCGCCCCCGACATTCCCGCGTGCGCAAGACCGCCGCCCGGGTGCGCGCGGCCGCCCACCAGATACAGGCCGGGCAGCCGTGTGCTGTTCGCCGGATGCAGATAGCGTCCGCCCTTCCCGGCGAGCGCGGGCGCGGGCAGCGGTCCCGTCTCTGCGGGCGTCAGGGTCTCGTGCCACAGCAGGCGCTCACGTATCTCCGCAACGGCCGCGGACGCGGCGTCGATCAGCACATCGGCGTACCCCTCGCGCAGCGACGCGTCGGTCCAGTCGACCGGGCTGCCGTGTCCCATGACCGTCGCTGAGAGGGTGACCGCCTCATGCCCGTCGTCGGGGCGGGTGCGTGGATCGTCGGGCCGCAGCACGGTGACGGTGGGCCGCTCGGCCGTCCGCCCGCCGAAGACCGCCGCCGCCTCCGCCCCGGCGTCGGGGGAGTGCACGACGCTCCGGTGGACGGCCGATGCGGGCCGCGCCCCGCGCAGCGCGAGCAGCACGGTGAACCTGGCAGGCAACTGACCGCCGCCGGCGCCCTGTCGAGGCCGTACGTCTCCGTCCCGCCACAGCTCGTGCCCGACGAGATCCGCAGCCTCTGCGCCCGCCACCACATGGTCGGCCTCTGCGACTGTGCCCCCGGCGAGCTCGACCCCCGCCGCCCGCCCGTCCTTCTCGACGATCCGGGTCACCTCGGACCCGAAGACGAACTCCACTCTCCGGGCCAGACACCGCTCGTAGACTGCGCGTGCCAGCTCGCGCATCCCGCCCTCGACGTACCAACTGCCGAAGGTCTGCTCCATGTACGGCAGCAGGGCGGCGCTCGCCGGGGCGTGCCGGGGATCCAGGCCGTACGCCAGGGCGTACCCCTCGAGCAGCGCCGCAAGCCGCGGTTCCGCAAGCTCCCAGGCGGCGACCTCGGAGACCGTCGAGGCCTGCCGGGCGCGCAGCAGCCTGCGCTGTCGCGGAGCGGGATACGGATCGCGCTCCAGCACCCGCCGGTCGGCCCACAGCGGCTCTTCGAGCAGTGGCCGCCGGGAACGGTCCCAGGCGTCCCTGGCCCGCCCGAGGAACGCGCCCCACCGCTCGCCCGCTCCCGCGCCCAGCGCGGCGTCGAGCGCGGTGACGACACCGGCCCGCGAGGCGTTCGGCAAGGACACCTCGGTGCCGTCGGCGAACACGTGCCGGCTCGACGGGTCCACCTGGGCCAGCCCGACGCACTGCTCCAGCGGCTCTTTGCCGGTCTTGACGAACAGGTCCCGCCAGACGGCGGGCAGATGCAGCAGACCGGGGCCGGTGTCGAAGGCGAAGCCGTCGCGCTCGAACCGGCCCACCGCGCCGCCGTAGCTCGCCGAGCGCTCGTACACCGTCACCCGGTGGCCTGCCACGGCCAGCCGGGCGGCAGCCGCCATGGCGCCCATCCCGGCGCCGATCACCGCAATCCGTGCCATGCCCGCGACTTTATCGGCACCCTCTGACCCCTGGATCCCCGGCCACCTCACGCCGCTGACCAGCACGTCCTTCCGAGAGGGAGTACGGACGCGGACGCGATGGTGACCAGTCGGCCTGCCGGCCGGGTGGGGATGAGTGCGGACGGCTGAGTATGCGTACCTAGTGGGTGAGATGAGTACGCGCGCGGATGGGGTCTCACCTGCATAGAAGGAAGAGTGGAGACCACGGAAGGGGCGCAGCGCCGGTACCGCCGACACGGGGCGGCGGAACGGCGCGGCTCCCCTGACGGAACGGGGGTGCACGACGGAGGACCTGATGACCAGGGTTCTCCGGCACAACGGGGGATACGGGGGATACGGGGGAACGGGGGACACGGGGGGAACACGCCGGTCCGGCGGGGCTCGGGGGGATCGAGCCTCACCGGACCGGCACTTCTGTGTCGTACGGCCTCTCACGCGCCCTCTGGCACGGCCCGCTGTACGCCCGCTCGTGCGCCCGCTCGTACGGCCCTTCAGCGGCCGCTGACGCGGCCGTGCAGCAGCCGCGACAGTGCAGAGTGCACATCGTCGAGCGACCGCTCCGGCTGGAAGGCCTGCCAGTCCAGCGCCGCCACCAGCACCATCCCGACCAGTGCCGCCGCCGTCAGCGGAATGTCGATCTCCTCGCTCAGCTCGCCGTTCTCGACGGCTTCCCGCAGCACCGTCTCGACGACGGCGACCGCCTGCTGCCGTACGACGAGAAGCGTCGACTGCCAGGCCCTGTTGGTGCGCCACAGCTCGGCGACGTACAGCTGGGTGAAGGCCGGATAGCGGTCTATGAAGACCAGACCGGCCCTGACCATCCCGTCCAGCGCCTCGACCTTGGTGCCGCCGTGCTCCGCCGTCGCGTCGGCGGCGGACTGCAGCGAGGCGGTGAGCAGGCCCACGCCGTACCGCAACAGCTCCTCGAACAGCTCGGTCTTGCTCTTGAAGTTGTAGTAGACCGTGCCCTTGGCGACCCCGGCGCGTTCGGCGATCTCGTCCACCGTGGTGGCGGAGAAGCCCTGCTCGGCGATGAGCGTCACCGCGGCCTCGTAGAGCTTTGCCCGGGTCGCCCGGCGTCTGGTGCTGGTGCTGTCCATGGCGTCCATGACGTCGATTCTCACAGGTCCGCCCGCCTCACAGACTCAGCTCGGGATGCAGACGGTCGAGCGTCCACACCTGTTTGCGCCGCGCGGACACGGCGGTGAGCGCGATCGCGCCCGCGGTGAAGGCGATCAGCACCGCGCACGCCTGCCAGACCGGGCCGAGGCCGCCGCCCGTGATGAGCCTGCGCAGCGCCTCGACGACGTAACTCATCGGGAGGAAGGGGTGGATGGCGTTGAAAAACCCCGGGCTGGTCTGGACGGGGTAGGTTCCGCCGGCGGAGGTCAGCTGAAGCATCAGGAGGGCGAGCACGAGGATCCGGCCCGCGGCCCCGAAGCGGGCGTTCAGCCACTGGACGATCGCGGCGAAGCAGCAGGTGACGAGGGCGAGGAAACCCACCGTCCCGGCCGCGTACGCCATGTTCATGCCGAGGCCCCAGTGCAGTACGGACATCAGCGCGGCGACCTGGGCCAGGCCGATCGCGGCGACGGGCAGCCAGCCGGCCACGGCGATGCGCCAGGCGGATGCGCCGGCGGCGAGGGCCCGCCCGTTGAGCGGCTGGATGATCATGTAGGCGACCATCGCGCCCACCCAGAGGGAGAGCGGGATGAAGTACGGGGCGAAACCGGTGCCGTAGTTGGGCGCCTTGTGCAGCGACTGGCTCGCCAGCCTGACGGGGTCGGCCATCACCTCGGTACGGCGGTCGCGGTCCTTCTTGTCGTAGTCGGGGATCTTGTCCACGCCGTCGTTGAGCCCGCCGGCCAGCTCGGTCGAACCGTCGGCGAGTTTGAACAGGCCGCCGTCCAGGGTGTTGGCGCCCTTCTTGAGCTTGCCGACGCCGCTGTCGAGATCGGTCGAGCCGGTCTTGGCGCCGGTCAGGCCGGTGTGCAGTTTGTCCGCGCCCAGAGCGACCTTCTTGGCACCCGAATTGAGCTCGTTGATCTTTCCGACGGCGTACTCAAGGTCCTCGTCCAGCTGCGGTGACCGCTTGGCCAGGTCCGTCGCCTGTCGCTGCAGCGTGGCGAGATGGCCGTCCAGCTTCTTCAGATCGCCGTCGTTGTCCTTGATCAGGGCATTGACGTCGTCGGCGACCTTGGCGACGTCGGCCGCCGTGTCCTTGGCGGTCTTGAGGTCGGAGCAGAGGGCCGGGTCGGGCAGCACGGCGTCCTCGCAGCGCGCCTTGTAGACGCTGCTCAGCTTGTCGGCCGACTTGTGGGCCAGCGCCGCGCGGCCGGGCGCCGTCTTCACGAGGATGCCGAGGTTGCGGCGTACCGCGCCTGACGCATCGGCGACCAGGCGGGCCGTGTCGCCGATCGTCCTGCCGTTGTCCTTGAGGTGCGGACGGACGTCGGCGGCGATCTTGTTGACCTTGTCGGCGAGCACCTGGGTGCCGTCGGCGACCTTCTGTGAGCCGGTCTCGAGGTCGCCCGCGCCCTTGTTCAGCTTGGTCAGGCCGCCGGCCAGCCTGCCGCTGCCGTCCTTGGCGTCCTTCAGGCCGTCCGCGAGGTCCTTGGAGCCCTCCTTCGCCTTGCCGACCCCGTCCTTGAGCTTGTCGGCACCCTTCGCCGCCTTCTCGGTCGCGTCATGGATGTCGGAGAAGGAGATGAAGATCCGGTCCAGGAACGTGCGGGAGGTGTTGGTCGATGCGGCCGTGCGCACCTCCGCGAAGACCGTCCGCGAGATCTGACCAACGATGTAGTTGTTGGCGTCGTTCGTACGGACCTGAAGGGCACCGGCCTCGGGGGAGTCGCCGGAGCTGGACGCGATGCGCTCGCTGAAGTCCTTCGGCATGGTCAGCGAGAGGTAGTACGCGCCGTCCTCGACGCCCTTGCGGGCATCGGCGGCGCTCACCTCGTGCCAGTCGAAGACCTTGCTCTCGCGCAGGTTCTCGGTGATCTCGTCGCCCGCGGCGATCTTCTTGCCGGCGGCGGTGGCTCCCTTGTCGTCGTTGACGAGGGCGACCGGGATCTTGTCGAGCTGGCCGTACGGGTCCCAGAAGGACCACAGGTACAGCGCGCCGTAGAGCAGTGGCAGCAGCAGGACCGCGACGAGTGCGGCGCGCGGCAGCTTCCCCCTGCCGAACCGCTTCAGCTCAAGCGCGGCCAGTTTCGGCGAGCGCATCGGCCTTCCCCTCCTCGTCGTCGGTGGTGCTTTCTGTGGTGTCTTCGGGCGTCTCGCTGTTCGCGGGCGTCTCGGAGTTCGCGGGCGTCTCGCCGTTTTCGCTCGTGCCGGTGTCTTCGGCCGCGATGGTGCGGATGACGGTCGTGTCCTCGGGCGCCTGACTGCACACGGCGAGCACGGTCGTGCCGGCCTCGGCGATGGAGCGCAGCAGCCGCCAGGCCTCGGCCCGGTCGGCGTCGGAGAGCTTGAGATCGGCGTCGTCGACGGCGAGCAGGCTGGGGCGGCCGACCAGCGCCAGGGCCACGTACAGGCGCAACGCCTCCAGCCGCTCCAGATCGCGCACGGAGGTGCGCTCCTGCTTGGGGAGCGCTGCCAGGTCGAGTCCGGCTGCCTCGAGTGCTTCGTCGATACGGCTACGGGCCGCGGCGGTCCTCTCGGCGCGCGGGCGCAGCAGAGCGCGCAGCGCGCCGTCGAAACGGCGCTGCAGCAGGGCACGCTCGCGCAGATGCTCGGCGACGGTCAGCGCCGGGTCGAGCTCGCTGACCCCCGGCACCGGCCCGAGCGCGCTGATCCTGCGTACGGCCGCCATCTTCTTCGGCAGCGGCAGACCGCCGACTTCAGCACTGCCCTCGGTGGGGCGCATCCGGCCGGTGAGCGCGAGCAGCAGGCAGGTGCGGCCGGAGCCGGACGGACCCTCGATCGTGATGAGTGAGCCGGGTTCCGCCCTGACGCTCACCGAGCGGAACGCCCAGCCGCGCGGGCCCTTGAGCCCGAACTCCTCGGCGGTGATGGCCGCCCCGTGCGGGCTGTCCATGTACCCTCCCCCAGTTTTTGCACTGACCAGTCAGTTCAAAAACTACCCCCGAACCTACGGTCGAAGCAAAAGAGCAGGTCAGGGCGGATTGTCAGTGGTGGCCTCCACGATGGACACATACGGCCACAGTGCCGTCACACGACGACAGGAGGTTCGTCATGGCCAGCTCCTACGCAGCAGCCGCACCCCGGCGCCGCGCCACCGGCCCTGCCCCCTCACCGACCGGACCGGCGAACGACGTGCACCCCGTCCTGCGGCGGGCCTCGGCACCGCCCGCCGCCCTCGACCTGCTCGCCCAGGCCCGTACGGGACTGGACGAGGCCGCCACTCTCGAAACACCGAACGAGCAGTACGCCACCGCCCATCTGGCGGCCCTGCGCACCGCGGCCGCGGTGCTGGCCGCCCGAGGCCGCCCGGAGACCGGCGCACGCCGCAGGCAGAGGATCCGAAGCGCCTGGGAAGTGCTGCCGGAGATCGCGCCCGAACTGACCGAATGGAGCGCCCTGTTCGCCTCTGGCGCCCGGCGCAGGGCGCGCGCGGAGGCGGGCATACAGGGCGCGGCGAGCCGCCGCGACGCCGACGATCTGCTGCGCGACGCGGCCATGTTCCTGCGCCTGGTCGAGCGGCTGCTGGTGCTCCAACCGGTGCTGCCGCAGCCGAGGACCGAGCATCCGGAGACGAGGGAAGCCGCAGGGTAGGGCGTAGGGGGCGCCGCCGGGTGAGAAGGGAGGGCTGGGGTGCCCGGCGGAGGCAATAGGGTGGACTGAGTCTTCGAGGTATTCAAGGTATTCAAGCCATTCAACGTGTTCGCACCGTCCGAGGAGTCAACTGCCGTGTCGGACCTGATGCGCCCCCGCGCCTCCCTCCGTACCGCCGTGGTCTGGGACGTCCTCAAGGACGCCCTCGACCGCCGGGTCAAGGCAACCGGGACGGACGCCCTGGACGTCCTCGACACTGGCGGCGGCAGCGGCTACTTCGCGGTGCCCGTCGCCCAGCTCGGGCACCGCGTCACCGTGGTCGACCCCAGCCCGAACGCACTGTTCGCCCTGGAGCGCCGGGCCGCCGAGGCCGGTGTGGCCGACCGGGTCCGCGGGGTCCAGGGCGACATCCACGGCCTGTTCGACGTCGTGGAGCGCGACGGGTACGACGCGGTGCTCTGTCACGGCGTCCTGGAGTACGTGGACGACCCCGCCGAGGGCGTACGCAACGCGGTGGACGCGCTCCGCCCGGCCGGTGCCATCAGCCTGCTCGCCGCCGGGCTCGGCGGGGCCGTCCTTGCCAGGGCGCTGGCCGGGCACTTCGCCGAGGCCCGCCAGGCTCTCACCGACCCCGCGGGCCGCTGGGGCGACGGCGACCCGGTGCCGCGCCGTTTCACCGCCGAGCAGCTCACCGAACTCGTCGCCGGGGCCGGCGTCGAGGTGGGTGCCGTGCACGGCGTAAGGGTCTTCGCCGACCTGGTCCCGGGCGTCCTGGTGGACACCGAGCCAGGCGCCCTGGACGCGCTGCTCAAGCTGGAGGCGGCGGCGGCCGAGCTGCCCGCCTTCCACTCCGTCGCGACCCAGCTGCACGTCCTGGGCGAGAAGCGGGGCTGATCAGCGGCGCAACCGCACATGGAGTACGCCACAGACCCCCCGATCGTGGGCTTCGCCCCGTATGATCGGAGGACACCATCCGGCATGACGGATCGGAGGTTGGGGAATCTACGCCTCAGCACCCAAGCCGCCATGGCGGCCCGGACTGGCGAATTGGCGTAGAGGGCGGGTTTCACGGGGGCGATTCCCTGCCTATTCTGAAAGGGCCGCTTACCGGTCGCCCCCCGCGGCCGACAACTAGGAGGACTCCGTGCCGCTCTCGGAGCACGAGCAGCGAATGCTCGAGCAAATGGAGCGAGCGCTGTACGCCGAAGATCCCAAGTTCGCGACAGCGCTTGAGGGAAGCGGGCTGCGTACACACACCCGGCGACGGGTCTACCAGGCGGTCGTCGGCTTCCTGGTGGGTATCGCGCTCCTCATGGCTGGAATGGTCGCGCAGCAGATCTGGATCAGCGTGGTGGGATTCCTCGTCATGCTGGGCTGTGCGGTGCTCGCGGTCACCGGATGGCGCAAAGCGCCCAAACCCGGTGAGCAGCAGACCCTGGGGGACGCGGCAGCGGCTCCTGCCGGCCGCCATCCCCGTCGGCGCAAGTCGATGATGGACCGGATCGAGCAGCGGTGGCAGCGCCGCCGCGACGAACAGGGCGGCCACTGAACCGCCTCATCAAAACGTGCTGAAACGGTGAGGGGCGACGCTCTTGAGCGTCGCCCCTCACCGTTTCTCGTGCAGCGCTCGTGCTCCCGTGCAGCGCTCGTGCTCTCGTGCAGCGCCTCGAGCGGCGGGAGTCGGGCCGGGCTCGCGCCCGGCCCGCTGCCGTCAGACGGCGTCCGACCCGCGTCAGCCTCGCTGCCGGGATGCGCGGCTCAGGATTCCCGGCCACCGGCTTGGCGACCAGCGGCTTCCCGACCAGCGGTCAAGACGCCAGCGGCGCACGCCCCACCGGTCCGTGACGGACGCCCAGCGCGCCGACAGGGCCCACACCACTCGGACGGTGGAGCGGGGCGCGAGCAGTGCCCGCAGCCGTGTACCGCGGCTCACCGCAGCCCCGAGCCCGGCCCGGATCTGCTGGGCGTCATCCGCCAGCCCCGTGCCCGGCCGGGGCTCCGGCGCATACAGAACCTGCTCCACCGCACCGGCCACCCGGTGCACCGCGTCGGCCGCCTCGCCCTCCAGCTGTCCCAGCCGCACGATGCGGGCAGCGGCCTTGCGCGGCGTCTGCGAATCGTCGGGCAGGATGCCGTGGTCCCACGCCGTATCGGAGATCTCCTGCCAGGCCGCCAACGTCCGGGCCGCCGCGTCCGCGGGCGTACGCCCGCCGGAGCCGAGGCGTCGCCCGCGCACTCTGATCCGCCACAGCATCGGCAGCAGCGGCACCAGCACCACCGCCACCACGGCCAGGCTCACACCCAGCACGGTCCCCAGCGGGGTCCCGGGTTCAGCCGGAGGCAGGATCTCCTGCGGAGCCGCCGCGCCGCACTCGCCGAGCTGCTTCGCCTGCGCCGGGCAGGTGTCCGACACCGAAGGCGCGGCCGAAGGCGTCGCCGCAGCGCTGGTCTCGGGCTGCGTCGGGTTGCTCGCTCCGCCGGACGGTGACTCCGGGCGCGTGTAGTCGGGCGCGGTGCCCCGGCTCGGGGTCGGCTCGAACCGCGTCCATCCCACGCCCTCGAAGTACAGCTCCGGCCAGGCGTGCGCCTCGCGCAGTCCGACCGACATGGTGCCGTCCGCCCTCGGCGAGCCTGGAGTGAAGCCCACCGCGACCCGCGCCGGTATGCCCAGCGTCCTGGCCATCGCGGCCATCGAGAACGAGAAGTGGACGCAGAAGCCCTCCTTCTCCCGCAGGAAGCGGGAGATCGCGTTGACGCCCGTGCCGGACTGCACCTGGGTGTCGTAGCGGAAGCCGCCCTCGATCGCGAACCAGTCCTGGAGCTTGACCGCCCGTTCGTAGTCGTTCGTGGCGCCCCTGGTCACCGTCGTCGCGGTGTCTCTGACCACGTCCGGAAGCGCATCCGGCACCCGGGTGTACTCGCTCAGCAGGTTGGCGGGCGGGGTGGGCGCGCTCGCCAGCTGGGCCGGCGTCGGCTTCACCAGCAGGCTGGTGACGGAGTACTGCGCGCCACGGGTCGTCTGGCCACGGTCGCCCACCAGGGTCCGGCCGGCGGGCTCGTAGCGCCAGCGTCCGTTGATCTGTACCTCGGACGCCGGGTAGGGGAGCGGCAGCCAGCTCTGCCGGTACGAGCCCGCAGCCGAGATGTTCGTCTTGATCTCGGTGACGCCTACGGACGGGCTCAGGCCGTCCGGCTGCGGAAGCCGGTCGGGCACGTCCTTGACCTTGCGCTCCGAGGACTTCCACGCCGTGCCGTCGAACTGGTCCAGCGCGACGATCCGCAGATAGAGGTCCTTGGTCTCCGTCGCGTTGGTGCGATACCGGATGACCTCGCGGTCCTCCGGCTGGTTGAGGCTGTCCTGCAACGAGACCAGCGGGTTCACCGCGGAGATGGTGCCGCCGCCGGAGCCCGCGCCGTCCCCGACGCCCGTGCTGTTCAGCAGCCCGCCGTCCAGTGCGGGCAGGGCCGCCGGGACCACGAGCGCGACGCCCAGCGCCAGCGCGCCGATCCGGCGGCCCGTACGGACCGGTGCCAGGGCTTTGCCGCCCGCCGAGTCGAACCCGGCAGGGGCGTGTCCCTGCCCGGGTGCGGCACCGCCGAAGACGCGGCCCCACTGGGAGAGCCGGTCCCGGCCCTCGGCCAGCAGGAGCACCAGATATCCGGAGGCCGCCAGCAGGAACCACATCCAGCTCGCGCCGCCGGAGAGGCCCGCGGCCACCGAGAACAGCGCCAGCAGTGGCAGCCCGGCCGGGGCGGCGCTGCGGAACGTCACCGCGAGCGCGTCCACCGCCAGGCCGATCAGCAGCACTCCGCCGATCACCATGATCCTGATGCCGTCGGTGGCCGGCGCCGGGATCGCGTACCGCCCGACGTCCTCGCCACCCGCGTTCAGCAACGTCCCGAAGTGCTGGAACGCCTCGGGACCCGGCAGCACGCCGAGAATCGCCTGGCTCCGGGCGAAGACCACGGTGAGCACCAGCAGCGTGACGAGCGCCTGCACCGTCACCGTCAGCGGCCTGGCCAGCGGCACCCGCCGGCCGAGCGCGCCGACCCCGCTCTGGATCGCCAGCAGGAACGCCGCCTGCACCATCCAGCTCGCCGGATCGACCAGCGGCAGCATCGCGCCCGCCGCCATCAGGGTGGCGGCGTAGGCACAGAGAGCCAGCCGTCCGCGACCGCTCATGACCAACCCCCAGAGAAACCGTTCGTACCGCTGGACGACTCGCTGCGCTGCCGGCCCGCCTGCTGCCACAGATCGCTGAGCGGCGTCCCGGGCGGCACGGACAGGGCCGTCCAGCCCGCCTCGCGGAGCAGTCTCAGCCGGTCTTCGACCGCCCCGGCCACCGCGCCGGTCGTCACCCAGGTCCCGCTGTCCAGGACGAAGGCGACGGCCGCGCCGCTGCGCTGCCGCATACGGGCCGCCAGGGCCGCCTGCTCCTCGTCCAGATCGCCGAAGAAGGCGACCAGCAGTCCTTCGTTCCCGCCGCGCAGCACGTCGTACGAACGCGAGAGCCCGGCCCCGTCGGAGTGGTCGACCACGGCAAGGGTGTCCATCATCAGTCCCGCGGAGTCCGCGGACTCCTGCGTCGACCCGGCGAAGCCGTCGGCGCCCTCACTGGGCACCGAGCTTCCGGTGTCCGTCAACAGCCGGACCGCGAAGCCCCGTTCCAGCATGTGCACCAGGGCCGAGGCCGCGCCCGACACCGCCCACTCGAAGGCCGAGTCGGGACCCGCGCCCTGATAGGCGATCCGCCGGGTGTCGAGCAGCACCGTGCACCTGGCCCGCTGCGGCTGCTCCTCGCGGCGCACCATCAGCTCGCCGTAGCGCGCCGTGGAGCGCCAGTGCACCCGGCGCAGATCGTCGCCGTAACGGTAGGTGCGAGGGATGATGTCGTCGTCGCCGGCCAGCGCCAGTGAGCGCTGCCGTCCGTCGCCGTACCCCGATGCCTCGCCGGCGAGCCGCACCGGCGGCAACGCCTCGGTCCGCGGAACGACGGTGAGGGTGTCGTACGCGCTGAAGGAGCGGGTCAGCTCGCACATCCCGAACGGGTCGCTCAGCCGCAGCTGCAGCGGCCCGAGCGGATAGCGCCCGCGCAGATCCGAACGGACCCGGTACGACACCTCGCGCCGGCCACCGGCCTCCACCCTGTCCAGCACGAACCGTGGCCGCGGCCCCAGCACGTACGGCACATGGTCCTGGAGCATCAGCAGCCCGGTGGGCAGCCGCGAGACGTTGTCCATGCGCAGGTGGACCCGCGCCTCTGAGCCCGAGGGCACCCGCGACGGCGTGAGCCGCCGGCTGCCCGCGACCCGGTAGCGGGTGCGGTACAGCACGGCCACACAGGCCAGCGGCAGCACAGCCAGCAGCAGTCCGACGCGCAGCAGGTCGCCCTGCCCGAGGACATACGCGCACACCGCCGCCGCCACTCCGGCCGCGAGGAACGAACGCCCGCGTGTGGTGAGCCCGCCCAGGGCCGCCCGCAGTCCGCTCGTGTCCTTGCCTTCCGCGGCGGCGGGGCCCCCGGCCGACGACATCACAGCCGCCGGGCGCCGGGCTGCTGGCCGTAGAGCGGCGCCTGGGCCGGACGGCCCGGGACATAGACGCTGTCGGAGCTGCCGGCCGTGGGCACCGGGATGCGCTGCATGATCTCCAGCACGACCTGCTCCGCCGTACGCCGGTTCAACTGAGCCTGAGCGGTGGGCAGCAGCCGGTGCGCGAGCACCTGCACGGCCAGTGCCTGGACATCGTCCGGCAGGGCGTAGTCACGGCCGCTGAGCGCAGCCGAGGCCTTCGCGGCACGCAGCAGATGCAGCGTGGCACGCGGCGATGCGCCCAGTCTCAGGTCCGGGTGGCTGCGGGTGGCCGCCACCAGCTCCACGGCGTACCGCCGGACGGAATCGGCGACATGGACCGTTCGCACAGCGTCGATGAGCTTCACGATGTCGTGGGCGTGGGCCACCGGCTGCAGATCGTCGAGCGGCGAGACCCCGCCGTGCACATCGAGCATCTGCAGCTCGGCCTCCGCGCTGGGGTAGCCGATCGAGACCCGCGCCATGAAGCGGTCCCGCTGCGCCTCCGGCAGCGGATAGGTGCCCTCCATCTCCACCGGGTTCTGGGTGGCCACCACCATGAAGGGGCTCGGCAGTTCGTACGTGTTCCCGTCGATCGTGACCTGGCGCTCCTCCATCGACTCCAGCAGCGCCGACTGCGTCTTGGGCGACGCGCGGTTGATCTCGTCGCCGATCACGATCTGGGCGAAGATCGCGCCCGGTTTGAACTCGAAGTCGCGCCGCTGCTGGTCGAAGATCGACACACCGGTGATGTCGGACGGCAGCAGATCCGGTGTGAACTGGATACGCCGCACCGAACAGTCGATGGACCGCGCCAGCGCCTTGGCCAGCATTGTCTTGCCCACGCCCGGCACATCTTCGATCAGCAGGTGCCCCTCCGCGAGCAGCACTGTCAGCGAAAGCCGTACGACCTCAGGCTTGCCCTCGATCACACCCTCCACCGACCTGCGGACACGCTCCGCTGTGGTGGTCAGATCTGTGAGGCTCGCTCGATCGTCATAGGTCGTCACCCGGCCCTCCTCGGCCCGTTCTACGGGCCGATGCTCTCCAGACGGCCCGGCCCACCCCGAAACACGGACACCGTCTCCGGAAGGTTCCGGAAGGGTGTCACAGACGCATTCTTGTTGGCGTTACCGCGTCGTGTCACTCGCCTGTGGATATGTGGGTGTGAATTGTCAGTGTTGCCATGCTTTATCCGGTGTGCGGGCGGTCACCCGGCGGGATCGATCTCCCGCAGCAGCCCCTCCGTCACATCGAACACAAAGCCCCGGACGTCGTCGGTGTGCGGCAGGAACGGCGAGGTGCGCACCCGCTGCATCGACTGCCGTACGTCCTGATCAACATCCCGGAACGCCTCCACCGCCCACGGCGGCCGCTGCCCCACCTCGTCCTCCAGCTCGTGCCGGAAGTCCTCCGTCAGACTCTCCAGACCGCAGTTGGTGTGGTGGATGAGTATGACGCTGCGGGTGCCGAGCGCCCGCTGGCTGATGGTCAGCGAGCGGATCACGTCGTCCGTGACCACACCGCCGGCGTTCCGGATCGTGTGACAGTCGCCCAGCTCCAGCCCGAGCGCGTCGTGCAGGTCGAGCCGGGCGTCCATACAGGCGACCACGGCCACCTGCAGCACGGGACGGGCGTCCATTCCCGGATCCTGGAAGCCGGCGGCGTAGCGCAGGTTCGCCTCGACGAGACGATCGGTGACCGTCCCGCCGGAACGTACTGCGTCGGCAGGGTGGTGCGCGGAAGTCGACATGAGGACGACGGTAATGGGCACAGGCGGGCGAAGCTCGCTGTGAGGGGGGACAAAGAACGTCAATGAACCTTGTTGTGACCTAACCCACAGGCGGGATGCGGCCGCGTCCGTACGAGTGAAGTGTCCGCTCCCCCGGCCCGTCCCGTGCCCCCCGCGCGACGCGCCAGCCGGTTGATTGACCGGCAGGACGCGTGGACTAAAGTGACGCGCAGTTCACGGACACTTCCAGCACATCTTGTAATTTTCGATGTTTCCCCCGCGTGTGCGGCGTACGTGCGGGCGGGGACCCGGCAGTACGTACCCCCGCGCCGGACCTGAGAGGGCGCATGAGCGAGCGCAGCGAGCGAATCATCAGAAGCCGTGCGCCTGGCGAATGTCGGCCCGAGCCCTGCGAGGGGCGCGCATGAGCCAGACCCGACACGTCCCGGTGATGCTCCAGCGGTGCCTGGACCTGTTGGCCCCGGCGCTGGACCGGCCGGGCGCGGTGGTCGTCGACTGCACCCTGGGCCTCGGTGGACACAGCGAGGCCCTGCTCACGCAGTTCCCCGAGGTACGACTGGTCGCACTCGACCGGGACAAGGAGGCGCTGCGGCTCTCCGGCGAACGGCTCGCCCCCTTCGGCGACCGGGCCACCCTGGTGCACGCCGTCTACGACGAGCTCCCCCAGGTCCTCGAACGACTGAAGATCCCCCGCGTCCAGGGCATCCTGTTCGACCTCGGCGTCTCCTCCATGCAGCTCGACGAGGCGGACCGCGGATTCGCGTACGCCCAGGACGCACCGCTCGACATGCGCATGGACCAGACGACCGGCGTCAGCGCGGCCGAGGTCCTCAACACCTACCCGCCCGGTGAGCTGGTCCGGATCCTGCGCATGTACGGCGAGGAGAAGCAGGCCAAGCGGATCGTCTCCGCGGTCGTACGGGAGCGGGAGAAGGAACCCTTCAGCAACAGCGCCAGGCTCGTCGAGCTGATCCGCAACGCCCTGCCGCAGGCCGCCAAGCGGACCGGTGGCAACCCCGCCAAGCGCACCTTCCAGGCGCTGCGCATCGAGGTCAACGGCGAGCTGACCGTCCTGGAGCACGCCATCCCGGCCGCGGTCGGCGCGCTCGCCGTCGGCGGCCGCATCGCCGTCCTGTCGTACCACTCCCTCGAGGACCGGCTCGTCAAGCAGGTCTTCGCGGCCGGCGCGGCCAACACGGCGCCGCCCGGCCTGCCGGTCGTCCCCGAGGAGTACCAGCCGCGGCTCAAACTGCTGACCCGCGGCGCCGAGCTGCCGACCGAGGAAGAGGTCGCCCAGAACCGCCGCGCGGCGCCGGCGCGGCTCAGGGGAGCGCAGCGCATCCGGGAGGACGTGTGAGCGACGCACGCGCGGCAGCCGGGCCGCCGCCGACGGCGATGGCCGCACCTCCGCGCCGCGCGGGCACAGACGGGGGTACTTCCCCCGGCCGCTCCGGGGGCACCCCCACCCGGGCGTCAGCTCCGGGGGAGAGCGGGGAGAACAGGTGAGCACAGCGGCCAAGCAGCTGAAGGGGCGAGCCGCGCGGCTCGCCGGGCTGATGCCGTCGAGGCCGAGCAGCGCAGCCCGCACCCCCTTCGTCCTGCTGGTCGTGGTGCTCCTCGGCGGCGGGCTGATCACGCTCCTGCTGCTGAACTCCGCGCTCAACCAGGGTTCGTTCAAGCTGAGTGAGCTCAAGCGGAAGACCACCGAACTCACCGACGAGCAGCAGGAGCTGCAACGGGACGTGGACGGCTTCTCCGCCCCCGACGCACTGGAGCGGCGGGCCCGCGAGCTCGGCATGGTGCCCGGCGGCAGCCCCGCCTTCCTCGACCCGGACGGCACGGTCCGCGGCGTGCCCCGCCGGGCCACCGGACAGCCGATCCCGGTCCCCTCACCCCTGGATGTCCCGGACCCGGCAACCCCGGCCCCCTCGCCCTCGCCGACGCAGGCCCTCGCCGCAACCCCGTCGACCCCGGCCGCCATGCCGTCGGCCGACTCGTCTCCGGCCACCCCGCCTCCGGCCCCCCCGCCGTCCGCCGCGCCGCAGTCACAGCAGTCAGCGCCCGCCGGTCAGCCCGCGCCGGCCGCGCCCACCGCGGCGGCCGAGCCGTCGAGCCCGCCCGCGAAGCCGAACCCGACGACCCCCGGCAGGTGACGCAGTGCCCCCCAAGCAACCTCCGCGCCGCCGGGTGCCAGGACCCGCCCGGCGCTCGCCCGCCCGCCCCGCGCCCCGCCGCCCGCGCTCCGGCCCGCGCACCATCAGGCTCGGCAGCCCCCGCCCCCGGCTGCGTCTGGTCAGCCTCGGCCTGACCCTGGTGATGCTGGCCTTCGTCGTACGCCTCCTCCAGGTACAGGCCGTCGACGCGAGCGCGTACGCCGCCAAGGCGGAGAAGAATCGCTACCTCAGCCACAAGCTCACCGCGGAGCGCGGCGAGATCACCGACCGGGCCGGCATCGCACTGGCCACCAGCGTCGACGCATACGACATCACCGCCGACCCGGCGCTGTTCACGCCGAAGGAGAGCAAGGCCCCCGACGCACCGGAACAGGCGGCCGCGCTCCTCGCCCCGATTCTCGGCAAGGACACCGCCGAACTCGCCAAGAAGCTCAAGACCCCGGGGTCCCGCTACACCGTGCTGGCCCGCCGCCAGACCCCGCAGGTGTGGAACCAGATCAAGGACCTCAAGGGCGTCTTCGCCGAGAAGGCCGCGGCCGACAAGCGCAAGGGCGGCCCCGGCGCCAATGCGCTGCTCGGCGTCTTCCAGGAGCCGAGCAGCAAACGCGTCTACCCCAACGGCGATCTCGCCGCCGGGATACTGGGCTTCGTCAACGCCGACGGCCGCGGAGGCGGCGGCGTGGAGTCCATGCTCGACAAGGCCCTCGCAGGCCAGGACGGGCAGATCACCTACGCACAGGCCGGCGGCCGCCGGGTCCCCACCGCGGGCTCCCGCGAGGTCCCCGCCGTCCCCGGCTCCGACATCGAGCTGACCATCGACCGGGACATCCAGTGGGCGGCCCAGGAGGCCATCAGCGCCCAGGTGAGGAAGTCCAAGGCCGATCGCGGCTACGTGATAGTGCAGAACACCCAGACCGGCGAGGTCCTCGCCATGGCCAACGCGCCCGGCTTCGACCCCAACGACATCACCCAGGCCAACTCGGCCGCCATGGGCAACGCCGCACTCCAGGACGCCTACGAACCGGGCTCCACCGCGAAGGTGATGTCGATGGCCGCCGTGCTGGAGGAGAAGGCCGCCACGCCCGGTACGCACGTCGTCGTCCCCAACCGGCTGCACCGCGGCGACCGGCTCTTCAAGGACGACATCGACCACCCCACCTGGTACCTCACGCTCAACGGCGTACTGGCCAAGTCCAGCAACATCGGCACCATCCTGGCGACCGGCCAGCTCGGCGAGACGCAGCGCGAGGCCAACGCGGTGCTCCACTCCTACCTGCGCAAGTTCGGCATCGGCAGACCGACCGGCATCGGCTATCCGGGCGAGACGCCCGGCATCCTCGCCAATCCGCAGGACTGGTCCACCTCGCAGCAGTACACGATCCCCTTCGGCCAGGGCCTCTCCCTCAACGCCATGCAGGCGGCCTCTGTCTACTCGACGATCGCCAACGGCGGCGTACGCATCGAGCCCACCCTGATCCGCGGCACCAAGGGGCCCGACGGCCGCTTCACCCCCGCGCCCGCCCCCGAGAAAACGCGCGTCGTCAGCAAGGAGACCGCCAGGACGCTTGCCACCATGCTGGAGTCGGTCGTCGACGACCAAGAGGGCACCGGCACCAAGGCCCGTATCCCCGGCTACCGCGTCGCGGGCAAGACCGGCACGGCCAACCGCGTCGACCCGGAACTGGGCCGCTACAAGGGCTACACCGCCTCCTTCGCAGGCTTCGCGCCCGCCGACAAGCCACAGATCACCGTCTACTGCGCCATCCAGAACCCCACCAAGGGCAGCTACTTCGGCGGCCAGATCTGCGGGCCGATCTACCGGAAGGTCATGGAGTTCGCTCTGAAGACCGTCCAGGCCGCCCCGACCGGCGCAGACCCCGTCCGGCTGCCCGTCACCTTCAAACCCGGTCAGTGACCCCGAGGAACCACCAGTGACAACGATCACCTCCGATTCCGGGAACCGCCCGGTCCACGGCACTGCCCCGGGCCCCTCACTTCGCCCCGGGCAGGGTGCGCCCGGTACGCTCACCGCCGTGTCACATGCTGATCAGTACCGAACCGCCCAGCAGGACGCCCCCGCGAAGCAGCCGGGTGCGCCCCGTCCGGACCGGCCCCGGCCGACGCCACTTGGGGAGCTGGCCGCCCGGCTGGGTGCGAAGGCTCCCAGTCCCGACGGGGTCCCCGGTGAGGTCACCGGCATCACCCACGACTCGCGGGCGGTACGCCCCGGTGACGTGTACGCCGCCCTGCCCGGCGCCCGCCTCCACGGCGCCGACTTCGTGGCGCAGGCCGCGGACCTCGGAGCGGCCGCGATCCTCACCGACCCGACAGGCGCCGAGCGCGCCGCGGCGACCGGTCTGCCGGTCCTGGTCACCGAGAACCCGCGGGGCCGCATGGGCGAGCTCGCCGCCGAGATCTACGGACAGCCCGGCGAGGCGCTGCTCCAGATCGGCATCACCGGCACCTCCGGCAAGACCACGTCGGCGTATCTCGTCGAAGGCGGGCTGAAGGCGGCGGGCCGCAGCACCGGGCTGATCGGCACGGTCGAGATGCGGATCGGCGACGAGCGCATCAAGTCCGAGCGCACCACCCCAGAAGCCACCGACCTCCAGGCCCTGTTCGCCGTCATGCGCGAGCGCGGCGTCGAGGCGGTCGCCATGGAGGTCTCCAGCCACGCCCTCGTGCTGGGCCGGGTCGACGGCTGCGTCTTCGACGTCGCCGTCTTCAACAACCTCAGCCCCGAGCACATGGAATTCCACTCCGACATGGAGGACTACTTCCAGGCGAAGGCCCAGCTGTTCACGCCGAAGCGCAGCAAGCTCGGGGTCGTCAACTTCGACGACGAGTACGGCCGCAGGCTCCTCAAGGAGGCGTCCGTCCCGGTCACCAGCTTCTCCGCAGAGGGCCACCCGGACGCCGACTGGCGGGCCGAGAACGTTGAGATCAGCGCAGTCGGCTCGGTTTTCACCGCGGTCGGCCCGGGCGGCGAGCGGATCCGCGCCGGGGCCCCGCTGCCCGGCCCGTTCAACGTCGCCAACACCCTGGCCGCCATCGTCACCCTCGCCGTCGCCGGGATCGACCCGCAGACCGCCGCTGACGGCATCGCCGCCGTCCCGGGCGTACCGGGCCGCCTGGAGCGCGTGGACGCGGGCCAGCCGTATCTCGCCGTCGTCGACTACGCCCACAAGACGGACGCCGTCGAATCGGTCCTGCGCTCCCTGCGCAAGGTCACAGAGGGCAAGGTGCACATCGTCCTCGGCTGCGGCGGCGACCGGGATGTGACCAAGCGCGGCTCGATGGGCGCGGCCGCCGCCCGCCTCGCCGACACCGCCGTACTGACCTCCGACAACCCCCGCTCCGAGGACCCCCTCGCGATCCTCGCCGCGATGCTCGCCGGCGCCGCAGAGGTGCCGATCCACGAGCGCGGCGACGTCCTGGTAGAAGCCGACCGGGCCGCGGCCATCGCGGCGGCCGTCGCCCGCGCCCAGCCTGGCGACACCGTGCTGATCGCCGGCAAGGGCCATGAGCAGGGCCAGGACATCGCCGGCGTGGTCCGCCCCTTCGACGACCGCCAGGTCCTGCGCGCCGCCATCGAGAACGCTGCAATCCATAAAGACAGTGGGATGAAGTAGTGATCGCCCTCTCCCTCGCCGAGATCGCCGAAATCGTCGGCGGGCAGTCGTACGACATACCGGATCCGGCCGTGCGGGTCACCGGCCCCGTCGTCATCGACTCCCGCGCGGTGCGGCCCGGCAGTCTCTTCGCCGCCTTCGCCGGCGAGCACGTAGACGGACACGACTACGCCGAGCGCGCCGTCGCGGCGGGTGCGGCAGCGGTGCTGGCCACCCGCCCCGTCGGCGTACCCGCGATCGTCGTGCCCGACGTCACCGTCGCGCTCGGCGCCCTCGCGGGCTCCGTCGTCGAGCGCCTCGGCACCACAGCCATCGCGCTCACCGGCTCCTCGGGCAAGACCAGCACCAAGGACCTCCTCGCCCAGGTCCTGGAGCGCAAGGGCCCCACGGTCTACCCCGCGGGCAATCTGAACAACGAGATCGGCCTGCCGCTGACCGCGCTGCGGGCCGCAGAGGACACCGAGCACCTCGTCCTGGAAATGGGCGCCCGGTACATCGGCGACATCCGCTACCTCACCGGACTCGTACCGCCGAAGGTCGGCCTCGTACTGAACGTCGGCAGCGCCCACATCGGCGAGTTCGGCGGCCGCGAGCAGATCGCCGAGGCCAAAGGCGAGATCGTCGAGTGTCTGCCGAAGGACGGCGTGGCCGTCCTCAACGCCGACGACCCTCTCGTACGCGCCATGGCGACCCGTACCAAAGCCCGGGTCGTCCTCTTCGGAGAGGCCCCGGACGCCGACGTACGCGCCGAGAATGTCCGGCTCACCCGACTAGGACAGCCCGCCTTCACGCTCCAAACCCCCACCGGGTGCAGTGACGTGACCATGCGGCTGTACGGTGAGCACCACGTGTCGAACGCGCTCGCCGCGGCCGCCGTCGCCCATGAGCTGGGCATGTCCGTCGACGAGATCGCCCTCGCGCTCTCCGAGGCGGGCACCCTCTCCCGCTGGCGCATGGAGGTCACCGAGCGTCCGGACGGCGTGACGATCGTCAATGACGCCTACAACGCGAACCCCGAGTCCATGCGAGCCGCCCTTCGTGCGCTCGCGGCCATGGGCAAAGGGCGCCGTACGTGGGCGGTGCTCGGCCAGATGGCCGAGCTCGGCGACGAAGCGCTCGCCGAGCACGACGCGGTCGGACGGCTTGCCGTCCGGCTCAACGTCAGCAAGCTCGTCGCAGTCGGGGGCAGGGAAGCGTCCTGGTTGCAACTGGGCGCATATAACGAGGGTTCGTGGGGTGAGGAGTCGGTGCACGTGTCCGACGCGCAGGCGGCGGTCGACCTGTTGCGCAGTGAGCTGCGTCCGGGAGACGTCGTGCTGGTGAAGGCTTCCAGATCGGTCGGTCTGGAGCGGGTTGCACAGGCGCTTCTCGAGGGTGAGGGTGCCGTCCGATGAGGCAGATCCTCTTCGCGGGAGCCATTGGGCTCTTCCTGACCCTGGTCGGCACCCCGCTGCTGATCAAACTCCTGGCCCGCAAGGGATACGGGCAGTTCATCCGGGACGACGGCCCGCGCAGCCACGGCAGCAAGCAGGGCACGCCCACCATGGGCGGCATCTCCTTCATCCTGGCCACGCTGATCGCGTACGCCCTCGCCAAGGTGATCACCGGCGAGGACCCGACGTTCTCGGGTGTGCTGGTGCTCTTCCTGATGGCGGGCATGGGCCTGGTCGGCTTCCTGGACGACTACATCAAGATCGTCAAGCAGCGCTCGCTCGGTCTGCGGGCCAAGGCCAAAATGGCCGGGCAGCTGATCGTCGGCATCGCCTTCGCCGTGCTGTCACTGCAGTTCGCCGACAGTCGTCACCAGACCCCCGCCTCCACCAAGCTGTCCTTCATCACGGACTTCGGCTGGTCGATCGGCCCGGTGCTGTTCGTCGTCTGGGCGCTGTTCATGATTCTCGCGATGTCGAACGGCGTGAATCTGACGGACGGTCTGGACGGCCTGGCCACCGGCGCGTCGGTGATGGTCTTCGGCGCCTACACCTTCATCGGGCTGTGGCAGTTCCAGGAGTCCTGCGCCAACGCGGTGACGCTGACCAACCCCAACGCCTGCTTCGAGGTACGCGATCCGCTCGACCTCGCGGTCGTCGCCTCTGCCCTGATGGGTTCCTGCTTCGGCTTTCTGTGGTGGAACACCTCGCCCGCCAAGATCTTCATGGGCGACACAGGGTCGCTCGCACTCGGCGGAGCGCTCGCGGGTCTGGCGATCTGCTCCCGTACGGAACTCCTGCTGGCCCTCCTCGGCGGTCTCTTCGTCCTGATCACCATGTCCGTGGTCATCCAGGTCGGCTCCTTCAAGATGACCGGCAAGCGGGTCTTCCGGATGGCGCCGCTGCAGCACCACTTCGAACTCAAGGGGTGGTCGGAAGTCCTTGTGGTGGTCCGCTTCTGGATCATCCAGGGCATGTGCGTCATCGTGGGTCTGGGCCTCTTCTACGCGGGATGGGCAGCCGAAAAGTGAGCACCTGGCAGGGCAAGAAGGTCACGGTCGCGGGCCTGGGCGTGAGCGGTATCCCCGCCGCCCGGGTACTGCACGGCCTCGGCGTCGTCGTCACGGTCGTCAACGACGGGGACGACGAGCGCTCCCGTGCGCAGGCGGCCGAACTGGAGGCGGAGGGCATCACCGTCCGCCTCGGCGACGGTGCGACCTTGCCCGCCGGGACCGAACTCATCGTCACCACGCCCGGCTGGAAGCCGGACAAGCCGCTCTTCGCGGCCGCCGCAGAGGCGGGCGTCCCGGTATGGGGCGACGTCGAACTGGCGTGGCGGCTGCGGGGTCGGGACGGCAGAAAAGCAGCGCCCTGGCTCGCGGTCACCGGCACCAACGGCAAGACCACGACCGTACGGATGCTCGCCTCGATCCTCGAGGCCGCGGGTCTGCGCACAGCGGCCGTCGGCAACATCGGCGTCTCGCTGCTCGACGCGGTCCTCGGCGACGAGGAGTACGACGTACTCGCCGTCGAACTCTCCAGCTACCAGCTGCACTGGGCGCCCTCGCTGCGCGCCCACTCCGCCGCCGTGCTCAACATCGCGCCGGACCACCTCGACTGGCACGGCTCCATGGAGGCGTACACCGCCGACAAGGGCCGGATCTACGCAGGCAACACCGTCGCCTGCGTCTACAACGCCGCCGACAAGGCGACCGAGGACCTGGTGCGCGAGGCGGACGTCGAGGAGGGCTGCCGGGCGATCGGCTTCACCCTCGCCGCGCCGGGGCCCTCCCAGGTCGGAGTCGTCGAGGGGATCCTGGTCGACCGCGCCTTCGTGGACAACCGGCAGCAGCAGGCCCAGGAGCTCGCCGAGGTCGCGGACGTCAACCCGCCGGCCCCGCACAACATCGCCAACGCGCTGGCGGCCGCGGCGCTGGCCCGTGCGTACGGCGTCCCGCCCGCAGCCGTACGCGACGGACTGCGCGCCTTCCGCCCCGACCCGCACCGCATCGAGAAGGTTGCCGACGTCGCCGGTGTCGCGTACATCGACGACTCCAAGGCCACCAACACCCATGCCGCCCAGGCGTCCCTGGCGGCCTACGAGCCCATCGTGTGGATCGCCGGCGGCCTGGCCAAGGGCGCGGTTTTCGACGAACTCGTCGACAAGTCGGCAAATCGCCTGCGCGGTGTCGTACTGATCGGCGCGGACCGCGCACTGATCCGCGAAGCCCTGCTGCGACACGCCCCTCAGGTCCCTGTCGTCGACCTCGACCGGACAGACACTGGGGCGATGTCGGCGGCGGTCCTGGAAGCAGCGCGGCTCGCCCGGCCGGGGGACACGGTTCTGCTGGCTCCGGCCTGCGCCTCGATGGACATGTTCGTCAACTACAACAAGCGAGGCGAGGCGTTCGCGGCCGCGGTCCGCGCACTCGCCGCCGAGCCCGCCTGACCGGGCCGCCCCCGTGCCGTGCGTCCCGGGGGCCGCCCGGGATTCCGGCGGCCGCACCAGGCACGACTGGAGGGGACAGCGAGCATGTCGGCCGATGACACCGCCGCCGCCCGGAGCGCGGCCCGCCCGATCCTCGGCGCCGCGGTACTCCCGCTGGGGGTCCTTCCACGGCCCCAGGGCGTAGGGGGAGTGTCCTCAATCGCCGGACGGGCTGAAAAATGGTGGGGGTCCCGCCCCGCCCCTCGGGGCGTAGGGGGAGGAGCCCCAGCCGGGCTGGGGCCCGCTCTCGCCGGTCCGGCGACGGCCCTCGCCGGGCTCGCGCTGCGCGGCCGGGCCGGGGGAACCGTGCGACGGCCGCCCGCCGCCGGTGGCGCCCGCGAGCCCAGCGATCCGCGGCGGCCCCGGGGCGGCGGCGTACGAAGGCTGTACGAGCAGGCCCGCCGGGCCTGGGACCGCCCGCTGACGGGCTACTACCTGATCCTCGGCAGCAGCCTGCTGATCACCGTGCTGGGTCTGGTGATGGTCTACTCCGCCTCGATGATCAAGGCGCTCGAGCTGTCGCTCCCGGCCTCGTACTTCTTCCGCAAGCAGTTCCTCGCCGCCGTCCTCGGCACCGGACTGCTGCTGCTCGCGTCCCGGATGCCGGCCAAGCTCCACCGCGCGCTGGCCTACCCGCTCCTGATGGGCACCGTCTTTCTGATGGTGCTTGTCCAGATCCCCGGGATAGGGCATGCGGTCAACGGCAACCAGAACTGGATCTACCTCGGCGGACCGTTCCAGCTCCAGCCCAGTGAGTTCGGCAAGCTGGGGCTGATCCTGTGGGGCGCCGATCTGCTCGCCCGCAAACAGGACAAACGGCTGCTGACCCAGTGGAAGCACATGCTGGTGCCGCTCGTCCCGGTCGCCTTTCTGCTGCTCGGCCTGATCATGCTCGGCGGCGACATGGGTACGGCGATCATCCTCACCGCGATCCTCTTCGGACTGTTGTGGCTGGCCGGAGCGCCGACCCGGCTTTTCGCGGGGGTGCTGGCGGTCGCCGCTCTCGTCGGTGTCATGCTCATCAAGACGAACGAGAACCGGATGTCCCGGCTCTTCTGCGTCGGCGCGATCGACCTCGGCCCCCAGGGCGAGTGCTGGCAGGCCGTCCACGGCATCTATGCTCTTGCCTCCGGCGGATGGTTCGGTTCCGGTCTCGGCGCAAGTGTGGAAAAATGGGGTCAACTCCCAGAACCCCACACCGATTTCATCTTCGCCATCGCGGGGGAGGAGCTGGGGCTGGCGGGGACGCTGTCGGTGCTCGCTCTCTTCGCGGCTCTAGGCTATGCGGGTATCCGCGTGGCCGGACGCACGGAGGACCCCTTCGTGAGGTATGCCGCGGGAGGCGTGACCACCTGGATCACGGCCCAGGCCGTGGTCAACATTGGTGCGGTGCTCGGTCTGCTGCCGATTGCCGGTGTCCCGCTCCCGCTGTTCTCCTACGGAGGGTCGGCCCTGCTGCCGACCATGTTCGCGGTCGGGCTGCTGATCGCCTTCGCGCGAGAGGATCCCGCCGCGAAGGCGGCCCTGGCCATGCGGAGGCCCGGGGTGAGATGGAAGACGATGAGGCGGCGCGTCAAGAAGCGTCCGTCCGGAGAGCGGTGAATTTCGGTGCATGTCGTACTCGCCGGTGGGGGGACCGCCGGCCACATCGAGCCCGCGCTCGCCCTCGCGGACGCCCTGCGCAGGCAGGACCCGGCCGTGGGAATCACGGCGCTGGGCACGGAGAAGGGGCTCGAGACCAGGCTCGTGCCCGAGCGCGGCTACGAGCTGGCGCTCATTCCCGCCGTTCCGCTGCCGCGCAAACCCACCCCTGAGCTGATCACCGTCCCCGGACGGCTGCGCGGCACCATCAAGGCCGCCGAGCAGATCCTGGAGCGTACGAAGGCGGACTGCGTCGTCGGCTTCGGCGGCTATGTCGCGCTGCCCGGCTATCTGGCCGCCAAGCGGCTCGGGGTGCCCATCGTGGTCCACGAGGCCAACGCGCGCCCCGGCCTGGCCAACAAGATCGGCTCGCGGTACGCCGCGGGCGTGGCCGTCGCCACGCCGGACAGCAAGCTGCGCAACTCCCGCTACATCGGCATCCCGCTGCGCCACACCATCGCCACCCTCGACCGCGCACGGGTGCGCCCCGAGGCGCGTGCCGCCTTCGGTCTGGACCCCAACCTGCCCACCCTGCTGGTCTCCGGCGGCTCGCAGGGCGCCCGCCGCCTCAACGAGGTGATCCAGCAGATCGCGCCGGTGCTTCAGCGCTCCGGCATCCAGATCCTGCACGCGGTCGGCCCGAAGAACGAACTGCCGCGCGTGGACAACATGCCCGGTATGCCGCCCTACATCCCGGTACCGTACGTGGACCGGATGGATCTCGCGTACGCCGCGGCCGACATGATGCTCTGCCGCGCGGGCGCGATGACCGTCGCCGAGCTCTCCGCCGTCGGGCTCCCCGCCGCCTACGTACCCCTGCCGATCGGCAACGGTGAACAGCGGTTGAACGCCCAGCCGGTGGTGAAGGCCGGCGGCGGACTGCTGGTCGACGACGCCGAACTGACCCCCGCGTGGGTCCAGGGCAATGTCCTTCCGGTGCTCGCCGATCCGCACCGGCTGTACGAGATGTCCCGTGCCGCCGCCGAGTTCGGCCGCAGGGACGCCGACGACCTGCTCGTCGGCATGGTGTACGAGGCGATCGCTGCACGCCGCCAGGCGTAAGAAGGGCAGGGGAGCGTGGCCGGACCGACCACCGCCGAACGCGGGGCGAGCAAGTCCCCTGGCGGGAGCGCGGGGTCGGCCCGCCCTCCCCGCCAGGGCTCCCCGGCCCGTCGGCTGCGTCTCCCCGGCCGCCGCGCGCTGCTGATCGTCGCCGCCGCGATCCTGCTCGTCGCGGGCGGAATCTGGGTGCTTTACGGCTCCTCGTGGCTGCGTGCGGAACGTGTCACGACATCGGGCACCGAGGTTCTGACGCGGGGCGAAGTGATGGCCGCGGCCGCTGTTCCGGTCGGTGCGCCGCTGATTTCCGTCGATACGGACGCCATTGAGGCCCGTCTCAGGCATAAGCTGCCCCGTATCGACTCGGTGGATGTCGTTCGGTCATGGCCGCGCGGGATCGATCTCAAAGTGACTGAGCGAAAGCCCGTGCTGCTCATCGAAAAGGGCGCAAAGTTCATCGAAGTGGACGCGAAGGGCGTCCGGTTCGCCACGGTGGACAAGGCCCCCAAGGCTGTTCCGCTACTCGAATTGACAGTGGATCAGTCCCCGAGTCTGCGCCGTTTCGGCGCGGACAGACTCCTTGCCGAGGCGGTACGTGTCAGGGGCGAACTCCCCGGAGAAGTCGTCGCGGACACAAGAGCCGTCGCGGTCCGCTCGTACGACTACATCACCGTGGAGTTGAGTCGGGACCGCACGGTCGTCTGGGGCAGCGCGGAGGACGGCGAGGCGAAGGCGCGCGCTCTGACCGCACTGATGAAAGCCGCGCCGAAGGCCCGGCACTTCGATGTAAGTGCGCCCACCGCCCCTGCCGCATCGAGGAGTTGACGTCCAAATGTGCTGGCCAGCCCCCTGGTTGGTCAGCGCAACGGCTGATCACATAGGGTGAAAAGAAAAACGGGAGGTTCGGCGTGTTCGTTGAACGTGCGCCACTTGTCGACTTAGTGTCCTGTTCGGAAGAGTCCAGCGAACAGACACACTGGTAACCCTAAACTTCAACGTTAGGGTTTGGGTCGGCGTTTCGGACCGTCCCATCGGCATCCGTCGTCGCGGCGCGGCAACCAACGCGAAGCGACGACACGTAACTCGAGGCGAGAGGCCTTCGACGTGGCAGCACCGCAGAACTACCTCGCAGTCATCAAGGTCATCGGTGTCGGCGGCGGTGGTGTCAATGCCATCAACCGAATGATCGAGGTCGGTCTCAAGGGCGTCGAGTTCATCGCGATCAACACTGATGCGCAAGCCCTGTTGATGAGCGACGCCGACGTCAAGCTCGACGTCGGTCGTGAACTCACCCGCGGCCTGGGGGCCGGAGCCAACCCCGCAGTCGGTCGCAAGGCGGCAGAGGACCACCGTGAGGAGATCGAGGAGGTCCTCAAGGGGGCCGACATGGTCTTCGTCACCGCCGGCGAAGGCGGCGGCACCGGAACCGGTGGCGCACCCGTCGTCGCCAACATCGCGCGCACGCTGGGCGCCCTCACGATCGGAGTGGTCACCCGCCCGTTCACCTTCGAGGGCCGCCGCCGCGCCAACCAGGCGGAGGACGGCATCGCTGAGCTCCGTGAAGAGGTCGACACCCTCATCGTGATCCCGAACGACCGCCTGCTGTCCATCTCGGACCGCCAGGTGAGCGTGCTGGACGCCTTCAAGTCCGCGGACCAGGTGCTCCTGTCAGGTGTCCAGGGCATCACCGACCTGATCACCACCCCCGGCCTGATCAACCTCGACTTCGCAGACGTCAAGTCCGTGATGTCCGAGGCGGGATCGGCGCTCATGGGCATCGGCTCGGCCCGCGGCGACGACCGCGCGGTGGCCGCCGCCGAGATGGCGATCTCCTCGCCGCTGCTGGAGGCCTCCATCGACGGCGCCCGCGGGGTGCTGCTCTCCATCTCCGGCGGCTCGGACCTCGGTCTCTTCGAGATCAACGAGGCGGCCCAGCTGGTGAGCGAGGCCGCCCACCCCGAGGCCAACATCATCTTCGGCGCGGTCATCGACGACGCCCTGGGCGACGAGGTACGGGTCACGGTCATCGCGGCCGGCTTCGACGGCGGACAGCCGCCGACCCGCCGGGAGACGGTTCTGGGCTCCAGTACGAGCAAGCGCGAGGACCCGCCGTCCACCGCGTCCCGCTCCACGGATCCCTCGCGTTCGTCCGGACTCGGCACGGTGCCGACCCGCGAAGAGCCCTCGGCCCCGGCCGAGTCCGTTCCGGTTGCGAACGATCTGAACTCCCCGGCCTCCGGACACGGGGTGCCGCCGGCTCGTCCGTACCAGGACAGCCAGGCAGAAGAGCTGGATGTCCCGGACTTCTTGAAGTGACAGTGCAGCACGACGCGATACACGAGAGCGGCGCGCACTTCGCCTTCACCGACCGGTGGGGCGGGGTGAGCGCCGTTCCGTACGAGGAGCTCAACCTCGGCGGAGCGGTCGGCGACAACCGGGAGGTGGTGCTGACCAACCGCGCGATCGCGGCGAAGGAACTGGGGCTCGACCCGGACGAGATCGTGTGGATGAACCAGGTCCACGGCAAGGATGTCGCCGAGGTCGACGGGCCCTGGGGCGACGGGCCGGTACCGGCGGTGGACGGTGTGGTCACCGCGCGGCGGGGGCTCGCGCTCGCCGTACTGACCGCGGACTGCACCCCCGTACTGCTGGCCGATCCGGTCGCGGGCGTGGTGGCCGCCGCGCACGCGGGCCGTCCCGGAATGGTCGCGGGGATCGTGCCCGCGACCGTCGAGGCGATGAAGTCGCTGGGCGCGGAGCCCGCCCGGATCATCGCCCGTACCGGACCCGCCGTCTGCGGACGCTGCTACGAAGTCCCTGATCAGATGCGATCGGAAGTGGCCGCGGCCGAACCGGCGGCCTGGTCCGAGACCAGCTGGGGCACCCCGGCCGTCGACGTCACCGCCGCAGTCCACGCCCAGCTCGAAGCGCTCGGGGTACGGGACCGGCAGCGTTCGCCGGTGTGCACACTGGAATCGCCGGACCACTACTCGTACCGCCGCGACCGCACCACGGGGCGGCTCGCCGGATATGTCTGGCTGGCTGTGCCTTCCCGGGGAACGACCCCCGGACCCCCGGCAGGAGAGACCCGAGCATGACGGACCGCAGAACTGAACTCGCCGACAGTCTGACGGCAGTGGAGGAACGTATCGCCTCCGCCTGCGCGGCCGCCAGCCGCAAGCGGGAAGAGGTGACCCTCGTCGTGGTCACCAAGACCTACCCGGCGAGTGATGTGCGACTGCTCCATGAACTCGGTGTGCTTCATGTGGCCGAGAACCGTGATCAGGACGCTGCGCCGAAAGCTGCAGCCTGTTCGGATCTGGACCTCCGCTGGCACTTTGTCGGGCAGTTGCAGACCAACAAGGTCCGTTCCGTGGCGAGTTATGCCGATGTCGTGCAATCTGTCGACCGGCTCAAGCTCGTCACTTCGCTGTCCGCCGCCGCGGTTCGCGCCGAGCGCGAGCTGGGCTGCCTGATTCAGGTGGCGCTGGACGCGGAGTCGGGCGAGCGGGGGGAGCGCGGAGGCGTCGCACCGGACGGCATCGATGAGTTGGCCGTCGCGATCGACGGAGCGCCGGGACTGCGGCTGGACGGTCTGATGACTGTCGCGCCGCTCGCCGGACCGTATGCGGGACGGCAACAGGCGGCGTTCGAGCGGCTGATGGAATTGTCATCCAGCCTGCGCGCCGGGCATCCGGCTGCGAACATGGTGTCAGCAGGGATGAGTGCGGACCTCGAACAAGCGGTGGCGGCCGGAGCGACACATGTGCGCGTCGGCACTGCGGTACTCGGAGTCCGACCCCGGCTCGGGTAACGTCGCCAAGCAAGTCGGACCACAGCAGAAAATATGGTCATTCCCGTCAAATACGGGCAGACCGAGTGGATCGCGGGCACTTGGTGACGAATGCCGATCCACCACAGAGCGGAGGACTCAGAGAATGGCCGGCGCGATGCGCAAGATGGCGGTCTACCTCGGCCTCGTGGAGGACGATGGATACGACGGCCGGGGTTTCGATCCCGATGACGATTTCGAACCCGAGCCGGAGCCCGAGCGGGACCACCGGCGGCACCAGCCCCCGCACCAGGTGGAGCGGGAGGAGCCGATGCGGGTGGTACAGCCGCCCGCGCAGCGCGAGCCGCTTCCGCTTCCCGCTGAAAGTGGACGTCCGGCACGAATCGCCCCCGTGGCATCCATCACACCTGAACGTCCGAGCCTGGAGAAGAACGCACCGGTGATCATGCCCAAAGTTGTGTCCGAGCGGGAGCCTTACCGCATCACCACACTGCACCCGCGGACCTACAACGAGGCCCGTACCATCGGGGAACACTTCCGCGAGGGCACCCCGGTGATCATGAACCTCACGGAGATGGACGACACCGATGCGAAGCGACTTGTCGACTTTGCCGCGGGACTCGTCTTCGGTTTGCATGGCAGCATTGAGCGGGTGACGCAGAAGGTGTTCCTGTTGTCGCCTGCTAACGTCGATGTCACGGCGGAGGACAAGGCCCGCATCGCAGAGGGCGGGTTCTTCAACCAGAGCTGAGAAATACGAGACCGGAACGACCCGGCCGAGAGGCCGGTGACCCGGCCGAGAGGCCGGTGACACGAGAGCCAGGGGAGAGGGAAGCGCGGGATGGGCGTCGCTTTGGATGTGATCTACATCGCGCTGATGTGCTTCCTGGTCGTGTTGATCTTCCGGCTGGTCATGGACTACGTCTTCCAGTTCGCCCGCTCATGGCAACCCGGCAAGGCGATGGTGGTCGTTCTGGAGGCCACCTACACTGTCACCGATCCACCGCTCAAGCTTCTGCGGCGGTTCATTCCGCCGTTGCGTCTCGGGGGCGTGGCACTCGACCTGTCCTTCTTCGTTCTGATGATCATCGTTTACATCCTGATCTCTGTCGTGAACAGCGTGGGGAACTGATGTGAGCGATACGGTCTTGCCGACTGCCGACGACTACGTAGAGGTGAAGAAGAGATGCCGCTGAGCCCCGAGGACGTGCGGAACAAGCAGTTCACGACCGTCCGCCTCCGAGAAGGCTATGACGAGGACGAGGTCGATGCCTTCCTCGACGAGGTCGAGTCCGAACTGACCCGCCTGCTCCGCGAGAACGAGGACCTGCGCGCCAAGCTGGCCGCGGCGACGCGTGCGGCCGCGCAGAACCAGCAGCAGCAGGGCATGCGCAAGCCGCCGGAGCAGCAGGACGGCCGTGGTCCGGGGGCTCCGGTGCCCGCCGCCATATCCGGACCGCCGGTCCAGCAGCAGCCCCCGCAGATGGGTCCGCCCCAGCTGCCCGGTGGTGCTCCGCAGCTGCCCGCCGGTCCCAGCCATGGCGGTCCGCAGGGCCCGCACGGCCCCGGCCCGATGCAGGGCGGTCCCATGGGTGGCCCGATGGGCGGCCCCATGGGCGGTCACGGTCCGCAGATGGGACAGCCCGGTCAGGGCCCCGGCGGCGACAGCGCCGCGCGGGTGCTCTCGCTGGCGCAGCAGACCGCCGACCAGGCGATCGCGGAGGCCCGTTCCGAGGCCAACAAGATCGTCGGCGAGGCGCGCAGCCGCGCCGAGGGCCTGGAGCGCGACGCCCGCGCCAAGGCGGACGCTCTTGAGCGGGACGCCCAGGAGAAGCACCGCGTCGCGATGGGCTCGCTGGAGTCCGCGCGTGCCACGCTGGAGCGCAAGGTCGAGGACCTGCGAGGCTTCGAGCGCGAGTACCGCACCCGGCTGAAGTCGTACCTGGAGAGCCAGCTGCGTCAGCTGGAGACCCAGGCCGACGACTCGCTGGCCCCGCCGCGCAGCCCGTCCGCGCCTTCGCTGCCGTCGGCTCCGTCGATGGCTCCGGCCGGTGCGGGTGCGATGGGTCACACCATGGGCGGCAACCAGTCGATGGGGCAGCCGATGGGTGGCAACCCGTCCATGGGCGGCGCGCCGTCGTACGGCGGCCAGCAGCAGATGTCGCCGGCGATGACCCAGCCGATGGCACCGGTGCGGCCGCAGGCTCCGCAGCCGATGCAGCAGGCGCCGTCGCCGATGCGTGGGTTCCTGATCGACGAGGACGACAACTGACGGCGGGTCGCGCGTATCGCGCGTAGCCGTCGGCAGGCTGAGGGCCGGGCCCGGGACATCTGTCCCGGGCCCGGCCCTTTTTGTGCGCGGGGGTGGGGGGTGGCGCGCCTGCGGCGGGCTTGTTCCCCACCCCCCTTCCCGTAACTGGGGGCAAGCCCCCAGACCCCCGTACGCGCTTCGCGCGTGTCCTCAATCGCCGGAGGGGGGGGGGGGGGGGGGGCCCCCCCCCCCCCCCCCCCCCCCCGCGGGGGGGGGGGGGGGGGGGGGGGGGGCCCCCACCCCGGGGGGGGGGGGGGGGGGGGGGCCCAAACCCCCCCCCCCCCGCCCCCCCCCCCCCCCCGGC